>JBCDDK010000281.1:0-1502 GCA_039180345.1 Cyanobacteria bacterium P01_G01_bin.39 | reverse complement strand
GAAGGAAGTTTATATGACGAAGATTTAGCAGCTTTAGCCATCAAGCAATCTTGGGGAGATTTAGTTGAGGCAATATTTTTGTTAAGAGCATATCGTACAACTTTGCCCAGGCTATATTACAGCAAACCTTTAGATACGGAGAAGATGCAGGTCCAACGGCGTGTATCTTCTATTTTCAAAGATGTACCAGGAGGACAAAAGTTAGGGGCGACTTATGATTATATTCATCGCTTGTTAGATTTTAAATTAGCAGCAGAAGATAACGAATATCAACCCCCAGAAAAACCAGTAGCAGTGAATGGCAATTCGCCTATTCCCAGATCTATCGATGCCTTAAACAAAGAACAATTAATCCAATCAGAAGATGCTAGACAATCCGATAGAGAACCATTCGATCTCACCAGACAGTCGTTAACTACTCCAACAGATCGCGATGCTAGACTGCAAAACCTAGCCCGCGCCGATGAAGGTTTCTTGTTGGGTTTAGCTTATTCCACCCAAAGAGGCTATGGCAAAAATCATCCTTTCGCAGGAGAGATAAGAGTAGGCGAAGTAGAAGTGATTATCGAACCAGAAGAATTAGGCTTTGAAATTGCGATCGCGGATATTCAAGTAACTGAAGTGCAGATGGTAAATCAGTTTAAAGGTAGTAAAGAATTACCACCCCAATTTACTCGTGGTTACGGTTTAACTTTTGGCTATAACGAACGCAAAGCTATGTCAATGGCACTAGTAGATCGTGCATTAAGAGCAAAAGAATTTGGAGAAGAAATGGAAGGGGCAGCGCAAGATGAAGAGTTTGTTTTATATCATTCAGATAACGTAGAAGCACAAGGTTTTGTTCAACATTTAAAGCTACCTCACTATATTGATTTTCAAGCGGAATTGAATTTAGTTAGACAGATGAGAGAAGAAATTAATAATGAATAATTAGTAATTAATAATGAGTAAGAAATCTGAGTAACTTAATAAACTAAATCAAAAATAAAGCAGGCTCTACATTGAATCTTTTACCTAATTTAACAGCATGAGTTTTACTAATTTGACGCTTACCATTGAACACCTCAGAAGTAATATATTTAGAACCAAAAATGTCTAATAAATCTACCTGTTTTAAATTATTAGCTTCAACCAAAAAAATTAATCTAGATAATGGTGTTGAATTATTGCCAAAACTATATTGCTGGCTTTCAAAATTTTCGATTAATGTCACTAATAGATCTAAAAGCTGTTCTTCTTCAGGAGTCAAATTACCTTTATTAGATAATGTTTCGGCAATGTCTAATGCTCTTTCAAGATTCATAAAACAATTATTCATTATTAATTACTAATTATTAATTTTATAGCCTATGTCTCACAATACAACGAATACTGAAGAGGGCTTCAACTTCGCCTATCTCGACGAACAAACTAAGCGTTCGATTCGTCGTGCAATTCTTAAAGCTGTTGCCATACCTGGACATCAAATACCTTTTGCTTCTCGCGAAATGCCTATGTCTTAT
>JBCDDK010000280.1:0-1603 GCA_039180345.1 Cyanobacteria bacterium P01_G01_bin.39 | reverse complement strand
TTTAAATTGAGTAGAAATGCCATCGGTAATATTACTGCTATAGATTCAATCATAAATCTACTTTTAGAAACAAGAGAAACTATTTACTCCGAATACAAATCAATTATTAGCTTAAAAAATATAGTTTATAAACAACAAATATATTATGTTTTCTATAGATTAAAAAATTATTTGGATAAGGAAAATGCTTTTTCATTCTTTAACGAATATTCACAAAACATGAGTTATTTGACTTTTTATAATACTTGGCATTACTATCAGCATTTTATTACTGATGACCAAGCAATAATAAATTCTAATATCTATTCCTCAATTAATAAAATCAAATTGGTTAATTTAAATGATATTCTCAACAAACATATTATTCAGAATTTAGAATTAAATAAAGTTAAACTTATTTGCTTTGATAGTAATAATTTTGTAAATCAAGAACAAGATGACCCTGCTTTAAAGATTTACACTCTAATGCAAGAGGAAGGTTATCCTGAATGGACTTATGGTATTCCAAAAAATATGTCTGAATTATTCAACTTTTGGCGAATCAATCTTGCTAATTGGGAATCTGAGCCTGTACTTATTTTTCAAGAAACCCTTCAGAAAAAACAATCCATGGGCTTTAGCGATACTTTATTAGAACATCTTAATTCTTTTGGTGGTGCTATTTGTGTAATTAGCGATCGCCCCAGACAGAATAACTTACAATATTTTTCTCCTACACAACCTCAATTAGTCGAAAATATTCTTGGTTGGATACGAAGAACGGTTTTAGAACAATAGCGCAAATTTTAATTGATTAAACAATAAAGATAATTTAACTCTTAGGCTTTTTCTGTTGTCTTTTCAACCTTTCTAACTGCCTTTGCTTAAGTTCTTCAGCTATACGCATATCAGTCAATTCTTCTCTATCAAAAACTAAGTCGTCTAATTTAACCAAGCATCCTGCTAATTTCTCAATCTCTTCATCCGTCGGGCGATCGCCTGATAACAACTTTCTCAACTTAGTGACAGAAATTTTGGTTTCTTTTGCCAAGTGTTTCAAACCCCAGTCAGGATTTTCTATAGTTTTTTCGATTGCAGTGGCGATGGTAGGTAACGAAGAAAAACTCATATCGTCTTGAGCAAAACTACTGCTGGCAAAGGGTACAATTTTTTGCGATCTCCAATCTGTAGACTGATCTTGCTTATTAATCCAATCCTTAACCGCTTCCTCTAAAGTATCGTTAATATTTTGTCCTGCTTGTTTGCAGGCTGCCTTGAACTCCATAGTCAGTGACTTAGGAATAAATCCCCTCAATTTCTTGTATTCAGACGATCTACGTTTATCAACCTAAATATAAAGGAATGCCAGGTAGATTTAGTATTTCTGCCGAAACACTCGTTAAAGGTACCTATAAATCTTGGTTTACCAATCAGAGAGAGACAAGAAATAAATAAAATTGACGAGCGACCCCACGTTATGCGGAGCGGTATCCTTGTATCTTGAAATTAGGGTATCAAATCTTGATACCTTAGAGAAAGTAGTAGACCGAGGTATCCTTGGTTGTTTGAAACCGTCCTAAAGCTGGGTCACTACTATCCTCTTATTTCTTATCAACTCAAACAA
>JBCDDK010000279.1:0-1680 GCA_039180345.1 Cyanobacteria bacterium P01_G01_bin.39 | reverse complement strand
GTTTATAGCCAATAATGCGGGAGGTGACAACTACTTTTACATTAGGATAGGTTTGAGTAAAGTTATGGATTTGAGCAATGACATTGCCACGTAAGACGGGATCAAAGACTTCATCTAAGCCGTCAAATAAGATGGTGGCTGACTGTTGTTTGAAGCGAGTATCTAATTCATGTTGATTAAGATGACAGATCCAGTTACTACCCTGGTGGAGATATTGGAGAAAGTTCTGACAGCGGTTTTCAGTGAAGTCTTGGATATATTTTTGTAGCTCAATCAAAATTGTCAGGGGATGATCGGGTAAATCCCTAGTTGGTAGTTCTGCCCATGCCACCGCTAGGTATTGCAGCAGGGTAGATTTTCCTGAACCAGGATCGCCCAAGATTACTAGATACTTGTACTTGTCATCGTCAATTACTTCCAGAACTGATCTAATCTGCTGGTTAGTATAAGCCCGTTTATAGCGTTCCAATTCTTCAGGATAAATCTCTCTTTCAAGTTCTCCCTGTTCCCTAAGTCTCTGCTGTAAGTCTTTGGGTAATTCATAGACCTGGGGTAGATATTCCTGACACTCTTTAACCTTCTGGGGAATAAATACCTGATAGATCTTTAATTCCTGGTCGTAGATATAGCCACTGCTATCAAGACTTTCCAGCTTGAGGTTGCCATATTTTTCTGAGATAGTTTCTTGATATTTAACCAGGTCAAATTCAGTGTCAATTCCCGCAATTGCTGCTAATCTCTTGCTGTCTTGTTCTGCCCTCTGAAAATCTAATAAAGGCTTGAGTTCTGCTGATTCATTAAATACTTTCCTGACTATCTGCCGATAATCTTGACTCAACTTATCCCAGTTAAACTCATCAGGTAGATCTCGTAGTCCTTTATCATCCCAGGTTTCTTTTAAGGCTTTGACATCAAGAGGCTGACTGAGTTGCTGAAATGGACTACCCAATATTCGTCGTACTGCTGGATCTTTAAGAAAACTATTTAAAGGCTTCTCAAATCGTGATCGTTTCTCCTCTGATAACCCCAATTCCACCAAATGCTGATCTATCAAAACCAAAAATGCCGTAATAGCCGTTTCAGCTGCCACATCCAAAAAGTCTTGACCAAAAAACCTAGTTGCTTGATCCCAAACCGTACCCGACCACCCAGACAGCTTCTCTTTGGCAACATCCTTTAACCAATCCTGGAGAACATCTTTGACCCACTCTTTGTTACTGTCCTGGTTTAATTCCGCCAAGACAGAACTATAAACAAACTTAGCGGTAGTAGTCAGTCCCCAGGTGGCTAATATAGAAATCGGTTCAACCATATAGATTATCGGGTTTGGTAGCTATCCCCGATTTTATACGCAACCTTGATGATATTGAAATTAGGGAAAAATTAAGCTTTAGATTGCAGCTAATGCAAAACTAAATAATTACTTACTATTGTGATTCTATTCAAGCTACTCACACAATATTAATCTTCTACTCATGAGAGCTTCAAGGTAGCCATACCATAATATGGACAACTTTCGAAAATTATAGTTGCTCAATGAGCAATCATAACCATGCATAAAGTACCAATTACCTTATTTCGCTGGGCAGGGGCTTGGGGACCATTTAAAGTTAAAATTCCCTGTGGAGAATGCACTTTGACTAAAGACGTAATTTTAGACACTCTTCAACAAGAGTTGGC
>JBCDDK010000278.1:0-1758 GCA_039180345.1 Cyanobacteria bacterium P01_G01_bin.39 | reverse complement strand
GGGAGCATCCCATTTTTGTAGAAACAAGACATTATTCGCGGAAACTAATCGCGAAATAAATTTCTAGTTATCTACTTTTATGTTCTTCATCATAAGCGATATCAACTAAACAGCTTTTTAGAGAAACAATGGTAGACTGTAATTCGGTGACGATAGTCCTTCTGAGGACTGCCATAACAGCATCAACGTGAGTAATTGTGCCAGCTTTGCCCAAATGTTGGTATTTACTGAGAGATTGACCATTTTTCTGTTCAAAAATTTCTCTATCAGCTTGTAGCTTGTAATACCAATAAATTTTGTCTTTTTGCCTTACTTGATAACGAACGACCCAACAACCACTATCAGCTTGTTGTCCTTTATCGTCAAAAAACTGTAAATATGACTCTATTTCAGCGATAGCTTCGGTCAATCTCTGCATTCTATCTAATTTGTCTCGCTCGCTCTCGATATATTTTCTACGTCCCATAAAAATAAAACTCCATGTTAAATTAATTCGCCACTATACTACGCGAATTAATAATCAACTTATTTCATTTTTATGATTTTATTAGTTTTAAATAGCTAGTTGACCATTGAGATAGGCACAACGCAATTGTAGAATATTATTAACGGTTTCAACTTTCCATTGTGCGCCAGTTATTTTTACTCGATGCGCTATTTGTTTAACCGCCGATTCTACAGCCCCGCTTCCGATTGAACAAATTTTTTTCCAGCTATAATAATGGTAATTAATGATGCGAGGTTTTCGTTTAATTAGATAGTGGCAGAACTGATTTCCCCCCACTGGGTTCTGGTCACGTAAATAGCTAATCGCCTCTGAGGTTTGCCCCATCCATAAATACGCCTTAACTTGTTCAAGCTGGTATCTTTTTCCCTCAACTTTGTAGAGGTTTTCCATTAAATGATACCAATCAAGAATCTCTATTCTTTGGTTTTGTTCTCCAATTTCAGCAATTATATTCCAAATTCCATCATGTCCATCTCCTAAACAATAAAGCGGATTGGTTAACTGTTGACTATTAATCCAATCGATTAAAGATTGATTATCCTGAAAAAAAGCACCGTAATAGATTCCTTGTAATCTCGCTGTTTTATAATCCTTCCAATAACTTTTTTGCCCCTTTTTTCCTCTTAATCTTATTTTCCCTCCATCAACGGATACTTCAGAACAACCTTGTTTAACATCTGGTAATAAATTCTCCAGTTTTTGCACTTTCCGATGATGGGTTGAATGTCCCACTTTAAAGCCCATTAATAATAACATATCTTCTTCAGCATTTTGATAAGATTCGTTGGCACTTAAGAGCAAACAACATTTTTCTAGGAGGGGACTATGACGAGTATAGGAATTAACTCCCAAGCGATTACATTGTTTAGAAGTAATTTTTAACTGTCCCACACAACTTTTTATTTTCCGCTTTCTTCCTTTTGAAGTCTTTGTTTTTCTTTCAATAAAAAAAGGGCTATTTGTGGACTAACATTCTCTAAAACTTGCTCCCTCACAGCAGTTTCGATGTCTTCAAGAGTCTCCAAAGAGTCGGGGTCTGCATTATTATAAAGTATTTCACTGGCTCTGTTTATACAAGCTTCAAGTTCAAGTCTTTCTGCTGGAGTCATAACAGGATAATTGTCAATATTTACACCCCCATTATGTCAGAATTAATTGAATAGGATAAACATTTAAACTTATTCGCGACGGTTATTCGCGAAGTATGTCTATCCTATTAAACTGTCTAATTACAAAAATGGGATGCTCCC
>JBCDDK010000277.1:0-1768 GCA_039180345.1 Cyanobacteria bacterium P01_G01_bin.39 | reverse complement strand
TTAACTGCACCCGAAAATCAAGACTTGGGAATAGTTAAATCTCCTCGTCCGAAACGCGCTCGACCTCCTCTAGACTTATCCCCGAGTCCTTCTTGATAATCGGCACATCTGCTTAACTTGTCACCAATGCCTAATGGCTAATGGCTAATATTTTTTTGGTGTTAACTTTAATCTACTCTTTAATTAAACATTGACAACCCTATCTATTTTAAACAATTGTGATTAATTGTGATTGCTGCTGTTGACATGATGGGAGAAATTTGTTTCATATAGTTGAGCCCGCTAGAGCAATAGCTGGAATCTTTGCTGACTAATTGGGAATATTTAATTGCACAATCGGTTACTGTGTTAAGTGCTTGATTAGCCATTCTCATGTTATTGGAGGAAGTACCAAAATCGCTGTCAAAAGGTGATGCTACGGGTTGATTATTGTAGTGTTGATAATTCTGATAAGCATTGATACAGCTTGAATACAGATAATCTGAAGATTGAGCCTTGGCATGTTCAGTCGTGGTTTCTACATAAACAGCTACCGTAGATGCCATTAATACAGTCGTGTATAGAATGTTTAGTTTTTGAGGGATGTTACCAAACATAATTTTAGTCTCCAATATTTAATTGTGAGGAATGAATATATGTTTAGAATAAAATTTGATTAATAAACATTCATGCCTGGTTTATGCTGATAAGAACAGATTTTTAAGCCTATTTACTTGCGGTAAAGTGCTATGGCAGTTGCAGAAAAATGCCTTTAATATAGCTAATAAGTGCGATCGCTTTTATTGAAAACCGAAAGAGATCGAGATGGTTTATTTCTTATGCTTAAGAAGAAGTTAATTAAAAAACATGATGAGCAAGATTCATGAATCAACAATGTTGTTTATTTGACCTATCCAAATCTTTTCAGTCGTTAGTTTCTATTTCTATTTTTACAGTAGGAATATCTTTAAGTCTGATAGATAAAGCATTGGCAATTTCTCTACTTCCATCAGAAAATACCAGCCACATAAATAATGCATTAACAACCTTAGCAATGGTTAGCAGAACCGAGTTTTTAGAGGATTATCCAGCAGGTACAGAACTTTGCTTTAACGATCGCAGTGTGGAGAATAAAGTACGGATTGTAGACTTTAATCAAAGCTTTCAAGTAGTAGATTTTGTTTATCTTAATGGCGGTTATCAAGGATAAAAAGGTAGCGCAGGTTATTCTACTTTTGTTTACAATTCTTATCCCTGTAGTTATTAATTAATAACTGGTACCATCACTGATTAATCTGTGAGGGTTAGGTAATAGATAATAGGTAATGGGTAATAGGTAAAGCGATCGCCACTATTGAGAGCAATAGGAAAAGCGATCGCTTTTTACTAACTTAATGATAAATTCAGTGTCAGTTATTCTTGATTGTTTTCTGATACCATTCAGCATCGTTAATTGCTTGTTCCGTAAAAATAGGAGGATTCAACAAGGCATCAAATATCGTTTTTGGTTAATTCTAATATTAGAATTTCAGGGGTTAGTCCTTTATCTATAGCTTCTTTGCTAATTTCATCCATAATTGGTAGTCCTAAAGACGTAAGGATGCATTGTAGTGATGGACAAAATACCAAATTGCTCCAATATGATTTCCTATCTTTTTGGAGCAAGACAAAGTTTTCCTGACTAAGCGAGAAACTCTTTGAGGTAACGTACAGTTAAATCGTTCAATATAATTAGTTTTGCCTGTTTCTTTGCCTACTGCTCGATGTCGTTTAGAGGGAATTACCTGCT
>JBCDDK010000276.1:0-1822 GCA_039180345.1 Cyanobacteria bacterium P01_G01_bin.39 | reverse complement strand
TCTTTTTTCTCAGAAATAATAGACAGCATTTTCGTGGCAGACAAGCTATTGGTACAAGCCTAGCCATATTCAAAACTATTACCTGGAAAACTTCAGGTAAAGAAGAGCGTCATTTGAAATATTTTTTGTGACTCAAGTCTCGGTAGAACTATGAGAAACAAACTTAATTGGATGATTAAGATAGTAAATCAGTACTTTTTGAATTGGATTTAGAGCCAAAGTCGGAAGAAATAATCCTCGAATTACATCCTTTCCTAGATCTACTAAATCCGTTAACCAAGTAAGAATTGTTTGCATCTTCTCTAAAAGGCTTGGAGTATTGTTTTCAGCCATATCAACCCCCTGCTCTTTATAAGGAATATTATTATTACCATTGGGGGTTGATATGGGTTCGCTGGGATAACCAGTATCAAATTGAGTCGCCATCATAATTTGATGTAGATAGTTTTCTTCCTGGCGTTGTCGCTGTCGTTCTTCTTTGAGAATGCGCTGTTGTTGTCGATACTCTAAGACCTCACGAGCAAAGAGCAGTTCTTCAACTGCCAAACTGTAATGTAGAACTTGTTTACCGCTACTACCCCTTTTACAAGATTTAGTTTTTAATCCCAGCTTGTTAAGTAATGTCCCCAAAATCCAAGTTGGGCTTGATTTAGCGTCAATCCAAAAGCCTAAGATAGCTTTAATCTCTTGACGGTATTTGCCAGCTACCTCTGCCAACTTAATTACATCAGGATCTCTAGCCGTATACTCTTCACCCTCAAATAAACGCCCTAATATCTGACTGATGCCCAAGGAATGCCAAATGAACCACTGAGCGCAGAAATGCTGTCTATCGGGCAAGAAAGGCAGATTATCTAATTCCCATAAATCTTTATCCATAACCAGTTTTGGCGGAATTGGCATTCGTCTTTTGGTTTTGGGGTCTACCCTCTCCCCTTGAGGGGGAGATAAGACTGCTTCTAAAGTAATTAATTGACTTAAGTAAGCCCCCTTACTATCCTTCTTGACCAAATCCCCGCTTATTTCCTGTCCGTAGCTATCTTCAATCCGAAATCGCTCCATCGCGTATTTCTCTTCGGGAGTGAGATAGGGCTTATTCTTCAGTTGTAGATACTGTTCTTTATCGATTGGCTGGGCAACAGTTACCTGCTGAATGTGATGTTGGTTGACTTTTTTCTTAGCTTCTTTTAGTTGTTCTTTAGCCAAATCGTTCGTATCAGTTTCTACTACGGTTATCTGATAGCCCATTCTTGCCAGTAGTCGATGGAGATGGTCGCGTAAATTATTGAGAGAGCGATTGGATTGAGCTTCTATCTGACAGTAAAGTTCAAATGCCCAGTTGAGAATGGGAATATCCCTACCAGTATCGGGGTCGATATTTAAAGCAAAATTATTAAATTCAGAAATTTGATATTTCCGATCTCTAATAACTTGAGCATTGGTATCTTGATAGCCGAAGCTGGGACGAGGAGCGACCCAAATATGGAAAGGTACGGGGTGGCGGTAACGATGGAGGGCTTGAAGACAGTCTGTAGCTGTTAAAGCTACGGCATTAAAGAACCCATATACCTCATCAAAATGTTTCCCTTGAATATCTACCCCCGTACAGAGACTGGGAGATGCCAACAGGACATCAACGTTTTTAACTGCCTCGGAGATGTTATTGATAAAGTGCTGATTCTCTTCACTACCGCTATTGTCAGCATGAATTGACCAAATTACTTTTGAGGGCTGTTTGCTATTTGAGTCAGTGACAAATTCATCGGTTAAAACCTGCTCGATTTTCTCAATCGTACTTTTAGAGTCAGATACTGCCATCACC
>JBCDDK010000275.1:0-1899 GCA_039180345.1 Cyanobacteria bacterium P01_G01_bin.39 | reverse complement strand
AGTAAACTTATCCTTAATTTGTGAATTAAAGTATTGACCCACAGAACTTGTTTCTTTTAACTCTTGATAAATTGATTCTGGTACATCGGCATATTTATAAACATTGCCGTTATTAAAGACAATTCGCAGAGCTTTTTGTTCGGCATCATAGTCAAAACTTTGAATATCAGGGTTTTCTAGTTCGTCAATTTCATATTCACTATTAATCGTAATTCCCGTGGTTTTAATAATATCTTGCTTGATCCGCTTTTCTGTTTCAAGCATAAGAGTTTTTGTGGGTGAATTATTTGACCAATCACGCCAAAGAAGCTCTTGAAAAACCCATTCAATTTCAGATGGTTCAAGTTGAAACTCATCCCAAGAGTATCGATCTAATTTTACAAATCCTATTGCCAGTACGCAATAAGTTCTAGCGGGAAGAATAAACAGAAAAGAATGCCAAGGATGTAAACATAACTTTAAAGGTCTGATTTTTATACGTAAGCAATCAAATGGAACCTGCTCATTTACCTTTATATCGCAGGGTCTATATTTAGTTACAGTTTCGTAATAAGTGTCATCTGATTTAGATCTTATTGGAGTTGTTAATGAAAAAGTAGCAAAGAATGGAAGATCATCTCGAAGCTGACGAACCTTATAGGCTTCTTTTTCAATTGTAATAAAGCAGTCGTCACTCCATTTATTTTTTGACACTGTTGTTGCAATTAGCTTGGCACTATTGATGTCTTGAATAGAAATTGAATCTATCTGATCAATTTGATATAAACTGCGATTAATTTCATCAGACAAACTTATCTTTAGCTTTGATGGTTCAATTTCTTGCAATAAAGCATTTACTTTTTCTGGAGTAATATAGTCTTGTTCGAGATCCTCTATTGCGTCTAAAACTCTTGCGGAAAATGACTTAGTTTTAACTTTTTGCTGAATTAGTTGCTGATGCTCAATTCGCAATTTTTCTATACTGCTATTCATAGTTCCAAAAACCTCCAAGCCATTTGTTTGAGTCACAAACAATGGAGTCTGTTCAGGAGATTTTTGAAAGCTATCAGCAATATGACTTTGTATATCTCGGTAATAAATATCTCCGTCAACTTTTTGATTAACTACTCCCTCAAAAAATACTCTGGTAAAAAAGCTAAGGTTTTGATCGGCAAAAGAACTTTCTTGTTGTGAGCAAGATGCCATAAATATAAATTTCTCAATACCAGAATTTGGACTTAAGTTTTTTCTAAGAATATCCGTATCTTTAATATATTGATATCCAGACTGGCAAGCATCAAAAACCTTGACTGTAAGTTCTGGATTTATAGTACGAATTAATTCATCTAATTCAGAGTTTAATAGTGAGGTAGTTTCTGGAAGCTTCTGATTGAAATTACTGCAACATAAAAACAATTCATTGCTATTCTGATAACCATGTCCAGAAAAATAAATAAATAGTTCCTCTACAGATTGTTCTTGTTCTAATAATTCCTTAACAAAGCTTCTTAGACTAGATTTAACCTTATCAGAACTAGTATTGTCTTTTAGCACCTTGATTTTTTCGTATTTATTAGTAGCTTTAAGCAGTGATTCAATAATTGATGCGTCACTAGCACAAGCTGAAAGAGGTGAAAGAGAACTATAAACTGATACTCCTACAACAAAAGCAGCTTTCATTCTTTAACCTTCCTTTTAGTTAGAGTGATCAAGATAGTATCTAATAATTAAAGAAACGTCATCAAAGCTAATATTAGTAATTGCTTAAATCAAATTTCACGATCGCAAGTAAACTTATCCTTAATTTGTGAATTAAAGTATTGACCCACAGAACTTGTTTCTTTTAACTCTTGATAAATTGATTCTGGTACATCGGCATATTTATAAACATTGCCGTTATTAAAGACAATTCGCAGAGCT
>JBCDDK010000274.1:0-1947 GCA_039180345.1 Cyanobacteria bacterium P01_G01_bin.39 | reverse complement strand
GTAGTAACGTAAAATCGTTAGAATTGACTGAGATTATGGCAGACAAGGGATATCAGGGAATCAAAAAGATTCATGATTTAAGTTTTACGCCGAAGAAAAAGCCGAAAAAGAAGTCTCTAACCTCAAGAGAAAAAGAATATAATCGAGAGCTAGCTAAACAAAGAATATATATAGAACACGTCATTCGTTGCTGGAAAATTTTTCGAATTTTAGCTCAACCATATCGTAATCGTCGTCGGCGATTTGGATTACGTTTCAATCTTGTTTCTGGCTTGTACAATTATGGACTTGATTTAGCGATTGCGTAGCTAACCAAAGGCATCGCCTGATTTGTGCAAGAGGTCTAGTCAATCCAGAACCGCTGCAAAAGTGTTTTTTGAGCTGGATTCAGCAAATAGTTAAAAAGACTAAGAACGAATTTGCTTTTGTTTACCCACAACTCAAATTGAACTTTATAAGCAAGAGCAATGGAATGGACTTCAAACTATTGTCATGGTCAATCGAGAACGATCTTTATGGAACAAAGTTCAAACTGAAACTCAATTTTACTTAAGTTCATTACCTTGTGATGCCCAGCTTATCAGTCGAGCAATTCGCCAACATTGGAGTATTGAAAATCAACTACATTGGGGAGGCACGGACGGCGAACCTGCGTCGCCGTATTGAGTGCCGTTTCTTGATGTTACTTTCAATGAAGACAACTCACGTATTCGCCGAGGGCATAGTCCAGAGAATTTTACTCTCCTGCGACGCATGGCAATCAGCCTCTTGAACCAAGAAACTAAATCTAAGCGTAGTCTGAGGCAAAAAACTAAACTTGCTGCTATGAATTGTAATTACATGTTCGATGTTCTTCTCTCTGCTTTAAAGTAGCATTTTTCTTCTGCTTATTTTCTTGTGCTTACCCTGTGATGATAGTCTGTCTTTTAATACTATTATTAATATCAATAATATCAATGGCGGCTTCACTTTAATTTTCATGTTTTAAGATAAGATTTGATTCTATCAAGAAGCGCTCAAAAGAACTACTAATACTTATAAAGGTAACAGAAAATACATCGCAATTAATTTCTTCCATATTATTAGTTGAGACAACTTATACAGAAACAATTTCAATACAATCAATACCTAATTATGTTTACTTACTAAATATAGCTATCTTCTAAGTACAGGACAAAAACTTTAAAGATTGAAGAAACTCAGGCTGTTTCAAATCTAAATCGGTAAAGATAGAACGCAAATAATCAAGACCATAACGGAAAATACTTTTAGCTAATCTTCCATGCTTTTTGACTTTGATTGGTCGATGTTGATTGAGCCACTCGCCCATTTTTACTGCCCAACATAAAGCTAGAGACATCAAAGCTACGAGCTTACCTAATCGCTCTCGGTCGGTGAAATGAGTAGACTCCAAGCAAAATCCCCTAGTTTTAAACATTCCGAATAGAGTTTCAATACCCCATCGTTTCCCATAGTCAGAGATAGCTGTTGAGGGAGAATTTGGAGAGAGAATAATCAGTAATTCACCATCATCTAGACGTAAACCAGAAACATAAACACAACGCCCCCAAACCCATCTACGACCAGATAAGACTTGAGTTTGACCTGGTTTGAGATGAGCAAAGATAATCGAAGCTCTAAGTTGTTTCTTTCCATCAAAGATGCGATCGCTTTCTCGAACTCTTAATCGAAAAGGAATAGTGGGTTCGATTAAGAGATAAGTTAA
The DNA here is from genome assembly GCA_039180345.1 of Cyanobacteria bacterium P01_G01_bin.39. Classification (GTDB taxonomy): domain Bacteria; phylum Cyanobacteriota; class Cyanobacteriia; order Cyanobacteriales; family Xenococcaceae; genus Waterburya. The sequence continues at coordinate 221 of JBCDDK010000274.1, read as the reverse complement.
CCATTGCTTTCCGACGAACTCTCGATCTCCAGTTAAATAAGCTATCTGAGCATCAGGGAAAATCGAGTAAAAGCGGTCGAGTAAATCCATTCGTTCATCGCTGTTAGAGTTACCTTTTTTGTCCAACATTTTCCAAACCACAGGATATGCAACACCGTCATGAACTACTCCTAGCAGAAGAATATTAAATCTGGTTGTGCCAAATGACCATTCAGTTCTAT
>JBCDDK010000273.1:0-1981 GCA_039180345.1 Cyanobacteria bacterium P01_G01_bin.39 | reverse complement strand
CGCCTTATTATTTAAAAGGAATGAGGGCTATTTCCCTTATAGAGTCTGCTTTTTGAGCTAGTTGTCGCCCCCACAGGGGCTGGCTAGGATATTGGCTGATTTTTAAGAACTTAGCGATCAAATTACCCAGAGAAAACGAGAAACTAGATCATCTAGTTGGACTAATGAGTTTAATGTTGATTTTACTTTTATGGAAGATCTCGATGCAATTACCTACTGCCGCTGTGTGGAAGTAATACTAAATCCAATGAACATAACAATCGCTTGAATTACTCGAAAAACTTTGTCCTTCTCAAAAATCATAGACGAGCTATTTAGTAGACCTCTTGCACGAATCAAAATTATTGGTTGAGATCGAAGTCAGGAGTCAGAAGTCACAAAGGGCTTGCCCGCATGTAGTCAGAAATTAATGTTTAGAATCGAAAAAATATATTTATGCAAGAGGTCTACTATGTTGAAGCTCATTAAGTCAAAAAAATACACTATTAATATTAGCTAAAATGAGAAATCAAGCGATCGCTAAAATAGCTGCTATATTTCCTGTTTGGGATCAATTAAATACTAAAAGTCAGACGGATTTTCTAAATCAGAGTCAGCATCTTTGCTTATCTGCTAATCAATTTATCTGTTTAGAAGGGGATATGTGTAATCATTTACCTCTAATAATTTCAGGAAATGTAAGAGTTTATAAAACAGGAGCAAGTGGCAGAGAAATTACTCTTTATCATCTAGAAAGAGGAGATAGTTGCATCATGACGGCTTCTTGCATCATAAGTCAGAAAGTATTCCCAGCATTTGCCATCAGCGAAACTGAAGTTGAGGCTATTGTTATTCCCGCCCATATTTTGAGAGCCTGGGTCAGGCATAATTCTGCTTGGCAAGAATATATTTTCGGGCTACTTTACCAAAGATTAGCTAATGTAATCGAAATAGTTGAAGAGGTGGCTTTTGGACGAATGGATTGTCGAATTGCCGCCTATCTTTTGAATAATAGCGCTAATACTAATAATTTAAAAATACGGATAACCCATGAAGCGATCGCTCAAGAATTGGGTAGTTCTAGAGAGGTAGTCAGCCGTATTCTTAAAACTTTTGAAAAACAAGAATTATTATCTCTTACAAGAGGGGTAATTCAACTAAAAAATTGCCCAGAACTAGAAAAAATTGCCCAATTAGGAAACCTTTGAGCTTTTGAAGTTTTGAATCCTATGTGACTTTATCACAGATCACCTGAAGGCAAATTTTCTATAGTTTAAATTATTCAACACATTGAAAAAGGTTAACATCTCATGGAAGACATTCACCCTTTAGAATACCCGTCTCTGTCTCGCCGACAACTGCTGAATTTCCTAACGGGGGCAGTTGTCGCAACGATTACAACCGCTGCCCTTTATCCTGCTGCCAAATTTTTAGTTTCGCCACCAGAAGGTAATGAGGATGGTTCAATTATTGCCAAAGATCGTCTGGGAGAGATAATTCCCGCTAGTCAAATCCTAGCAGAACCACCAGAAACTCGTGCTTTGGTAGCAGGATTAGCTGGTGAGCCAACTTATTTAAAGGTTATTGCAGGCAGAAAGTTAGATCAAATCGGTATTGTCGATAATTGTACTCATCTCGGCTGTACTTTCCCTTGGAACCCAAATGATCATCAGTTTCAATGCCCCTGTCATGGTTCTCGTTATGCGGCTGATGGTTCTGTAGTCAGAGGTCCTGCTCCTTTGCCACTAAAGCTAGTTCAGGTAAAAATAGTAGAAGATACAATTTTGATTTCTCCTTGGACAGAGAAAGATCCCCGAACAGGAGAAAAGCCTTGGTGGAGTTAAGAAATAACTGATGTTACGCACTGATTGATCTGTTGAGATTGGGTAAAGGTTAAGGGACAAAGGCGAAAGTTTGCCGCATGTAAGGTTAAAGGATTGATTGATCTGTTTTCTTGCCTTATTCAAACTACTGATTTCCCGTTGTTTTGCGTAACGTCAGT
>JBCDDK010000272.1:0-1993 GCA_039180345.1 Cyanobacteria bacterium P01_G01_bin.39 | reverse complement strand
TTTTTAAAAACGTTTCTAGATGAGGAGATAGCATCAATTAGTGAAGAAATAGACATACGTGGAATCGGTATGATTTGGGGGATTGATCTTGCTAATTTTGGAGGAGCAATTTTAGCTAAAAAGATAGCTTCACGTTGTTTTGAATTGGGTTTAATAGTTGAACGAGTTGGCAGGAATGATACTGTCATAAAAATTTTACCACCTTTGACAATTGAAATGTCTATTTTAGAAAAAGGTTGTTCAATTATCAAGCAAGCTTTTGATGAATGCTTAGTTTAGATACTCGGTATCTTTTTGAATTGAATAGTATATTTTCTTGAGAGAATAAAGAAAAATGTTGATTACCAAAACTAAGACACATACCTCTGATAGTTTGAGTTTATTTTCTGATAAAGTCTATTGGTTAAATAAACTAGCAGGAGAACTACCTGAAACAAACATCATAACTGATTATGTAAGACCTCAAGTTTACAGAGCTAAAAATAAATCTATAGAATTTGAACTTAATCATTACTTATCTCAAGCAGTTATTAAGCTCAGTAAAGGTTCTTATCATTCAATATACTTGTTGCTATTGTCTGCATTTAGTATTTTGCTTAAAAGATACAGTGGTAATAATGATCTTATTGTGGGAATACCTATTTATACTCAAGAAGGTCTTGAAAATTCCATTAATACGATCCTCCCTCTGCGAACTAAGATAACAAAGCAACTTACATTTAAAGATTTACTACTTCAAGTTAAAGACAATACAATTGAGACTTATATTCATCAAAATTATCCTTTTGATGAATTAGTTGAGTTATTAAAGTTATCACCAAGTCATAATCGTCATCCTATTTTTGACATAGTTGTTTTATTAGAAAATATTCATGGTTATGATGAAATTGCCAAATCAAACAACGATCTGACAATCTCTTTTAAAGTAAATGGTAATAGTATAAAAGGTAAGATCGATTACAGCGAATCTCTTTTTCAGGATGAAACTATAAAGTTAATCACCAAATATTATATTAATGTTATCGAATGTGTGGTTAATCAGCCCCAAATTAAAATATCAGACGTTACTTTATTGAAGGAGGAAGATCAGTATCAGCTATTAGAAAATTTCCATGATAATCGTAAGACTTATCCGATCAAACAAACAATCAATCAATTATTTGAAAAACAAGTTGAACATACTCCTAATAACATTGCCGTTGTTTGTAAAGATACTAAATTAACCTATCAAGAGCTAAATGCCAAAGCCAATCAACTAGCTATATTTTTACAAAAATCAGGCTTAAAAAAAGGAGAGTTTGTTGGCATTTTCAAAGATCGAGACATAAACTTTCTAATCGCTATTCTCGCTATATATAAAGCAGGCGGAGCTTATATACCTATAGATAGCACCTATCCACTGGATAGAATCAAATACATGCTATCTAATAGCGAAATTAGGTTTCTCTTGACAGACTACTTCTCCCTAAATATTTTGCCTGAAGTTGTAGCCAGTTGTTCTAAATTAGAATCTATTACCTGTTTAGATGTTAAGCCTAATAATTTAGTAGAATCTAAAATAGCTAAAGTAAATGTATACGATCAACTTGATTTCCATAAGTTACCGCAGGAAAATCTAGAGGTAATTAACGAAGCAATCGATCCAGCATATATGCTCTATACGTCTGGTTCAACTGGATTGCCTAAGGGTGCAATAGTCAGACATGATGGAGCGATTAATCATATTTATGCCGAATTTGATGAACTAGAGCTAAATAAAGATTTCGCTTTTCTGCAAAGTGCCCCTTCTTCAACAGATATTTCTGTTTGGCAATTCCTAGCACCACTTTTAATTGGTGGAAAGACAGTAATCGTAGATATTGAAACCGTTGCTATTGCCGAGAAACTATTTAAAGTACTTTTTTCAGAAGAAATTACAGTTGTTGAATTAGTACCAGCATTATTTACCAGTCTACTTGAGTATACTGCGGAGCTACCTATTCACTCTAGAGCA
>JBCDDK010000271.1:0-2055 GCA_039180345.1 Cyanobacteria bacterium P01_G01_bin.39 | reverse complement strand
GGGACATGCCAAAGTTTGCTATACCCACAGAAAAAGCACCAACGGTGACATGGGAAAAGAAAGGCAACAAAGGTTTTCCTGACTAGACTTGATCTAGATAATAATTCCCTTAGCAGTTTGCCCGCATCAATCGGACAACTAACTAACCTGAGTGTACTTGATCTCCGTGGTAATTCCCTCAGCAGTTTACCCGCATCAATCGGACAACTAACTAACCTGAGTGTACTTTATCTCAGTGATAATTCCCTCAGCAGTTTGCCCGCCGAAATTGGACAACTAACCAACCTGAGTGTATTTGATCTCCGTGGTAATTCCCTCAGCAGTTTGCCCGCCGAAATCACACAGCTATATAACCTGAGTAAACTTTATCTCAGTGATAATTTCCTCAGCAGTTTGCCCGCAGAAATTGGACAACTAACTAACCTGACTAGACTTGATCTAGATAATAATTCCCTCAGCAGTTTGCCCGCCGAAATCACACAGCTATATAACCTGAGTGTACTTGATCTCAATGGTAATTCTTTGCCTATTCCTCCTGAAGTTATTGGTAAATATGATGAACCAGAAACTATTTTAAATTACTATTTTTCTTTACAAAATAATCAAAAAAAACCGCTGCATGAAGCCAAGATGCTGTTGGTAGGGCAAGGTAATGTGGGCAAAACTTGTGTGCGGGAACGTTTAATGAGAAATGAATATTATCCAACACGCAACAAAACTGATGGCATTGATATTGAACCTTGGAAGATAAAAATTAATCAAAATAACTATCAAATTAATGTCTGGGATTTTGGGGGGCAAGAGATTATGCACTCTACCCATCAATTTTTTCTGACCAAGCGTAGTTTATATTTGCTAGTAATTGATACAACTATAGGGGAGGAAGAAAACCGCATTGAGTACTGGCTAAAAATAATTCAAAGCTTTGGTAAAGATTCTCCCGTAATTATTGTCGGTAATAAAGCTGATCAACATCCTCTAGATATTGATCAACGAGCTTTACAAAATAAGTATCCGCAGATTAAAGGGTTCTATGAAATCTCTTGTCAAACACCAACAGGAATCGAAGAGTTAAAAGTTAAAGTTATTCAAGAAATTATTCAATTAGAACATATTGACGATCAATTGCCCTTACCTTGGTTTAAGGTTAAGCAAAAATTAGAGGATTTAGATAAAGACTTTATTCCCTATCATCAATATGAAAAAATATGTGAATCAGAAGAAATTGATAGAGAAGATAATCAGCGTATTTTAATCAAACTTTTGAACGATTTAGGAATTGTTTTAAATTTTCATGATGATCCTCGGTTAGAAGATACTCATGTACTTAATCCTAAATGGGTGACAAACGGTGTTTATAAAATTCTCAATGACTATCAATTAATTGTTGATCATAAAGGCATTCTAGAATCAACCATGCTGCGTCGGATTTTAAATCGCCAAAGATATCCCACCAGCAAGCATTTGTTTATCATTGACATGATGCGGAAATTTGAGCTGTGTTTTAATATCGAAACTGATAAAAAGTTTCTCATCCCCGATATTGTCCCCAAAGGCGAACCCGACACAGGAGAATGGCAAAATACTCTAGCTTTTGAATACCATTACCCCGTTTTACCAGGTAGTATTATTTCTCGCTTTATTGTACGAATGAATCAATGGATTTCTCAGCAAACTTATTGGCGTAGTGGGGTGGTTTTAGCCCAAGAAGGAAATCGGGCATTGGTTAAAGCTGATCGAGAAGATAAAAAGATTATAATCCGCATTAATGGCAAAGAAAGTACTAGACGTAATCTGTTAACGGCAATTCGTTCTCAGTTTGATCATATTCATGCAACCATTCCAGGTATTGTCCCAGAAGAAAAAGTTCCTCTGTTAGACTATCCCAATATTCCCCCAGTAGATTATCAGTGGTTACGAGTGCATCCCAATTTTGTAATAGGTAGAAAAGCTCATATCTAGTAAATTAAGTAGAAAAATTGCCATTAAGATAGGCACATCGATGTCGAAGAACTTGAGGAATATTGTTACTATTCCATTGCGCGCCAGAAATCT
>JBCDDK010000270.1:0-2209 GCA_039180345.1 Cyanobacteria bacterium P01_G01_bin.39 | reverse complement strand
GGCAGGCTTTGATTTTCCCATTCATCCCCATATGTTACGCCACGGTTGCGGTTATTACTTGGCAAATAGAGGAACGGATACGCGAACGATACAGCTTTATCTCGGTCATGTCAGTATTGCCAACACGGCGCTTTATACGGAACTGAATGCAAGGAAATTCGAGGGTCTTTGGTCTTAACAGGTGCTTCTGGGGATGTTGTTACTAATAATTACTACTACTAAGAAATAAAGGGTCTCTAACCTCCTGAGGGAGCTGAAGGGGAGTACCCCGAAAAGAATTCTTTTTTTTGACGGCGATCAGGTAACAAACGTACCGCGGATAAAAAATGGTCTATTTTCTCTCATTTGCTTTATCCTGTTCTCAAAAGATGAAGCGTAAAACCGATTTAAGGAACAGAAACACAGCAAACGGGTAGGAAGCTTGAGGAAATTAAGTTAGAACACTGTGAACGGAAAGGAGAAAAATGATGGACTGGACGCAAACGCTGACAATCATCGGCATTACCGTAGCTTTATTTATCTTTATGATGAATCGGATGGATGGAAAGCATAAAGAGCTTAGCGATGATATAAAAATGCTTAACGATAAAATAGAGGCAAATCAAAAGGAGACCAATGAAAAATTCGAAGCCGTCAATCAACGCCTTACCATTGTTGAAACCGATGTGAAAAATACCAACCAAAGGCTATCGGATTTTAAAACGGACATGAACCAACGCCTATCGACGATTGAGGGCTACCTCGTACCTAGGAAGATATTCCGCTTTGAAGAAGCCGATCACAGGGATATACCTAAAGAGAATTGAGACCTCTCTCTTTATCTTTCTTTGCTTGGCTACATTGGCGATTATTTCATCCGCCTTGCTGTGGTCATGCTTTAATAGTAAGATTTATCGTTTTTAAGGCTATTTTAACGGGTTTTATAGGATGACCTTAGTGGTTGCTTACATCACTTAAGATAGGCTGTTTAAGGGGTATTTAAGGGGTTTTTGTTCAAGATATATTAGAGGGGGCTATCCAAAATGCAAGGAAATTCGAGGGGCTTTGGTCATGAAAATCGGCTAGTGAGTTTGTATGCCATTAATGCGTAAAAGCGCAGTGTGTGACTATAGCTGAGGCAGCTGATTCCGTTTTTTTGGGTATACTCGTAAGTATTCCTCTCATAAATCTCCTCTGAGAGTGAAAAAGGTCAAACAAGATTCAACAAAAATATGCATAATGGTTTGAGGAGAAAGTCTCTTGAAAAATGGGGAGAGCTTTTTCTTTTAAATAGGAAGGCTTCTTTACTAGAATTTCTAATCTTAAAGCTAAGCTCTCCAACCTTTTAGTCTTAGTCATTTCTATGTATATGCAAATAATGAGCTGCTACTCTTGAATAGATGAGTCCGGCTACACCACCCAAAACACCACCGCTTACCGCTACAATAGCAGTAATATCGTCAACATCATGATGATCAAGAGCAACAGCTATTGACCATTCTATGGCCGCTGCAAGTGCTGCTCCTATTAAAATTCCACCAGTCATTATTGGAATAGGCTGTTCTGCTGAAAACTTAATGAAAGATTTGTAGCACGTATCTCTACAATGCTTACTATCAGCTTGAAGTCTAATCTGAGCTTCACTAAGTAATGATATAGCTTTACTAACTTTGCTTTTAGCTGCCTCAAGTTTTTTACGTTCAATACTTTGAGATAAAACTCCAATAATTAGATCTCTAACTTTAACAGTTCTGTGGGAAATATTTTCAACAAGTTTAGCTTTAGCTTTAGCATCAGTTTCACCTCGAATATCAGCAAATTCATCCAGAACTTTTTCTTCAAGTTCTTGTAAAGCGCCATGAAGTTGTATTTTAGCTTCACTAAGTTTTATTTGAGGTCCATCTGTTGGATCTGGATAAACTTTATTTACAGGTTCAGTAATATAATCTAGATCCATTTTATCTATAGCTTCACTAAGTTCTTTTTTAGCTTCAAGAATTTGATTGTAAGCTCCACCAAATCGATCAACTGGACGTATATTGTTAATATCAACATCATTAACTGAAATTATATTTTCAAGATCATTAACTGAAATTATATTTTCAAGAGCAATATCTGAAACTCTATTGTTAATATCAACATCATCAACTGGACGTATATTGTTAATATCAACATCATCAACAACTGAAAGTCTATTGTTAATTCTTCCTGACATAATCCCCCCATTTAT
>JBCDDK010000269.1:0-2365 GCA_039180345.1 Cyanobacteria bacterium P01_G01_bin.39 | reverse complement strand
GGTATCTGTTTGGTTCCAGTCGATTAATATTTGCTGTGATTCGGCTGGAGTTAAAATTGATAAGTCTGATATTTTGGCTTGAGGATTTTTAATAATAGCCTGTAGCAAGGTTTTGAAATGTTCAAACATCCTCTCTATCGTATCAACATTAAATAGATCGCTTCTATATTCGATAGCTGTCATGATGCCATCTACTCTTTCGATCAAATGAAAAGTTAGATCGAATTTAGTAGCTCCTGTGTCGATCCATTCCTGAGTTAGATTTAGATTGGGTATGGCAAATTCTGGCGCGATCGCATTTTGAACTGCATAGGCTTGATTTTGGAACTGAATCATTACCTGAAATAAGGGATTTTGACTCAGGTTTCGTTCGGGATGTAGTTCTTCAACTAATTTGCTAAAAGGTAATTCTTGATGTTGATAGGCTTCATTGGTAGTTGTTTTTATTTGAGATAATAAATCACAAAAGCTAGGATTATCTGACAAGTTACTACGCAAAACCAAAGTATTAACAAAAAAGCCAATAATATTAGCAACTTCCTTGAGATTTCTATTAGCGATCGGCGAACCAATAGCAATATCTTTTTGTCCCGTGTAGCGATGTAACAATATTTTAAAAGCCGTTAATAAAGTCATAAATAAAGACGCTGCCTGGTGACGACTTAAAGACTTTAATTGCTCTGTAAGTTCTGCTGATAATTGAAAAAATTCTGTTTTTCCTGAGAAGGTTTGTATTGAGGGACGAGAAAAATCTGTAGGTAAATTTAAAACTGAGAAATTAGCTAATTGCTTTTTCCAGTAATCTAATTGAATCTGCTGTTCTTTTCCTGCTAACCATTGTTTTTCCCAGGCTGCAAAATCTGTATACTGAATCTCGACCGTATCTAGAGGATTAGGTAAATTATGATTAATAGATTTATAAAGGAGCGAAAATTCTTTTAATAAAATACCTCTCGACCAACCATCAGCAACAATATGATGTAGAACAATAATGACAATTGATTCAGCATTGCTCAATCTTATTAAACTAAGCCTAATCGGAATTTCTCTACTTAGAGTAAAAGGCTTTTGAGCGATCGCTTGAGATATATTTTTAACTTCTATCTCTGGCAACGAAGAGTTCTGCAAATCGATTATAGGTAAATCTAATTCCGTAATATTATTAATCTTTAACTGAGGCTCGCCATTATCAGAAACCCTAAAAGTTGTCCTTAGAGTTTTATGTCGCCGCATAATTTCTAAAAAAACCTTTTTTAAAACGTTAGGCTCTAATTGTCCTTGAATTTTCCAGGCGATCGCAATATTATAAGTAGGATTATCTGGATCTAATTGCGATAAAAACCATAGTCTCTTTTGAGCATAAGATAGTTCCAGACTACCTGCATTACGAACTAGCTTTGGTTTTACTTCTTGTTGTTTTTGCTGCTGTAATTTACGTTCAAAAGCCGCCCTTTTTTCAGGTGGCAAAGACGCAATTCTTTGATGGAGTAATTCTAGTTTTTTATCTTTACTTTGCATTTATTTCAAGGTGCGGAGGGGCAGAAATATAGAGATAAGGCTGAACGAGAGTAATAATCATTACTGATTACTTAAACTAAAATTTCATCCATCAATGACAGTTGATAATTACTCCGCAGCTGCTTGAGATAATTCAAGCTTTCCATAACTAGATTCACATCCTGTACAAAATCGATCAAACAAGCAATTTCATCTACCCCTGCGTTTTCTAATTCAGTCACAAAAGGCAAGCAAGATGTAGGAGTACCGATGAGCGATCGCCCGTTAATAAATCCTTCTACACCAAACTCTAAAAGACTTTTCATATCATCTGGGGAAAAGTCTTTAATGCTAACATTCATTCCCATCCCCTTTGCTAAATTCTCTAGTAAACTATAGTGATTTTTTAGGTAATTAGTAAAGGGTTGTTTGATTTTTTGCCTTACGTTATCAATATTATCTCCTAGAAAAGTATGGGTCATTAAAGTTACTTTTCCCTGAGTATAATTATGACCGTGTTCTGCCAAAGCCTGGCGGTAAAGCTCGATCTTTGGCGCAATTTCTGCTAAAGTTTCTCCTAATAGTGAGGTTAGAATATTAAAGCCTCTTTTCCCTGCTTCGATAAAAGTAGCTGGCGACTGACAAGCAATCCACGTTGGTAAATTAGTCTGTAGTGGTTTGGGTAAAGTTTGCGCCTGTAACGTTTTTCCTGCAACGTCAGTAAACTCGACTGCTTCTCCTTTCCATAGTTGGTGTACCTGTTCGATCCCACGCCACATTAAATCTTTTCTTTCACCGTGAGGTGCGCCAGACAAAATAAATTCATCCATCGTCCAACCCGAAGCAAATGCCACTCCTACCCTACCAT
>JBCDDK010000268.1:0-2373 GCA_039180345.1 Cyanobacteria bacterium P01_G01_bin.39 | reverse complement strand
GCGCATCCCTGTTGTTTTTTCTCGGTCAATAATTCAACTACAACCTGGCGATTTTTGGCATCTAAGGCAGAAGTTGGTTCATCCAATAGGAAAATTGGATAATCTACTGCTAAAGCACGGGCAATATTTACTCTTTGTTTTTCTCCTCCAGAAAAAGTAGTAGGAGATAATTGCCATAGTCGTTCGGGAAGATTCAACAAACTAAAGAGCTTCTTGATTTTTTGATATGCCGTATCGATACTAGTACCCAATTCTAATAAAGGTTCGCTCGCCACATCCAAAGCAGATACGCGAGGAATAACCCGTAAAAACTGACTGACATAACCAACAGTTTGCTGTCTGACTTCAATTACCTGGTGGGGTTGTAATTTTACCAAATCTACCCAATTATTATTATGCTTAAGCCAAATCTCTCCGCAGTCAACACCATAATTGCCATAAAGAGATTTCATCAAGGTAGATTTACCCGAACCAGATTCCCCAGTTAATGCCACGCATTCTCCTGCTTTTACTTCTAAACTGACATTATCTAATACTGGCAATTTAATTCCTCCCTGGTTATGGAGGGTAAAACTTTTATCTATACCAGTAGCGTATAAAAGGGTATGAGCAGAAAGTTCGATTGATGGTTTTTGAGTAGTTAATTCTTGAGTAGTCATAAGGATTAAATGCGATCGCTAAAAAGATAATTGTTAATTGTTAATTAGAATAGAACTGACTAATTGCTGCGTATAGGGATGTTGCGGATCGTCTAATACCCTATCCGTCAACCCAGATTCAACTATTCGACCATTTTTCATCACCAACAAACGGTGTGCTAACAATCTCACGACACCAATATCGTGGGTTACTAAAATAACGCTTAAGTTGAGATTGCGAACGAGCGATCGCAATAAGTCTAATAACCTTGCTTGTACGGAAACATCTAACCCTCCTGTGGGTTCATCCATAAAGATCAAACGGGGTTTTGTAGCCAAAACTCTAGCTATTTGTAAACGCTGCTGCATCCCTCCTGAAAAAGTGCTGGGGAAATCATCTATTCGGTTAATATCTATTTCCACCTGTTGTAACCAATATTTAGCTTCCTCTCGAATATTTCCATAGTGACGTACTCCCACATTCAACAATCTCTCAGCAATATTTCCCCCTGCTGTTACGTTCATTCTCAACCCGTCGCGAGGATTTTGCTGCACAAATCCCCATTCAGTTTTTGTTAGTTTGCGATGTTGAGATTCAGATAATTTTTTAATATTTAAAATAGTATTTTCGATATTGGTATAAGTTATCTCTCCAGCATCAATTTCTAAGTTACTACCAATACAATTTAATAAAGTAGATTTACCCGATCCAGATTCACCAACAATTCCTAATACCTGTCCTGAATAGAGATCGAAAGAAATATTATTACAGGCTGTTAAATCACTATAAGTTTTGGTCAAGTGTTTAATATCAAGTAAAGAATTCATTTTTTAATTTAATACAAATATTATATTGATGTTGTTTTTATGGATATAAAGTCGATCGTAAGCAATGTATTTATTGGTTGCTATTACAATAGTCTGTATCGGAACAAATCCACATTCTTCCCCCTTCATTATCAATCACCACTTCATCTAAATAACTATCTGTTGCACCGCAAAACTCACAGGCTTTGTCTTTCCACTTTTCAACAGTAAAAGGATAGTCTTCAAAATCCAAGCTCTTTACTTCTGTATAGGGCGGAACGGCATAAATTCTTTTTTCCCTTCCCGCACCAAATAATTGCAGTGCAGGATTATTATTCATTTTGGGATTATCAAACCGAGGAATCGGACTTGGTTTCATGAGATATCTTTTATTTACTATTACGGGATAATCGTAAGCAGTTGCGATATGTCCGAAGTTAGTAATATCCTCATACAATTTGACGTACATCGAGCCATATTCTTCTAAAGCGTGCATTTTAGCAGCTTCAGTTCTTGATGGTTCGATTACATATAAAGGTTCGGGCATAGGAACTTGATAAACTATAGTTTGCCCCTCTGTTAATGGTATTTCGGGAATGCGATGTCTAGTTTGAATTAAAGTTGCTTCGCTTGTTTTTTCTGTAGTATTTACACCACAAACCTTCTTGAAAAATCGCCTAATATTTACCGCATTAGTAGTATCGTCTGCACCCTGATCGATTACTTTTAAAGTATCTTCTTTACCAATCACGCTAGCTGTTACTTGAATGCCGCCAGTCCCCCAGCCATAAGACATAGGCATTTCGCGAGAAGCAAAAGGTATTTGATGTCCAGGTATGGCAACAGCTTTAAGAATTGCACGACGAATCGAACGCTTAGTTTGTTCGTCGAGATAGGCGAAGTTGAAGCCCTCTTCAGTATTCGTTGT
>JBCDDK010000267.1:0-2462 GCA_039180345.1 Cyanobacteria bacterium P01_G01_bin.39 | reverse complement strand
CTTTTTGGATTTAGTTTCTGATTTTTCTGCCTATAAACGCTCTATTCGAGATAACATTGTTCGGGCAGCAGCAGGGCAAAACGATCTTCCTTCCCAGGGTAGAAGTTATCCGCGTAATTTTATGAGTTTTGGATTAGCCACTATTGAAATTCCAATTCATCATATTCGTTATCATTTAGCTTATCTTTTAGCCGCAGATTTATGTAAATGGTGGTTAAATAGCTCAGTTCGTTTACCTGTAGAACCCCAAACTATAGTTAATGCTCGCTTAAGAAGTATGAATTTACTGGGCAATGAACTGCGTCGAGCAATCTTACAGACTACAGATCGTTCTTATCCTTATCAAGTTGTGATTCAGCAATGGCTGGGAAAACTACGTCAAGAAATCACCTCTGAAAACCTGCTGGAGTGTCGAGCCGATGGTATTGTCAAGGTCTTTCATCGCGAAACTGGTCAAATACTTAAATTTGTTGACGACTATTTAAGACCAAAAGTGGCAGAATATTTGCAAGATCATTTTCGAGAACCGCAAAATGACGAACGAACCCACGGCGACTTTTTTAAAGTAATTTATGACAATCGCGATCGCTTAGTTAATAAAGCAATAACCCGATTACAGCAAAGACTTTACACAGTTCTCGTTGACCGCAACCAAGGTCTTAAGTTTCTTCTTTTAGAACTAGATTTGATGGAAGATAGTTTTGATAATGATATTACCAAAATGGAGCGGGAGGCAGAAAAAACTTGGCTAGTCATAGAACAAGCAGCCTGGCAGGAATATGAATCGGCTTTATTTCGACTTCACGAGTTTAAAGATCTGTGGGGTTTAACCAAACAATCAAAAATAAATCAAGAGTGCGATCTTGCCCTAAATAATCTTGGTCAAGCCCTAAATTCAATTCTCGAACGTAAATCAAGAATCTTAGCAGTAGGTATTCTACGCCGTCTTAAAGAACATCTAACACAGTTGCGCCATCAATTAAATACTTGGCAGCAGAGGATTTCCCAATCTCAAGCCAAATTTAAAGAACTTGCTAACCAACAAGCTAATAAAGCCGATGCCTTAGAAATTGTTGGAGAAAAACTCTTTGAGCGAGCCAGACTTAACAAAATTTATCAAGATTTTTTGGCAAAAATTATTGGCGATCGAGAAGCTAATCTGGACAATCCTGCTCAAAGAGGCTTAGAATTAATTGCTCAACAACTAAGCAAGCAAATATTAACCGAAAGTACCTCTCTGTGGAAGGATACTCGTCAAGCGCAGGAAGTATTTCAGCTTTTGGATATCGAAAAGATTCCTCAGATTCAGTATCCTGATTTTGAAAAAATTGTTTATCAGCAAACTATGCTGTGTCTGAAAAAAGCTGGAGCCAATACCAAACTTTATCAAGATACGGACGCTTGTACTCGCTTCATGCAAAAATTTACCACAGAAGCAGAGCAAGATACACGCATACGTGAATTATTCGAGCAATCTCAACCTCTAGTTCGATTAGATCGTAATATTCCCCAGTCGTCTCAATTTAAATATATTAATTTAGCCAAGGCAGGCTTAATTGGTGGAGACAATCCTACAGAAGTGGCAGCAACTAAACAAGCCAAAATACTTCGCAAATACTTCTTTACTGAAGAGGCGATCGCGCCAATTACAGTCAGAGAAAAGCATAAAATCCTTGCTGTTCAAGAAGTGGGGGGATTTTCTCTCCGCTGTCTCCAAGGAACAGAGCAACTGCGCCGTGCTTATCAAGATTGGCGAGGGCAAAGAATCATGGCAGAAAGAGCCAGACTAAGAGGGCAGAATGTAGATTTCCCTCCATCAGTACATCTGCAAAAAGACATAATATATTGGGATTTTCTACCGCCAAATAACGATACTGAAGAATTAGTTACAATTCTTCGTGCTTTGGAGATTTTAAAAACAGAAGTTAATCAAAATACTAAGCAAAATGTTATTTGCTATTCAATGATAGAGGAAGGTCAACGGAAAAAAGTTGCTTTAGTTACTCATTGGGAAAATGTAGTGCAAGTGTTAGAATCTCCTGATTGTCGCCAAGACCGACAGGAGTTAGAACGTCAATTGGCAGAACAACTAGAAGCAGCAGAAACTGCAAAATTAAAGCAGGAGTTAAGCCAAAAATTAAAATCGTATTTAAAGATGCGATCGAGAGATTTTTCTTATGAAGGATGTAATGATAATCCTTTTTATCTTCGAGAACAAGACATCATTAGAGACTTTATCAATCAAAATCAACTTGTTATGGATATTGAAGGGTAGTGTTGCAAAAACCTGAAACTCTTTTATGAAGATCTCAAATGGGTTCTATAAATGTGCAACGTGGACATTCTTGATTACGACATTTATAGCGTTGTTTTCCATGTGGAGTTTTTCCATTTTTAACAATATCTGTTGAGTGGCAACCAGGACAAGTTACTGCTATCCAAACTGTCATTTAATTATTTAT
>JBCDDK010000266.1:0-2499 GCA_039180345.1 Cyanobacteria bacterium P01_G01_bin.39 | reverse complement strand
GATTTAACTGTACGTTACCTCAAAGAGTTTCTCGCTTAGTCAGGAAAACTTTGTCTTGCTCCAAAAAGATAGAAAATCATATTGGAGCAATTTGGTATTTTGTCCATCACTACAATGCATCCTTACGTCTTTAGGACTACCAAAAATTTATTAGCAATTACATTTAACTTGCGCCATCTTCATTTGGATAATCATCAAGACTCCATTGACTTTTAGGAGAATCAAGTATAACTTTATGTTGATTAAGAATATCTCTACCAATTAATGCATACTCTTTAGAGATTGCTATAACCTCAGTATTCCTATGTTCATAATGAGCTATTTTAATATCGATCTAATAAATTGTTCTTCCTCGAATATTTTCGTTAGCATCCCGTACTTTAATTGTGCTATATATTAATGACTTACCTAACTTTTTAATTGCTGATTCAGGAATACAAGTCATTGTCACGCCAGTATCAACAATTGCATCTACATGGCACCATTGTGATTCATTTGATGGATTGGAAAGCTTTATAGAGGCTTGAGGTGTAGGTCTTCCTGGAGATTGTATAATTCCATAATTAAACATTAAAACTTTTCCTTTGAATTTAAGCTCAGACTAATTCCAACCAATTGGGACATCTATTATTTCTTCGATAATTTTGCTTGCCATTTCTAACTATTTTGCTTGATTTACATCTGGGACACTGCATAATGATTTTTATCATATTTTAGCTGTGCAACGCCTAGCTTTAAATTTGACCATGAAAAGTTGTCTTGCTATCTCACTTCTAAAAATGAGCAGTTAATACCACACTTTGGTTATTGTTGAATCTGGTAAAAGCGATTAAAACACTACACCTGGCATACTTTAAACAAAATAAATGGGGTAAATATTCACTCACTTACCCCATTTACATCGATACTATTCTCGATTAATCAATTTGATCTAATTACTGAGCTTTTCACATGAGTAGACCACACAATTAAATTCTAGAAAAGCTCATAGCTAATGGCTAGTGGCGCGGACGCTTCGCGCCCCAGTCGTCGTAAGACGACGTTCCTTTACGGTAACGGCGCTTACGCGCCATCGTCAGCATAGCTGACTCTGAGGCGGTAGCCTCTGTGAGCGTAATCTGCACATACGTGCTGCGCTACGAACTAATTAATCTTCAACGGAGTCTATCCAATTAAAAACGGCTGTAAATGATTAGATTAGGTCAATCGGCTCATAGGCAAAAGCATTTAAGTCACCATTACCTGAAATTGCCAAGAAATCAACTATTTCACGAGTATGATTTCTCTCACTATCTAAACTCTGATCTTCTTCAATCATAATTTGAACTTGATTTTCATTCAGATTTTGATAGCGTAATCCTGAAGCATCACCACCGTAGTAGCTTGCCAACGAGGCAAATAACGATGGCTCGCTAACGAAGTCTTGATCAAAATTGAGGCTATATTGACGATGAGTAACCTCTCTGCCAGTATTTCCTGCTTGATATTGCAAGTCACCCCAAGTTCCTTGTCCAGCATCAATTGCCAACCAACCTATTGTTTCATTGGCATGTCCTGAAGCTTTCAGAGCATCTTCCTCTTCCATTGACAGGCTAAAACCATCAATACTGGCTGGCTTCTGGCGAGTCCGCACAAAATCGCTTTCAGCATTGGTTTGTACCTGGCTAAGAACTACTGGCGTAGTTGCAAAATCAGCATCAAAAGCAATATTTTCCCAACCTTCACTAGTTACCAAATTAGTATTCACCGTGCCAACTTCTAATGAAGAACCATTATCTAGTTCCCAAGTTCCAGCTTCTAAAACCATATAACTGAAACTTTCGTTAGTATGACTGCCATCTTTGTATTCCGCTTCCTGTAAATAAGCCGTAAAACTATCATTTTGGATATCAGTAATCCGAACTATGGCAGGATCTCCTCCATTACGCGATAGAGGTAAAGCAAAAACTACAGGATTCTCATAGCTATTGTCTAACTGAATAGTTTGGCTGTTGTGGTCAAAATTATCAATCTTGCCAAATTCACCTATGGTTTCGGGAGTAGTTGTCAATTCTATAATCTCTTCGACAGAGAATGTCTGTCCTGCTACTTGAATATTTTCAATGCTATCAACAGAATAAAGATAGTCGCTAATGACCAATCTATCTTCAGGTGAATCATTGAAACTGACTGTTAAGTCATTATTATCAAAGTCTAAACTTAGATTATCAAGATTAATTGCAGCTCCAAAAACGATAGTATCGGTATTACCAGCAGAGTCAGAGATAACATCAACACCAGAGCCTAATCTATAGATATAAGTATCACTACCACTACCTCCTTCAACAGTATCATTACCTAAACCACCTTCGATGGTGTCATTCCCAAAGCCAGCATTGATCCAGTCATCTCCTGCACCAGCATCAATTACATCGTCAGTGTTATTGTCGAAACCCAGAAAATCAATGAAATCATTGCCACTACCGCTATTGATCACTAAACTTTCAATGTTATCAGCTC
>JBCDDK010000265.1:0-2569 GCA_039180345.1 Cyanobacteria bacterium P01_G01_bin.39 | reverse complement strand
CTTTAAGAAAGGGTGAAAGTTAATTTTTTAGGGCTGTTTTTATGAAATTAAGTCTTTATTTGGCTGCTTAAAAATATAAAAGCTCTATTTCCTGTTAGATTTGGGCTATTTAGAAGATAATTTTAATTCACACTAGACGTAATCAGTTATTAGTCATTATAGTCGTTCTAATTAGTTTCCGTACGATTCTAATTTATTCGTTCGGGGGACTGGGGACTGGGGATTGGGGACTGGGAAATTCAAAATAGTACTCTTTTACTTGAGGTTCTTATTTAGAATGACTATAGTTATTTAGTTATTATCAAAGTCAATTTCTTTTGCCTCAACTATCTATCAACCAAGACTATCGGTTTAATTATGTCCTTATCGGCGATCGCAGACAGCCAGTGATCCTTTTGCTCCATGGTTTTATGGGCAACTGTAATGATTTCTCGGCAGTAATTGAACAACTAGATGACTTTTGTTGCTTAGTGGTTGATTTGCCTGGTCATGGTCAGACAGAAGTTAAGCATGACGCTAATTATCTGATGCCTGATACGGCACAGGCAATAATTACGCTATTGAAATACTTGGCTATCAAACAGTGTTGGCTTTGGGGTTATTCCATGGGAGGGCGAATTGCTCTTTATTTAACTATCTATTTTTCTCAGTATTTTTGGGGGGTAATTTTAGAATCCACCTCACCAGGATTAAAGACCCGATCTGAGCGCGAGCAACGTATTCAACAAGATCTGAAGCTAGCAAAGCGGTTGGAATCGGTCGAACTATCTCAATTTATACATCAGTGGTATCAGAATCCTTTGTTTAGCTCCTTTATACAACATCCTGGCTATCAACAGGCATTTACTAACAGACTAAATAACAATCCTTTTAAATTGGCTAAATCATTGCGAATGATTGGTTTAGGAATGCAGCCTTCACTTTGGCATTGTTTATCAGATATCGGAATTCCTATGATGTTTATGGTTGGCGCGTTAGACTGCAAATTTTTAATGATCAACCGTCAAATGCTGGATGTATGTCCCCAGGCAAAACTTGGCATTATTCCCAATACTGGACATAATATTCATTTTGAAAATCCCTTAGCAATAGTCAAAATGTTCAAGAAAATAATACAGTAATTGTTTTAAGATTAATACTTGATTTGGAGCAATTTTTAACTACCAAAAGTAAATATATGGCATTTATAGTATTACTGAGGTAGACCTTTTACATATTAAACCTATCTATAGCGGTACATGCGGCAATGCGGGCGGTCACGGACAACTCACGGGGGCGAAGTCGCTTCGCCCCTCGTCTCCTCAACAATGTGAGGTTTCCTCACATTTACGCCCTTAAAACTCTCGCCTTTGTCATTTTCATGCGGTACAGTCCAGACCTCTGTTTCTGTTAATAGTTGATAGTTAATGGTTGATTGAGGTGTACCTCACTAGAATGATATAGATACTTCTAGCTTTAAAAAGCTCTAGAATTCAATTAAAGTGATTTTAGTGGAAAATTAGGCGATCGCTAATCAAATAAAGATAATCAATAATGTTGAGCCATTTAGTCGATACGCTTTATAGTTGGGTTGTTGGCTTGTGTCAATTATTGGCACTGCTAGTAATCGTTACAGGGATTGTTAAAGCCTTAATTATCTATAGCAAACATATCTTTACTAATTCTAGTTCAGCGATCGCCTTTGGAGGAAGTCGCTTAGAACTAGGTTATGGTTTTTCTTTGGGACTAAGTTTTTTAGTTGGCAGCAGTATCTTAAACACCACTATTGCACCATCTTGGAATGATATTGCTCAACTAGCGGCAATTATCGTCTTACGAACAGTCCTTAATTATTTCTTGCTCCAGGCTATAGATAGAAGCGGCAATAATTCAGCCACACAATCTTTGTTATCTAATGAAAACGCTGATAGTTCTTTGATACCCAAATCATAAAAACATAATAGTAAACTTGAAGCTCACTAAGTCGTAATTTATTAAGAAAATTTTCAGCACAAACTCATCATAAAGCTAGATGTTGAATCTAAGTTTATTAATCGTACTATCAACTCTACCGTTAGTTCTTTATGTTTGCGAGCCGAGTTAAATAATTTACATGAAGAGCCTGAAATTGCGATCGCTCTTTGTCAGTCAGCGTTAGAGATTGTTACTCGGCGCCATTGGTCAGAAAACGTGGGGGGAATCCTAGCTAAAGCCGTAATGGGATGGATGTTATGGCAACAAAATAAATTGGAGTCAGCAACTTGTTATCTAACTCAAGGCAATGATAAGCCTAACGGCATGGCTTCGCTTTAAATACTTTAAAAGCTAATGGCTAATGGCCATTGGTGACAAGTTAAGAAAAAGTATAAGTTGTCAAATGCAGTCAAATTAGAGAGTGTAGAGATTTTAAACTAGGTAGCAAATCTCAATTTTGTCCTCAAGTGCGATTCCTTCGGCTAGGCTTCGCCAATCGCGAATAATTCAATGGCACATTCACAAAAAAGTATTAGAGATCATGCTCGAAACAGAAGCCATCTTTATTGTGGATAACGAAGCAATTTCTCGGCAGTTAGAAGATCTAGTTAAACCT
>JBCDDK010000264.1:0-2661 GCA_039180345.1 Cyanobacteria bacterium P01_G01_bin.39 | reverse complement strand
TTTGGCTCGGTTACATCGAAAAACACTTTGTTATTCTAAATCTTTAGTTTTTCTTAGATACTCCATTCGTTTGCTATTGCACTACCTAAGATTTGATACCATTCCATCTTTTGCTTAAAGCATTACGCATTTACCAACGCCGTTTTTTCCTATAGTCCCATGTTAAATAGAGTTTTTATTCAAGGTCATCATCGAACAGATTGGGTAGCAGACTTTGTACATTTAGAAATTAGTGAATCAGAAACTAAATCAAGGAATTGACCAGATTGCCATTACCCAAGGAGAACGTACCAATTCAATATCTCGCATCAAGTACAAGACCTACCTATTTATGCAAGAAGTCTATTCTGCTGTTAAAAACTAAAGGTAGTCCGTAATACGCCCACGGCGGTGGTGTCGTTATTCTCATCACCTTCTGGATTGAACAAGATAAATCCCCCAGGGGTAATACTCAAATTGTTATTAATTTTGTAGTTAAAGAAAGCTTCCAAATGATAGGGAATAGCACGATCAACATCGGGTTCTATTAGTTCTGCTGCCCCGCCAGCATCAACCCGATTTAGCGGCTGACCAAAAATAAGTCCTGCACTATTGCCTTCTTTAAAAAGATCTTTAACCTGAATTCCTGTCATCCAGCTCAGAAATTCCGAGGAGGCATCCACACCAGTTCTCGAATCAACGAAAAAGTATGCTCCATAAGCAGTCAGAGAAACTTGAGGCAGAACATTCCAATTGACGGAAGTACCAACAGAGTTAATCCCGATGGAGGTATCAACAATACCACCAACATTAATGCTGCCGTCGGCATTAACCGTCTGTTCGGGAATGTTTAAAGGAGTTGCGGAAAATCTACTTAACCCCGTAGCTAATATATTTAGTTCATGAAAGCTATAGGCATAGTTCAAACCGATCTCTAAAGTATCTACAGGCTTGAGAGTTAGCTGCGTTGACGCTACTACACTGCCATCAAAAACCCCTGCCCCCAAGATATTTACATCCTCTTCTGTAGCGACTGGTGCACTGACACTAGCGTATAAAGCACGCAAGTTAACTTTCTCTGAAATGTCCCAAATAAATCCTGTTGCCGAAGCTAAACCAATTTGCGAAGTTCCTCCTGAAATGCGTAGTACGGGATTCAACGACGCAAATCGGGAAACAGCTCCCTGTCCTTCATCAGCAAAAGGAATAATAGTAGGAAAAGCATCAGAAACTTCCGCTGCTGGACCAGCAAATAAAGTAAGTTTATCTAGTCCAGAAGGAAAAATATAGAGAAGTTTGTAAAGCTCGACCGAGTTATCGCCCTTTTCTGTAGAAATATCTTGGGGCGTGAAGCGAGGAAATTGGGTTTCAAAGTTCAGTTTAGCCGAACCAGAGGTCAGAAAGGCATCATTAGGAAATAAGGTACCTTGAGTACTGCCAGAACCATCAAGTTCACCACCAAAATTCTGCGCTTGTAAACCTGTAATCAGTAAGTCTGAACCAAAAAAACTGGTGTTTAGATTGAGACGAACGCGATCATTAAATATGATCTCAGGATCATCTCCCACGTCAGGATCGCCACCTGTGGCATCTGCAAAGGAAAAGATTACTTCTCCATTTAACTTGGTGGTTGTGGAAAACTGATTGTCTTCAATCTCAGCGGTTCGAGATTCTAAATTATCAATTCTAGAGCCAAAGGTTTTCAATTCCTCCGCAAAATCCTGCTGAAGTCGTTGCAACTTTATCAGATCTTCGCTGGCTACATTTTCATTACTGGCGATTAAACGTTCGATTTGGTTCAAACAGCTATTTAAGCCCGCCGCAAATTCATAGCGTGATAATGCCTGATTGCCACGATAAGTTTGATTGGGGAATCCCGCAATACAACCATAGCGTTCAACCAGTGTTCTCAGAGCTGAGTAAGCCCAGTCTGTTGGCGCAATATCTTGTAAGCTATTGACGTTAGTAATTTGACCCAAATCATGATTCAACTGATAAGGGTTGTAGTAATTTGAGTCTGGTTGATTTGTGGTAGTAGTCTGTGCTTGAACTGAAGAAGACGTCGATAAAAGTGTATAAATTCCGACGGTAAATAAACTAGCTGTTTTGTTCATAATTGATCCTCACACCGTAATTAATTATTATTAACTAAATTGGCTTTTATTGAATTCCATATTTTCTATTGATTAATGTAACTATAGATTAATATCAATAGCAAACTTAGTAGTTGTTAGTGATTATTCTAAGCCATATATTTAAAATTGATTTTATATAGATGATAGTAAATGGCTATGGCTTATAACCAAGTTAAATTGATGAAAAAGCATTTTTGATCACGATTATTATGAATTACGGGAATTAAGAAAATACTTAATAAATTACTTGTATTTGTTTAACCAAATTCTACTTAAGGTCATCAAAGATGGAGTTTAAAAAAGTATAAAACAAAGGCTAATTTAAAATTTTATTATTTAATTTTTCAACAAACTAAAAATCAAAGTATTCTTGTGAAAACGTCCTAGAGTATAAAAATAACAATGTGATTGAATAAATTAAATTTTATCTATACTAATAGATACTTTATGATTATCGAAGCACAAGTGATATTGAAATTAAATAAGTTTATTTTATTGCTACTCATTTAAATCAAGCTAACAATCGTTGCTTATAAAAATATTAGAT
>JBCDDK010000263.1:0-2880 GCA_039180345.1 Cyanobacteria bacterium P01_G01_bin.39 | reverse complement strand
GTTGCTTCGATAAATTGAGAGAAAATAGTATTAATCATGAAACGAAATCTCCAATTACCAAGTTTCTTTTAGGATGCCATCGATCGCGACCCTTCCAACTCACTTTTAAAATAGTACAAATGCTCACCTTAACAGGGGTAGCTCTAAAGGCTAAAGGCTAAAGGCTTTGTGATAAATAAATGCAATCGGTAATTATATCGGTAAGATAAGTGGTGTGTTTCTTTGGGATACGCACCTTTGTTGTTAGAAGCTGATTGAGATTATTTAAGTTATGCCCAGAAAGTTTTTTACTAAACCCGAACCAGACCAAAGCGATCGCGTTCCTCCTGGTCAGTATTTAGCTAAGGGTTTTCCAGTTCTCTCCTATGGTGCTACTCCCCAGGTAAGTACTGATGATTGGCTATTAAAAGCCTGGGGCTTAGTCGAAGAACGATCTTTTGACTGGTCTGACTTGATGGACTTGCCCCAACAGGACTTTACCGCCGACTTTCACTGCGTCACCCGCTGGTCAAAGCTGGATGTCAAGTGGACAGGGGTAAAAGTTACCGACTTTCTAGAGGCGATCAACCTTGACCCCAAAGCAACTCACGTTCTGCAACACTGCTATGGTGGCTACACCACCAATCTTTCACTAGAGGATTTTGCTCGACCAGAAAACTTTTTGGCTCATACTCTTAATGGGGAACCGTTACCTGCTGACCATGGGGGTCCCCTTAGAACAGTAGTGCCTCATCTATATGCCTGGAAAAGTGCCAAGTGGATCAACGGCATGGAATTTTTAGACCACGATCAAGAAGGGTTTTGGGAACGCAACGGATACCATATGCGGGGGGAACCTTGGGCTGAACAAAGATACGCAGGAAGGTAATAACTCCTAAGAAAAAAATTAGTCTGTTGAGGCTGGATAAAGGTTAAGGGGCAAGGGGTAAAGCATGGTATTAGTTTCTCAAACAGAATTAATTGCTGGGGCGATCGCAGGTAGGGTAATTAGTTTTCCCACTGACACTGTGCCTGCTTTAGCAGTAAAACCCGAGTTGGGAGATGCTATCTATCAACTGAAACAACGTTCTTATAATAAGCCGTTGATCTTACTTGGGTCATCAATTGACGATTTATTGCCATATGTAACCTATGATGATTCTGACCTATCGGCTTGGCAGGAGTTGTTTAGTCTTCATTTACCAGGTGCGTTGACTTTGGTTTTGCCCGCTTCTGTTAAAGTACCTACAGCCATTAATAACACCGATAGCAATACTGTGGGGATTCGTGTGCCTGATTGCTCTCTGGCATTATCCATACTTGGGCAAACAGGGGTTTTAGCTACTAGCAGTGCTAATCTTTCAGGACAAGATACTTTAGTTACAATGAATGCAATTGAAACGGCGTTTCCTTCAGTTTTAGTTCTAAAACATCCTGACCTACCCCAAAATAGTCCCGTAGGTAGCGGATTGCCCTCCACAGTGGTTGGTTGGCGAAATCAGACTTGGCAAGTTTTGAGACAGGGAAGCGTCACAATTAGGCAAAGATAAATTTTTCCTGGATTTAAGGTTAAGTAATTTTAAAATACTGTCTGGCTAGGTTCGGCAATTACTGAAGCGGAGAATCAGTAGCTACAATGAGAACAGTTATTTAATTTGGATCAATTGAGTTAAAAAGCTCATGGCTTAAATCCAAAAATACTAAGCTGTACCTGAAGGTTGAAGATCTATCTCTGAGAACTATGAATGAAATTGATGAGCTAAAAGAGGAACTCAAACAGGCACAGCTTGCTTATCAAATGGCAGCACAGATGAGCCAATTTAAGGCGGGTTTTTTGGCTCGAACCTCTCATGAATTGCGATCGCCTCTCAGCAGCATGATTGGCTTACACCAATTAATTTTATCAGATCTGTGTGAAAGTCCTGAAGAACAAAAAGAGTTTATTGCTCAGGCTTATCATTCGGCATTAAAGCTGATGAAGTTAATTGATGAAATTGTAGCAGTATCAAAAACAGAATATGGTAGCAATAGTCTCAATTTAGAATCTCTGAAGTTAGCCGAAATATTTGCTGAAATAGAGCGTCTGACTCATCTTCAAGCAGCAAACCGTAATTTAAAATTAGAAATCGCCCATCTGGATCCTCATGTATGCGTTACTGCTGATCGCTCTCGTTTAATTCAATTAATCTTCAATCTAGTTGATTGTGGCATTTCAGAAATGAAAACAGGGGAAATTAAAATATCTCTGGCAGATGTCACGGCAAATAGCGTGAAGGTGGAAATTGATTTGGAATGTCCTACAGCTTTATGGCAAGAGTCGATCTCGCCAGAACCTAATTTTAATCAGCATGATTTAAAAGAAATTCGCGAATTTTTGCAAGGCATTAGTTTATCACCCAGCATGAAGTTATTAATGTCTCAAACCTTGCTAGAGACTATGGGAGGGGCTTTAGAATTATTCGATCTTTCTCAATCAAATCCACAACAATTTTTGACTCGTATTGTATTAACTTGTAAAAGAGCCTAATAAGCTGTCATGCATTTAATTTGACGAGCGACCCCGCGTCTTTTCAAGACGCTAGATAAAGGGCTTGCCCGCATATACGCGCGAGTTGTTTATTGAGGTTGACGAGGAGACAAGGAGACGAGAAGACAAGGAGACGGATTGACCGTTTTCATCTAATTAAATAATGTCCAGTTTAAATACACATTAGCTGATCAATGCTAATTTGAAATTAAAACAACTATAGCCTTTCTCGCATTAGTGAGGTACACCGCAATCAACAATCAACTATTAACAACGGTGCGCGTACATGCGGACAAGTCCTTTGTCTTGCGCCTGAAGGCGGCGCGGTGAGCTAGTGCGGTCTTCGGTCACTCGGATGCAAGCTCCGAGTGCTG
>JBCDDK010000262.1:0-2937 GCA_039180345.1 Cyanobacteria bacterium P01_G01_bin.39 | reverse complement strand
TTGGATTCGAGCGCCTTTTTTCAAGATCTCGTTTTACAATTACTTCAATTATCACCCCACAAAACGCCTTATTATTTAAAAGGAATGAGGGCTATTTCCCTTATAGAGTCTGCTTTTTGAGCTAGTTGTCGCCCCCACAGTTACTAAACTAAATATACCGTTTCTTAAATTGACAAAGCTACAGCCATCTCAATTGATGGGTTACGGCGGATAAACACTTAACATATAGCTGCTTAGACCAGCATCGCCTAACCCATCCTACACAAACATTTAATCTTTTATTAATAGGTACTCTCTTAATGTCTATTTTTTTAGCTTCTTCATCCAAGCATAAAGCCAAAAATCAGCAAGCGGTTCTACATATTTAGCCTGTGACCACAAGATGAAACAAGGCTTTCCTACGACTTGCAATAAAGGTAAATCATCTTCAGAATCAGTAACAAGAATTGCAGATTTAATTTCCGACTCTGATAAAACATCCTGCATCATTGATAATTTACCCTTATTACGATCGCCTGCACCCTGCCAAAAGCGACAACCAACCAAGCGATCGCATTTTACAGGCATATGTTGAAGTAGCGGATTAATTATGAAGTTAAAGCCTAAACTGGCGACAATAATTTGAGAATCAGTATTTTGAGTTACCGCAGAGATTAGTTCAGTATTACTATATTCTTCCGCTAGCTTTTTAGCTTTTTGCTGCCACAGTAATAGCGTCCAGGGTAATAAAATAGTTGGCATAACTACCAAAAACCAATCTCTAGTTTTATCTCCTCTCCAGGGATTTGGTAGCCATTTCCAAGGTTTTAAGATCTTTAAAATAATTATTAAAACAAAGCCTAGTAAACGAGGACGTAAACTATTTATATATTCAGCCGTTGAGTTTCTTAAAAGTAAAGTTTCATCAAAATCGAGAATTACGGAATTTTGTTTTGTGGCATGAGCGACAGCTGCGATCGCTATTTCTGGCTTGAGGCTAGTAATCTGGTGACTTGGTACTTGATCCATAGTGCTTAGTGAAGATATTGCCGACTCTTAACTAAAGTATTAGGAGTTATGTAATTTTTCCACTTTTAAGAGTTTGCGCTATCAAACTTGCCACCATCTATAAGTAGACAGTGGTTAACAGTTAGTGGTTGGTGGATACCGCTTCGCTTAAGTAGGAAGTAGGGAGTAGGAAGTAACAACTAACGACTAACAACCAACAACACTAATTCTCAGTAGACACTGCGTAAGGTCAGTTATTAACTAGTTGACCCCGCCTGATGAGACTGTTGACTACTAGCCGATTCGATTGAGCGGTTACGTTTATAAGTATGAATCAAAAGCAGAATTAGAGCGTAATAGCTATAGCCCCAAAAACCTGCATAAATGAGAATAATTAGGCAAGATTCAGGATTATCTAGATTAAAGCTGTGGATATTAAACTGCATTTTTAACAAAATTAAGATTTAAATCTGACTCAAAGTTAACTTATTGAGTTACCAATCTATGTTTTGAAGAATACGAATTAGGTATAAATATGGATTTTATGGCGATGATTACGGTTAATTGCCACAAATTTTCCTAAACTAGTTACAGAGGTATAGAAAATTACTTAACAAGAGATTATGACCAATGATATTGCACGAGATCGCTTTCGTGCGGCTTACGAAAACCGTTATACTTGGGACAGCGACTTTCCTGGCTACACTACAAAATTGGAACTAAAGCAAGGAGAAGAAGTATATAATGCCGAGATTAAAGTCAACAGCGATTTAACTGTAGAAGTCTCAGGTATTGAAGATGAGAAGGTAGCCGAAAGCGTGTATAACCATATGCGAGATGTAATTACTCACCGCAAACGCAACACCTTTGAGAATGCTCATGGTAAAAGTACCTTTACTTTAGGTGAAGAAGATGCAACTGGTGCAGTAGAAATTTTGGTTAAAGGTGACTCTATGGGGTCTAACTATAAAATTCGCGGTACCGAAATATGTCAGGTTAGCCGTGTGATGGGTCCCATGGCATTTGTGATCAATACCAATGAAAGTTTGGATACAGGATCAGGTTATATTTCCACAGGCTATAATGCAATCTTCCGTGACTCTAAAACTAATGACTTAAAAGCTAAACGGGAGTTTAACGAAAGCTACGAAAAGCTAGGTAACTATTATGTTCCCAAGCATCAGGTCATTGAATCAATCGATCCTAACCAAGATAATCCTAACCAAGATAAAATTACTACCGAATTTAGTTTCTCGTCAAGCAAACTATTAGAACCCGCAACGGTGGCATAAGTTTGCTCAAGTTTTAGCATTCACACGCTAGGATCAAAGTGTAGTAATACAGATAACACAACTCAAAAAAATAACTCAATCAACTATGTCATTACCATTAACTCAAGATAACGTAGAAACCGTCTTAGACGAGCTGCGCCCTTATCTGATGGCTGACGGCGGTAACGTCGAATTAGCTGAAATAGAAGGTCCAACCGTCAAATTGAGATTACAAGGCGCTTGTGGTTCTTGTCCTAGTTCCGCAATGACCCTCAAAATGGGTATAGAACGTCGTTTACGGGAAAAAATCCCTGAAATCGTCGAAGTAGAACAAGTAGTCTAAATCAACAAAATATCTTAAAGGCAGGGATAAACTCGGTTTGTCCCTCTTTTTTTGGCTAAAATCCTGTTCAGTGTCTTCTAATACCATTTCTCTTAAAATTAGCTATAGATAACTGATGAGGAGACACGGAGATTGGTGTGTAGCGATAATTTATAAAATTGGCATACAAGAGCTCTCTAAAGCGCGGTGCTATTGACCAGGGTAATCGCATCAAAATATTCAATCAAAATATGCCAGAATTAGACAAAATATGAAGCAGAAAATTGTTGTTCAAACCAGCTTGATAACGTTTCATCTTCAGACTGCCAGAAGATGTATCTTGACGCAGTAAATTAA
>JBCDDK010000261.1:0-3078 GCA_039180345.1 Cyanobacteria bacterium P01_G01_bin.39 | reverse complement strand
CGCCACCATTACCCACTGCTCCTGATTCGACATTGCTAAAAATCCCCCCTAAAATTCCACCGCTAATACTTTGATTAACCCCATCAAAACTAATATCATTGCTTATATCAAGAGTGATATTGCCTGCATTACCGATTCCACTAGTACTGCTAATAATCACCCCTCCATCATTTAAATCAAGAGAGCCTGAAGTAATCGAAATCGCTCCACTTTCTCCTGTTGCGCCTAAATCTAAGCTACTGGAAATTAGACTGGGAAAACTATTGGGAATAGTATTTCCCATTTGATCAGTAACGAGATTAAATACTTCGCTGACTCCTGAGATGGTAACGGCTTCTTCCGTATTGATCTTAATATTTCCTCCATTTCCCTCTCCTGCTGAAAGTTCAAATACGGGATTGGCTTGACGCACAATAGTTTGTATCTGTCCTCCGTTGGTTATCGAGAGATTTTTTGACGTTATTTGAACGTCTCCTGCATTTCCTACTGCTCCTGATTCAACATTATTCTGAATTGCGCTATTCAAACCACTTGCAGGGTTGATACCATCCAAGCTGATTGTATCTGTGGCATTTATAGTTACATTTCCTGCTTCGGCATCTGTAACATTAACTTCTGTTGCGACAAGTCCGCCGATAATTCGACTTCCACCAGTTAGAGTAAGATTACGGGCGTTAAGATTGATCGAGCCGCCTTCTTCACTGGCAACACTAATACCTGCTCCGTTAGTAAAATCTATATCGGCTCTGGCTACATTGTCAGTAAAATTAAAACTAAAATCTTCATTGAGACTAACGACTCCTGATTCTGATAGACCTCCCAATTCGATTCTTCCACTTGGGGCAATGGCAAATCCTGTATCAAAACTGAGATTCCCCCCTACCAAGGTGAAATTTTGTCCTGGGTTGACAGCTAAATTAGCAAAAATTCCAGCGTTGCTATTACCAGTTACGCTGATGTCTGCTGGATTATCGCGAAAGCCTAAACCAATTGGTGCATTAACTGTTAATAAAGGAGGATTTTCTAAATCTGCTGCGCTAAATTCTCCACCTTCAAATAAAATACTGTCGGCAGTAGAACCATAAAATGAGCCACCAATACTTAAACTAGCATTCTCGCCAAAAAGAATTCCCGCAGGATTAATCAGGAATAAATTAGCACTACCATTCGCCCGAATCAAGCCATCGATATTGGAGATGTTTCCACCTGTCACTCTAGAAAAGATATTAGAGATACTGTCGGCATTTAGAAAAGAAGCTTCATTACCAGTATTGACTGAAAATTCCTGAAAGCTATGAAATAAATTACTACCTCTGGTTTCTCCTCCCGTTATTTCGGCAACATTTCCATTAGGAGTGACAATCGTGTTAACTGTTCCATCGGAAGTAACTTGAGCCTGAATACTACTACCAGTAGCCCATAGATAACCAACTGTGCAAAGACTAATCTGTAACGGGGAGAATAGAGCTTTTTTCATGATGTGTGAATTAGAAAAGCTTGGTTTTAAATCTAAGTGGCATACTACCAGGATGAGGTACTACAAACACGACAACTTAATTACAAACTTCCATAAATTCACAAAATTAAACATTTTATTTAGTAGTATAATTTCATGCTTCTAATATAATCTTCACCTTATTAGAAAATTCTTTGGGCATGGCTACTCCTTCATCTTTAAAGATTGTTTAGTCTAAATTTTTGGTTCAGGATTTGACAACAAATTTACTAAGTGATGATAAGAGTATAAATACTTTAGATCTGCAATTAACATGAGTGTCAGTCAAGATCCATCCGCTTCTGTTGTATTTTCTTCTCACAACAAGAATCCTTCTATTTCCATAGTGATTCCCACCTATAATGAAGTAGAAAATATCGAACAAGTTGTGCATGGCTTTTTAACTTCTCAATATCCTAACCTGCTAGAAATAATAGTTGTTGATGGTGAAAGTACTGATGGCACAAAAGAGAAGTTGCACTCCTTAGCTAAAACCTACCCTCGGGTCAAAGTTATCAATAATCCTCAGCGAATTCAATCTGCCGCGCTCAATATTGGCTTACAAGCTAGTAAAGGAGAACTTTTTCTGCGTGCTGATGCTCACTGTGACTATGCTCCCGACTATGTTGAAGAATGTGCAGCAGCTTGGCAAAAATCTGAGGCGTTGAATGTTGGTGGATGTCAGCGTTTTGTTGCCAAAGAGCCTTTTCAAGCGGGGGTGGCAATAGCAGTCCAGAGTTGGTTAGGCAATGGTGGGGCAAAATACCGCGATCCTAACTACAGTGGTTATGCCGATACCGTTTTTTTAGGTTGTTTTAGACGACAGTCTCTGCTGGAGTTAAATTCTCTGGAGCATGCTTCCACTCAAGATGTTTTTGATACCACTCAAGTTACCAATCAAGATGCGGAATTAAACCAGAGATTATTAGATCTAGATCCTAAAGCAATTTACATCAGTTCTAAAATCAAAGTCTGGTACTATCCTCGCAAAACCTGGAAATCCTTATGGAAGCAGTATTTCAAATATGGTCGCGGGCGTTATCTAACCAGCAGTAAGCATCCCGAGCGATCGCAAATCAGAGGAAAATTACCTTTTTTGTTTCTCTCCACCATAATTTTACTGTTGCTGGTTGATATAATTTTACCCACGGTGAATCTCTACATGGTGAATATCTGTTTATTCGGCATCGCCTTAGCATTCCTCGAAAGTTTGCGCGTCAATCTCAGCCTCAAAAATAGTTTTTCTGACCAGATTTGGCGCGGTCATAAATGCCCCTCTTTCTTAAACCGATGGTTCTACTGTGCAATTGTTATCCTAACCATGCCCACGGCTCACTTTTCAGGTTATGGATTTCAAGCTTTTAAAAGTCGGATTTTGGGTAATAAAGGATGGTGAATTAGACTTTAATTCATAAGTTAGGAGAATTATAAGTAGGTAGGCGAAATAATTTATCCTAAAGCGATTGTCTTGAATGTCAAGTAGAATTTGTTCTTTTCAGGCGATCGCCAAATTTAAGATTTTTAGATTTTCATGCATCGCAACTTGACATCAAAATTTTTTCGATGTTTGAGCGTTAATAAGT
>JBCDDK010000260.1:0-3238 GCA_039180345.1 Cyanobacteria bacterium P01_G01_bin.39 | reverse complement strand
CACTCGCTGAAGAACGATTATTTTTGTTATGAGCGATCGCCAGTAAATTTGATTCTCAAAATTGAACTCCTTTATTTATAAGGGTTTCAGAACATAAATTTTCCTTACCGACCAAAATTGTTCCGTTGCTAAACAAAGGCGAACAACAGCAAAACGCGACAGCGATTACCATTTTTATCCTAACCAATAGATTTAAAGACAATTACTACTCCAACTCCATTACGCTACCCCTACCAGTGGCAACCAATCGCACCCCAGAACTGATTAATGCTGCCCTGCGAGGTCTAGAGTTAATTTACCGCGACGGTTACGAATACAAAAAGGCAGGGCTGATCATGCAGGGATTGTGTCCTGAGAATCAAATGCAGGGGAATGTCTTTTTGCAGACATACGAACCCAGCAAACATCAACGGTTAATGGAAACCATAGATCGTTTGAATGGAAGATTCGGTAAAAATACCGTTTTTTGGGCTGTCGGTGGTGTTAATAGATCTTGGAATACCAAAAGAGATAACGTCAGCGCCAGATACACTACCTGTTGGGATGAACTGCCAATTGTTAAAGCCTCCTTCTAGGTTCAAGACTTACTTAAGTAGAGAGCTGTCAGGCAAATTAAGGCAAACCTGCATAAAAAAATAAACCACCCGTATCTAGAGAATGTAAGCAAAACACACTAATTTTGATTTTAACTAGATACAAAACCATGAAAAAATCTACTTTAGCTCTTCTAACCACTGTTATCGCTTTCGCTCCTTTGACTGCTTTCGCTCAAGATTCCTCGACTAGCATTCAAGACAACACTAATTCCGCTGCGGCTGTTGGCACTGCTAACTATATTGACCAAGATGCTACACAACATAGCCTACAACAACAATTAGACTTGGGAGCATATGGTGTTCCTTCCTACCCTGATGCTCAAACTTCTGTCCAAAAGAATGCTAACGAAGCGGCGGCGGTTGGTAACTTCAACGTAATCGACCAAGATGCGACTCAAACTAATATTCAAGACCAAGTTGACCTTAACCAGTATCTTCCCCACGGTGTTGGTTACTAAATTTTCCCTCTTTCATTGATTTTAGATCTGGTACTCATGTCCTGGTTAACTGTAGCCAGGGCTTTTTCTATTCTATTGTGAGATTAAATCCAGGGTATGAGTGATAAGACGAGGGCGAATACAGTGGCAAAACTACGGATAAAGTTGATTTCTGTCCGTTCTTGATATCGTCTCATCGTTCATTGAATACGCTCTCAGAAGAAATTGAAGTGTTCAAGTTCAAAGAAACTTCTATCCAACCTTATGATGAGTTACAGAGAAACTCTACGATCGGGTAGTGTTCTAAAGTTGTTGTTAAAATATTTAAATATCTAAGCCAAACTCATATCTATTGATATATAAGCCGATCACAATATCATGTATTTCTTCTGACTTGGAAAAGCAAATAGTTTTTCTGGCTAAACGTTTTATCCTCGTTCTAAGGGTTAAATGCTTTCACTCTATTTTCTGCATTTTGTATTTGCTTACTTGTTTTATTTCTGCTGGAATATGGCGTTCATAAGTTTTTAATCCATCTGTATAGAACTGAGTGATTCCAAATGGTTCGAGCAGTTTCTTGAGTTTCAGAAACATTTCATCAGTTCTTGAACCCAAAACATAAGCTAGTACTTCTCCCGTATAGTGATCTATTCCATGCCATAACCACCGTTGATTGACTTTTTTGAAGACAAAACTCTGCATTTCATCCACTTCTACTTTGAAGGGAATAATTTCTATGATTGTTTCGGCTGAATTCTTTCTGCTGAGGGCTTTTTCATTCACTTTCTGGAGTAGATTTTGTTTTTTTTAGTTCTTTAATTACTGTGGAAGTGCTTATATTTAGAACTCTGGCAGTATCCCTGACTCCGCTGCCATTAACTGACATATCAACTATTTTTCGTTTTACTTCTGGCTTATAACCCTGGTTGGTGTAATCTAAGATGAAAGTACAACGCGGACATTCTTGATTACGACACTTGTAACGTTGTTTTCCATGAGATGTTTTTCCATTCCTAATTACATCTGTTGAGTGGCAACCAGGACAAGTTACTGCTATCCAGACCGTCATTAATTATAGTGGTTTTATCTGTATTTTATATTCCCAAAAATTATACCTTATAACAACAACTTCAAAACACTACCACTATTCTAGCTGACGTTCCCAAACAATACAATCTTTCTTTAAAAAAGTATTTCTGCAATTACAGAAATCAGTAATTACGCTTCTAAATAACAAGCCGAGTTTAAGAGCATTATGTTAAATTGTGTACACACAGGTACACAATTGGAGAAAAAGGCAATGCTAGAAAAAATTGGCATACGAGAATTTAGAAATAACTTAGCCAAATATATTAGTGCTACCGAACCTGTAGCTATCATGCGTCACGGTCAAACTGTTGGTTATTTTTTGCCTACTCATAAAAAACCAGAACAAGCAGAATTAGAATCTTTGAAAATAGCAGCAGAGAAATTAGATCGCCTGTTGGCTGAAAAGGGAATTACAGAGGACGAATTAGTAAAAGAATTTCGTCAACTACGTGGAGGAGATAATCAATAAAATTCATGGCAACAGAAACTAAAATTGTCCTCGATGCCAACATACTAATTCGCGCAGTACTCGGTAAAAAGGTGCGAAACACCATCGAAAAGTATGCCAACTCTGCCCAATTTTTCACTCCTGACGTTTGCTTTGCCGATGCCAGAAAATATCTGCCAGCTTTGTTTGCCAAACGTAATTTACCTGCCGATGAAGCGATCGCCGTATTGTCAGAATTAACCAACTTCATCGCTGCTGTAGATGCCAATTTATACGAAATATACGAAGTAAAAGCCAAGCAGAGGATTGCCGTGCGGGATATAGATGACTGGCCCATCATGGCAGTATCACTCATGCTAAATTGTCCTGTCTGGACAGAAGATGCAGATTTTTTTGGCACGGGAGTAGCTACTTGGACCAGCGATAGAGTCCACCTTTATTTATCTAGAGGTGAGCAAGACATATCGAATGATGATGAGTAGTCTTTAAAAAAGTATTTACAGAAATACGATTTTCTTTGTTTGAGTACTCACCGTTCGCTCATTTAGGAAATCATCAAGGAAATAAAGAAGCTGGGATTAAGTGAAGATGATAGGTTAAGCGATTAAGGTCAGTCAGGAACTAGCTGAGGAACTATGTAAATAGATTCGGGAATCTTCATCAGACGT
>JBCDDK010000259.1:0-3306 GCA_039180345.1 Cyanobacteria bacterium P01_G01_bin.39 | reverse complement strand
GTATCAACTATCTGAGTCGTATAAGCCTCTACCGATGCTTCTAGCTCTGTTTTTGCATTAACTATCTTCTCTCCAGAACCACCTAAAACCTCAACCGCAGCAAGATTCTGAGCCACACAGAAATAAAAATCAAACAACTCATTATCAACAAAATACAGATTATTATTGAGCCATTGATATATTCGCTCTTTAACTTTAGATTCTTCGTTTTCGAGTCGTTCATCTATCAATGCTCTTAGCTCATTCTGCTGCTGAAGTAAACTTGGCTTGTTCAAATAACTCATTGACTTAAACCTAAACTCTCAACATTAAAACCAGCATCATCTAAAACCTTGTAGACTCTTCTCATATACCCTCTTAGTCCAGCCAACTGAGCCGTACTAAACTCCGAATACCTCCTCGCTTCGGTAAAACTCAGAGCATTCTTATAGACAGTAGTAGCTGTATCAAACCTCAGCTTCGGTAAGTCAATTATCTTCAACTCATATTCAGTAACCAAGTCGTTAGTAATAAACTGTTCAAAACTTGACCACTCCTCACAGCGTCCTAAATTCCTTACTAAAATATGCTGAACATTTTTCCCTAAAAACTCTAGCGTTCTCAAAAACCCCTCATAACATTCCGCCGAATCATCAAGTACATACCAATTCTGAATCTCCACATTCAGATCCTTGGAAGCCTCCAAAATATCGCTGGCAGTCAGCCAATGATTAAAAGCCTCTTCCACATTCCCTGGCAGATCTACCAACACCAATTTCTCCAAAGCCAAATCTAAAATTTTATCTGGTATCTTCAGATTTTTATCTAGCTCACTAAAGCGAGTCGGTAGAGCAAAATCAGGATAAGCCTTGAGAAAACTTTCCTGCCTGTCTGCATCTAAAGCATAAAAATCCAACCCAGATTCCAAACAGTAAGCAGCTTTGAGTTTGGATAATAGTGTCTTTCCCACACCGCCTTTTTTACAGTTAGATATCTGAATCCCTGGACGAGTTGGAATAATTGTAAATGTCGATTCTGTCTTGTCTACTTTGACTTTGACCATGATGATTTATTTACTCGCAAATAACTTATCTACTGCCGACTGCTTTCTATTTGGCTGGCTTATCTGGTCACTTGTTTTGTCTTCTATTTCTTCAGGCTGTTCTGGGGGCAAGATTGACTTGACAGTATTAGTCTCTTCTTTTGCCTCTTCATTTAAAGAACGACGATATTCAGTGTGATACTGCTTCAACGTAGCCGTACTAATCTTCACTCCACTTTCGGTTATCGATTCAGCCAAGTCATCATATTCACATCCTCTAGCTAAGGCTGCTTCAATCCTCAAGTGCAACTTAGCTACTAACGTTCTCAAATATCCAGGTTTTGATGCCTTATCTTTCGTCTTATCAATCTTACGGGCGATCGCTTTCTCTAACGGACTTAATTCCGACTGATGCATTTCTATATTTTGACTCTATATCTTTACCAATTGTGCCAAATATTTCGTCGATTTAACAATTGATTTAATAGAAAAAATACACTTTCAGTGAGATAGATTATTTTAAAGACAGCTAGCTGTATACTAGTTAAATTTCCACACCTGATGCACCCTAAGTGGGAATAAAATAAATTGTTTTGATTTTTTAAATAAATATAGATTGGGTATTTTTGGGTATTTTTGGATATCAATAATAAGAAATGTAAATGAGGTTTTAAACAGTAGTTTTAAAAGGCAAAAAATGTCACCATCGAAAAAGATTAAACAATCAAAATAATTAAAGATGGTTTGCTCAATTGGTAGACTCTACGCCAAGGTAAACGACTATGCGACCGATAACTACTACACTTCTCACCAAGGACTAACTAATAGTTACTGGTATGGCAAAGGAGCAGAAATACTTGAGCTTAATGGTCAAATTGCAACAGAAGAATATAACCATGCCTACCAAGGGCTGGATAAAAGAGGAAGTCCTTTACGTCAAAGACAGTCAGGGAGAAAATACAACCCAGGTAGAGATATTACCCTCTCTGCTCCTAAGTCTGTATCTTTACTGGGTTTAGTTAAAGAAGAGAAGGCAGTAATCGCAGCCCATCAACAGGCAGTAAAAACAACTCTTGAGTATGTAGAGAGAAACTGTATTTTTACTCGAACGGGAAAGGGAGGTGCGAATCATCTCCAAACAGATAATGCTCTGTTTGCTGTCTTTCAACACGACGATAATCGCAATCAAGATCCTCAACTCCACAGTCATTGTGTGATGTTTAATTTCACTCAAGGAATAGATGGTAAGTGGCGCACGATGGATAATCGCCAACTATACCAACAGAAGATGACAATCGGTCAGGTTTATCATCATGAGCTCGGTAGAAGACTACAAACTCTTGGATACGGACTGAACTGGAATCGGGATGGCACTTTTGATGTTCGAGGATATAGCCCAGAACAACTAAAAGAGTTTAGTACTCGCAAACAAGAAATAGAACAAGCTGTAGGTCATGAAGCCAGTGCAGCAACAAAAGCTAGAGCCTGTACGAGTACCCGAAGAGACAAAGTACACCAAGCCGAAGAAGGGAGAAAAGAGCTAAAGCTCAGATGGAAACAAAGAGCCGAACAGCTAAATATTCAACATCCTGAAGTTAATTATCGATATCAGCAGGTCGATCATCTAAAAGATAAAAGTCAGCTAGTTATTGAAGCTACGGAGATAATCACTGAAAAACAGGTAGCTTTCCCCAAGCATATATTGCTTAAAGAATCTCTCAGACAATCTCAAGGAAACTATCGTCTTGAAGATCTAGAAAGAGAAATAAATCTAAGCGACAGTTTACTTAAGACTCAAGATGTCAGACTAACTACAGTAGCTGCTATCGACAGAGAAAAGCAGATTCTACATTTGGCTAGAAACAGTAAAGATAAATATCCTCCCCTAGCAGATATAGAGACTGCCAATCAACAAGCCAAAAAATTAGGACTGAATCAGGCTCAGGCGATCGCCCTTAAGCATTTTGTAAATAATCGAGATGGGATTATGCTCTGCCAAGGTGATGCAGGAGTAGGCAAAACTTATACTGTGAAAGCTTTAAAAGAAACTATTTCTCCCAAGATAAAGATCCGAGGTTTAGCTCCCAGTGCAGCAGCAACGGGAGAACTAAATAAAGGAGCAGAGATTAACTGTCAAACCCTAGATGCCTATCTAAATATGGCCATAAAGTCACTGCCCAAAAACGAACTAGTTGTAGTGGATGAAGCAGGGATGATTAGCAGCAGCCAGATGAAAGATTTGCTAGAGAAGAGCCAGCAAACAAACTCTCGAATACTATTAATTG
>JBCDDK010000258.1:0-3475 GCA_039180345.1 Cyanobacteria bacterium P01_G01_bin.39 | reverse complement strand
TACAGTGGAAGGAATTAATAATAAATTGAAGCTAATAAAACGGTCAGCATACGGCTTTAGAAATTTCAATAACTTTCGTGATAGGGTTTTATTGATTTGGCAGTTTAATTGTTAGTTAAGCATAGTAATTACTGAAGAACCCTAAATAATAATCCTTAAGCTTTTTGATCTGAATTTTATTAAAATTCCAATCAAATAGAATATTAAAATACTTTTTCATAATAGCTAATATTTTCTTTTGCATTAATGGTCTTACCTTTAGCCAAGCAACTTCAAAGTTCTTAAATGTTTCGTCAGTTTCTAGTTTGGCATTAATGTTTATCTTAAAACAAGAAAGTTTTAACGCAATATTATTAATTTCCAGCAACTCTTGTTTTATTTTCGCATCTAAAATATTTAAATAATTAGACTCAATAATCGTTCTAATTCTTGTAGAAGATAATTACTAGGAGCAAACATTACAGATTCGCTCAAATTGAATAGCATGTAAAATTCAGATTCTAAATCTAATAACTTGATACCTAGAGGTGTATAACCGTAATCAATTTTAAAAAAATCAGCTAATTCAATAACATCTTCAGTGGGATCAAAGATTTCAAAATCATAAATTAAATGGCGACAAAAGTAAAATACTCTTATCATTAGAAAATTATAATTTTGAAGTTTGTCAGAGATGGATTTGGAATATACCCAAAGTAAAAAATTCTGTAACTCTTTGTCTTCTGCTAAGAGCAAATCAACCTTCATTTTCATTTTCAGTAAGAAAGAGCTTGCGTTAGAAGACATTTCAACAGCTAATAAAAAAACTTCTCGCCAACGAAGTTCCAAAAGATGATTTAGCAATTCTCCTAGCGCTTCATCTGATGATTGTTGAACTACAATAATTTTCCTAGCAGCGAAATATTCCTGAAACGTAAGATGAGAAAAAGAATAAATTCCTTTTGCTCTTTCCACTGATAAACCATGCTGTGACTCAATCGATTTTAAAACAGCTTCGCTATCTAAAAAAGTTTCAGATTTGATGGGCTTGTGTTTAAACCAGTTAGTAGCAAATATAGCAATTTGCTCCCAGTCAAAGTCTGCTATTTCTACTTCAGTAAATTTAGTAAAGGTATACTCCCTAG
Source organism: Cyanobacteria bacterium P01_G01_bin.39 (assembly GCA_039180345.1). GTDB lineage: Bacteria > Cyanobacteriota > Cyanobacteriia > Cyanobacteriales > Xenococcaceae > Waterburya. The sequence continues at coordinate 2,351 of JBCDDK010000258.1, read as the reverse complement.
CAGCAATACGGCAGGTCATCAAGTATTGATTCTGTGGGTACCTACGAACTAACTCCTCAATTTCTTTGATAACTCTTCTGCTATCGGCTGCTAAAACTTCATCCAAGCCATCTAAGCAAATTAGAGCTTTTCCTTTTTTAAAAATTAGATCAAGATCATTTTCATTAGGACTATCAATATATACAGCCAGGTAATCTAATAACTTAGGTTGATCCTCCGCTTCAGCAAATTCTTTGAGAGTAACAAAAAATGGAACTAAGTCATCTTGAAATAACCCACGACTGCATTGAATTACGAGATGCTTAAGAAAGGTCGTTTTTCCCGCCCCTGGCTTACCTAAAAATGGTCTTCTAAAGCCGTTCCCTGATGAACCTTTTTTAATTTAAACTCGCTTTTCTTTTCGATTAAGTCTAGCCATGGTTGAGGATAATTAAGTAAAAATTTGTCGCTGAATACTTTTGCTTCTTGAGTAATATTAGGTTTATCTACAAACCTAATGGTGACTCGATCATTTAAATTATGGCTAATTGATATTAAATGACTCGACACAGCTTCGGGAGTCAATACTAATGGGTTCTCCGAGCTATTAATAATCTCTGCAATGGGAATATTTTGGAAATTAAGAAATTTATTCCACCAAGAGGTCGAGTTAATAATTAAAGAGCAAGAGATTATTCCTACTGATAACAACATTGCTAGAGTAAATGACCATATTTTTTTGGTCAATAAAACAGTCGGTTGCAAATAGATTTTACTATAAATTAGATTAACGAAGCTTACACGTAACTTACAGGTAATTGTTTTTTTGTATATATTACATTCGATATCCTTCTGGAGTTGAGGCAGTTGGAGAGTGTTAAAACTGCGATCAAGATGTGAGGATAATGATAACTAAAAGAGAAATATTTAATTATGAAAGTAGGAATCATTAGAGAAGGCAAAATCAAGAGTGATTTTCGAGTGCCGTTAACGCCTCAGCAATGCCAATATTTGCAAGATAAGTATCGCGATTTACAGATATTTGTCCAGCCCAGTCAGGAGCGTTGCTTCAGCGATTGGGAATATCAAAGTCAAGGTATCCCCATAACCGAAAATCTGGAAATGTGCGATCTTTTGTTAGGAGTTAAAGAAGTTCCTATTCCAATGCTGCTGCCGAATAAAACCTATCTCTTTTTCTCTCATACGATTAAAAAACAACCCTATAATCGGAAACTGTTACGTTCAATCCTGCAAAAAAAAATTCGCCTCATAGATTATGAATGTCTGCATGATGAATCTGGTCAACGAGTAATTGCTTTTGGACGCTGGGCAGGTATTGTTGGTGGTCATAATGCTATTCTGACCTGGGGGCGACGTTCGGGAGAATTTAATCTCAAACCCATGCATGAATGTCATGATTGGGCAGAAGCTCAAACTTATTATCAGAATTTACCCCTTTCCAATATCAAGCTAGTAGTTACTGGAGAAGGTAGAGTAGCTTCTGGAGCGACTGAAGTGCTTGCCTTGATGAAAATCAAGCGGATTTCTCCTCAAGAATTTATGGCACACAACTTTAATCAACCAGTTTATACTCAGTTGGCAGTCCAAGAAATGTATCACAAGCAGGGAACAACTTCTTTCGATAAGACTCACTATTATCAACATCCCGAACAATATGAGTCGATTTTTGCTCCCTACAGTCAGACTGCAAACATAATGCTTAATGGTATTTATTGGGATAGACGTATTCCAGTCTTCTTTAGCACTGAAGATATGAAGCACGAAGATTTTACGATTCGCGTCATTGCTGATGTTACCTGCGATATTGCTCCAGATTCTTCGATTCCTTCAACAATCAGAGCCTCTTCTATTACCAAGCCGATTTATGGGTATGACCCTATCTTAGAAAAAGAGACTCAGCCATTTCAAAGTCAGGGCATTGATGTCATAGCGGTAGATAACCTTCCCAACGAATTACCTCGCGATGCTTCTCAAGATTTTGGCAATCAATTAATCTCAAGAGTGTGGGACGAGTTAGATCAAACTAATAGTCGAATGATAGACAAGGCAACAATCGCTCTTAATGGTGATTTGAACCAACCTTATGAATATTTGCGAGATTATGTAAGCTGAACCTCTGTACAGGACAAAAGTTTAGAGAAAAGCTTGCAAAGCAATACAGAAAAGGGGTTTGATGAACAGTAACCACACTGTACTCATTAACCCCTATAAATCAGATTAACCTACTTAGACAAGCATTGAAACCTCATCTTGAATGGCATGGCGCACGCCTAAGTTTCTTAGCTTTGTTTTTAATTGCTTTACTCAGAGTCAAAACAGTAAATCTAGCAGAAATAGCAACAGGTTTTCGG
>JBCDDK010000257.1:0-3555 GCA_039180345.1 Cyanobacteria bacterium P01_G01_bin.39 | reverse complement strand
TCGGACAGAATCTAGTTATAAGAGATTGCAGCGTTTCTTTCGAGATTTCGATTTAGACTACGCAGTAGTGGCAAGACTCATTGTCGCCTTAATGAATATACCCCAACCTTGGAACCTAAGTACTGATAGGACTGAATGGTCTTTTGGACAAACTCGTTTCAATATTCTCATGCTGGGAGTAGTACACGATGGCGTTGCATATCCTTTTTTGTCCTGTACTTAGATAAGGTTGATATAAAGCCAAGCTAACTTTACTTTTTGCTATGTTCAGTGATTTGATGCGTAGTACAAACTGTAGCTTTGTGCAATAAAAATCCACATCTTTGGTAGCATTTATTTGAAAATTATTTAACTGACCTTACGCAAAATGATGAAAACCCAATAGTTACAACTAACTGTGAAAAAAGAATAATAAACCTTTTTCCCTTTAACCCTTAACCTTTAACCAGTCTCAACAGATTCATTCGTGCGTAACATCAGTTATTTAAATTAGTTAGCGGTACTCGCTATTTTTCCAACAGCCTCAGTCAAAGTATTTGCGGATTCATAATGACTAATCCATTGTCTTTTATCCCAGAATATGGGCATCGCTTCATCCAAATGCCAAATACTGCCGATTCTTCGGTAATTAGCATTGCAAATGATGGCGGACTTCATGTATCGACTCTCCAGCTTTGCGCTGACCTGATGCTGCATTGCTATTGCCTGAACAGTATCAAACCACGCCTCAGTTTCAATAATTGTCAGCTTTTTCCATATCTCACTTCCAATTTCATTTAGTAAATCAATATCTGTCGTAATTGGAGGTTTCTCTGCTACCATAGCCCTAAGAATTAAATGATTCGCTGCAACATTGACACACCATAGCCTTCAAACTGTTAGTATTTCTATGTTTTAGCGTTTATAGGGCTTATAGTACTAGGACAGAATAGTCCAAAGGGACTACTGATTGATAACGATTAATGATCGAAGAATATAGATCGATCAACAGAGGTTATCTTTGTTTAGCTACCACAAAAATCTAAGATTCTCATAGGTCTGAACACCAAAAAACCTGAAAACCATAAGTAATTGGCAGGCAACATTGTTATTTTGGGGAATGTGTAACCACTCAATCCCTTTGAAACCGTGCTTTTCAAATAGTACTCGGTCATCTTTCTTCGAGCGTTTGTATCGTTTTTGATATTCTTTTATTGTGTCTACGGGCATATGGGTATTGTTAAACCGCGCGGTTCTAAGTTCTTCGTAATCATCACCTGGTTGTAGGGTTTTACAATCCTGGTATCCTTTTTTACAGTCCTGAATAACTTTGAACTTTCCAACCTTCAACAGACAATGAAATATATACTCTAAATCTTGGGGAAAAGTATCATTCTTGCCTAGAATACTATCAAAAAGCTCGTATTTTGGATTGTTTTTCTTATCCTTATCCTTGGTCCCGAAATACGTTTCTTTCGACTAATTTTGCCTTTTTTGTAATAAGAGTCCAGATTATTAAATCCAAAAGATATGTTTAAATCTTTGGGAGAATAGAACGTCAAAACATCGAAACTTCGTTTCCGAATCTTGTACTGCCGTAGAATACTTGAGGTTGCATCGCAACTGTCGTTACTCAATGGCATCCATTGCAAGATATAGTCTTTGGCTTGGCAATAATTTTCGATTCTTTCAATTATTTTTTGAGTTACATCGCTTCTATCTTTAATAGCTTCATTTAGAACTACAAACTTATACTTTGCCTCAACTATTAGCGCATAACCGAGCGTTAGCTTAATCTTAGAATCCCACTCGGCATCAATTGCAATAGTATGGCGTTTCCCGTCTCCTATTTCTGCTGCAAAAGCTGCCTTAAAGTCTTCTGCATTAATATGATTAGCCTGATTAACTTCTGCTACTACCATTGTTATTTCATTGTTTTTGTATGGTTGTTTATTTCCGATGCAAAATCTGCCCTCATGAATGCCATGAGAGTCAAACTGTTTTGGTAGAGATAGGCTGAATCAGGTACAGAGATTTAACGCTTGTTTATGCTCGCGTTGCATCTCAATTACTATTTGTTTTAATAATGTAGCTTTTAAAGCTACAGGTTGCTTAGATGTAAATACCGAACAGCTAGTTATAAGTAATTGTCAGTCGCAATAATTACTAGAATGCCGCAGTAAACTGCGGCATCAGAACATATTCAGGCACAAGTGATAAACGCAACCTGTACAAACCCCAAAACACAGGAGTTGTCTTCTAAATGTGCTTGGTTAAAGGTTTTTTGCTTGTTCAGAGTAGTCGTTTCGGTTCATTTTGTAGGGTGCTAAACATGAATCACAAAACTAAAGAATTGATATTTGAATCAATTGCTTTTTATCAGCCCTAGAATTTTTATTCTCTTCCATTGCCAGCCAACAGCTTTTGTAAACAAATACTAACGCCATGCCTTACTTTTGGGTAATAATTGGGTAAAATTTAATCATGTCCAGCCAAGTTAAGCTCCAATCAATTTATTGAAGAATCTTGAAACGTATGCTCTATATACTTTAGTGGGCGAAGAGAGACTCGAACTCTCACGATTTCTCGCCACATTTTGAGTGTGGTGCGTCTACCAATTCCGCCACTCGCCCATGTGTAATTCGGTTTTCAGTATAGAGTATACGGGGTAATAAAAGCAAGACTTTAGGAAAAAGTTGTCGTTGTATATAAAAACTCTTACATTTGTAGTTTTTGGGTCCGAGATTCATAAAATTGGGTCCGAGATTTTTTGCTTTTAGGTCAGACCAAAACGCAATACAAGTGTATATATACGAGAAGAAAACCAAGATAGGTAAAGTTTCCATTGACCATCACGGAGGTTCGTTCAGACTTAGGTTTACTTATCCAAAAGGTCAGAGACACGAAATAAAAGTTTCCAAAGCAAACGATGATGGTTATTTGTTTGCCATACAACAAGCACGGCAAATTAATACAGATATAGAAAACACGTCTTTTGATTTTAGCTAAGTTAAATACATGGCTCAAGAAGCTAAAACCATTAACGTAGCTCCAAATATTGTTGTAGAGACTAAACTTGAGAGTCCGTCCCCAAAAATAAATGAACAAAAGTCCGAACCTATACCAAAAATCATAAGTATAATGGCGGTCTGGAATCAGTATAAAGAGACTAATAAATTAATAGTTGGTAAAACAACTCAATTATCAACTTGGAAGCAAACTGATAATTGTCTGGAAAAAGTCTCAGCAGAAGCACTAAATATCGATAATAACCACCAATTAGTGTCTGAGTTACTTGCTTTGTATTCCGTAGGAACATTAGAACGAGTGTTTGCAAATCTAAAAGCTGCTTGCAACGAGGCAATCAGAGCGAAAGTTATTGGTTAGAATCCTTTTGTTGGTCGCAAGCTTCCGAAGAGAGCGAAATCAAAAATTGGCGTTGGTAATTTAAGGTATGATTTTTCAGGAATGCGATTACGCTCCGCGTACGCCGAAGGCATCGCTAACTAAATAATCAACTATAGTTAAATGTCAATACAATGCCCTGAATGTAAATCTACTCAGATCAACAAAAAT
>JBCDDK010000256.1:0-3610 GCA_039180345.1 Cyanobacteria bacterium P01_G01_bin.39 | reverse complement strand
GAAATTAGATAGCTGCTCATCAGGCAACTTGGGGTGATTTCTCTTATTTTCCCAGATAGGCGGTTATTTTAGAAGTAATAGCTATCGAGAACTTATTTTTTCGATAGTGATTGAGGATGTTTACTCAGACAACTGTTTAATGATGGAAAACTATCCCTCATGGTCTGTTGCCATGAACCGTCATAAAATCGCAGTGATGATCGACCCAATCCCTCGTATCCAAGCAGATCCAACCTATAATCTCCAGCATTGAATTGTATAAAGACGTTAACTTACTGGCGATGATTGGCTCATGATGGGCAATACGATTTCTGAGGCTAATGATTTTATTGACTCGATTATAAATATCCTGGTTGTCTCGTCTAACGGGCAAATTGGGAAAAGCGATCTTCAATTGACTATTCCAGAGATGCACGTCATAACGCTGTTTGAGCAGTTCACGCCAAAAACTAAAGGTTAGGTTAGCAACAATATCACCTGCGCTGACAGGTTTTCCCCTTCTTTTATTATTTGCCGTAACCTTTCGCACCGTACTTTCAAGAGCAGTCCTAGACCACGAACTTAATATCGTCTTGAATCTTGCTTGAGCATACCAAGTTTGACCAAATATATGTTCAATTGCCTCAGCAATAGCGTTTCTTAACGATACTTCTAATGTTTGAAGTGATACGTATAATGACTGACCCAAAGCCATATTCCAGTAGTACAATTCCAATGCCTTGACCTTGTTTCCTCCAGATATTCTCTGATAGGTAGAAATTCTCGCAGGAGAAATGGATTTCTCTAAAGAAGCTATTTGGCTGGAAGTGTAAGGATATTGGTGTTGCAAATCAGGGTATTTTGTACTATATTGTTTATGGGTGCCTCGGGAACAATCACTGCTCTTTGCAGCAAATTGCCTGGGGACATAAGAATTTTGAAAAGCCAGGGTTTATTGCCTTGGCTTTTCGCATTTATAGTACAAATCTTGGTTTTTGTCTCTCATAAACACTTAGAGAATTTATCCAGCAGCTTTCTGGACAATTGACCAATGGGGAGAAGCCAAGGAGTTAGCGAAAAATGACTGAGACAAAACCAAAACATTTCCCATTTTGGTAATATTACTGTAATAAATTTTGAAACTCAGCACTGGCAGAGTTTGGGACTAGGATGGCATCAATACCGTGAATAATGCCGTTAACTGCTTGAATGTCTGGCTGAACAACAGTAGCACCATCTACCATGACGGTCTCTTCCACTAACTCGATGGGTAGCTCATCTTCAGAGAGTGTGAGAACAGCACCTGAAGTAACTTCTGCGGCAGGAATAGCCGTTCCTGAAACAGCGTGGTAAGTCAAAATATCTAGAAAAAGTTCCTGATTTTCAGGCTCTAGCAGAGCCTTTAAAGCACTATCAGGCAGAGTGTCAAAGGCTGCATCTGTGGGGGCGAATACGGTGAGCGGTCCTCTGCTTGGATCGGCGACAGCGTTGGAAAGACCTGCTGTCTCTAGCATTTGTACCAAGGTGTCAAAATTTTCGGCATCGGAGAGTGCTTCAATAATGTTGGCAGAAGATTTAGCAATAGTCGTCGTTTTGCTGAGAGACGACGGTGTAGCAGTAGCAGTAATTTGAGCGGATATAGACTGAGTCACTAGGGCTGAGAAAGCGGCACCGATAATGGCGACAGTCGTGAAGATATGTACGCGAGTTGAGAGATTCATGAGTTGATTTGTTTATACAAAAGTTTAACGAAAAACTCTGGATCAGTGCCACATTTGAAATTGGAAGGTCTTTAGCATTTTTGGTTTTTTCTTTAATTGATTATCTAGCTGTCAGAAAATCTATATTTGTAGATAGGGCGCGCGCCGAGATAGGGGTATGGCAACGATTGTTGAATTTTACTCCCATATCCCCCTATCTCCCACGGATTTACAGCAAATTATTATATGGCATCAAACTGCTCACCTGTAATTACATCAGCATTACTACCGCTATTAAGATTAATATCTTCTAACGTAACCTGCTGACCGAAGATATCTGTTACTAACAGATCCCGCGTGCCATATACGGCAGTATCGGTATTCAACGTAAATCGATTATCAGGACCACGCTCTAAAGGTACTATATCGCCACCTTCTGTCAGCACATCGACGCTTTCAACGGGATATCGATGGTTATTCAAGCGAATCGCACCATACCAAGGATTTGATTCGGGAATACCTTCAACAACGATTCCCTGACCGATTGTATAGCCATAGGGGGTTTGAAAGTCATCTCCTGGGTCAATCAGTTCGTAATCGATATTGACGATCCCATCGACAGGATCGGCAATTCCAGCAAAAGCCTCTTCACTAAGATCCAAACCATCCGCACGTTCGTATAGTAGGTCGGAAACTTGAACGATAATAGGATCTGCGCCTTCTCTCTGTTTGGGACCAGACACCTCTAAAAAACCACCGCTAGCTTCCGAACCGTTCCATTGAATGCTGTTGATTGCCGTAACCTTCCCCAGAGCGTCATCCCCTGAAGGCACGTCATAACCAGAAGCACCCTTACCTCCAGCAGGATTGGCTGCATCGTAAAAAGTTGCTCTTCCTTGGTAAGTTTCTCCCAATACTAGTTCGGAACTTAAGTTAGGATTGGAGTCAGTGTAGATACTATCGCTGCGGCTAGGACTGTTAAAGTTAGAGCCTTCAATGTGGAAGTTTTGGGGATTAGAACTACTGCCTTCGGCGATCAAGCCGATAGTTATAGTTTCGTCCACGGCAATTTCACGATTCCATGAAGCATTTTCAATGGTGTAGCGTCCATTGTCCCTGCTAACTATTTCTGCATCCCAAATATTGGTAATTTCGTTGGGCAGATCGAATTCGAGATCCCAGTTTACTAAATTGCTATCGCCATTATTAGTAATCGAGATTTGCCCCTGAAAAAGATTTCCCCAATCTTCAACTGTTGAATAGTTTACGTCAATAGATTCATTCGGCATTTGATAAAATTCCATAGTGAAGCCAGCCGATGCACGATAAACACTTAGGAACTGCCAAGTAACCTCAAGTTGTAAATTGTGAATCGATTAACTCGTTTGTAACTTGTCAACCGTTGATTAGGCTAACGGTTTTGGAGACTATCAAGCTTATGTTAATTTACGGAAAAGCTACAAGGTAAATATTCTAATGAGTCTCTTGTTCTCCTTAAGTGACAAGAAGACCAAGAGACTCATTAACTAGGAGATTGGGAGAGTTTTACTTTTTGATACTTTTCGTTTTTGATTCCAATGATTAAGTCCGAAAAAAAACTGCCAATAATGAAATCCAAACTGGGGCTAAATTCAAAAAGTACTGTTGTGTTTGTTATTTCAACAAGTTAGAAATATATTAAAAATTTGCAAAATAAATAGATAGATTTTACTGTTATTTAAAAAGATAGTAAACCTATTAAGATGTTGCCGATTTTAAGTAAGATATTCTCAAATCTAGCTTAGTTTAACTTAACGCTTTTTATACCCCCTGGTCTTCACCCCGCGATGTTCCAGATACTTATAAAGTGTCCGCCTCGATATACTCAAATCGGCAAGAATCTTATTAATCGTCATGCCTTCTTCGTAGTAAGAAGCAGCAATACGGGCTTT
>JBCDDK010000255.1:0-3617 GCA_039180345.1 Cyanobacteria bacterium P01_G01_bin.39 | reverse complement strand
TTGGTACAATTGACAGGACAAATACTAACAGTTCTCTTCTCAAGACGACCATGCCCCTGGTTAACGATACAGACTGTTTGACGTGGAATAAACTGTTGTGTAATAGCAAAGTAGAGAGTAGGTTGGTTGCCTTTAAGTGCTGCTAAATAATGATTCCCACTACCAATGATTATGGCAATGGTTTTTTTTGAGTATTAATGGCATCAAAAGCAAATACTACTCCAGATAGACCTAGTGATTCAAAACGATTGGCTGCTTTCAGTGCATCCGCTTCACAGGCGAATTGCTGTTGTGATAGGTGTCTTAGAGTCGATTGAGCCGAGATTAAATGTTTACTAAGTGGATCGTCTTTTTCAACGACTCACACTCGATATTCATGGCTACAAAAGATTTAGTCTTACTGACTTACACCATATCTAGTGTTTACCACGGGAATTATAGTAGAGCCAAAAGAATACATTTTGGAACAGGTATTCGAGAGGATGAAAAAAAATGGTTATCAACAGTAATTAAAGATTTTCTAGAGATACATTAAGATAATCAACAATTATGTCTTCACTATTTAATTTTTTCTATTTCAGTTGCCCAGGCGAAATTGCCAAGAGACAAATTTATTTGTCCTCGCTGTTATGGTAAATTTATCAATGATTCTTGGAAAATTTAACTAAAGATTAAAATTATGTAGTAGCTTTCCCTTATGATTGTGTATATCAGAATACAATAGGGGAGTTGTAGGCATGGTGTTACAGGCGGATCGAGTAAGTTCACTTTTAATTCCTTTTCAACGTTTTGGAGTTAACCTTGGTTTAACTAGAATTCACAAACTTTTAGCCGACCTCGGCAATCCTCAGCAGCAGGTATCCATCATTCATGTTGCTGGAACTAACGGCAAGGGTTCGGTCTGCGCTTATTTAGCTTCTATTTTGCTCGAAGCAGGCTATCGTGTTGGTCGCTTTACGTCGCCACACCTGGTTGACTGGACAGAGCGAATTCAGCTTAATGGAAAGGCGATCGCAGATTCGGATTTGGTAGAAATTTTACAGGAAATCAATGAAGCTATCGACCCCGAAAGCGAAAGCCCTACTCAATTTGAAGTGATTACTGCCGCTGCCTGGCTCTATTTTGCCCGATCGCAGGTAGACATTGCGGTGATGGAAGTGGGTTTGGGTGGCAGACTTGACGCTACAAACGTCAAGGACAAGGCTTTGGTCAGCGTGATTACCTCTTTGAGTAGAGAACATTGGCAACGTTTGGGGCCGACTGTAGCTGATATTGCTGGGGAAAAGGCAGGAGTGATTAAACAGAATTGTCCCGTGGTCATAGGACAACTGCCCCCATCAGCCAAAACCGTAGTAATGGCAAAAGCTGCCGAATGTAACGCGAACGTTACCGAAGTCGAACCTGCTACTGAAATTAATTTGACTACTGCCAATGGCTCTAAATGGGCAAAATACCAAGATTTAGAATATCCTTTACCCCTATTGGGCAAAGTACAGTTGAGTAATTCAGCAGTGGCGATCGCCGCGATCAAAAATCTGCAACAACAAGGCTGGTCAATTCCTAAACTGGCAATTCAAACGGGAATTAATAAAACTCGTTGGTTAGGCAGATTGCAGTGGACAACCTGGCACAATCGACCATTGCTAATTGATGGCGCTCATAATACCGCAGCAGCACAGGCACTTAGACAGTATGTAAATACTTTGAGTCAGCCTACAACTTGGGTAATGGGTATGTTATCGACCAAAGATCATCAGGATATTTTTGAGGTGTTGTTAAAGTCAGGAGATGAACTACATTTAGTGCCAGTTCCAGGTCATAGTACTGCCCAACCTCAAGATCTGGCTGATTTGGGTACTCAGGTTTGCCCCAGACTAAGTAAATGTCAAACCTATGAAGATATTTTTACTGCTCTTGATACCGTTATGGAGTCAGCTAAGGTTAACAGTCCAGACCAATTAATCGTTTTGTGTGGTTCTCTGTATCTAATTGGACATTTGTTTCAGCATAGTGGAATCTCTCACTCAAATTTCCTGAATTAAAATCTATAGTCATTCCAAATGAAAACCGTAATCAAAAATGTACTGTTCCTGACTTGTCATTCCCTTATTTTCTTATTCCCCTATTCCCTCGAAACGATAACTCTCTCAATCTAAGTAGGATTGCCAGAGCAATTTATTGCCGATTGAGCAAAACTTCTGCTGCTAGTTGAGCTATTTGATCAAACCGAAACTCATCCAGACAATTGCTTAAACTTTTAGCGATGACTTCATGTTCCAAATCTATTTCCGAAATTAACTGCTGTAAAACTTGGTAATCTGCAATTAAAGCAGCTTGATGAATTTCAATTAATAATTGAGAACTCATTAGTTCCAGATTGGCGATATCGAGTTCAGTTGCCGCAAAATTAGTTGGCATTAAGTAAGAATAATTTTCCTCTGGTAAGTCCTGATAAATATATTGAACTCCCAGATGATTTTCTATTTTTGTCAGCAAATCAGCTATACGAAAAGGTTTGTAAAGATAATCATCAAAGTTCAAACCTGATCGCTCTAAATGTTGTGAATGTTGTGACTCAAAAACATTAGCACTCAAAGCGATAATGATAGTTTCTAGTATTCGATGCTCCGATTTGATAATTTTAGTAGCCTGATAACCATCTAGGAGAGGCATTTGTAGATCCATAAAAATTAAATGGGGTTGCCAATCTCGCCCAATGGCGATCGCTTGCTGACCATTTTCTGCCGCCTTTACTTCAAAGCCAATAGATTTAAGTAACTGACAAACAACTTGAAGATGATCCTCATTATCATCTGCAACCAAAATACGGTAACGAGGCTGGTTAGTTGCTAATCCCACAACTCCTCTAATTGCTGTCTGATTTGCTAAATTGTTACTTACTGGCTCAAATTCAACCTCAAAGCTAAATGTTGAGCCTTTTCCGACTTGACTATGGACACGAAGCTCTCCATGCATCAATTCCACCAATTTATGGCTAATGGCTAAACCCAACCCGCTACCTTGATCGGATTCTCTTCCAGTTTGAGTTTGGGTAAATGGTTTAAATAAATTGTTCAATTCCTCTGGAGCAATGCCCACACCCATGTCTTCAACTTCAAAGGTTAGTCGGTAATCACTATCTGGCTGAACGCGAACGGTGATCGCCCCCTCTTGGGTAAATTTGATCGCATTATTGAGCAAGTTAATTAATACTTGGCGCAATTTGCGTTCATCTGTTCTAATGTGTTGTGGCGTGTCAGGATGGTAGACAAATAACAGCTTTAATCCTTTAGTCTGAGCATATAATTCTAAGGTTTCTCTTATATTATCCAACATGTTAAATAAATCGAATTCATGAGAATTAAGCTCAATTTTCCCTGCTTCAATTTTCGATAGATCTAACACATCGTTAATCAAAGCCAGCAAATGTTCTCCGTTGCGATTAATAATTTCCAGATATTCGCTTTGAGATTGAGATATCCCTCTCCTGTCACTCTCCGAGACTAAGAAGTAGTAAATAAAATAATTTATCCAGAAGGATAAAAGAGCTGAACCCGATCTAAAGTATGAATTAAACGATGAAATCCTAGTAGCAAATCGGGATTAGGAAAAATATC
>JBCDDK010000254.1:0-3670 GCA_039180345.1 Cyanobacteria bacterium P01_G01_bin.39 | reverse complement strand
GTTTTGTTTGCCTTTGTTTGTACCATTTTTGTTGATCTGAGTAGATTTACATTCAGGGCATTGTATTGACATTTAACTATAGTTGATTATTTAGTTAGCGATGCCTTCGGCGTACGCGGAGCGTAATCGCATTCCTGAAAATCATACCTTGTAGTATTCAAAAATTGATAACGTCCTGCTGCTGAAGAGCACAAACCGTTAGAACATACAACACGGCGAGGATGATCAGAAAAATCGGAGAAGGTTTTAAAACTGTAAATAATGTTGTAACCTTTCTTAGTATTGCCGATTTCTCGATCAGTGCCTTCCGCATAAGCTATTAAATCTAAGATAGCTAGTCTTCGTGGCGTCAGCTCATAGTAAAACTGCTTTGAAATATCCACATCTTGAATTATTTTTCCAATATCAGATCTTGATGGTTGAGTAGATTCTGCTGTGGCGGTAACGGGGATTAGTGGGGGAGAAAGAACTGGAGTTATCGGTGAGTCTGGCAAGATTGTAGTTGCCGATGGATTGGCAAGACTATTTATTTCATCGATAAAGCCAGCTATTTTGGCTGGTTGATCCTCCTGAATTGCCCATAGCAGTTCATCAATCAAATTAAATACACCTACAGCAAGTTTGAGCGTATTTACGGCATTTTGCGCACTAGCTCGCGATTTCCGCCTTACGCATTGAGTCTCGAAGACGAGAGGTGGCATCATCGAGATCGGAAGTAATCAAAGCAAATGCCTTATTCTTAACGACTTCAAAAAGATCGTTAACTAAAACCCAAGTTCTACCCATTCCCTCGTATTCGTTTTGACCAATCTCACCTCTTGCTTTCAACTCTTCTCGCCCCAGTAATATAGCTCGACGCAAATTGATTAGTTCATCGGATAAATTGCGAAGTTCATTAATTGTCAAATCCTTATCAGCCATTATTTAAATACTCCTTATTTAATCAAGTGATTTAACGAAATCAGATAAGTAGAGAGAGATAAAAAAACTAAAGTATGTAAAGATAACTTAAGTCAAAAATCAGATTAATTCAGGATTGTCGTAATGGGAGCAAGGCTGAGAATTTTTTTGAGTCAAGAAGAAGATAGAACATTACGAGAATTAAGAACGGCAATAACTGTACCTCAGAGAGTAAAAGATCGAGCCTCAATGTTAAGACTCAATAATCGAGGATGGTACATCGAAGACATTGCAGTTCATTTCAATTGTCAATCTTTAAAATATATTTGATGAAGCGAAAAATTGTTATTTATCTGTTTTAAAAATAAAAATTTCACCTTCTTCCGTAGCGACTACAATGTTACCGCCAGCAACAGCTACATCAGCAGAAATGTTATTTGCTGATGCCTTTTCTTTATCATCATAGATAATGACCTCAGCTCCATTAGGAAAGGCTAAGATAAATCTAATACCTCCTTCTATTCCTAGAGTTCCGTAATTTACTTTACATGTCCCGGTAAATCGAACTTTCCCCAGAGTATCGAGGTATTGGCAGGTTGAAGAATAATCAATAGTGGTGCTGGCGCTGAGCAATCGAGAATTGAATATGACTTCGAGAGCAATAATGAGAGTAGTACTGATTTTGAATATTTTGTAATACATAAGCTCAATTTTTCCTTCCATTGCCTTTTCCCAGTCCCAAAGAGTCACCGGTAATATCCATGAGTTTCCCGAACTGTATAAACAATCGCTACACAAGTATTCTTTCAAGTTAGTAGAAGCAATTCCTGAATTTAATCCTCAAGGAATTCAAGTAAACCGCTTTTATCGTATTCCCAATGATGATCCTTGGAAGTATGGAGGAACAGGATTAGGACTAACCTTAGTTAAAAAACTAGCAACCTTAATCAATGCCAAGGCTGATATAAAACGTGAAAACGAGCAAACTGCATTCTGTATCAGATTTCCCAAAACACAACCAAGTTTTGAGTAGTAAATTTTTTTAGCTGAAGCCGTTGAGTTAACGTCTAAATAATTGGCAAACCCACTGAATACTGATGGAAATAAGTATTTTGAGCATTAAACATTACAAAACATTGAGATGTATTACTAGCAATAGTTTGAGGATACCATTCATTATAAAATAGTTGTTTAACTAACTTGCATCAGCATAGTCTAGCTCTATTGAGCTATCGTCCTTAGAATTTCAAGTTAGCTACCTATCTGTTTAAAATCATCTAGCTGAAGTATAAATAATCTTATGTTTCCGATTAATCGCCCCCGTCGCTTGCGCTCTTCTCCTCAATTACGTCGCATGGTGCAGGAAACTTTAGTTACCGCTAATGACCTAATTTATCCTCTCTTTGCAGTGCCAGGCAAATCTGTTGCAAAAGAAGTTGTCTCTATGCCTGGAGTTTATCAGCTTTCTGTCGATAAAATTGTTGAAGAAGCAAAGGAAGTTTTTGATTTAGGCATTCCTGGGGTAATTTTGTTTGGTATACCTGAGGATAAGGATATTGAAGCTACTGGCGCCTGGCACGACTGCGGTATTGTACAAAAAGCTGCCACAGCAATTAAAGAATCTGTTCCTGAGCTAGTAGTAATAGCCGATACTTGTCTTTGTGAGTATACAACTCATGGGCATTGTGGTTATTTAGAAACAGGTGATTTGACAGGTCGAGTCCTAAATGACCCGACCCTGGAATTGCTGAAAAAAACTGCCGTCTCTCAAGCAAAAGCTGGTGCCAATATAATTGCTCCTTCAGGTATGATGGATGGTTTTGTCTCCGCTATTAGGACTGCTTTAGATGAAGCAGGATTTTCCAATATTCCTATCCTTTCCTATGCGGCTAAGTATGCTTCAGCTTACTACGGTCCTTTCCGCGATGCCGCCGAATCCGCTCCTAGCTTTGGCGATCGCCGTACTTATCAAATGGACCCCGCTAATAGTACAGAGGCTCTCAAAGAAATTGCCTTAGACATTGCCGAAGGTGCAGATATGCTGATGGTTAAACCAGCATTATCCTATATGGATATTATCTGGCGCGTTAAAGAAGCGACTAATTTACCTGTAGCAGCATATAACGTCTCAGGCGAATATTCAATGATTAAAGCGGCAGCATTAAATGGCTGGATTGATGAGAAGAAAGTAACCTTAGAAACTTTAACTAGCTTCAAACGGGCTGGCGCCGATCTAATCTTGACTTATCATGCCAAAGACGCGGTGCGTTGGTTAGGAGAATAAGCTATTTAACATTTAGTTGTGAAATTTATCATCACAAGACTCAACTTTTAGAGCAATGGCAGAGTTTATTTTGCTAAAAGTTCTTTCTCAAAACACTATTCATCGGTAATCTGGATAGTGTTTTGCCATGTAATAGCTCTTAAAACAATAGTTGATGTTGGGCTTGCTATTCTCTTAGATTATTTCGAGCGAGCGCCATATTCTATACAATTTAAGCTATTTGAGGCTCAATCAGCTTATCGAGTTGGACAAACAAATAAACTGATCAGCAAAGAGGCAGGACTCAAATAGAAATCGAATATAGTTTACTCATCAGCAACATACCCTTACTTTTAAGCACTAAGAGGATGTCTGAAAAGTCAAAATAAATGCGATTGCGCTCCGCGCACCAGCAAAGCTGATCTCGAACAACAAAAAGAAAAACTCTCGCGTTCGTTTAATCTGTCAATAGCTTAAAAAGACAGGAAACGAGAGTCATGGGTCAAT
>JBCDDK010000253.1:0-3816 GCA_039180345.1 Cyanobacteria bacterium P01_G01_bin.39 | reverse complement strand
TCAAACAACTCGATCGCCGTCTGAAAATTTCAGGAGCGCAGTGGAATCCTTCTTCGGTAACTCCAATGCTGCGATTACGCTGCGCTTATCTAAATGGACAGATTGCTGCTTAGTCTATTTTCCAAAATGGGATGCTCCCAGCATAAGAGGCATTATAATGTCCTATCCTCCTCCTCTCTTTACTAATTTCTGCTACATGCAATCCTGACTTCAATAGTTTTTCAGCTTCATCAAAAGTACCATCTATAATTTCTAAATCTGCTAGCCAATTTTGAGCATAATTAGTAAATCTTTGCCACTTAATCACTTGCCCTTTTTCATATACTTCTTTAAATAGCTTTTTTGCTGAATTATATTCAAGTTTATCACCTGCATTTTTCCACTTCCAATAGGAAATCTCTGCGCGATAGTAGGAAATGCAAGCTTGATGACGAATGTGTTCTTTTTCTTCTAACTCTGCTCGATCTACTAGCTGTTCTTGTTGTTTTAACCATTCCAGTGCCTCATCATATTTCATTTGAGTGATTCGATGTACGGCAATATGATTAGCTAAGTGAGCTTGAATATCTAAATCGACACAATCCTTCATTTCCCAGGCTATATTCAAAACATTTTCAGCCTCTTCATCTCCCATTAAAGTTAATGTCCAAGCTCTTTCTGATAATGCTCTAACGTAAGTGGCTCTATCATAGTTTTTTTGAGATTTTGATATTAACCACGCCCACCAATGGCGACGAGTACGCCAATAGCAACCCAAGTCTACATAACGATCTATATTTAGCCAAATTTGTTTGATTTCCTCATACTTATCTCTTGCAGCGCACCAATATAGAACTGAGGCTATATTTTCCCATTCTAGAGCCAGATAATCATATCTTATACGCCAAGTATCCCAGTCTTTTCCACCATATTGCTTTGTAAATTCAATGTACCAATTAACCCAGCGAGTTCTTGCAGCATTTAAAAACTCTTTGTGTTTAGCTAATTCATCCAGTGCATATTTATGGGTTATGGGAAGTATTGAGTATCTTTCTCCTTCTTCTTCCGAAACCAATGATAATTGTTGCAGAGTTGCTAAACCTTCTTCTGCATTAATCGGTTCTTCTTCTAATCCAGCTATCGTAATCAAAGCGTTATAGCTAGGAGGAGACTGAAAGAAGGTAATTGATAAAAGTAACCTGTGAGCAGGTTTTTCTCTAAGAGGCTTAACGGAACGTTCAAAAAGAAAACGATTCAGATCCTTTGGAAGCCTTTGATTTTCTCGTAAGCCTAGTATTTTTTTCAAATTATAGCCTATCGCTCTTTGTCCAACTGCATAAATTAAAGCAATAGGTACACCACCAAATGTACTGTAAAATCTTTCTGCTTGATAATCTGAAACTTTGACTGCTTTATTCTTTGCTTCTTGTTTAATTAATTTCAAACTGTCTTCTTTTGATAGTTCTGATATTCTTATAGATCTATGAAATCCAATCCTTTCACGAGAAGTTACTATTGCTTGAGTACTTAAAGGCAAATCGTCTAAAAAAGATATAACTTTTTCTTGCTCTTGTCTAGAAATAGTTTCCATATTGTCAATGATTAAAAGCGTTGTTTGTTGACTTAAACATTTTCGTACTAACTTCAATTGCTCCTCAAAATCTTGTGTCATAAGAATATTAGGTTGATTTAAAATATCAGCAATAGTACGAAATATTTCTTGTAAAGTCTCTTCAAATCGAGGTCTTTTTAATACACCTCTAGAAGTTAGATAGGTTTTTTTTGCTGAGGTAAAAATAATCGCCTTAAATGTTGGTATATTAGGCTCTAAATTATTTATACTGAGTTTTCTCATTGCTTCCAAACAGCGGTATGAGGCTTCCAATACTAATGCAGTTTTACCAACGCCGCCGATTCCTTCTACAACAGTTATATGTTGGCGATATTCTGGATCTATTTTATTTAAAAGCTCTCGAAGTATCTCTTCTCTACCAATAAATTTTGGATAATCAGGTTGAGGTAAATTACAATATACTGATGTATTCAATTTTTCTTGTTTCTGTTTTTGGAAAAAAGCTGGCTTTTTATGCTCGGGAATATTAGCTCGATCTGATTCTGATATTGATATATCATCTATCGGAATCAGTTTGCGTACCTTTTGTATAATCTCTTCCTTGTTCTTTATTCGATTGTTAATAGCTATTTGAATTGCATTGCAGCCAAACAAAAAAGCACGCTCGTAAGATTCACCATATCCTATTGCCTGATAAAATCCTATGGCAAAAGCGATCGCAGCGTCATCGCGGATTGCCTGCTTCATTCCAATAGCGAAATCTATGTGTTCGACAACTTGCCTGGCTTGCTGTTCTGAAAAACAAGAGTTTAGCACCACACACCTTAAATGCTCTTGGGAAAGCCTGAATAGATCGATTAACGCCTCTTTACTTATTTTTATGTCTCGAAATTGTAATTCGTCGTTTTCTGTTCCATGTCCGCAAAAATGTATGATATCTGGTTTATACTCGTGAATTAACTTATGAAGATCTGTAGAGCGTGTTGATGGTTGTAAACGTACCTCAAACTTTTCGCTATTGGAAAATCGAGATTGCTTGATCGCTTCTTGTATATCTCTAGTTTCGTCGCTAGTCTGAATATCGCTTTGTGGGTTTGCTTCTAAGATAAGGATTTTTGTCATTTATATTAATTTTGCCAAGCGATCGCAATCTTCCTATCTAAATTCAACACATAAAAGAACATCATATAATTCATCTTGATTGATCGTGTTATTGTAAATAAATATTAAGACATCTAAGATTTAGCATAAAAATTTCACTTTCAACTCAAGTAAATAATGTATGGGCAAATGGTTTATTATACATATCCATAATATATTACAAAATAACTGACCGAAATTATACAGCTAAAGCGACTATTTAAACTAATTAACTATTAACAAAAATTAACCAAATCTTAATCAAGCATCAAAGGCAGATTACCATAAACTAAAAGTTAAAAAAATATATTATTTTAACTTAAATTGCTTTTTAAAATTTCATTATCTAATTGATTGTTTTTAAATAAAAATCAGTGAGCAATAATAAGATTTCATTAAAGGATATGGCTGTAATTCTCCTAGGAATTATAGGCAGTGTTTTACAAGAAAATGTAAAACATATCCAGGAAACTTCCTTAGAAGTAATCTCAAGTATTGTATTGAGTAGAGGGCGTATCTTACAAGATCTCAAGCTAGAAGGTACATATTATTCTGGCTTAGAATATGGAGATGGAATTAAAGCTACTAGGTTAGTGTCAGATGCTCAAATTATTCCAGGGTTAATTAAAGTCTTAGAAGGCTATTCGGCAACGTCTAAATTAATTATTGATAAATTTGTAATTACTAATTCCAAAATTCCAGATAAAAATAACGTAGTTTCTGAGGACATTTATAACGATCCTGAAGAGGTAGCAGCTGATTTTTGTCATTTCCCTATGAGTGGCGTAGAAATAATCAAATTAATGCCGAAATATTTAATACTTTAATTAATAAAAGATTGAAAGCCTGGCTTAATTTTAGTGGTAATAAAAATGCAAAAGTAATCTTAACTAGCTAATGGATTGAGAAAAGCTGTTTTCGATCTGACTGAGGTAATGCGATCGCCGCATCATCTCGGATTGCTTGATTCGTCCCAATTAGATACCTGATTGACTGACAAAAGATTGAGTAGAAGGCATCGAAAGCTTGAGAGGTAAAACGATTGGAGAGTTGACAAAGGGGAGAGGGAGTCAGCATTCTAAGATCAGATACCACTCACAATCCTAAAATACTGTGAAAAAAAC
>JBCDDK010000252.1:0-3859 GCA_039180345.1 Cyanobacteria bacterium P01_G01_bin.39 | reverse complement strand
AATGATTCTTCTCAATGCCAACTGTCTGAATTAAAAATTAATATTAATAATAGTAGTGATTCAGAGAATATCAAGGGTTATTTAGATTTGCTACTTCTGGCTTTAGAGGCGATCGCTAATATTAGCTCTGAGGCTATAATCCAGGTGGCAAAAGACTTAAAGTTGGCATCAGTAGTTGGCGATTACCTACGAATATGGCAATCAAAATCTTCTGATTCTCAAAAAATTAGTGATGGAGATGGTAAAGAATTAAATGTTGAAGAAGTAAAAGGATTAATAACTATAATTTGTCACTTAGCCAACCAAAACCAAGAATTAATCCGTAGAGCAGTTTGTTTGTTGGAGCAAGCGATCGAGCAAAAGCAACTACCGCGACCTACTTTATTAGATAATTATCTTCAGCAATTTACTCATTACTATCAGCAAAGAATCTCTGATTCTCCTGATATTTCTGCCGCTAGTTTGTCAGATTTGGCTTGGAAACTATTAATTAATCTTTTATTTTATAGTGGAAATAATGGTCAAGGCTTATTATGGAGTGCCGTGGCTAGTGGTGAGCAGATGTTCAATAAAGCTTACCAAATTTAAGCTTCCTTCTTTAAATAAGTAGGTAGGCGGAATAATTTATAAGACTCGAATGTGAAATTTTATCCCCAATCCCCAATCCCAAAATAGACCATCTCATACCTCGCGCGTTCCCTTGCGCCTGTCGGCGACGCGGGGTCGCTCGTTTTAATTACACTCACTTACTTAACTGTTCCAGAAAATAAATATTAAAAACGAGAAGTTATTAATAGCAAATTCTTGGCTCAATCAATTATGTCTTCTACTACTCAACGTTTTACTCCACCAACTTGTACCTTAGAGATAACAGGAGAAAAAAATTCTCTATCTTATCGGACAAAGCAAGAGATTCGGCAAAAGTTGCAGTTTGAACTAAAATTTGATGACCCAAGGATAGCAACAGCCAATCAAGTAATAATTAAGGGGGAACAGCAAGATCTGGCAAAGCTTCTGCTAGCAATTGATAATTATGTCCCAGAACATTTGCATACTCCTTCTCAGTCATTCAGTTCTCAGACAAACCCTCAAACAATCCAAGTTGAGCAAGACAAACCACATTTAGAATCTCAAGGGCTTGTCAATCACAAACTATATTTTGGTAGCTTAGTTCACAATAGCAACAGCGATCATATTAAATTAAGCACAGTACAGCTATTCGATCTTGTCACTGCATTAGCGGCATATCAAGCAGGAATAGCCACCCTAAGCGAGACGAAGCAGAGTACTCCTGCTCGTAAAAAAGCATTTTTCTGGGGTGGCATTGTGACAGCAGCGATTGCAGTAGCTGGAGTGACAACTATTCTATCTCCATCACGATTACAGGAAAATAGCGCTTCATCCACCCAAACAGAGTCTCCAACTCCAGCAGATATTCCTGAATTAGCAGAAATTATTTCTCCTACAGTACCAGAAGCTAGCAACCAAAACCGCTCTCAACCACAACGGACAAAACCGCTGACTTCAGCCACCAGACTACCTCCGCCTCCTGCGGTAGATACCCCTAAACCCAAACCAGATATACCCGATCCTGCTGATTATCCCCTAGCTGATGTAGCTCGCCAATCTGGATTAAGTAATCCCCCAAAGTTAGCGGATACTGTTGAGCTGAGAGAAACTACAACTGTGGTGTTACCAACTACCAAAAAAAAGCCAGAAATAATTGCTCAGAATAATATTACTCAAGATAATGCAATTAAATTAAAATCAGCCCCTGAATTAAATGAATTAAAATTATCAACTGAAAATCAGCAGCCAATTAATCCTCCTGCCAATTCAGTATTAGATGTCCCCAGCGACTCCCCAACCAAATCAACTAAAGAACTAATTCCGCCACAAAATTCTAATTTAGCTTTACGGGATGCCCCGCCCCCAGCAAGTCAAATACAAGAAGTTACAACCTATTTCAAAGATCATTGGCAACCTCCAGCAGATCTCAAGCAAAGCTTAGAATATCGCCTGTTATTAAATGCTGATGGCTCGATCAAAAGAATAATTCCTTTAGGTAAAGCCTCTCGGCTGTATTTAAGCCGAACCAAGATCCCTGTAAATGGAGAATCGTTTATTTCTCCTCCAAGTCCATCGCAATCCTCTACTATTCGTTTACTACTCAATCCCGATGGACAGATTCAGGCTTTTGGCGAATAAAGAGCTGCGCCCCAGTTATTAGTCATTAGTTCCAGATAAATAAAAAAGTGTTCCGTGTTTAACTCTCGTTAGTAAATGAACTCTTACGCTGCATTTGATTTGCCTGACGTAAAGATTCAATAGTGGAAATTACTGTTTTAGCTACAGTTTCTATTTCCTCTAGGGTGTTAAATCTGCCAATGCCAAAACGCAAAGAAGCATGAGCTAGTTTTTCATCCCTTCCCAAGGCGGTCAATACATGGGACGGCGCCGTCGATTCCGAAGAACAGGCAGATCCTGAAGATACCGCCACGGTGGATTGTAATCCTAGTAATAAAGCAGAACCATTAACCCCTTCAATGCTAATATTCAGATTTCCTGGCAGTCTTTGAGTCAAATTACCGTTTACACAAATACCAGGAAGTACTCTCAACATTGACCATAGCTGCTGTTTTAGCTGGGTTAAGCGCTCGGATTCAGTTGCCATTGAGTCCACCCCAATTGACACAGCCTTAGCAAAGCCAACTATTTGTGGGGTATACAGAGTACCTGAACGTCTCCCTCTTTCTTGCCCTCCTCCCTGGATCTGCGAAGCCAGCTTGACTCGGGGAGCGCGACGACGTACGTACAAAGCACCAATTCCTTTTGGTCCATATACTTTGTGAGCAGTCAGAGACATCAAATCAATGTTCATGGCGCTCACGTCCAAAGGAATTTTGACGTGAGCCTGAGCTGCATCAGTATGGAATAATACATCATGTGCATGACAAATCTTGCCAATTTCGGCTAAGGGTTGCAATACGCCAATTTCATTATTGGCAGCCATTACAGAAACTAATATTGTGTCTTCTTTGATGGCGGCATCTAGCTTTTGAAGATCAAGAATTCCATCAGATTGTACAGGTAGATAAGTAACCTCAAATCCCAAGGTTTCTAAATAAGCGCAGGGATCGAGTACCGCACGATGCTCTGTGGCAACTGTGATTATATGTCTACCCTGCTCAAAATAAGCCTCCGCCACCCCTTTGATTGCCAAGTTATTCGCTTCTGTGGCACCACTAGTAAAGACAATTTCTTCAGGAGTGGCATTAATTGACTCAGCAATTGTGGCTCTTGCATTCTTAACTGCGGCACTGGCTTCCCAGCCATAGACATGACTATTAGTAGCAGGGTTACCGAAGCTTTCGGTAAAGTAGGGCAGCATGGCATCTAACACTCTTTGATCCATGGGAGTTGTGGCATGAGCATCAAGATAAATCGGACGTTGAGGCATCTTTTAGATAAAAATAACTATTTAGTTAAAATGTAGCAATTTTCTACTGTGCCTATAAACCCCAAACCATTAGACTTCTTGCACGAATCATAATTAAACTACTTAGAGAAAAGAGGTTAGTCTGCTGTTCATGCAAGAGGTGTAGTTTGCCTACTGATACTAAAGAGTTAATGATTAGAAGAGAAAAGGGCTTGACTAAAAGTAAATACACTTTCAATGCAACTCCACAATAAAAATTAATCGAGATAACTATCAATATATAGAACCCATTTGAGATCTCTGTCTATAACCACAAGCCCCATGGAAACATTGTCACCTAAGATGTTTCAAAATAGCTGACTCAAACCTCATTTTATCGTTCAACAAATCAAAACAAGGAACTCTGAAATAACTAATTTT
>JBCDDK010000251.1:0-3876 GCA_039180345.1 Cyanobacteria bacterium P01_G01_bin.39 | reverse complement strand
CCAAAATTCAAAAATTATTTAAGGTTTATTTTATAAAATCTAAAACTAAAATAATTAATTAAAAATGGCTTTGAATGAATTTACTCTAATAGAGCATCGCAATTGAAGATAAAAGTAAACTGACAAGATTGAGTTATCGAGTGCGATTATCTTAACGACGGCAATCTACTTCTAAATTAATTTGAGCGATCAGGCAATTATGTAGAGATAATCGCTGATTCACAACAAGTTGGAATTGAGCTTGTCATTTAATGTGTAAGTTGCTTCAAATCTTAGATAATATGCAATTAAAGTTACTTTCTGTTTAAATAGGCTCAATCTTATTGTATTGCATATCTTTTACTGCTAAATATTTTTCCACCGTATCCCTTAATGCGATCGCCTGTTGATATTCTGTTCCTTGTTCTTGTTCTAGACGTTCTCTAACTTTTTTTCTCGAGTCGGAAACAATCTTGCCGTTGGTTTTCCGTGTTTGTTGCCAATCCAAAATTGGTGGTGGGTAGTTATTAATAGGAGAATAATCCCTATTGAGTAGCTGTTGCAGATTGTATCCACGTAATTCTGGCACCCAATAGTGAACAAACTGTAGAGATGGATCTTTATCCTGCAAATTTTTAGTCGGGTTATAGATTCTAAAGGTTTTAGACAAGGGATTAGTGATTCCAGATTGAGCTTGCCATTGCCAGTGATTAATCGCAATATTCCCGTCCACCAGGCGACTCATAAAATATCTGGCTCCATGATGCCAAGATACTCCACAGTTAATACTTAGAAAAGTAACGCACATTGCCCGCATTCTAAAGTTGATCCATCCCATCTGGTTTAGCTGGCGCATACTGGCATCAACCAAAGGGAAACCAGTCTTTCCCAACTGCCAGGCAGTAAACAATGACAATTTTTCATCAGTTAAAGCTTCTGGAGAATACCAAGAGTCAAACTCAGGATATCGGTTATGGGTAGTAAATTCAGGATGAAAATAATGTCTTTGGGTAAACTTATCGTGCCAACGTAAACGATCTAAAAAGCTTTTAAGGGAGAATTGTGCTTTTGATTTGGGAGGTAGTTGAGACAGTAATTTAACAATCTCCTGATAGATAAAACGCGATGAAATAGTGCCAAAATCTAAATGAGCGGATAAATGAGAAGTTGCTCCCTGCTGAGCCAACCAAGGTCGAGACATTTTCCAGTGATAGCCTTGGTAGCGATGGCTGATAAAACTAGCAAGGGTTTTCTGAGCATTATATTCTCCCCCTAGAAAACAGTATGATTCTTGGGTAATAAAAGAGTTATATTTTTGCTTTAGTTCGTTAATCGTAAGTTGGGGTGGCTCAAAATTTAGCTCAGCAGTTTTGATTTGCTGTGGTGTTTGGTAGAGAGGCTGTTGCTGATATTGATGATAGTCTCGCCACCAATTAGGATAATCTTCGCCGTTAGCCTGAAGAAAATGGTTTTGTCCCAGGTAGATTTCTAGATTATGTTGTCGATAAAAATGATGAATACAGCGATCGCGCTCAATGCCATATTTCACCTGGACATCTCGGTGAAAATATAGTTTGGGTGATTGCTTTTGTTGGAGTAGAGATAAAGTCAGACTTTGAATAATCCCCAATGAGTGACCCTCAAATAGGTAGAGCCGACTTCCTCTTTGTCTTAAATTGAGATCCAGGTTTTCTAAAGATTCAAAGAGAAACTTGACTCTAGTAACGCTGATTTCAGGTTGCTCATAAAACCAAGGATCGATAATGAAAAAGGGGACAATATTTCTGTGATTTGCTGCTGCTTTGGTAATAATTTCGTTATCGTGTAAGCGTAAATCTCGTCGAAACCAAACTAGAGCATTATGTTGACTGGAAACCATCGCGATACAGATTGAGGATGCTCACATTTTAATCGGCTAATTAAACTAGAGGAAGATCATCCTGACCAAGATTCAAGAGTAATTACCGTTACTTCTGGTGGACAGTTAAAACGCCCAGGACGATAGGTACCTAAACCACGATTAACGTAGAGTTGATTCTGCTTGACCTGGTGCCATCCTGAAGACCAACGCCAATTGATTGTCACCTTGGCACAGTCCTTGATATATGGTAAGCGATTGCGGAGTGGTCTTGGTACGTGTTTTCTGATTTTGGGTAAGAGTGAAAGCACTGGTCCATAATGGGGGATGACAATTTGCCCCCCGTGGGTATGCCCTGAAAGTTGTAAATCAACTCGCCATTGTTGAAGTACCTGAGCTGAGTCTGGGTTATGGGACAAAACTAGGCGGGGGATATCTTGGGGGATTTGTGCCAATACCTCTGCTGGCTTAAATTCTCTCGACCAAAAATCAGGTAGTCCTGCGATCGCCAATCCTGCTCCCAGAGGATAGACGACCTCATTCCAGAGGATTTTGAGGTTGATTTGGGCTAATGCTTTTATAATTATCCCTCCTGATGCAGGGGGAACTAAGTCATGATTACCTAAACAGCCAAAAACTCCATGCTTGCTAGTTAGCTTTTTAAGCTGCATTGCTAATTCCTGAATTGGTTGGGGATTATCGGTAATGAAGTCTCCCGTGATCAAGACTAAATCTGGGTTTGCTTTATTGCTAAGAGCGATCGCCTGCTCCAGTGTTTCGGTTGCTAAACGCACTCCGTCGTAGTGTAAATCAGATAGCTGTACGATTTTAGTCCCAGATAAATGTGGCGGTAAATTCTTGATAGCGATCGCAATTTTTTCCACCGCGATCGGTTCCGTAATAATCATATTGTGCTGATCTGGAGTTACTCAATATTATTGTAGAGAAAATTACTATGGAGGAGAGATGTTGATTTACTTCCATGTATTACTCTAAGGAAATAGCAAATTAGAATAACAAGATAAAATTTAACCCCGCTAATCTTTTACTTACTAATAAGCCCCGAGGGATTTATGAGCCGTATCAAAATATTCTTACTGATATTAATCGTTGCTGTCTTAAGTATTGTCTTTATTCAAAATCGAGAACCAATTGCTCTCAAATTTCTCTGTGGAGACGGTGGAACTGCTTTTTGTCCTCAATCCAGACCATTACCACTTGCGCTCTGGATTGCTTTGTTTACCCTAGCAGGAGCGATCGCCAGTATCTTAATCCGAACTCTCAATCGTTATGGATACAGGAACTCTGGGAATAAACGTGCTATTTTGGATGATGAATTATACCCTAACCAGGATAAATGGCAGTCGAAAACTAATCGTCGGCAGCAAGTCACAACTTCGGCTAACGATCCCACAGATACAATTGTTCAAGACGAGTTTTCTGCAACTAGTAATTATGAAGTGAAACAAGAACCACAAAGTATCGAACGTTCTGGTTCAACCTATTCCTACAAATATCGTGAAGCTGGTGAGGAACGAAATAATAATCATGATGCTACTCGTAAAACTTCGACGGAACCCGAGATTGATCCCAAGACAATCCAGGATGATGACGAAGAGGACTGGATCTAGGTATAGTTTCTATTGGCAGCAAAGATCTCTCTCGACTCCTGTGTAACCATACCGAGCATTGTGGCTTGTTGCAAATCGATGAAAGCTTCTAAATCCTCTAGTTCGTACTTATTTCTTAACATCATCTTTAGCTTTTCTTCTGCCTCAACGGTCAAATAGCCTGTGGTCAAAGCTTGCCCACTCGCAAGGTTCATTTTGCAAGTTTTGACCTGTGATCTCTGAGAGGTCATTTGGGTCTACCTAAGCACGTTTTAAGACTTTTTTTATAAATTTTGTTCAAGTTGTTCCTAGTACGGCTGCTGGAGTCGGAGTCTCACTAAAGTCATCAAGGGACTTGTCACGGAGACCCCGACCCCACCACCCGAACGAGCAACTCCCTCAATGGAGGGTCAATTTAGAAGCCAAAGT
>JBCDDK010000250.1:0-3908 GCA_039180345.1 Cyanobacteria bacterium P01_G01_bin.39 | reverse complement strand
TAGACATTTTCCCTAACCACCATTTAATACTTGGTTTTCATCAACTCATTAGTGTCATGAATCAATTTTCTTTCCATTTCCCTGATGGCTAAATTCTATTTTCCCTACTTTTTAGTCTCGGAAAGTGACAAAAGAGGGATAGGACAATTATCGGGAGGGGAACGCCAGCGAGTCTATATTGCCCGTGCCTTAGCCTCCGAACCCCAGATCCTCCTTTTGGATGAACCGACGGCAAACGTGGATACGAAAGTGCAAAAGAGCATTTATGAATTGCTGGCAGAATTAAATAAATACCTGACTATTTTGATGATTTCTCACGATTTAAGCGCAGTTTCCACCTATGTTAAGACAGTAGGCTGTCTCAATCAACGTCTGTTCTACCACAACGACAAGCTAATTACGCCACAAATGATCGAGCAAACCTATCAGTGTCCCATCGATCTGATTGCTCACGGCGTTCCTCACCGCGTCTTTCCCCAACACTCCTTTCCAAACAGTGACAATGGTTGAGACAATTTGGCAGGCGTTACAATTTGATTTCATGCGGAATGCCCTGATGGCGGGGGTACTGGTCAGTATTGCCTGTGGCATCATCGGTAGTTTGGTTGTGGTCAACCGAATTGTCTTCATCAGTGGTGGTATAGCCCACGCTGCCTATGGGGGTATTGGCTTAGGCTATTTCTTTGGTTTCAATCCCGTTTTCGGAGCGATCGCCTTTGCTCTCGTTTCTGCTTTAGGAATGGGATGGGTAGCGCGAAAGACACAACAGCGAGCAGATACGATTATTGGGGTGATGTGGGCTATAGGCATGGCAATCGGTGTTATTGCTATCGATTTAACCCAAGGATATAAAGCAGATTTGATCAGCTATCTCTTTGGCAGCATCCTCACCGTCCCCCGACAGGATTTAATCATCATGCTTGTCCTCGACTTAATAATTGGCGCGATGGTTGTCCTCTTTTACAAAGAATTGCTAGCAATTTCTTTTGACCCCCTTTTTGCCACGACACGCAACGTTCCAGTTGATGGACTGTACTTAATGTTAGTAGGTGCGATCGCCCTTACCGTTGTCATGGTAATGCAGGTGGTGGGATTAATTATGGTTATTGCCTTGTTGACTATTCCTGCTGCGATCGCTGGACAATTTGTTCAAGATCTCAAACAAATGATGCTGTATTCTAGCTATCTCGGCATTATTTTTACTACTGTGGGATTGTGGCTGTCTTACACTTGGGATCTGACCTCTGGCGCAACCATTATTTTAGTGAGTGGAACTACTTACTTGGGTACTCTGGTTTTTAAAGCTTTCTCAAAACGACTATTAAAGAGTTGAAGTCAATTTACAATTGTGTTGGGTTGGGCGCATCACCATAAACCGCTTTCGGGTCAAAGGTTTTCTCCTCTTCCGTAAACACTAACTGAATTGGTTTCTGGGAAGCGATCACGCAGTGCCAGGCTTCGCCTGATCGCACTTACTTTCAATTATCTCTACAATATAAGCGATTTTAGTATGAACGTAGAAATTACATCTGCTAGTGTTACTGATAAATCAGTCATTAAACAAATGATGGAGCTTTATCAGTATGATTTTTCAGAATTTACCAAAGCAGATCTTAACGAACATGGACGTTTTGGCTATCCTTATTTAGATAACTATTGGGAGGAATCAAAGCGTAATCCATTTTTAGTTAGAGTTAACGGTAAATTAGCTGGATTTGTATTAGTGCATCAAAATACATATCTTCAAGACAATCAATATCATCTAGCAGAGTTTTTCATCGTGCGAAAATATAGGCAACAGGGAATTGGTCGTCAGGTTGCATTTAATATTTTCGATCTGCTACGCGGAGGCTGGGAAATTTATCAAGCCCACACAAATCTTGTTGCTAAAGAGTTTTGGCAAAATGTAATTGGAGAATACACAGCAGGTACTTATACCGAAACTGTCATGGAAAATGATGGATGGCATGGTATCATACGCTGCTTTGATAATACAAAATTTCCATCTTAATTTTTTAATTAAAGCGATCGCACTTATTTATAATTGTGTCGGGTTGGGGGCATCGCCATACACTGCTTTAGGGTCAAATGTTTTCTCCTCTTCCGTAAACACTAACTGAATTGGTTGCTGGGAATCAACAGCACTTTTTCCTGTAGGAATACGGCGATAAAAACAAGAACGATAGCCTACGTGACAACTAGCTCCCGAACCAGCTACTTTAACCTGCATCCACAGGCAATCTTGGTCGTCATCGATAGCCAACTGCTCTACTTTTTGTAACAGTCCACTAGATTGACCTTTATGCCATAATTGCTGACGGCTGCGACTGTAATAATGAGCTTCTCCCGTTTCAATGGTTTTAACTAACGCCTCTTCGTTCATATAGGCGTGCATTAGCACTTCACCAGTATTGACATCGGTAGTAACTACTGGAATCAAACCATTGGCATCAAATTTGGGAGCGAGTAACAAATCTTCCTCAACCTGTTCTACGGAAGTACGGGTGGTAAATAGAGGATTCATAATTGGATTAGTTTAATAATTTTGATAATCATTATCATACAAAATTAATCATTACCATTTAAGCCCCTGACAAAATTTAAACGCCAGCGTCCTATCTCTAAGTATTTTATGATAGAAAAATGCAAAATCTTACTCTCACCAGACCCGACGACTGGCATCTGCATCTACGGGATGGCAAAGCACTCAAAGCAGTTTTGCCCCATACAGTACGTCAGTTTGCCCGCGCGATCGTCATGCCGAATTTAAAGCCTCCAGTACGCTCGGTGGCTGATGCTGCTGCCTATCGCGATCGCATTATGGCAGCAATTCCCACTGGCAAACAGTTTGAGCCACTGATGACCCTCTATCTCACCGACAATACCAGCCCCGAAGAAATTATCGCAGCCAAAGCATCTCAGTTTGTCAAAGCAGTAAAGTACTATCCTGCGGGTGCAACCACCAATTCAGATTTTGGTGTGACGGATATTCGTAAGTGCGATCGCGTCTTTGAAGTGATGGAACAGGTAGACATACCTTTATTACTACACGGAGAAGTAACCGATGGAGATGTTGATATATTCGACCGCGAGAAGGTATTTATCGAGAAACATTTGATCCCCCTCAAGAAGCGATTTCCCAACCTGCGGGTGGTACTCGAACACATTACCACCGCCGATGCCGTGCAGTTTGTCCTAGCAACCAACAAGATCGCTGCCACGATTACACCACAACATCTATTGTTTAGCCGCAATATCATATTCCAAGGTGGTATTCGTCCCCATTTTTATTGTTTACCAATTTTGAAACGAGAGAAGCATCGCCTGGCACTTTTGCAAGCAGCAACATCTGGCAATCCCAAGTTTTTTCTAGGCACCGATAGCGCGCCCCATCCCCGCAATAGCAAAGAAAGTTCCTGTGGCTGTGCGGGTTGTTATTCCGCTCTCCACGCCATGGAGTTATACGCATCAGCTTTTGAGAGGGCTAATTCCCTCGATAAACTTGAAGCTTTTGCCAGTTTCTATGGACCAGATTTTTATCAACTCCCCCGCAATACCGAACAGATTACTTTAACCAAAACAACCTGGCGTATTCCTGATGAAGTTCCATTTCCTGAATCTGGACTCGTTCCTTTATGGGCAGGTCAAGAGATGAAATGGCAAATGGTTTAACATAAACAGTACTTAATCTACTTAAGAAGTTTGACCGTCAGGCGATCGAGTAATTGGTTTAAATAGTCGGGTAGATGGGAATATTGATGAGGTTCATTACAGTCTTGGCAGTCTGAATTAAACTCGCAGTCTGGTGAAATCTTTCCCGTATTGCCATCGACAAAAACATTCCAATATTTACCTACCAAACAGACAATACTAATGTTAATCATCCACTCATTATTATCAAAACAGGT
>JBCDDK010000249.1:0-3921 GCA_039180345.1 Cyanobacteria bacterium P01_G01_bin.39 | reverse complement strand
GATATTTTTCCTAATCCCGATTTGCTACTAGGATTTCATCGTTTAATTCATACTTTAGATCGGGTTCAGCTCTTTTATCCTTCTGGATAAATTATTTTATTTACTACTTCTTAGTCTCGGAGAGTGACAGGAGAGGGATATTTACATTTTGTTGAATTTTTGTTCTAGTACCAATAATTCCGTTTATCCTCAATAGGAGCGATCGCTATACATTGGCGACAATAATTTTCATTACATGTGTTTTTGCTTGAGGTGTATCTGCCTAAGGCTATACTAACGAACACAAGCCTGGTATAAACCATGTAGAGTATTACCATCTTGGAGCAATTGAGCCGTAGCACAGCTAAAGTTAGCTTGAAAGCGATCGCCTGTGGGGGAGGTAAATACCTGCTTTCTGAGAATAGTTAGTAGTTCGGTTAAATGTTCTTGTACCTGAGTTTTGGCTAAATTAGCCATACCAATCACAAAATCTCCATTGTCCCAGTAGGCTGTAACTTCCTCGTTACGACAAGCAGCCTGAATTATTTTGCCCCATTGCGCCAACAGGCGATCTCCAGTAACATGTCCGTATTTAAGATTAATCAGCTGTAGATCAGTAATTTTGAGTACGGTGAGACAAAATGGTTGATTAAGTTCTTGAGCTTGTTGAATCAGATATTCTAAGTCGCGACTACTTTGACTGCGGTTAGTTAATCCTGTTAGGCAATCTTGAGTAGCCAGTTTGTGAACTAGACGACTGCGCTCAAGTCTGTTATTAATTCTGGCAATTAATTCGGCACCAACTACGGGTTTGCAAATATAATCATCGCCGCCGATTTCAAAAATCTGCTGGATAGTTTTAGCATCCTGCTTGGCGGTGAGAAACAATACGGGGAACTCTTGCCAATCAGGATCGCTGCGGAGAGCCTGACACAGCTCAATTCCGTTGATTTCTGGCATTGCTACGTCGAGAATGACCAGATCAGGCTGAATCGCCTGGAGTATCTCCCAAAAGCGTAGAGGTTGCTCTAGGGTACTAACTTTAATGCCCCAAGGTTCTAAAATCGAGCGCAAAGCATCGAGAAAGACAATATCATCATCAACAATTAAGATAGACGCGATAGCTGAATGGTTTTGTTCGATTATGTTGCTAATAGTTTGCCAGACTGTAGTTGGAGTGATCGGTTTGGTTAATAAACTATTGGCACCAGCACGAGTAAACGCCAGGCGATGTTCTAAACTATCAATATTGGATAAAACCATTGTCGGTATGGCAGGAGTAAGAGCATTTAACTCACTAACTAAAGATAAATAATCCTGGTTGTCTTGAGACTCAATATGTGCATCGGTGTCGACTACTACCACCTGGGGTAAATTAGTTTGCAACCATGCTCTTGCCTCAGTAATACTAGCTACCTGATAAGAGCTTAAACCCTGAATTTTACCTAAGTGCTGTAACTCCTGAAATAGTTGAGTATCAGGAGAAATTAATAGCAAATCGCTTTGAACCGTATCTGTGCTGATGGTATTATCCAGCCCCAGCAAACTATCCAAATCCGCAACTAAAGCCATAAACTGTTCTTGCTGTTGAGGAGACAATTCTAAATTATTTTGCAGTAAAGTTTCGATCTCACGGGCAATTTCTGTTCCCGCATCCCGTGAGAACATGCCTAAAACTCCCGCTAACTTGTGTGCCGCCTGTTCGGCATCTTGCTGTAATTGGGTGGATAAATCGGCTTGTTTTAGCTTAGAGACAGCATCTTGCAGAACCTGCATCCGTTCAGACATTTTGGCTTGATATTTAAGCCACATCTGTTCCATCTTCTGACTAAATTCTTGCTCAACAGAAGAAGTATGATCAGTTACAGCTTCACTAGATTCAACGGCAGGAGGATTGAGACGATAACCAATGCCATAAACATTTTCAATCCAGTTAACGACTCCTACCTGTTTTAGTTTTTTCCGCAGTCCTTTGATGTGTGCCTTGACGCTTTCCTCTAGTGGCGGGTCGTCAAATGTCCAAATCTTGTCTAAAATTTGAGCGCGGCTAAATACTCGTGATGGGTTGCGCAGAAATAACTCAAGTAGACTGTATTCCTTAGCGGTAAGTTTGATTGGTTGCTGTTGATAACTAACCTCACAACTACTAGGATCTAACCTTAGTCCATTAATATCCAACACACTAGTAGTTGCCACTTCTCCTCGACGAGATAAAGCTCTTACTCTAGCGTTTAATTCTCCCAAATCCAAGGGCTTAGTTAAATAATCATCGGCCCCAGCATCTAAGCCCAATACGCGATCCTGACTAGCATTTTTCGCCGTCATCAATAAGATTGGTGTGGCATAACCCGCATCGCGCATTTTTTCACAGAGACTAACCCCGTCTAACCCTGGCAAATTAACGTCCAGCAGCACCAACTCATATTCGCCACTCTGGATATATTCCCAACCCATTTGTCCATCTTCAGCAATATCGACAATATGACGTTGGCTGACCAAAGAACGTTCGAGTACATTTACTAAAATTTCGTCGTCATCAACTACTAAAATCCGCATGGTGCGATCGCTTTTTTACTGGCACTTATTTAACCAATATCATGAAATCAACTCGGGAAGAACTAGAGAAGTCGTGGCGCTGATCAGTTTAATAGACTAGAAGGATCTATACTCTAAATAATTGAGTCGATTATCGATTAGCAAACTGCCTATGTCCAGCCTTCAAGCTCAGGAATATGATCACTTGTTTAAGCAAATTCAACAATTGGTATTGTGTCATTCTCCTAGCGGCGTGGAAACGGAGGTGGATCGCTTAATTACGACCAAGTTTCAGGCGTTACATATCGATACTTGGCAAGATCCCTCAGGCAATATTATTGCGAAGATTCCTGGAGAAGAGCAGCAAGGAGCGATCGCGATTACGGCTCACAAAGACGAAATCGGCACAATCGTTAAAACCATTGACGAGGATGGCTGTTTGCAAATTCGGCGTTTGGGTGGTTCCTTTCCCTGGGTGTATGGTGAGGGGGTAGTGGATATTTTGGGCGATAACGACACGATTTCAGGTATTCTCTCTTTTGGTTCGCGCCATGTCTCCCACGAGTCGCCCCAAAAAGCTCAGCAGATCGATACTCCATTGCTATGGCAGGATGCTTGGGTAGAAACCAAATGCAGCCAGGAGGAGTTAACCAAGTGTGGTGTTCGCCCTGGCACCAGGGTTGTAGTAGGGAAGCATCGTAAGCAGCCGTTGCGTCTCAAGGACTACATTGCTAGCTATACTCTAGACAACAAGGCTTCAGTCGCGATTCTGCTTAATTTAGCAGCTCAGATCAGTAATCCTCCTGTGGATGTTTACTTAGTCGCCTCGGCAAAAGAAGAAGTGGGAGCAGTTGGCGCGCTGTATTTTACCCAAAATCAACCCCTATCGGCTTTGATTGCCCTAGAAATTTGTCCCCTCGCCCCTGAATACCCCATAGAATCGGGAAGTGCCCCCGTATTACTATCTCAAGACAACTACGGCATTTATGATGAACTGCTCAATCAGGAACTGCGTACCGCAGCCGAACAGAGTAATATTCCCCTTCAGCTTGCGGTCATTGACGGTTTTGGCAGCGATGCTTCGATTGCCATGAAGTTTGGTCACGTATCTCGTGGTGCCTGTCTGAGTTTTCCGACGCAAAACACCCACGGCTACGAAATTGCTCACTTAGGAGCGATCGCTAACTGCATCAAAATTCTGACGACATTTTGCTTAAATTATCAGCTCTGAATACTATAGTCGTTCTGAATAGAAATCCTCTAAGTACAGGACAAAAATTGTAAGGAATAGAGAAACTCATGATGTTTCAAGTCTAAATCAGTAACAATCGAACGCAGATGATCTAATCCATAACGAAAAACACTCTTAGAAAGTCGCCCATGTTTTTTGACTTTGAGAGGAGAATG
>JBCDDK010000248.1:0-4023 GCA_039180345.1 Cyanobacteria bacterium P01_G01_bin.39 | reverse complement strand
TATCCAAGGCTTGTAGTCTTTTCCCCTACCTTTGCCCCTTCCTTCTTTAACATATCGCTCAAACTTAGCGGTCGTCCAATCGTATCTGCTTCTAGCCATGAGAAAACTGCACAATACAGAATTACTATGATTGTACAGCTTGAGTTACCAACTTTATTGTTAATTTCTCTTAAGTTACCAACTTTATTGTAAAGTTACCAACTTTATTGTCATTCTACACAAAAGTTAAGACAAAAGTTGATACTATTCAACAGTAACACTTTTAGCCAAATTTCTTGGTTGATCCACATCTAACCCTTTAATCGCTGCAATGTGATAGGACAAGATCTGCAACGGGACAACTGCCAATACAGGAGAAATCAACTCATCCACTTCAGGTACGGTTAAAATATCGTCAAAGGTATGTGCTGCCTCAGTGGCATTCATGGCAGTAGTTACACCAATTAAACGGGCATCTCTGGCTTTAGCTTCCTGAGCGTTGGAAATTACCTTATCGTAGACGCTACCAGGCATTGCTACCGCTACTACAGGTACCTTATTATCCAATAAAGCGATCGGTCCATGTTTCATTTCACCAGCAGGGTATGCCTCGGCATGGATGTAAGAGATTTCCTTGAGTTTCAATGCCCCTTCAAGGGCAATGGGGAAGTTGATACCTCTGCCAATAAAGATGAAGTCTTCAGTTTCTTGGGTAAATTCGTGTGCTAATTCTTCGATCGCTTCAGCCTGAGTATCAAGGATGGTTTCGATCTGACTGGGTACATGACGTAAACCTTCGATTATTTCTTCAATTCTCTTGTTAGATATAGTCTGACGACGATAGGCTAAATCCAAAGCTAAGAAGTAAAAAGCCATGGTTTGAGCAACAAAGGTTTTAGTTGCTGCCACGCCAATTTCAATTCCCGCCTGAGTGTCAATAATGCGATCGCAGATCTGAGCAATACTACTTTCGGCACGATTAGTTATGGCCAGGAGTTTTGCCTGAAATTTTGGTTCTAAACTAGCTCTTCTGGCTCTTTCAGACTCCAGTGCGGCAATGGTATCGGCGGTTTCTCCTGACTGGGTAACGCCGATGGTTAAAGTATTGGGAATGATCGGTTTGGGGGAGTAACGAAACTCTGAAGCGTAATCAACGGTGGTGGGAATGCCTGCAATTTGTTCGAGGAGATATTTGCCAATTAAAGCTGCATGCCAACTTGTACCACAGGCGAGGATCTGCACATGTTGCAAATTATCGGTCAGGTTAGGAGATAATCCTAGACTTACGGGACTATAATCAGGATTTTCCGCAGCATGCCAGTTAGGATTGATATAGGCATCCAAACTCGTTCTTACCACCGCAGGCTGTTCGTATATCTCCTTAAGCATATAATGGCGGAAACCTTGCTTTTCTGCCTGTACAGGGTTCCAGTCGAGGGTACGGGGGAATCGATCAACGCGATCTCCATTAAAGGTATATATTTCTACTCCCAAGGGAGTCATTCTGGCAATTTCGCCATTTTCCAGATTCAGAACAGTGCGGGTG
Source organism: Cyanobacteria bacterium P01_G01_bin.39 (assembly GCA_039180345.1). Taxonomy (GTDB): domain Bacteria; phylum Cyanobacteriota; class Cyanobacteriia; order Cyanobacteriales; family Xenococcaceae; genus Waterburya. Next base: position 2,498 of record JBCDDK010000248.1, on the reverse strand, counting down.
TGGGGCAACACCGCAGTAATATCCGAAGCACAGAAAAACTCACCCTGTCCAAAACCTAATACTAACGGTGCCTGTTGACGGGCGACAATTAGTTCATAGGGATGATCCGCGCTCACTACAGCGATCGCAAATGCTCCTTCTAATCGAGCGATCGCTTGCTGTACTGCATCTAGTAGAGAATGATCGGGTAAGTACTGAGATATTAAATGAGGAATCACCTCTGTGTCGGTTTCCGAGCTAAATTCAATCCCTTTACTAATTAGTTCTTCTTTTATCTCTAAATAATTTTCAATGATGCCATTTTGTACCACTGCTAAAGTTTGAGCAGAATTAAGGTGAGGGTGAGCATTATGTTCTTCAGGTTTACCATGAGTTGCCCAGCGAGTATGTCCAATACCTAATTGAGCATTGTTGATCGTATGCTCTAATTTATCTCGCAGATTAAACAGTTTCCCCTTTGCCTTGATGCAGTTAACTTGACCTTCTTCGACAGTCGCTACCCCAGCTGAGTCATATCCTCGGTACTCTAATCTTTCTAAACCAGATATAAGAATTTCTGTAGCTGCCTGAGTACCGATGTAGCCAACAATTCCACACATAAGTAATAGGTTTCTATCTTAACCAAGTTATTCTAATCGACTCTAGTGTAGACCAAAAAATTCCTAAATATCTGTTTCGGGAGATTCTAGAGATTTTGTAAAAAAGTTTGACCAGCAATTTCTAAATTGTCTTCTAGAGAAAAAATTAGGGTACGAAGATTTATATTATTGCCCAGGTCACGATTGATTCCTATTTCTAATGGTTGGGGATAGATGAGAATGGCGTGAGGGCAATTTTGACTGGTTGCATAGGTTGTTATTTGATAGATGTCTGGATGGGATGGCTTTTGGGGATTTTTGTATTTGGTATCTAAGACGTAGAGAGTTTTTCCCGTCAAGCGATCGCAGATTAGTAAGTCTATTTCTAACTTGATTGGATCTAATTTGATGGTTTCTTTGATTTTAAGTTTGTATTGGGCAGGTAAGTTGATTTTGAGCCATTCTGCCACAAACTTTTCGTACAGTCTTGCCATGTCGATTAGGAATGGTAGGGTTTGATAGTTGCCCGAATTGTAACTGGGCATAGTGCGATCAAGAAAGAAGCGACATAGTTGATGTAATTGTTGGTATTGTTGATTGAGGCGATTGTATTTTAAAGTCAAACAATCTTGGGCATTATAGGGGGTTAAGGTTACCGATTGTCTTAAGGTGTGATAGGCTTTACTAACTAATTTTTTGGTTTCTGGTTGGCAAATGTGGTCGCGAGATATGCAATATAAGGTATAAAGTAATATTTGGTTTTCGGGGATATCTGATGTTTGTTGTTTATAGTGACAAGTTAGTTTAGGATTCCAGGTTTTTATTGTGCTTGTTACATCCAATCTGCCACGAATATAACTTAGGGATTTTGTTTGGGGAATGTATGTTTTAAATAAACCCTGACGAGTTAATTTTAGAATTCTTTTGACTAAAATTGCAGCCAAATAATTATAGAAGTCTTCTAAGCTATCGCAATCTACTAAATTATCTAAGAAATAACAGCTTTTTAAGTTGTAGGCATATTCTAGCATTCCCAATAGATTTTTAATCGGTACTTTGGGCTTAATTCTAATTCCAAAATCTGGGGTTACGGGAATATACCCTACCCATCCTTGAGGGGACAATTGCCAATAGTCACCTTGAGGAGAATAGTTTAGATTTACTTTTATTTGAGTATTGTATTTTTCTTTCAGGCGATCAATTATCTGACTATACTATAAGCAGGATGGAATTGAATCAACTCATAAAAACCATCTCCACCACTAATAAGATATTGTGCTATATTCTCAGCAATAAAAGTTTTACCCGTACCAGGAGATCCATAAAAGATTGCTTGTCTTTTTCTGGCTATAGATTTAATCCAAGTTTTTAACTGTGATTTTTCTATGTAAGTTGCGTCGGCATATTTTTCTAGTTTATATTTCGGATTCCAGATTTTTAAATGTTCTTCTATTTCTTTTTCTGGATTTTCCGAAATTACTACTAAAATCAATAAATAGAAATAGCTAATAATTTCAACTAGATTATTAAATAGTACACTTCTTGATTTACTTACTACTTCTTCTATGGTAAGAATTACATTTTGATTTATGACTGAGTAATCATCAAAATCTAGGGAACGAGGAAGATTTTTATGGTTAAATTCAATATTTTTAATATCTTTAAAATTTTCGATTAAATATTGCTTTTCACTTCCATTCGCTAACGATGTTAATTTGATTTTATATAAATGTTTAGATACTATATATTCATAGCTTTCGTTTAAAATATGTATATTATGTAATAACTTGTTTTTTAGCAAGTCGTTTTGCGACTCTATTCGTATAGTTGCTCCAATAGAGAAATAATAAAAATCATTGATAATATCAAATTCAATTTTTATATCATGAGCATACATAAAAAATAATGATGATGTTTTGT
>JBCDDK010000247.1:0-4135 GCA_039180345.1 Cyanobacteria bacterium P01_G01_bin.39 | reverse complement strand
GTTAAAACCGTATATTCTGCTGTCCACTGATATTTCCACATTCCCTCGACAAAAAACTTCCACTCATCCCACTCATCTTCATCCTCTTGCTTCATGCGATCCCATAGAACTCCTCCTTCTCCTGTTCCTCTTCTAGCATTTCGGAAATTACCCTGAAGAATTGGATAGGCTTCATTCGTGCCAACTCGGATAACTGGTACGCCAATGATGTTGTCCATTTTAACCAAAAAATTGAGTAAATCATCTTTACTTCTTCTGGCGTTAACTAAGTTTTGCATTTCATCAATCACAAGCATTCCCAAATGATGGGTATGAGCTACTTGAGCTACTTGAGCCAACATATAGTCTTCCGAGTTGCGAGTCGAGCCGAATTTCTTGAAGTAGTTAGTACCAAGTAAGCGATCTATTTCTTTGAAAACATCAATACACAAACCTTTTAATGAACCAGCATGAGGACAATCAATTTTGATCCAAACTATCTGGTAAGCACCGTTGTGTTCTGGATGAACGATAACTTGAGGATAAAGATCTAAAATATTTTTAAGATTGGTTGTCTTTCCCATCCCTGAAGGACCTATAAAAGTAAACCCAGAAGCAGAAGTTGGTACATCTACATAATTTTCGATGGTTTTACCACCTTTATCTTGAATTGCTTGATAAATTTGATTAGCACGACGAGCATATTGGGGTTTGAGAATATTTCTTGCTATGTACCCCTGCATTAACAAGACACTTATAGCTTGATGTAATTGAGTAGTTTTGTTGATGGGATCGAAGTATCTGGATAATCTTTCAACGCAATGAGTTCTTAAATGTGGCTTCAAAAATTTTTCTTCAGGAGAGAAATTAGGCATCACTATTACAGATTCCAAAAATTCATCCTCAGTCATCAAATGAGGTAATGCTTGAATCATGGGATTAGTATTATATTCAGGCAGTTTGTGGTCTCGATATACCGCTACAGTTGCTTCTACGCCATTTGGAATATCAATTATGTTCATAATTTAATTTATTAGTCTTCAATAGATCTTCTCAATCTGTTTCTTTTGAGTGCTTCTAATTTTTTGCGTTTGAAAGATGTGGCTTTTTGTTTGGGTTGATCAGGTATGGTTTTATTAGATGTAGTTTTCGGCTTAGATTCAGATGTCTCTTCTATAAGATCAACAGAACTAGGCGATTCGTCTTTACTTAATTCAAAAGCTTCTTCTTCTCTGCGCTTCTCTTTTTCAAATGCGCGATTATCTCTAATTCCTTTAACTTTTTTACTATTACTTATACTTTTATCTCTAACGGCATCTGTTGAAGCTGTTGCATGCTCGACAATATTTTCAAATTCTGCCATTAGATCGACTTTAGTTTGTGTTTCTTTACCTTCGTATCTTTGCTTTTGGAGTTGCTCGTAAGCCAATAGATATTCAATTTCCTCCCAAGTTTTACCTATATATCTAGCTTCAAAGTCGATTATCGAACATTTTTCATAATCTTTGCCATCAGAAGAACGAATATAGATATATTCTGGTTTTCTGGGATCGTATGATATGTCTAAATATTTTTGGCTTTTGCCAAGTGTTCCGCTTCTAGCTCTTTCAAACCACTGCTCTCTTCTTGCTTTTTCACAGGTATAGTGAAGCCTTTTAAATTTAATACCTTTCGCCGTAATAGTCGCTCTTCCCGAAGGCATTAGGTTAAGCTTGACAATATCTTCAGGAAATGTTTTTAATTTTCCCGAACGATTGGCAATTCCCCATTGCCATAATTCTTTTGGTATTGTTTCGACATCATCTATAATCATCTCTGTATCGCGCTGATAGTCGTTGAGATAGTGATTGTTATTATGTTCTAATATTAAATAAATAATTGCTTTAGTAAACTCGTCTAGATTTAATTTGCCATCAAGACGATAATCTTTACCTCCTCTTTGAGTAAAATCTACATCCACATAGCCAGGAACAAATGGTTTGACTTTACCGTGCATGATTTTAAAATGCCTTTCCACAATACCTTTTTGATCTCCCCTGTATGGTGCTGCATTTTCGATACAAATTCCTAGATTATTGATAGAAGTTTCTACATTTTTTCCTGCTAATTCTCCGCGATCACCTAAAATTATTTCTGGTACGTGATGGACTTGCCATTGTTCTGGAGTAATTTCAATTCCGTATTCGGCACAATATTTAACTTTGTCGGTAGCTGCATTGACCAAAGCCATCATCATTCCCAGCCAAGAAGGTCCTTCTAAACCAACGTATACACCTACAATCATTCGGCTAAATACATCAATGACTAAATACACTACTGGTCTGCCAATTACCCAGTTAGGGTTATATTTAGAAACTAAATAAACATCAGCTATGGTTGCATCAATTTGATAGCGAGAGCCAGGACCAATTGTTTCTTGTTTCGATGTTCCTGTAATTGCTCGATGTTCTAAAGCGAAAGCTCTGCTTCCTCTTCTAGAGCTAACAGTTTTTTTAATATCTTGTTTATGCTCTTTATCGTACCAATAGCGAAACTGCCTGATTGTCGGTCTTTTGCCTGGGGGAATCAATACCGATTTTCTAACTCCGCGATCATCATAGACTGTTTCTTCACGGTAGTAATCCTTGAGCATCAATTCGTAAGCAGTAGTTAAAAAGTTACTTTTTCGATTGTTGTAAAATTTGGAGATAGCAATTCTGAAAATTTTGAGGTCTTCCTCTGTTATATTGATTCCCTCACCTATTTCTGCAAATTTATTATACTTTCTCGGTCGTCCACGCTTGATACTGTTACTAGCTTTTCTAATTTTACCTTTACCACCTGAATTAGAGTAGTCGGGAATTAAAGAGTTTTTGGTTTTTCCTCTTTGCCAATATTTTCGGAGATAACCGTAGATAGTCTTTTTGGCGATTTTATCTTTAGATTTGGCGATCGCTTGATTTACTAAGGAACTTCTTGTTTTGCGATCATATATTTCTGGTTCTTGCTCTACTATCTCAGCGATAATTTTCCAAATTTTATCTCTAATTTTTATTTCTTTCTCAGATAAATTGTCTTCTGTGACTATTCTCAACCAGGGATCTGACTTTAATTTTATAGCCGTTCCCTCGGAAATTGCTTCTTCAATCTCACTTATTCTTTTGGCATGAGGTACGCCTTTATTTGCATTAATATCAAAGACAAAAGCAAGAATATAGTTTTCGTCTATCCAAATTATTCTCTCTACTTTTGTTTCTTCTGAAGCGTTAACCCATTCAACTAAATCATTAACATATAGCATTAGAAAAAATCGACCTTGTTTATATAATTTCTTTAATGATATTTGCTGCAAGACGATCTGCTATTTTTGACTGAAACATATCTACAATAATCTCTCGCTGAGCAACTAAATGTTTAAAGAGAGATAAAGAAGTCCCAATCTCAAAACCCATATCGTTATCTAATGTAGCTGCAATGGTACTAATTTTAAATTTTCTACTATTCAATCTTTCTTTGAGAATGTTGCTGAAGTAATAACAGTTTTCATTATTTTGCTCTTCCGATAATTTCCAGTAATAATCTGAATGAACCCATTGAATGTTAGATGCAAAAATTTTACATATTTCTTGTTCGGTGACGATCGCCCAATCAATATTGTGCTTTTGCCAATAACGTCTCTCTAGTTCTAATTTTTCGATGGTTCTTTTCTTGCCAAGATCTTTAGTAGTTTTAAATGTACGAGCAATTTGAACGGGTTTCTCACCCTGTTTGACTGTCAACATGAAATCGGTAGTTAAAACATAGGGGGTTTTACTTTTCCTATTTACTGGGTATTCAATTCCCATCTCCTTAGCAATTTCCATCGCCAAATCTAGATCGAGTAGAGGATACTGCTCTCTAATATCTTGTACTTCCTGACACCACTCGAAGATATAAAAAAGTCTTGACTCCCAATCTGACATCAAATGATGCGTGCGATTGCTTTTCCATCCAGGCGATCTCGATGCTCTACCCACAGACGGAAAATCTTGAATAGTTATCCAAGGCTTGTAGTCTTTTCCCCTACCTTTGCCCCTTCCTTCTTTAACATATCGCTCAAACTTAGCGGTCGTCCAATCGTATCTGCTTCTAGCCATGAGAAAACTGCACAATACAGAATTACTATGATTGTACAGCT
>JBCDDK010000246.1:0-4196 GCA_039180345.1 Cyanobacteria bacterium P01_G01_bin.39 | reverse complement strand
TGGATTCTGCTGTCTGGGATTCTACCAAAACACTCTTCTATTGAACCTTTCAACGATTCACTATTCAGTTGAGACATCATTTTTCTCAAATAGCTTAATTATCTCATTTTCCTTCTCTCTCATTTCATGCGTTTGCCCTGGGCATAATAGCTTTGCTAGATAGAACTTTAGAATTTTTTTACAGTACTTCTTTTTCTTTATTCCGTCGGTATGTTTCCACCTGTTTGGCATCAGGATTAATTAACCAGTCTAGTTTCACTTCACAACAGAGATCTTCTTTCATTTTACTTTGTAACTCATTGAGATTATCTAATGACCAGAAACCGATATTGATGAAGATACCTCATTTAAATGAAAACGGACTACATGGGTTGTGGCAAAGCGCGACAACGGGGTCTTGGGGGTTTCCCCCATGAGCGATTGTCGTAAGAAGCGCGACAACGCGCACATGCGGGGGGTTTATGCCCTTTAGGGTGCAAGTCCTTTGTTTGTCTGCATCTACCGCTATAAATTTTAGCTACCAAATCCAGGGCAACAAACGACTACTTTTCTGTTGATAAGCAGTAAATTCGGGATATTTAGCTGCCATCGCTTCTTCTTTTTGATTGATGCGTTGTAGATAAAGCAAGGTAATTATACCTGGTAATATAAAAGCCCATAAATTTCCAGCCACGATACTAAAGCTGGTATAACGCATTAAGTCACCTAAATAGTTGATATGTCTTACCGAACGCCAGGCACCATCTTTAACTAAACCACCTTCTATACTTTTAACGACCATTTTTTGTACATCCGCCCCAGTATTAATCAGACTGCCAAAGATATATAGAGGAAGGGCAATGGCAATAGTTAAATAACTGATAGGATTGGGATTGGTAAATGTCAAGTAACCTGGTAAGGAATAAAATACGCCGACAAATAAGAGAACAAATATGAAGGTTGATATTCCCACTTTCTCAGTAAAAAGCTGCTGACGACGTTGGGGAAATAGCCATTGTTCTAACAACCACCAAAGACAGTAACCAATATGCAGGCAAAGATAAATAACTTGTCTATAATCGTTTACCCCATAAATCAAGGCAAAACTAATTAGACAAAGAATTGTGAGCATTTTGGCTGCATTAATAGCCGTGAGTTGCGTAACTTGAAAGCCAGGCGAGTCAGTTGTTGTTGCCATATGTTTACTCCACTGTGACGGAAATCTATCATCTTTATCTTAGTATCCTGAGCTTCATGCTGACTCACTTCAATGCCTTGTGATCTTCAGATTATGACAAAATTTTGATTAATTATTGATAGCTAATGGCACAGTAACCGAAACATTTTAATTATAGTTTTCCCTACTAGTTTGGTTCGGGCAGAAAACCATACTATCAATAGGATGTAAGCCACACTTCAGCGTTTTAAACCAATTGATTATTATAAAAATAACGAAGCGCAAGTAAGCGCTGATGTATAAATTGGTCTAGTTACAAACTGTTAATCAAAGGAGATACAACTATGGCTTTAGTACGTTATAATCCTTGGCAAGAAATGAATTCTTTACAACGTCAATTCAATCGTTTGTTTGATGATGTCTTAACCACTGCTAACGAAGATGACTTTGGTAATCTATCTAAAATACCTGCCGCTGAACTAACGGATAATGATGATGCTTTACATCTAAAACTCGAAGTTCCTGGCATGGAAGCCAAAGACATAGACATCCAAGTAATGGCAGACAGAGTGGCAATTTCTGGCGAAAGGAAATCCGAAACTCAATCTGAGAAAAATAGCAATACTCGTTCTGAATTCCGTTACGGTAAATTCCAAAGAGTAATTTCTTTGCCAGCACGCATCCAAAACACTAACGTTACCGCAGACTACAAAGACGGTATCCTTAACTTAACTCTACCCAAATCGGAAGAGGAAAAAAATAAAGTAGTCAAAGTCAATCTTTTAGAGGAAGCTGCTGATTAATTAAATAAGGATAACGAATGTAGTCATTACTGATTAATAGTTCTCCCCAGTTACCGTATAAGTGACTGGGTTTTTTATTGAAAATAAATTGCTAATTAAATACTAAATTTAGTAACAGGATGAACTAACTTTAAGATTGCGATCGCTATTGTTAGCAGTCTCTTGCTACACTTGCTTATTTCCACTCACTACAGTTAACTGGTTTACTATCGAAATCTGAGAATTCAGCTTTGAGTTTTGCTATATATTCTTTGTTTGCAGATTCATCTATAATAAGGCTGTTTGATTCTTGATTCTTCTGAACTTTGTATATAGCTAGTTGCCAATTGCAAGATCTCCTTAGTTGGCTAGAAGTAATATTTTCAGCCTTAGCGAAATAAGTACCACTTAGGTTGGCACCACTCAAGTTAACATTACTAAGATCGACATTAATAAGTTTTGCACTATTAAGATCGACATCACTCAGATTGGCATCACTTAGGTTAGTATTGACAAGATTAGCATTACTCAGATCAGCACCACTCAGGTCGGCATTTCTAATATCAACATTAGTATAGTTGGCATTTTTTAGATTAGCATCACTCAACTCGGCATGACTTAGATCAGCATCACTCATGTCAACACCACTTAGGTCAGCACTTCTAAGATAGATTCTAGAATAGGTATTGCCCTGGATAACACCACTTAGGTTAGCATCACTCAACTTGGCATGACTCATACTGACATTACTTAGATCAACATTTCTAAGATAGGTATTGCTTAGATCAACATCACTTAGATTGGCACCACTTAAATTAGCGTTGGTAAGATTAGCACTACCCAAATCGGCATTTTCCAGATCGGCTTTGTAAAAACCAGTATTAGTAAGGTTAGCACCACTCAGGTTTGCATGACCCAAATCAGCATAATTAAGATCAGCATTACTGAGATCGTAATTTTCCAAACTTTTTCTAGCTTCTACTAGCCTTTCTAAAGCTTCGATTCTACCGTTACAAAACTCTTGTCCAAAGCAACTTTCGACTAATTTATTATCATTAGCTAAACTTCTCTCTCTGTTAACAAATTCTATTCCAGTAGATATTCCAGACAGAATTATTCTGCACCATGTAATAAACATACTATTACTACAAAAAATAATAAGTCCACAACCCAAACAAGCAGATGCAACCAATTTTTTATTCATTTATTAATGTCTCAAAATATTTCAACAAGGCTACCCAAACCTACTATTATTTTACATAGTCATGGTTATTGGGATAATTCTTGAAATTAATGGCGATAGATCGCTAATTTCAAAGTACAACAAGCAGTATCAAGCTGAGTTGGAGATTTATCTTGCTCTTGCTTTGGTTTAAGATCCTAATCTTAAATAAAAATTATAGACAAAAAAAACAGACTGAATCTTCAGTCTGTAAAAAGAGCAGTGAAAAATAAAATTTAACTTTCCTGACAGCATTGCCAGATAGAACAACAAATTAAGAGCCAACTAAAAGTGTAGCTTGGTATTGTGCAATTAATTACTATAAAAGAGAGAAGATTACCCTAAACCAAGCAATTAGTTTTTTGCATATATCTAAACTAACTCCACATATTCTGCGGTATTGAATTCAGCGATGGGAGTAGCAAACTTAGCCAATTCAGTTTCACCTGCCCACAAGCTGTGGGTGTTGTTGTCATAGCTGAGAGAGTCAGTAGATGATATACCCCACTCAGGAGTCGAAAGATGAATAATATCACCTTCGGCGAAGTTGAAGTCGGCGATAGTATCAATGCCATCAAATCCAACAACAAAGGTATCTGCACCCTTACCGCCTGTCAATAGATCGTCACCCTTGCCACCTTCTAGTAGGTCGTCGCCACTACCACCAGTGAGACTATCATTACCTGCATCACCATAAGCGAAAACATCGACAGCCGTATGACTAGCATCAAATAAATCGTCACCCTCGCCACCATGAAAAATAACTTCTTTAACATCAGTGCCAGTTAGATCTCTGACATTGAGAGTGTCGTCACCGCCACCACCGTTGATTTCAAAGCGTTCGACGTTATCAACATCAAGGGTAAAATTACCTAGGTTTAACCGTTCAAACTCCGTGCGATGACCATTGGCACGTAATTCAAAGTCGTCTCCCGCTTCAACTGCGCCGTTGACTTCGGTGATATCATAGCCTTCGTCACCTTCCATAATGTCGCTACCATCACCGTTATTCCAGATCAGCAGATCATCTCCTGCA
>JBCDDK010000245.1:0-4330 GCA_039180345.1 Cyanobacteria bacterium P01_G01_bin.39 | reverse complement strand
TTCTTTGATTCTGGTAATAAAGCTTTTGCCACTCCTCTAAGTTCAATTGCTGCTTCTTTAACTGTTGTGTTCTACTCCTCATTTCTCCACTTTATTTCGACTATTCTATTTTAGGTAATTTTATAGCGGGATGGGAGTAATGCTAAGAACTTGAACTAACTGCTTACGTTATCCCTTTGTGAAATTAATCATTACACATTACTCATTGTTTAATCTCTTCTGACTGATAACTAATGACTAATGATTGTCATAGCTAAAATAAAATTATAGTTCCCTCAATTTTGCTTGACCGCGAACGACAGCAGTAGGCATCAACCCTCTTTTTGTTTCTCTTAAACTAAAATTTGTTATGGCTCACAGCAACTATGAAGTTATTATTATCGGTGGTGGTGTTTGTGGTACGGCATTACTTTATGCCCTAAGTAACTATACCAACGTTAAACGAATTGCCTTGATTGAAAAGGAGGCGGAAGTTGCGTTGATTAATTCTTATACTAGTAGCAATAGTCAAACTCTTCATTTTGGCGATATTGAAACTAACTACACCTTAGCTAAGGCAGAGAAAGTAAACGCAGGAGCAACCTTAGTTAAAAATTATTTACTGACCAGAGATCGAGAACAGAATATTCATACCAAATATCACAAGATGGTTTTGGGAGTGGGGACAAAACAGGTCAATCAATTAAAAGAGCGATATCAAAAATTCAAATCGCTGTTTCCCGATTTACGGCTTTTAGAGCGAGACGAGATGATGGCGAAAGAGCCAAAACTATTTGCTCAAAGAGATGAGACAGAAGATATTATTGCTCTGTTTACTGATGAAGGATATACCGTAGACTTTAATCGTTTAGCCCAATCATTTGTCGATAATTCCCTGACTGACTCCGCTACCGAAATCGACCTGCTGTTTAATACCAAAGTTCAACAGATTACCAAGCACAATGATCTCTATCAGATTAAAACTAAGGACAAAACCATTCAAGGAAAAGTAGTTTTGGTTGCCGCAGGCGCCCATAGTCTTTTATTCGCCAAGTCTCTCGGTTATGGTTTAGATTACGCCCTGTTAAGTGTTGCAGGTAGCTTTTATTTTGCACCGGGAGTACTTCAAGGGAAAGTTTACACCGTACAGCGACAAAAACTACCATTTGCAGCGATTCACGGCGATCCCGAAGTCCACAATAGTGCGATCGCTCGTTTTGGTCCTACAGCGAAGGTATTGCCCTTATTAGAACGCCATAATTACGGCAGCATCATAGAGTATCTGAAAACGGCGGGACTGAGTTTAAAAGCAATTCTTAGTTTTGCCAAAATTTTATCCGACCCCGTTATTTTGGGATACATTACCCTTAATCTGCTTTATGACTTCCCTTTAATTGGGAAACGACTCTTTATTAAAGAAGTCAAAAAAATAATTCCCTCAATTAAACTTCAAGATCTAACTTACGCCAAAGGATATGGTGGAGTTAGACCGCAGGTGGTTAATCTCAATACCAAGAAATTAGAAATGGGAGAAGCAAAAATTATTGGGGACAAGATCATCTTTAATATTACTCCTTCCCCTGGAGCATCTACCTGTTTGCAAAATGCCTTAGAAGATACTGATAGATTGATTGATTTTTTAGGGTCAGGTTATCAATTTAATCGTCAACAGTTTCTCAATGACTTATCCACAGCAGCAGTTGATAGCAAAATTTAGCAGGGTTAAATCCTGTGACATTGCTATTTTAGCGGACGAGGACGATCTTGGAGAGAATTATGCTAAAGCTAAAATTGCCAAGGTGATCATCTTACCTTATAAAAATTAGTTAAAAATCGTATTTCACTTTCCACAGATCAGGCTCATCAAAAATAACTTCTTCTATTTTTATTTTAGTTTGCTTTGGCAAAGGTTTTGCTTGCTCTTGATTAGAAGGTTTTGAGTCTTGTTGTTGCTGTTTATTACTCTTTTTGTTCTCAGCCATAATTATCAATAATTATTATTTTAGATATTATAACAACTGTTAAAAATAGAAAAGCGATGCAGTGCGTTGGGCAGGTACACTGACTTAAAGCAACTCCATCAACAAAGGCTTAAGCAGCATGAGCGATCGCAATAATGACAGATTTTAATTTAAATGACGAATTTGATAAAGAATACGAAGCAAATATCACCTTGTGTTATGAATATATTGAAAAGTCGCTCAAAGAAATGCAAGATCTAAGCAACCACACCAATACTCAGTTAGGTTTATTAATTGGATTTAATTTTACTTTTATTCGTTTCTTTATTAGTGTCTTACCAGATAATTCTATTCCAATAGATTCTTTACCATGTAATTCATGTTTACTTTTAAAACTATTAGCTTATCTCTTGGCTGCTATTAGCATTTTCTGCTGTTTTAGAGGATTATATCGTAGTATTGAATATTTTGTAATTCCAGCGAATCTTTTGATTGATAAATGCAGTGAAAGTTCAACTATAGGATTGAAACGAGGTATTCTGAGAACTTGGAATAAAAAGCTAGAACAGTTTGTTAAATTAAATAAACAAAAAAAAGAACTACTAAATAAATCAATAATCTTGATCGCTATATTAGGATCTTTTGCTGTTATTGATTATGCGATCGCTTTTTTGATGCGATTTAATATTATTTGAAATAATATACTTCTTGCATAAATCAAAAATCTCTGTTTTTTAGTTTTTAGCTCTTAGCTTTTAGTTTTGGAAAATCTGCGTTTATCTACATTCATAAATAAACAACCTCTGTCAAAATTAGTTCGCCGATCCGAGGCTTTAAACCATGTTTATGAACTAAATCCACTCTTACTCCAAGATGGTCGCTCAAATAATTTTCTAAATTAATAAACTTTAACAAACTTGGTATTTCCGAAAATTCTACTAGCAAATCGATATCGCTAGTTTCAGTTTGCTCGTGACGAATATATGAGCCAAATATACCAAGTTCTTTAACTTGATATTGTTCTTGTAATAATTGTTTGTGTTGTATTAACCATTGCTTGATTTCTTCTAGGGTTTTCATTATTTTTTTATTTAATATTGAGTAGCGATCGCCAAATTATCTTCACGGTAGGCTTTTAGTTCTTCTAGGTTCATAGACTTTATTTCTGATGCTAACTATGATTGATCTCTTTGCTTAACATAGTTACGAAAGTCGTCTATAGTAAGTTGAACGACCCGTTGATGACATTCTTGTGTATAGTCACCATAACCCACTTCTAACTGCTGTAAAACTTTATCGTTCCTGCAACCCCTAAAGCATCGATTAAGGCTTTATATCCTTGTTGATTAATTTCCTTAAATGTTAATTTACTCACACACATATTTTTTTCTAACTCCAACTATTAAATAAATTTTCGATCTCAACTACGCTCTCATTAAGCATTGTTGCCAATTGTTCGACTAAATAAAAATTATTAGATTTTCGATAGAGTCTACCTATATTTCTAGTAGTAAATTGAAAATGCTGTTTATCGCCAAATTCCATGAAAATTCTTAAAGCCTCAAAATAATTTTTACCAGCAACATCAAATTCCAATTGTTGTTCTGCTAACATGCCTAATTGCCCATAAGTACCAGCTTGATCGTAACGAAAGTCTTTAGACTCAGCATATATACTGAGAGCCTTTTCATAGTAATTTTCAGCCTTAATATATTGATTTAGATGTTGTGCAGTAATTCCTAGTTGATGATAAGTGTCAGCTTGATAATAATAATTATCAGATTTTAAAAATATTGATAATGCTTTAAGTAAATAATTGTTTGATTCTTCATGCTCTTTCAAATAACCTGATACAATTCCTAGTTGATGGTAAACGTAGGCTTGACCAAAATCATTTTCTTGAATAAAAATAGCAAGAGCTTTTTTATAATATTTTATTGACTCTGAAAGTTGTCTTATGTCTTGATATAATATACCTTTTTGGAAATATACTGAACCTAAATCGTGTCTTGATTGATATATCTCAAAGATGTTTTCAGCCTGAATATAGCGTTTCTCAGCCTCTTGATATTCTCCTAATTTATGAGCTAAAATACCTAGCTGATAAAATGTGATTCCTTGATTGAAATTGTCACCAATATTAATTTTAATTTGAAGTGATTGCTGATAATAATTTATGGCTTCCTGAAATTCATGTAATTCTTGAGCAACAAAGCCTAAATTATGATATGCAAAGGCTTGAGATTTGAGATGGGAGCATCCCATTTTGGAAAATAGACTAAGCAGCAATCTGTCCATTTAGATAAGCGCAGCGTAATCGCAGCATTGGAGTTACCGAAGAAGGATTCCACTGCGCTCCTGAAATTTTCAGACGGCGATCGAGTTGTTTG
>JBCDDK010000244.1:0-4364 GCA_039180345.1 Cyanobacteria bacterium P01_G01_bin.39 | reverse complement strand
TCTTAATTTACTGCGTCAAGATACATCTTCTGGCAGTCTGAAGATGAAACGTTATCAAGCTGGTTTGAACAACAATTTTCTGCTTCATATTTTGTCTAATTCTGGCATATTTTGATTGAATATTTTGATGCGATTACCCTGTGATAATTATGTAAAAAAGAAAAAAGAAGCTAGTAAAAAAATGTATGTTTTGAGCATACAAAAAAACAAACATTCAGATGAAGATCAAGAAACTTTGTTATTAAGAGTAAAATCAGAAATAGACTCTTGGGATGTAATATTAGAAGGAGATGAAGTCTAAGATAGCTATTTTCTTTTTCTACTTCTTTATTTTAATCTTCGGAAAGTGACAAAAGAGGGATAATAACTATCCATTTTCAAGCAGGACTACTATATATACTAGACTTCTTGCATAAATAATTTCATGAATGCCTAAATTCTATTTTTGACAAGCTATTTAGAGAATTTAAAACAGTCCTTTAAACTACCATATTTCGTATTCGTGCAAGAGGTCTACTAATTTCTCTCTACAAAAAACCTGAGTACTCTATAGTAATCAGGTTTTAAATATCAATTCTTATCTTTTCCTTCGAGTGTAGACCAACTGTCAGTCAGAAAACTGCTTTGTCTTGCGAATTTGCGATCGCCTCATGTTGGGCGGAATTGCTAAACTCTGAATTATTTGGTAACGTCGCTCACGTTCCATTTGACTGAGTTCTGTATAGTCTAACCAGTGAATACAGTTAACAGGACAGGTATCTATGGCTTCTTCAATTAACTCCTCGGTATTACCATCTTGATTAAATACGCGGGCTCTTCCATGATCTGGCTCGATGTAAAAGGTGTTGGCAGCAACATGGGTACAATTCTTACAGCCGATGCAAATGTTCTCATCGACGTAAACTCCTTTTTGCCGCCAAACTCCACCTAGTTCAGGCTCAAAACCATTAGGTTGAGAATCAGAAGCTTCACTCATTAGGCACTCCAGCGCTGTACTACTAGAGAAATCGAACCGTCCTCTCTTTCTTTTTGTTCGGTAACGGCAAATCCTTGGTTTGCTGTTTCGTTAACTACAGTATTGTAAGCATAACGCTGGGTAACGCGACGTAGGAAACCTTCAACAGTCAAGGGTTGCTCCCAGTATTGCAAATCAGCAACCAAGTCGTATTCACTGCCATTCCAGCTAAAACCAAAATCATAGTTGTTGTTTTGTTCTACAACTATATCTGCTTGGTGAGTTTGACCCTGATAACCTCTAACGATCGCTGGTCCATCTTTCCAATCGATATCTAAGTCTTTGAGAGCTGCTTTTAAGGAATCCAAATTCCTAATTTTGGTTTTGATATTGCTAAAGTGTGACATAAATTTCCCCTAAGAAATGGTATTGAAATAACTATTTAATGCGGTCATTTTATTAAATTACCAATCGCTGAAGTTGCTTTGGGCAAGCACTGTATCCGATTGAGCTTTATTTTGAGCGTAGTAGTCAGAAGTTTGTTTTTGGTCAACAACAACTCCCAACTGTACTTCGATCGCGGCAGTTACTTCTTGACATGAAGCACCAACAATCCCCGTAACCGTTTCTTTGACCCGACCATCGGGATAAATAATAAACTCTAATGTTTCCATTTACTTGCTATTACGCTATTGCCCACCGCTTGCAGCCAGCAGGTTTAACTACATAATTTTTGTTATACAGCTCTCATTATAGATATTTTGAGAGATGAGGTTAATTCTCTAAAAATCTTATCAAAGATTAATATTAGCTGAACTAATTACTATCATATACCTTAAGTTTTCCGTAAACTAGGCTTTGAGTCAAGTTTTATCAGTCGAAGACAAAAGTTTTATTAATAAAAAGATACAATCCTTAATAAATTGAAGATAACTTAGCTGGTACGTAAAGATAACTTTTAATTTAATCGTAGTGATTAGCCAGAGTCCTACAATCTGATATGTATTTGAACATATAGAGTCATGATGATTATAGATAATGCAGCTCAACCAATTAGAGTTGGTGTATTAGGGTTTGGTGGATTAGGACAAGCAGCGGCGAGAATTTTGGCTGCTAAACAAGAAATGAATTTAGTTGCGATCGCCGATCATCAGGGCTATGCTTACGATCCACAGGGCATAAATTTGGATGCGGCAATTTTCACCTATCAGCAGCAACATTCGGTAGGACATCTAAAGAATAATGGTGTCTTGAGCGATCAGAGCATCCAAGATGTGCTGCAAAATGCCGATGTTGATGGCTATTTTCTCGCTTTACCCAATCTGCCGAATACTTTCATGGCTGATGTCGCTAAGCAATTTATTAACTCTGGTTGGCAGGGAGTCTTAGTTGATGCCTTAAAACGAACTAGTGCCGTTGAACAGTTGTTAGAATTACAGCCTGTATTACAAGAAGGCAAAATCACTTACCTGACTGGCTGTGGCGCCACCCCTGGTTTATTGACGGCAGCGGCAGCAATAGCAGCACAAAGTTATGCCGAGGTTCACAGTGTTAAGATTACCTTTGGTGTCGGTATTGCCAATTGGGAATCATACCGCGCTACCATTAGGGAAGATATTGCTCATATGCCTGGATACGACGTAGAAAAAGCTAGGGGGATGAGTGATGATCAAGTTGCCGCATTGTTAGATCAAACTAACGGCATAATTTCCTTAGAAAATATGGAACATGCCGATGATATTATGCTGGAAGTAGCTGGTATTTGCGATCGCGATCGGGTTACTGTAGGTGGAGTAGTGGACACGCGTAACCCGAAAAAGCCTCTAAGCACCAACGTCAAAGTTACTGGACGCACTTTTGAAGGAAAAATTTCTACCCATACTTTTACTTTGGGTGATGAAACTAGTATGGCGGCAAATGTTTGTGGCCCCGCTTTTGGCTATCTCAAAGCTGGTGTAGCTTTAAACCGTCGAGGGATTACTGGATTGTTTACCGCGGCAGAAATTATGCCTCAATTTGTTAGATGATCACTATGTAAGCAAGGTTTGATTGGGACAAATTTAATTTTCTGTTCCTATGGAAGAAGGATAAGGTATCAGGAGATAAAAAGATCAAACTAACCCCAAATTAATCTGTATTGCTATAAATACTACGGTCAAAATACCTTTGTCCTGTAGTATTTATAGGGAGTTGAATGAGATGTGTATAGATTCTTCTGCTAAGACTAAAACTCTATCCCTGTAGACGTTTCAGAAACTCTTGAAATTTAAACAACTCCATGATTTTAATAGATTTGGGAGAAGTAATGATGCTAAATCCTGCCAACAAACATCATTTGAAAGTTATGTGAAGGCAGAGGGTAGGAGGGTCTAACCTCATTTCAGACTTCTATTTTAAAAGTGGGTTTCACGAATCGGATTTAGTATCAGTATCTTTTAGACCAGAAATGTTGAATGCCAATACAAAACTTTACATTTTAAATTAGATCGACTCCATCTAGGCTAAATTCACCAAGAAAAACTCATTCTTCTAAACCAATGTACATAGCTTACTTTTTCATTCATAAATGATTGAAGATAGCGAAGTTTATCTAATGCTTTAGAGCCTATTTCTTGAGTAATTTCTGTTAGCTGTAAGATTATATATCCAATCAACCAGCTATATATTTGTATGGCAATCCCATTTTCATTCTTGGTAATTAGTTTATCCAACTTTAAATGCATCTTTAGAAACTTCCAAAGAGTTTCTATTGACCATCTTTTTCTATATATTTCTCCAATTTCTAAATGACTAAATGACTAAATGACTAAATTCCGCTCTACCTAAATTATTTGCCAGCCTATATTCTACTTTGTTTTCTAAGCTACAAAAATCACTTACTCTTATTTCCACATTGTCTTTTTCTCCTCCTAATAAACAATTACCATTTTCGAGCATTTTTAACTTCATATCATTTTTGACTCTCAGGACAAAAAATTTGTTTTTTATCTTTAACAAATTTCTGATTCTTTCTTTTGAGCAAAATCTGCGGAATGCACGGGGGCTTGCGACTCGCCGTGGGACGGCGGGTCGTTCCCCCGCCCTATCCATAATTCCTATGCCATTTTTGGGAATCTTCTCTATAGTTTCAATTCCCTCTTTACTATCATGTCTTTGTCCAAAATGAACGTGAGACACGCTGAGGTTTCCTCAGCAAGTGTAATCACGTTGTTGTATTTTTACTCCGCCAATCTCTGAACTGAAGCTATTCACCCCAGCAAATAGTTTCACTTGATGATATTTTTCTCTCCACAACAATTTGCTTGTTAGAGTAATTATCGTTGAATCTAAAGGAAAATAAATTTTATCTTTGGCTAAACCTTTTTGATTTTTGAGTTTTTTTAATCCTTGATTTAAAATTTCTTTGAAC
>JBCDDK010000243.1:0-4389 GCA_039180345.1 Cyanobacteria bacterium P01_G01_bin.39 | reverse complement strand
TAAACAAGAGACGGAAACTAGATACTATATTTCTGACTTAAGTGAAGATGCTACCAGTTTTGCTCGTCGTATTCGTGGTTATTGGGGAGTTGAAAATAAAGTGCATTACTGTAAAGATGTCACCATGGGAGAAGATCAAGGAAGCATTCGTACTGAACCTTGACCCCAGATTTGGTCAATTGCTCGTAATTTGGCACTTAATTTATATCGAAATGCTGGTTTTAGCAACATGGCTCAAGCCAAAAGAAAATCGTAATTTGGAATAAGGCATATTTTGTCCCTTTTTAGAATGAAATAGCCCTGATAATCTAGAACAATGCCGAGGCAAAGATAAGCGTTTATTATCTTTAATTTTACTGATAGCAAAGGAGGGAAGTATTTAGGAAATAGCTTTATTGATGCCGTAAACTGCCAAGCCGCCAATTGATCCCAACGCGGTATAGCCTAATGCTCCTACCCCAAAAGCAGTCCCAGCAGCAGCAATACCCATTCCGCCGATAGTACTGTAGGTTAATGCTCCTGCGATCGCGCCACCCACTGTGGGGACAAAAACAAATTTGTCAAAGCTTGGTTTATTTGCTTGAGAATTGTATGTATTTGCCCAAGAACCAAGCGCCTTTTGATACATTTCTCGGTCATAATCACTAATTTTCCACCATTGATCGTTAGTCATTGCTCTTCTGAATTTTTCTTCAAGCCCTATTTCTATAATTCTTTCGGTTTGGATATTAAAATGCTGAACTCTTTGCCAAACTTTCTCAGCGTTAATAATTAATTCGTAGTATTTAGATTGAGATAAAAGCGGTAGCGAATCATGAGCAGCCTCTTGGATAAAGCGCAAAGTTACCTCACGAGATTCATTAGTATAAAGATTGGTAACTAGAACCTGATTGTGATCTATTAGCTCTAGTCTGAGACTAAGAGATGTAGATTTTGGAGATTTTATAGATGGTATAGAATCTTTTTGAACCTCAGCTTTAATATTAGATAATTTGACTATTCGCCAAATTGCTTCGGTATTAAGCAGCAGCTCATAATATTTATATTGAATTAGCATGTTTAGAGAATCATGACTAGCTTCTTGAATCAAGCTGAGACTTACTTCACGGGATTCATTGGTTTGTAAGTTTGTAACTAAAACTTGGTTGTTAGGTTTTAACTCTAATTTCAGACTTGAAGACATGTTTTCCATTTATGTAGCAGTATCTCCATCGTATTTTTACTGCTAATAAAACCTGGTGATATAAGTCACCTTGGTAGTAGCCTTGATATTTGATTGTGATAATCTGGTTTGATAGTTTTACTGAGAGCTAAAAGCTAAAAGCTAAGAGCTAAAAGCCAAGAGCAAAAAAATGTTACTTCTATTAATAACTTGGGCATTATAGGAAAGTAATTTCCGCAACTATAGCTGATTTGAATGTCTAAGCAGGAAATATCAGGCATTTTGCAACAGCAAAATTCGCTTTTAAACCGAGTTGAAGAAGTACTGACTGAAAATCAAAAATTAAAAACAGAATTTAAGGAGTTAACTGAGAGGGAAGAACGCTTTCGGCAAATTGCGGAGAATGTACGAGAAGTATTTTTTGTAATTTCGGCTAAGACAGACGAAATACTCTACATTAGTCCTACTTACGAAAAAGTCTGGGGGCGAAGTTGTCAGAGTTTATATGAAGATCCACAGTCCTGGCTATTTGCCATTCATCCAGAAGATTCATTTAAAGCGATCGCGACTATTGAGACTCAATTCCGCACAGGAGATGATTTTGAAGAGGAGTATCGTATTCTTCGTCCAGATCAATCTATTTGTTGGGTTAGGGTTAGAGCCTTTCCTGTGCGAGACGTTATGGGCAAGGTTAATCGCTTTGTGGGTATTGCCGAAGATATTACTAAGCGACGAGAAGCAGAAGAAGCTCTTAGAAAAAGCGAAGAGCAGTTTCGCCTAACTTTTGAGATGGCTCCCATCGGCATGGCAATCAGCACCTTGAAAGGTAAATTTACTAGAGTAAACCGTGCTTTGTGCGATTCTCTAGGCTATTCACGAGCAGAATTATTAGAACTATCATTTGCTGAAATTAGTCATCCTGACGACTGGCAAACACACCATCATTTAGAGCAAACACTAATCGATAGTGAAGAGTCAAATTTTCAGATAGAGAAACGTTTTCTGGCAAAAAATGGGCGAATTGTTGATACTCTGCTCAAAGTCGTAGTTGTACGAGATCCTGACAATAAGCCGTTACATTTTAACAATCAAATTGTTGATATTACTGAACGAAAACACATGGAGCAACAGTTACTCCACGATGCTCTCCATGATTCTCTAACAGGACTACCAAATCGAGCCTTATTTATGGATCGTTTGGAACAACAGCTCAAAAGAAGTCAACGTCAGGGGGGCTACTTGTTTGCTGTTTTATTCCTAGATTTAGATCGGTTTAAAGTAGTCAATGATAGTGTCGGTCACTTAGTTGGCGATAAACTACTGATTGAAATTGCTCGTCGTTTAGAAAACTCCGTCGCACCGACGGATACAGTGGCTCGTTTGGGTGGAGATGAATTTACAATTTTGTTAGAAGATATTTCTAGCAAGTCCCAGGCTGTTTTAGTTGCCGAGAGTATTTATCAAACCCTGACTTTTCCTTTTAATGTCCAAGGATACGAACTATTTACCACAGCTAGTATCGGTATTGCTTTATCTTCTCAAGGATACGACAAGCCAGAAGATATCTTGCGAGATGCCGATCTGACTATGTATAGTGCCAAAGAACATGGAAGAGCAAGATATGAAATCTTTGATTGTTCACTGCGCGATCGCGCTTTGCAAAGACTGGAATTAGAAACGGATTTGCGCCGAGCATTAGAGCGACAGGAGTTTGAAGTATATTATCAGCCGATCACGTCTTTACCTTTAGGAATTTTATCGGGTTTTGAGGCTTTGGCTCGCTGGAATCATCCCACCAAAGGTTCGATTAAACCAGCAGATTTTATTCCTGTATGCGAAGAAACTGGTCTCATTATCCCTTTAGGTAACTGGTTGCTAAAAGAAGCTTGCATGACCGCACGTAATTGGCAATTAAAGTATCCTGAGCATCCTGAGATTAAGATCAGCGTTAATCTCTCAGCGCAACAATTCCGTGAACCTCGACTAGTGGAAGAGATTGAGAATATTTTGGCAGAAACTGGTTTACCAGGAAGGTTTCTTAAGTTAGAAATTACCGAAAGCGTCTTGATTGAAAATTTAGAGACGGTTACAGAAATTATTCTTCACCTGAGAAAACAAGATATTCAATTTAGTATTGATGATTTTGGGACAGGATATTCTTCTTTAAGCTACTTACATCGTTTTCCTGTAGATACGATCAAAATCGACCGTTCTTTTGTCAGTCAAATGCAAGCAGATGGTGAAAATTCAGCCATTGTCAAAGCAATTATCACCTTGGCTCATATGTTAGACATGGATGTAATTGCTGAAGGTATTGAAACTACTTCTCAGTTAGCTCAACTTAAGTTACTTCAGTGTGAATATGGACAGGGTTTCTTTTTCTCTAAACCTTTATGTCAAGAGCGAGCAGAAGCTTTTATTGCTAACTCACTGTGACAGTAGCAAAGAAAGTAGCACTTATTAAAGGACATAAGAGTAAAATTTGTAGGGAAGTAAAATTATAAAAAAGAACAAATGCCAAGATTAGCTCCCAAACCAATAGAGTTGGAAAATGATGAAGAGCTAAGAACTAACAAAGATTCCGGCTGGGCATAGTACCAACCAACAAATAGCCAAGAGAGCCAACGCGGTGATTCTACTTGCTGAAATGAATTCAGCGTAGCTCACCGCCAAAATTATGCTCATGGCATCTCAAGGAAAGAATCATCGTTAAATAGCAAGAGAGATGGCAAGACTATGGTGAGAAAGATGGTTCCATCTTAAGAAAGGAGAAGTACCTGTACTCGAAAGACTTTTGGATGCTCAAAGACCAGGAGTAGCGACCAAGTTGACGACTAGACAAGTACTAAAACTATTTGCGATCGCTATAGTTATTTAATTCAGGTATATTATCTAAAGAATGATATTGCTGCGGATGTTAAGCAAATCGCTTCAGCCAAATAAGATCTGCTACATAAATATGATTTAAAGTACCAAAAATAGAGCCAAAAAATGCACTTTAGTCTTTCATAGCTTTTTCATCACCTAACTCAAGTGCAACTTGATATACTTTCTGGTTTATTACTTTGTTGTATTGACGAAGTCAACGCAGCGCGGTTGCGTTTGCGAAGCAAGTCGAAGACTCAGCAAGTCCGAAGGACTCAAGTGCGGTCTTGGGCGGGGCGTACGAGTTCTGCCGTAAGACGACAGAATCAGCCCCTTGGCTTTCCCCCATGAGCAACTTTCGT
>JBCDDK010000242.1:0-4481 GCA_039180345.1 Cyanobacteria bacterium P01_G01_bin.39 | reverse complement strand
TATCTCTAAAGCTACTCTTTACAAGTATTTGCGGTTTCGAGGTGTAGAAATTAGTCCCTATAAAAAGCACTGACTTAGTTAATTTGTATTGCGCCACATAATTCTAAAGATTTTACGCCATTTAATTCTAAAAGTTACACTCTTTGTACTAATTGAGCGAGGAGAATGATTAATCTCATTAATGTAGATCTGATATTTCTAGAATTTTAGTAATATCATGGTCTTTAGGTTAGTACTATTGAATAACAAAAATGCCAAACAAGCCTGAAAAAACGACTTTCTCTTTCGATGTTTTAGGTAATTATATTTGCACAACTTGGGAAGACGCTACAAAAAATTCTGATGGCATTGACGTTATAGTTATTGGTTCTGGAATGTATGGAGGATACTGCGCCTCAGAAATTTATCAACAGAGCCTTTCTCGCTTTGGCAAGACTAATAAGCTAGAGGCTTTAAGAGTGCTAGTCCTTGAAGCTGGTCCCTTTTTGGTTCCAGAGCATGCTCAAAACATTCCTAACTTTGACCTATATGATCCAGGGATATTCCCAAAACCAAATCCAATATTAGATGGAGGACCAATTGATATTAGCTCAGGAGCGGATGTCCCTACGAGAAAACTTGTTTGGGGTGTCGGATGGAGAAGTAATCAACCTTTTGTTGGGCAAGCTTATTGCGTGGGTGGCAAAGGGATTTACTGGGGAGGATGGTGTCCTCGACTTCAAGATTCTGATTTAGCTCAATGGCCTAAAGAAGTCAAAGAATATTTATTAACACAGAATGTAAGCAAAAGACCAATCAGTGATGTTGATCCAATTACAGAAACTCCTTTAAATCGTGATGAATCTATTGCAGCTTATGAAACACTTGAGTATGAAATTGGTGTCAAACCAGGCGATGATTTCATCTTCGATCCCATGGCTATAACTACTGAAGAATCTGATAAAGTTGGCTTGAATAAAGCCTTAAGAGTTTTTCTAGAATCCAAAATAAATGATATAAATACTGAAATTCAAGCTAATGATTCCCAAAGAAAAGTCACTCAGATTATTCCTGCTCCTATTGCTGTTCAAACGGAAGCCTTTATCCCAGGGACATTTTCATTAGATAAGTACTCAAGTTTACCTGCGCTTGTTGGTAGTATTCGGAATGATCATGGCGATGGTCGTAGCGATAATCTGCGTATTTCAGTAGTACCTTTCGCACATGTTAGTAAACTGAATTGTCAACCAGATTCGGAAAGTCCTAAAATTGGAACTCGTATAATTAACAAGATAACTGTCAATGTAAACGGTGAAGAAAAAACTCTTCAAATTAAACCCCATTGTCAAGTTGTTTTGGCAATGGGCTGTATTGACTCAACTCGATTAGCTTTAGAGTCTTTTTCTCTAGTTGATTCCCTAATAAGACTTCCTGGAGATGAGCTTATGGGGCGAAATTTTATGTTTCACCTTCGTTGTGATATTGCTTTTGATATTGAACGAGCAAGATTAGCAGATTTTGTTGCCAACAATTCTACTTTGTTTATCAACAATAGTATTAATTTAAATTCCAATAAAAGTTTAGCCGAACTATTGCAACTTGCATGTTTGCACATTCAATGTGAAGGGCAATATGGCAGATACCAATACCAATTATTTGCTGCAACCAATGATGATGGTCCTGATGACAATATGTATGAGATGATTCCCGATATAGATGTACAGAGAGAAATTGCTCAAGAATTTCAGAGTGATAAGATTAGGTTTGTATTGCGAGCATCTGGAGAAGTCTTAGGTGGAAGACATAAAAAAATTGGCGATCCCAACTTTGATTACGTCAATTTAGCTGGAAAAGATGACTTTGATCTTGAATTTAATCACCAAAGAGCTTGGGTTCAGTTCAACAGAGGTAATCATTCTAACGATAAGATTTGGAAAGACATACACGATACTGGACATACCATTGCTAAAACATTAGCGAATGGAGGAAACCTAAACTATCGTGAGGACGCTGTAAATGGTGTAGCTTCTTTTGGATTAGGAGATCTTAAAGTTCAACAAGGTGTAGGAACTACATTTCACGATGCAGGAACTCTATGGATGGGAGATGATCCTAATTCTTCAGTCACTGATGTTAATGGACATTTTCATCATGTTACAAATGCATACTGCTGCGATCAAGCAATTTTTACAACAGTTGGCTCTGCTAATCCAGTGTTAACGGGGCTTTGTGTGTCTCGTAAAGTTGCTGAAGATATTGTTAATCGTTTTGATGGTCATAATACGACTCTAAATACTAATAACTTTACATTTGTTTCATTTGCGGAAAGTCGAGGTTGGCTTCAAGCTCCTAGAAATGGAGGTATAAATGTTGTAAGTAATGACCTCATTGAAACTACTCCTTCCGAAATTGGCTTTTATTATCTTCCAGAAGTTTATTCTGATTTTGAGTTGTTTGTTGAATGGAAGGCATTCCGCTCTTATAGCTTAGAACCTAACCAAAAAGATATTATGCCAAATTCAGGCATTCTCTTACGGATGCCCAATCCTAAAGATTTTAACTTCGATAGCGAATCTGAATTTGATAATTTTTACAATAAAACTATTGAAATTCAGATTGATGAGACAGGAAAAGATTTTTCTCGTAATGCTCAACAATTAGGTCGTCCTCCTGCAATATTTGGTAACTCGAAATACAAGACTGGTTCAATCTATGGGGTATCCCCTGCTACACAATGGGCTGCAAAAGTTGTAGCCCCTGAAGGTGATACGACAAATAGATATTGGAATCTTTATCACATTATTGCAAAAGGAAGAAAAGTAATTGTTTCTTTGAATGGAAAAAAAGTTTCTGAATCTACTCTCCCGCCTGAAAAATTGAATGAGGGTTTTATTGGATTTCAATTTCATACTGGTAAGGTGTGGTTTCGTAACCTATGGTTAAAAAGCTAGTATAGATGATTGAAAATAAAACTTGTAATTAGCTGAAAAATTCATACTGTGCAAAGTTTTTTATTACCTATTAATTAGGATATTTATTGAGGGTAAAAATGATGAACACAATAGATGTAAATAAGTCGCTTTTCAAGATATCTTTAGCAGAATGGTCATTACATAATAGTATAGAGAGTGGGAAAATAAATCATCTTGATTTTCCTACTATTGCCAAAAAACAATTTGGAATTGATGCAGTAGAATATGTAAATACGCTCTTTCGAGATATGTCTACAGACCGAGAATATCTCATGAAACTCAAAATGAATGCTGATAATGAGGGGGTCAAAAATTTACTTATTATGTGCGATGAAGAGGGAAGTTTATCTGATATCGATCCTCAAAAAAGAAGACGTGCAGTTGAAAATCACTTTAGATGGGTAGATGCAGCTAAATTTCTTGGATGTCATTCAATTAGAATCAATGCTCATCCAATTGATTTTGATCCCAGGACACTGGGAATTAGTGAAGAAGACATGAAAAAGCTAGCTGCTGATGGAATTCGTCAATTAACTGAATTTGCCGAGAATGTTGGTATTAATGTTCTGATTGAAAATCATGGAGGTTTATCAAGTAAAAGCAGTTGGCTAACTAGCGTAGTTAGAGAAGTTAATCATCCTCGATTTGGAACTCTACCTGATTTTGGAAATCCAAATATAAATGAGAATGAAATTGCTGATTCATACGAACTGGTATCAGCTCTGATGCCATATGCCAAGGGAGTTAGTGCTAAATCCGAAACCTTTGAAGATGAGGATAAATATATTGTAGGAGTCGATGCTTTCTATTTCAATGGAGAAAGAGTTAAAGTAGATTACAAAAAAATGATTCAAATCGTTTTAGATGCAAATTATAGTGGATATATCGGCGTTGAATTTCAGAGTTCTGATGACAAATATGAGATTGAAGGAATAACAAAAACCACAAATATATTAAGGCGTATTAGAAATGAGTTAACTCAGAAGTAAATTAATCTAAATTCAGGTGTAAAAGTAGATTTACTCAAGCTAAATTTTTATATGCAAAACTATATTAGCCTTGGTGTTGATGAAGCTCAATGTGCAATAAATGCAATTCAGACAGAGTTAATAAATAGAGAAATGAAGGCTGTGATCGCTGTGGCTGATGCATATGGTGAACTCATCGGTTTATTACGTCTTGATGGAGCTCCTATCCCTTCTATTCTTATTGCCCAAAATAAAGCTTGGACTGCGGCTCGTGAACGAAAACCAACATTTGAAATAGGACAAGCTGCTCGCGACCCTGATAATGGATTTGACATGGCATACTTTGGAGATCCGAGATATATAGGTTGGGGTGGAGGTTTGCCAGTTTTTTTCAATGGCTTTGTGATAGGTGCTATAGCAGTACCCCTGTTAAGGTGACCAAATGTACTATCTCGAATTCAAAGGGTTTAAAGAATGCGATCGCTATTCTTGGAGAATTACCTTTTGAAACATTATGTGTTTGACAGGAGAAATATTGAATACGAAGTAGTCAAAATCCTCT
>JBCDDK010000241.1:0-4511 GCA_039180345.1 Cyanobacteria bacterium P01_G01_bin.39 | reverse complement strand
TTATTTTACTGCGCCAGAAAATCGCGACTTAGGGATATAGGGATAGTTAAATCTCCTCGTTCAAAACGGACTAAACCCCCTCTTAATCTGTCTCCGAGTCCCTCTTGACAACTGGCACAGAGCCTTAACTTGTCACCAATGCCCATTACCTGCTTAATATTTTCAGATGCAGAGATAAGATGGCAGTGGTAGAAGAGTTTGTAAGCTTCAATCCAATTGTGTAAATAAGCATAGGTGTTGGGCCAAAAACCGAAGAGTTCTTGACAAAATCTCAAAATTATCAAACTCTCGTCATCTTGATCCCTACTACCATCACTTTTGATCAGATAGTTGCGTAAAGCAAAATCTTCTGCCCCTTGGCGTAATTCTTCATCACTCAGAGTATCAAGGGGATGACTTTCTCTGTTTATTTTTATAGGTTTGCTATATATTTACTTACTTTTGATTGAGTCACAATTGTTTCTTCTTCGGAAAAATATTTAAACTTCCTGATAAGTCTGTTTTATCTGTTTTAATTGCTGATCTTTGCTCAATTTCTTTTTGTTGCGACGCTTCACAACCAATTTTCTAGTTTTAGACCTTCGATATTTTAAAAATATCGAGACGAGAATGAACGACGGCAGCTATTAAGAGCGTACCTGTATGTAACGTTGCACTGGTTTGAGAAATAAAACTGCAACTACAAGGATTGGGAACGCGATAAGAGTAAAGGTGTAAATCGTAAAAGTACCAAATGCTCCAAATGGATCGATTAGATGCCAGCCTAAACTTATCGCTATCCTTATAATTGGCGTAAGAATTGCCGTCGCTCTTATAACAACGAAGCTCTTTGTTTTCAGAACATATAGAATTACGCTTAACATAATAAAATCAAACAAGAAGCTAAGTGCTACGCCTAATATAAAGTCAGGAGACTCTACATTCTTTTCTTTCCAACCAAGCAGTAGTCCAACAAGCCATGTCCAACGAGCAAAAGATGGTTGTCCAACAGTCTGCACTTCACGAGCTATTAGCAGCAGAATCCCATAGCTACTTACTATAAGAGCAAGCCCTATCTGAAAGTAATTGAGGAACTTGATCGCTTTAAAACTCCAAGGTTTTTGCATAATAGTAGATGTTAAGGGTGATATCTTTGTGGAAAAATTGAACTTAGTGATTTTTACGTATGAGATCATTTTATTATTCTCTTCTATGCTGATTCTAAACCCCCTGATAAGTATGAGTTTTCTCTGATAATCCTTGCCTTTCTTTTGACTTTTTCTGATCGCGACGCTTCATAACTAGATAAATCGCAGGAACAAAATATAACGCTAGCAACAGAGAACCGTTAATTCCTCCTGCGATCGCAATTGCCAAAGGTCGCCAAAAGGGACCCCCGCTAACTAATAGAGGGACAAATCCCGCGATGGTGGTGATGGTGGTAGTGATGATGTGGCGGGTAGCTTTTACTACTACATCTTCTACGGCTTGAGCTTTACCTTCTCTTGCTTCAGGGTTTTCATTAAAAGCAGAAAGAACAATAATTCCGTTGTTAATGGCAATTCCTACTAAGCCCATCGTGCCAACAATTGCCATAAAGCCTAATGGTGAATTAGATATCCGTAAGGAGAACAGTGCCATCCCGATACAGCCCACCGCCACTGCTGCCACAATACCAGTCTCGCGAAACGAACCAAGAGAAAGAACTAATGCCGTCACCATGACGACCAACAGTATCGGTACATATAGTGCTAAATTACCTTGAGCCTCGCTGCTTTCCTCTAGTTCGCCCCCCCATTCATAACGGTATCCATAGGGGAGTTGAAAGTTGTTTGCTTCTAACCGTGATTGAAAATCAGCTAGAACTTCAGAAGGTAAAACTCCTGCGGTGACAAATCCCTGCACCGTATTAACTCGTTGTTCACCGCGACGAGATATTTTTGAGAGTTGTGGTCGCAGGTTAAATTCTCCCAATGCCGATGTCGAGCGAAAATTACTATTCTCGCTTCGTTGGGAACTCAAATCTAAAGAAGCAATTTGACTTAAATCTGCTCTTCGAGCATTACTGACTCTCACCCGTACTGGTAGGTTTTCTGTCGCCTCTAAAATTGACCCGCCGATCGCACCTTCTAAATAAGCCTCTAGCTGTTGGGCGATCGCCGTATTGCTAAAGCCAGCCTGTCGCGCCTGTTCTTCATCAACAGTCAGGTCTAATTTTGGTAACGCTTCTCCAAGATCGTCGCGCACATGAGTCACATTAGGTACATTGGCTAAAATACCTCTAGCTTCTGTACCCAGACGTTTTAATTCATCTAAGTTTGGTCCATAGATCCGCATTTCGATCGGCGCATCGAACAGAGGACCCTGCTCAAACTGTTTAACTAAGATACGTGCAGCAGGGAATTGAGCATCTAATTCGGTTTGTAGCTCTTGTACTATAGTTCCTACTTCTCGATCTGTGTTCAACTGCACCATCGCCTGGGCGTAATGAGATTGATTTTCGCGGTTACCCGTAAAGTTGTAGTAAAACTTGGGCGCACCTTCTCCCACAAACCAGTGAACATCTTCTACTTGTGGACGATCAAGGATTATTTCTCGCACTTGTAATACTCTATTCCTAGTCTCAGCGATCGCTGTAGAAGGGGCAAATTCCACCTCGATTTGAAACTGATCGCGGGATACCAGAGGAAAAAATTGATTTTTTAAACTTGTCAGACTGATAAAGCCAATAAGAGGTAGACAAAAGGTAAGGGCGATCGCCAGTAGGGGTTTAGACTGGGTGAATCTCAATGATTTACGATAGGGACGGGCTAGTTTAGGAGAACTAAAACCTTCATTCCACCAAGCACCAGGCTTCAATAACCAGCTTTGAATTTTTTGTAGCCTACCTTGAGGTTTAGTATCTCGATCCTCTAATTGTTTAGCTTTACCTTGGGTATCGGCTAACATCCGCGCTGCCAAACCAG
Organism: Cyanobacteria bacterium P01_G01_bin.39; assembly: GCA_039180345.1. GTDB lineage: Bacteria > Cyanobacteriota > Cyanobacteriia > Cyanobacteriales > Xenococcaceae > Waterburya. Next base: position 1,566 of record JBCDDK010000241.1, on the reverse strand, counting down.
CAATTACCGTCAACGATAATACTAAGGATGAGATCAACGCTAGAATTACACCCAAAGCGATCGTGCCGACAAATTCTCCTGCACCACCAGGAAGCAAAACAATCGGTAGAAACGTGAGAACCGTCGTCAAAGTAGAAGCAAACAGAGGCACTTTTAAATAATCAACTGTTTTTACCATTGCCTTGAGGGGTTTTTCGCCATGCTGCATCTCTACCTGAATCTCGTCTACCGTGACGATGGCATTATCAATCAGTAAGCCTAAAGCAATGATTATCCCCGTTACCGACATCTGGTGGATCGGAATACCAAAGGTGTTCATCCAGCCGAAAACCATAAAGGTGACTAAAGGTAAAGCCGTACCCACTACAAAAGCCGAACGCCATCCCATAGTGACAAAGCTAACACCAATCACTAGCAGCGCACCAATAACCAAGTTAGACAATAGAGTGCCGATGCGATCATCAACATACTGACTCTGGTCGAAAATTAAGTCTAAACTAACTCCCTGGGGCAAAGTACCCTCAAAGTTAGCTATTTCTGCCTTAATTTTGGTTGCCCACTGGTCAATTCTCAATCCTGATTTCATCCGCACCCCAACAACTACAGCAGGTTTACCGCTAACCAAAGCTAAATCTGTAGGCGGTGATTGGATACTTCGACTAACTTGGGCAATATCGCTCAAGCGCGTAAACTGTCCTTTATTGTTTTGAATTGGTATTTGCCTAATCCTTTCAATAGTTTCTAGTTCGCTGTCCACCTCAATCGCAATGTTAGAGCGATCGCTACGATATTGACCAGCCGTTACTTTGGCATCACTGAGATTTATTTGTTCGGCTAACTCCTGGGGTGAAAGCCCTACAGCAACAAGTTCGGGGGCCTCGATCTCTACGGTAATCTCTTCATTCGGATCGCCAAAAATTTCTACTTCCTCTGTTCCTACCACACCCCGCATTGCTACTTCTAACTGTTCTGCGTAGCGTCGTAACACAGCATAATTAGGTTTACTCGTTTGATTCCAGGTTATGGAGGCGATCGCCGTATATGCTTTAGTTTTTGCTTCATCTAATTCGGGAATTCCTGCCCCAGGAGGGAAAGAAGCAGCAGCATCGTTCATTTCATCGCGAACTTTCGACCAGATGGGTTGAGCGTTTTTGACTGCATCAACTAACTCGACAGTTACAGTAGAAAACCCGACTCGCGAATCAGATTCTAAAGTTTTAATCTCCTCGATCTCGGCGATTTCTCCTTCTAAAACTTCTGTCACTAATGCCTCAACTCTCTCGGCACTCGCCCCAGGAAAAGCAGTCTTAACAACCGCGACTCGAGATACCATTTCGGGATCTTCTTGTCGGGGTAAAGCCTGAAAAGAGGAAATACCCCAGGCCGTAATTAAAATAAATGCCAGTATTAATAAACGGATGTTGCGATAAAACGGTTTAATCATTACATTTAACATTGAGCATTTAACATTGAGCATTTAACATTGAGCATTTAACATTGAGCATTTAACATTGAGCATTTAACATTGAGCATTTAACATTGAGCATTTAACATTGAGCATTTAAC
>JBCDDK010000240.1:0-4595 GCA_039180345.1 Cyanobacteria bacterium P01_G01_bin.39 | reverse complement strand
CTTATTTTACTGCGCCAGAAAATCGCGACTTAGGGATATAGGGATAGTTAAATCTCCTCGTCCAAAACGGACTAAACCCCCTCTTAATCTGTCTCCGAGTCCCTCTTGACAACTGGCACAGAGCCTTAACTTGTCACCAATGCCCAATCCCTAATCCCTAATCCCTAATCCCTAATCCCTAATCCCTAATCCCTAATCCCTAATCCCGATCTTAACTATCTAGTTAAATTTACACGACTACTTATGAGTAACTATAATCCTTGGGTAACGCCATTAAACCGCCAATCTACGAAAGATTTACCGATGGGGGGTAAAGTTGAATACGAGGATATCGATCGCAGTTGTGATGTTTTATCATCGCTACTTTACACCTTATTTCAAGAAAATTGGCAGCAGGTAGAATTAGGACACGTCGCTCAAGGTGGGGTTTTAGAATTAGCATTCACCACTCCGCCAAAAATTTGTATTCTTTACGATGGCTATTTGACAGTAGTAACGGAAGCATGGCATTTACACCTTTGTATTGATGATAATTTAGGTGGTCCGAACAATCAAACTCCTTTGGAATTAAGACGACAAAGACGAGTCAGTCGTGTGGCTTTTTATCGGCGTTTTAATAAGCACGAACAACCAAGAAGTTGGGGAATTGAATTTTGGAACGGTGCAGATGAAAATGTGATGACTATTTTCTTTCCCAATCCTTTAGTGGATGGTGAAAATTTATTACCAGAAGGTAAACCAAATTTATCTAAACTAGCTCTTTATGAAGAATTAAGGGATATTTATGTATTAGGTAAAAAACCAATGCCGTTTACTCAAAATCCCTTAAAACGCTCTTATATTTCAGTTTGTACCTCTGGAAGATGTTTACCTTCACGTAATTGGCAATCTACTTATGAATCCTTGAAAAATGCTGTTGCCAAAGCAGACTTGGATATAGAAGTAAGAACTTCTGGCTGTTTAGAAGTTTGTAAATTAGGACCAGTAGTATTTAATTCTAAGGATAGAACTTGGTACACCCGCGTTAAGCCAGAGATTGCTGAAGAAATTGTTGAAAAACATTTAGTCCGAGGAAATAAAGTTACCAAGTATCTTTATCCTCCAGAATCTACTTAAGTCGCATCTAGTTTGAAACTTGGAGTTCTTAAGTTAACTGCTCGTAAGTAGCAAGTAGCAAGTTTTTATTCAACACTATTTTGTTTTGGTTAAAACCCCTGTTTTCAATGTGAACGAGGTTTAAAGTTACTCTCATTGCTTCAAAGAGATTTTTTGGGTTTATCAAAGTATGATTTATGAAAATCAAAAAGCATAGATTATTTAAAGTTTTTATTTTTTACATTCAAATAATATGTGTTGCAACTTTAGTTATTGCTTGTAACAGCACTTCAAACAATCCAATAATCTCATCCTCTCTAAATAAAGAATGCATTCAAAATTATAATCCAAATACAAATTATTTACCCAAAAAAGTAAGTATTAATTATGCTACGGGTTTTTCTGTAGATTATCAAAATAACTATAAAATTGTAATAGTAAAAAATCCTTATCCTGATGCTAAAACAAGTTTTAAATATGTTTTAGTGCAATGCGGTACTCCAGCACCAAAAGGATTTAAGCAAGACCATATAATTACAGTACCCGTAAAAACAGTTGCATCTCTTTCCACTACCCATTTACCCCATTTAGCAAAATTAGAATTAGTCGATAAACTTGTCGGTGTTAGTAATCTAAGCATAGTCAATACACCAGAAGTAGTCGAACAAATAAAAGCCGATAAAATTGCCGAATTAGGCAATAATAATGTCAACGTAGAACGATTATTAGAACTAGCTCCCGATCTAGTTACTACTTATGGAACGGGAAACCCACAAACAGATAGTTATCCTAAATTATTAGAAGTAGGATTAAAGGTAGCAATAAATGCTGAATATATGGAGGACACACCTTTAAGTAGAAGTGAGTGGTTAAAATTTACAGCTTTGTTTTTTAATCGAGAAGAAAAAGCCGAAAAGATTTTTAGTGCGATCGATAAAAATTATCAAGAAATTGCTGCTAAAACTAGAGATATTCAAAAACATCCAAAAGTGTTTACAGGATTTAATTTTAAAGGGACTTGGTATGTACCAGGATGTAAAAGTTATCTAGCAAAATATTTGGCAGATGCAGGTGCAGAATTACTTTGTGTTGGTAATTCTTCTGGTAGCACACCTTCATCTTTTGAAAATATTTTTGAACGTGCTGCTACAGCAGATTATTGGTTAAATGTTAGTCAATCTTGGCAGAATTTGCAAGATGTAATTAGAGAAGATAGTCGCTATAGTGATTTTCAAGCAGTGCAAAAAGGTAATGTTTATAATAACAATGCTCGTTTAAATGAAAATGGAGGTAATGATTATTGGGAAGGAGGAGTCAGTAATCCAGATCTAATTTTAGCCGATCTAATTAAGATTTTTCATCCAGAATTATTACCTAATCACCAGTTATTTTTTTATCAGAAGCTGAACTGAAGGGCACAGGTAATTGTTGATGAGTCATTATAAAAAGTATAAATATTTAGGTCAAAAGTGGAAAAATATTAATAGTTACAAGCTGATTGTTATCGCAATTTTATTTAGTAGCTTAATTTTTGTTTTTTTATCAAATTTAGCTTTCGGTTCAGTTAATATTCCCATTCAACAAGTTGTTACTATCCTCTCGGGAGGAGAAGCTCAAAAAACCACTTGGACTACTATTATTCTCAAATTTCGTTTACCTAAAGCTTTAACCGCAACTTTGGCTGGTGCTGCTTTGGGCGTAAGCGGATTACAAACGCAAACACTTTTTAAAAATCCACTTGCAGGACCATTTGTATTAGGAATTAGTTCTGGTGCTTCTCTAGGAGTTGCGCTTCTAGTGCTTGCAGCCAACACTACAGGTATGGGTCCACTATTAACAAATTTGGGAATAATCGGGGATTTAAGTTTGGCGATCGCAGCAAGTCTAGGTGCAGCATTGGTTTTAGGGATAGTATTACTAATATCTCGCAGCGTACCCGATTCTATGACGCTGCTAATTTTAGGATTACTATTTGGTTATGCAACTAATGCCATCGTCAGTATTTTGCTACATTTTAGTGACAATAATCAAATTCAATCATATTTACAATGGACATTCGGGAGTTTTGGGGGCGTTACTTGGCAACAAATGGCAATTTTAGCACCTGTAATATTGCTCGGATTAATGATAGCTTTGCTATTATCAAAACCTTTGAATTTAATGCTTTTAGGTGAATCTCAAGCTCAAACTTTGGGTTTAGCAGTGCAACAAACGAGATTTTGGATTATCGCCAGTGCTTCAATATTAGCTGGTGCTATTACTGCTTTTTGTGGTCCTATTGGATTTTTGGGTGTTGTAGTTCCTCACCTATGTCGTAATTTGTTTAAAACTTTAGACCATAGAATATTGATTCCCGTTGTTGCTGTGATGGGTGCAATACTAGCGTTAGTCGCAGATTTAATATCTCAGCTACCAGGAAGCGAGACTGTTTTGCCTTTAAACTCCATTGCTGCTTTGATTGGCGCCCCAGTTGTGATGTGGGTGATTTTACATCGTTCCCGCCGATTTTTTTAAGCCTTGTAATGTTTTAAATTTAATTTTACTTTTAATTTCATTTGAACGAACAAAATAATGCGATCGCTATTTTCCATAAGGCGATCCGAAGCGTAATCGCATTTGTTTAAATTCTCTAACAATACAATTTCGAGTTTTAGATATAATGATTATCGTTCTCAAAAATTCCCGTTATGATTATCGCAGTCACCAGTCCCCCAGGGGCGGGTAAAACCCACTGGATTCATCAACAACTAGCTCAAACTAACAAACATGTAGGCTATTTTAGCCCGCAAACCGATTCCGTACCCATTGATGCAATATATCTCCAAAGTGAATATCCCCAACTGAAGCTTTATCAGACGGGAGAAGAAGCGGAATTAGACAAAACCGTTACTTATCTAGAGATTCCCTGGTATTTAGATTTAGCAGGAATTGAACCTTTACTACAAGCTTTTGACTCCCATCGAGTAGCCATAATCCCAGAAGATAACGATAGCAGAGAATTAGAGACTTGGGCGGATGAAATTATTCCAGGCGATTTCACCACTCAACCAACTACAGCCCTACAGATTCATCGGGGGGTTTTGACAGGGGAAATTTTAGATTTTGATAGTTTAGCTACTTTTTGGCTGGAACTTACCCAAGGTGCTTATGGTAAAGTGATTCGAGCAAAGGGAATCTTCGATTTAGTAGACGGACAAATTTATTATGGTGACTTTAGATCGGAGAAATCGGAATTAGAATTTAAACCCTTAAATTTACCCCGTTGGTTAAATGGTAGACCAGATCGCAAGAGTGGTTTTGAAATAGTGGGTAGTAACTTAGACAAAGCTGAAATTGCCCAAACCGTCCGAGATTGTTGTGTTCCCGAATCGGCAATTAATTATTACCAACAACAAGTAAAAGAATCTTTAGCAACTGAATTAGAAGTAGTATGAAAATAGCAGTAATGTCTTGTATTCATGGTAATTATGCAGCTTTAGATGCAGTTTTACTAGATATTG
>JBCDDK010000239.1:0-4665 GCA_039180345.1 Cyanobacteria bacterium P01_G01_bin.39 | reverse complement strand
TTGCCAGTGTGCCATTTAACTTGAGATTCGGTCGCACTTGGGTACAGAATTAATATTTATTACCTAGTTTAAAATTTCTACAATCCCTGATTTGACTACATTTGACAATTTCTACATTTTCTTAACTTGTCACCAATGGGTAATGGGTATGAAAAACTTGAGTGCGGTTGGTTATTCCACCTCTAACGCCCACGGTTGTTCCTACTGTCAGGTACATACTGTAGGAATATCAAACAAGGGCGAACATTACCAAAGTATGGCGGAAATGTTGAAGCAAGGTCGTCAGAGAAAAGCAGTTGAAAACAATCCATTCAATCAATTTGAAATGGCACTGACTAAGTTAGCTGCTGATACAACACTAAATCAAGTTGATCAAGCTTTTCTAGAACACATCGAGACTATAGCAAAGGAGATTTCAGAAGAAATAGATGTCGATAAAAGTATTGAGGCAACATCCCTTTTTGCCTCTTCCTTCGGGTTTCTTAACGTTTTCAACGAACTCACTGGATTAGAAATTGAAGGTGACATGGCACGTCAAGTAGTTGAAGATGCAGGTATTGAGACGGGAAGACATGGCGTAGAAAATTCAGATCCTTCTAATCTCGATTACGAAATACCACAGGCAAATCTATCTGTACAGGATGTTGCTGCCAAGTATGACGCAGCAGTCGGCGATCTCAATGCCTATGTTAAACAAGAATTTGGGTTTTTCCCCACCTGGATTAAGCAATGGTCACAGCTAACACAGAAACGCTATGCATAAGGGACGCAAAGCTCTGCTTTGCCAGTCGTCGCCAGACGACGTTTCTGTAAGATGCGCGTACACGCAGATTGCGCATGTACTCACCGAATCGCCTTTATCTTGCGCCTACAAGCGGCTCAAGCCTTTGTGGCGGCGCGGGGTCGCTCATCAATTAAGTCGAGCAAAAAATGTCACACAATCTGTTTCTAAGCATTGAAATCGATATTTTAGTTTGACTTTTAACTGCTTGTCCAAAGGCTCACGTTGTAAATAGCTCTGTTAAACAATTGACAATAAATAGTTGGGGACTCAGCTAGTCTTTTGGGGATACTCAAAAAACTTACTCCTTCAAAATTATGCTCTCTCAAATCGTCCGCCCAATGGTCAATACTCAAATACGCTTATTGGCTAAAAGTAAGACAGTCAAAATAACTCTAATCAAGACGATCGCCAAATGGCTAGGGTTTTTAGGCGTAGAAGCTCAAGTTACCCAGCTAAATACTTTGGAAGACAAAATTCAGGTATCGATTACTGTCGGTCAACCAGAAAATAGTGAGGATGGTGACTGGCAACAAATATTAGATAATCTCGCTCAAGATAGGGGAGAAACAGCAGGATCGCTTCTCAAACACTCTAGTTTGATTCCCGCCGATCAGGAGACTAAATACCAGCGTATTTTGGCTTATGCCATTCAAATGAGTAATGGCGATCGCAATACTGATTGGTCAATAGTTTCTCCCCAATTAGAAGCACTTGGACTTGAAGAACCAACTCTATTAGGGATTAAATCGGCTTTAAAAGTTCCCCAATCTATAGATCGCCTAGTTAAAAACTTAGATGCCGATGTAGCAGCGATCGCCCTTTCTCAAGCAGCCAGTATTGCTTTGCTAGATCGTCAAGTTAACCCTGGAGAATACCAGGTAATGCAGACCTTGTTGGATGCAATGGCTGATAACTGTCATTAACAATAATTAAATTACGATGAAAGATCCAATTAAACCAATAGTAATTGTCGGTGGTGGTTTTACTGGGCTATTTACGGCTCTCCATCTAAGACATCAAAAATGTTCGCGACCTGTTATCTTAATTGATCGGCAGTGGCGGTTTATGTTTACTCCGCTACTAGCCGCATATACTCACCGAATTGCCTTATTTTACTTTTAGCTGCTTTTTTGGCTGCGATCGCTTTCAAAAGAATTATTTTCTCTACACAGTGGGATTGGTTATCGTCGGTTTAATCTTAAGCAGTTGAGCAGAAAATATCCCAGCACTAGAAGTAGTAAATGCTTTTAGGCTTTTAGAAGAATTAATTCTTTTTTGTATCACCGCTTATTTTCAACTCGGCTTAATAATTAGATTAGGCAAAGTTAATCAATTTATTCCTGCATATTTTAAGCAGTTGTTTTAGGATTTAATTCGACAATTTGCTTAATTAAATTTGAAATATAGCTAGCACGATTCATTACCATAAAATGACCGCCTTTATTGACGCTAAAATCTGATTGAACAAACTGGTAAGGAAAAATGCGATCGCTCTCGCCATGAATATGGTAAATGTTATCAGGAATTACCTCATTTTTCCAGGTGATAACTTGATGAACTGCCCACTTCATAAAACTAGCATTAGTATCATATAAAATTGCTTTGAATAGTTGACGTTCGGCAAGACTTTCTAAGCTAAAGAACCAGCCTGCTAGCAGTTGTCCAAACCACAGCATCAGCTTAGGAGGTAACAGTCGGTGAATGGGTAGCCAGCGAAATATCTGGAAATAAAAAGGAATTTCCTGTTGATTCTTGGTACTGGAAATTAAAATTACTTTTTCGGTTTTAATTTGTTTGGCAATTTCTACTGCAATAATGCCGCCAAAAGATAGTCCAATTATAATCGGTTTTTCTGACTCGATCTGACTAATAAGTCTTTGGGTATACTCTGCAATACTCTCCCTTGCTTCTGGTTCAATCCATTGAATATGAATTGCTTGATAACCTGACAGCTTTAATTTCTGAAATACTCTCTGGTCGGCACCTAATCCACTCACAAGATAAATTTTATTTTGCTCAGTATCTAATTTGTCGTTAGATTTTGCAGGAGAATTTTCTGGTGATTTAATATTATTTATGTTACTCATGTAAATGTTTCCGAATAAATATTAAAAATACAATAATAAATTAAATTTTATCGAAAAAACATATATAGTCGTTTTAATTAATTTTTGAGTGCATGAGTTATTCTTTCTGGGGACTGGGGACTGGGGACTGGGGACTGTGGACTGGGGACTGGGGACTGGGGACTGGGTAGTGAAATCTATCATCCTCACTTTTTATTTGAAACAACTATAAGCTTCTCAAATTTATAAACTATAGTCATTCCTAATAAGAACCATACGAAAATACGTACTAATTATCGCTCCCTAATACATGCGAGCAAGCCCTTTGTTAATCCCTAATTCCTAATCCCTAATCCCTAATCCCTAATCCCCCGAACAAATTACTGAGATGGTAGGTCAATTAATTAGAACGACTATACATGTAACAAAATTTTGGTTGTAAGATAATATCCACCCTATCAGAGATTTAGAGCTTTGTTTTATGGGCGAGTGGTTATTAGTTTAGGTTTGGATGATTACCGATAGATATAACGCCTATTTATTGATCTTTTTGTAAACTACATGAGTGGGGCAAGCGGCACTCATGATCTAATTGAATCTTTGGCTTGAGCAATAACCAAGCAATTATTTTGTATGATAAATAGATTTGGCTGAATATTACAACTACTCTAATTTACAATAATTTTGATATTTGAAAAAGTAATATTTTAAGCAGTCTCTCATTTCAATAGTAGAAGCTGGACAATAGGGATATAAATTTTGTCAACAATAAATGATAGAAATTTAATCAAAGATTAGTAGGATCTAACATTTGTGATCGGCAAATTTATAGTCTCAAAAGCGACTAAAGCAATATGCAGTATGCAAATTAAATTATGAAAATTTGGAGCAACAGCTTTCAACATGGAGCCAGAATACCAGAAGAATTTGCTTTTGGAAAATATCATCCCGAGAACCATGTACAGCTATCAAGTAATCGTAATCCTCATTTAGCTTGGAGTGAGTTGCCTCAAGCTACTCGTTCTCTGGCGTTGATTGTTTGTGACTCTGACGTTCCCAGTAAATTGGAGGATGCAAACCAAGAGGGTAAAATTGTTTTAGGCTCTGTTCCCCGTGTAGATTTCTATCATTGGGTGTTGGTTGATTTGGCACCAAGCATATCCTCAATTGAAGTAGGTCAGTTTAGCGATGGTATTACCCCGCGAGGGAAGCAAGATTATCAGGCGGCATTAAATACTAGACAGGGAATCAATAATTACCGCGAGTGGCTTGCCGAAGATGCTGAGATGTCGGGAGATTATTATGGTTATGATGGAGCCTGTCCAGTTTGGAACGATGAAATTATTCATCACTATCATTTTACTCTTTATGCAACCGATCTAGAGCATTGTCCAGTTGAAGAAAAGTTTACTGCTCCTGACGTTTTAAAAGCTATTAAAGGTCATATTTTAGACCAAACAACTCTGATAGGAACCTATAGCATCAATCCCAAAGCACGTTTATTGACCGATGAGGTCGAACCTGTTCTGCAATAAAAACTGCTTAATTTAGTCTCTCTAGAGACAAGATGGAATATTTGGCAAAGAAATTGAAAGTCTCTTTGCCATTATTAATCACCAAATATAGCGCTCACGCTACAGTTAAATTTCGCGATTACCCTTCGGTTACGCTTCGCGATCGCAAGTAAACTTATCCTTAATTTGTGAATTAAAGTATTGACCCACAGAACTTGTTTCTTTTAACTCTTGATAAATTGATTCTGGTACATCGGCATATTTATAAACATTGCCGTTATTAAAGACAATTCGCAGAGCT
>JBCDDK010000238.1:0-4748 GCA_039180345.1 Cyanobacteria bacterium P01_G01_bin.39 | reverse complement strand
ATAATTAAAAAATCTTTAAGATAAAACAAATATGTTCCAAACATAGTAGTATACCTTCAAAATATATTTATTATGATTTCAAAATATGAGTTGGAAACGTACTCGGAAATATTTTAAAATTTGGGCTATTTGTGTATTTGGAATAATTTTAATTATTGGTTCTATCCTTTCAAGTCAAAAGACAATTCCAAATTTCGTATCATATATTTCGGGCAATATACCTTTACTAATTTTATTCTGGCTATATGAATACGATCTTGAAAGAAAGTCAAAGATAGAAGAAATTGAAAATAAGATTACATCAATTACTCAAGTAATAATAGAGGATATTAACAATATTCAAAAAACTTTGGATAAAGATAGAATAAAGCTAGATGAAAAATTAGAGAATTATTTCAGCGTACTATCGCGAGAAATAGACAATAACGAGCAACACCTAATACAACTTTTTAACGCTTTTTCAGATTTTGTAACTGAAGAAGACTTTGACGATCATCTAAGAACTATTGTCACGCGATATCCTACAATTCAAAGAGACAACTTTGCTATTAGAAAAGGTGTCAAAAAGCAGATTAGGATAGCTAAAGAAACCTTGATTCAAGAAGAATACTCCATAGATTTCAATGCTATTTTAGATTATCCCGCTCCTTTTTACCAAAAATGCGATGGTGAAATTAATGCCACAAATATTGGGGGGATTTCCGAAGGTTTTTATGGAAGAATTGAAAAATATATATCTGAATTGGTAAAAGTAAATAAAGAGGCTATTGAAAGAAATAAAAATAAAAATAATAAGTTCAAAATTCAAAGATTATTTATTTACGAAGAAAATGATATTTCCAATGATTTAGTACAGCTTATAGATGACCTTATTGATATTGAAGTTGAGGTAAAAATTATTTTGAGAAGCGATGCAGAGAAAACTGCTCAAAGTTACTATACAAGCAAAATCAATAAACTAGAAGATTTCACTATATTTATACAGCAACAAGAAGATCTTCGTTTTTCAGGTCGCTTAGAAGCAGAAGATTTGGAAGGTATAAAAAAAGCTAGCAAAATGCGAATATCGACTAACAAAGATACAATTAGAGATTTAAAACAGCAATTTGATGCGTTATGGGCTAGTGCAGAGCCATGTGAAAAAGGTTCTGATTTAATAGCTCATGTAAAATAGCGTTATTTTCTATTGATTTTGCAAAAATATGATTCAAGAAAATCTAATTTTGAAGCAAGTAAGTTCAGGAATAGCTCCCTTATCAAAGCACAATATCAAAATTCTTCATGAAAAAGGCTTTATTAAAGGTTCGATTCCTACTTCTTGTCAAAACACTGCTAGTTTATGGCTTATAGAGCAAATGAATTTATTAGGAAAATGTATTTGCTATTGCCAACAGCCTCAAGTAATGCACGTCCGTATCATTCCTAATTGTGATTCAACTTCATTATCATTAAGCGATTTAAGAATCTTTCCACATACTGATGTAGCGTGGCAGGAAAAGCCACCCAAATTTATCGGATTCTTTTGTTTAGATCCAGGAAACAAAGAAGAATATCAAACAATTTCTGACTCATTAAAAGTAATTAAGTCTCTACCAAAAAATGTTCTCAGTGTTCTTACAAAAGATTTGGTACATTTTCCTTCACCAAAATACGTTAAAACTCAAGGATTTTCTGGAAAAATTATCGATAACAATAATCTCAGGATAAATTATAGAAATATTAGATATGCGTGGTCTGAAGAATCAGAGTTATTTTTTCAAGAACTGATCAATGCTGAAGAAATATTAGAGTTACGGAAAGGTAGTTTTTGGTTTATTGATAATAAAAGATATGCTCATGGAAGACATAAACTCAGTTACGATAGTCCAAGGCATTTATTAAGATGCTATGGACAATAATAGCATTGAGTATACGTTAAAATCTATTGGTTAAAATTTATTTGTTGGATATTTACAACGTCAAGGTAGAATCATAAAACTCAAGCTTGTTTTTTCTATAAATTACTATACTGAGGTGAAATGATTGCCTATACATTATATGATTTTTGTATTGTGCAGATATCATAATCGATCTAAGTATATAAACTTTTTATTATCTCTAATTGATTATGGTATTTTCTAACATTATTGCGATCGCCCAACGAGAGTTGCAGGGGTATTTTGCCTCACCCTTGGCTTATGTTATTGCCGCAATGTTCTGGCTTATTTCTGGCTTCTTCTTTGTCGAAATCTTAATTGGTGAACAAGGAATTATTCAGCAAATTGCCGTAAGTCAAAGTATGGGAGTGGATCTAGGTTCTATTGATGTTGCTAAAGAATTTATTAACTCTTTTTTCGCTATTTTAGCTACTTTATCTTTGCTAATCGTGCCACTGCTAACCATGGGACTTTATGCCGAAGAAAAAAAACGTGGTACTTTAGAACTCTTAGCAACTTCTCCCATTACCAATTGGGCTGTAGCCCTAGGAAAACTATTGGCGGTAATGATGCTATTTTGCTTCATGATTTTACCCGCATTAATTTATGAAGCGATCGCTTTAAGCGCAGCTCAACCAGCGATTCCCCCCGCAGTCCCCTTAATAGCTCATCTCGGCTTAATTCTATTAGTAGCCAGCTTGCTGTCGTGGGGGATGTTTATTTCTTCTGTGACCAACAGCACCATTCTTGCGGCAGTATTAACCTTTGGCTTAGTTTTATTTACCTGGTTAGTAGAATTAATTGCCGGTAGTTTTGGCGGCACTATCCGAGAAGTTTTATTACATCTTTCCCTAATTGAAAGCTATAACAATTTGGTTCAGGGAGTTGTTAATCTTAGTGACTTTATTTTGTTTTTTAGCTATATATTTTTAGGTTTATTTCTGACAGCTCAGTCTATTCATAGCCTCCGATCAAACCGTTAACATTGAGCAGCTAAATGACAAATGACAAACAACAAATGAAATGACCAGAATCATAATCTTTTTGTTAGGTATTACTTTATGTATCGCGGGAGCAGTAAATTCAATTATTACTGAGGCATGGACAGCACCAGCAATATTATTGATTATTTCTGGAATATTTTTCTTGATATTGGGACTATGGCTCTGGGGAAATCAGTATCGGTTTTGGCAACTTCGTTCAACCCGCTCAGGATTAAGTTCAATCGCTAAGATAGCAGTGGTTATAATCGCTCTTGGTCTGTTTAACTGGCTAGGTGTCAACTACAACCGACGTTGGGACTTTTCGGAAAATCAAGTTTATACTCTGGCTCAACAATCTCAGGTAATAACTGCTGAACTAGAACAGCCCTTAGAAGTAATAATTTTTGATCGTAGTATCAATTCAGAATTAGAAAATCTGCTTCAGAATTATCGTCGCTATAGCGATCAGTTTCAGTATAAACTTATCAATCCTGAGCAAGAAATCGGATTAGCACAACAGTTTGGCGTACAGTCTTTAGGGGAAATATATCTCCAGTATGGTGACAAAAGACAAAAACTAGAGGCTGAAAACCAAGCAATTGGCGAGCTAGTTACCGAAACTAGATTAACTAACGGCATTGAGAGAATAAAGCGAGATCGCCCGATTAACATCTATTTTTTACAAGGACACGGGGAAGCACCTTTAGACCTAGTTGAAGGTGGATTGGCACAGGCGGTCAAGAATTTAGAAGATAAGGGTAATACTGTCCAAACTTTAAACTTAGCCAGCCAAGGAGCAATTCCCGATGATGCCAACCTAATTGTAATTGCTGGTGCCAAGCGCCAACTTTTAATGGCAGAAGTTGAAACCTTGCAACAGTATCTTCTCAACGGCGGAAATATACTATTGCTCTTAGTACCTAATATAGATCTTGGTATCACGCCAATTCTAGATAACTGGGGAATTGAGCTAGATGAACGGTTAATAGTCGATGGTTCAGGTTCTGCTAGCGTTATGGGTTTTGGTCCTGCGGTGGCTATTGTCAATAACTATGGAGGACATCCCATCACCGCTAGTTTTGGTAACGGAATTTCCTTATTTCCTGAAACAAGACCAATCAAAGCTCTAGAAAAGCCAGATATTACTAATACGACCCTGGCGCTTACCGATCAACAAACGTGGGCAGAAAGCAATCTGCGAGCCGAGCAAATTTCCTTTGATGAAACCTTGGATCTTCCTGGTCCTTTAGATATTGCGATCGCTTTTGAGCGATCACAACCACAAGCATCTCGCTTAGTCGTTTTTGGCAGTACTACCTTTGCTACAAATGGCTGGTTTGAACAGCAGCTAAATGGAGATCTTTGGCTTAATTCGATCAGTTGGCTAGTCGGAGAAGACCGAAATATTCTGACGATCCGACCCCAAGAAGCTACTAATCGTCGGATAATCCTCAGCCCGCTACAGACGCTAATTATTAAATCGTTAGCTTTACGAATTATGCCCTTAATCGCTTTGATAACAGGAGTTTATTTATGGTGGAAAAGAAGATAAACTTCTGCCTCATGCTCACAAGGATAGGTCTTTAACTTCCCGTACAAGCAAGTCTAAGAAACCCGACAAGATAGGGACGTTAAAAGAGGCGAGTGTTTACTATAATTTGAACGAAAAAATCAGCATTTCCTCCTTGTCCTCCTTGTCCTCCTTGTCTTCCTTGTCTTCCTTGTCTTCCTTGTCTTCCTTGTCCTCCTTGTCTTCCTTGTCTTCCTTGTCCTCCTTGTCTTCCTTGTCTTCCTTGTCTTCCTTGTCTTCCTTGTCTTCCTTGTCTTCCTTGTCTTCCTTGTCTTCCTT
>JBCDDK010000237.1:0-4792 GCA_039180345.1 Cyanobacteria bacterium P01_G01_bin.39 | reverse complement strand
GAAATCTCTGGCAAACTTTCAAGCAGAGACTTTCAGCTTTTGGAATATATGATGCGTCATCCTGGTAAAATTCTTACCCACGAGCAGATTGAGCAAGCACTTTGGTCATGGGGTTCAGAACCAGAGAGTAATGCTGTTGCTGGCAGAGTAAGACGCTTAAGACAAGGTTTGCGAGAAATTGGTGTGGAAGACTGGATTAAAAGTATTTATGGTTTGGGATACTGCTTTGAGCCACCCAAATTCCCTTAGTAATAACCATTTCTAATTAGATGAAATTTAATAAATGGAAAGCACTCCCCGTTCGTCTGCGGGGTGGAATTATTATCGCTATCCCTGTTATCTGCTTATTTACCTCTCTTAGTGCTTTTGCCTGGTTAAAAGCCAATTTAGAAGAAGAAGAAGCTATAGTAGAGCGCACCAAAATGGTCAAGCTAGAAACTAAACGTCTGCTTACAGCTTTAGTGGAGACAGAAACGGGAGTTCGCGGTTATGGGCTAACTAATCGAGAGGAATTTCTTGCCCCGTATAATCGTTCTCGTGTTATCATACCCAACTCACTGAACAAACTAGAAAATTTAGTTCGGGACAATCCCCAACAAACAAAAAGACTTCAAGATATTTACACTAGGGTCGATCGACATCTAGAGATTTTGCAGCAAAAGTTAACTCTGCAACAGCAACTAAAACAAATTCGTGGAGAAGAACAACCAGTAGATCATACCGCTCTCTTCTACGATTGGCTAGAAGAGGGAAATGACAAGATGAATGCCACACGTATAGCCATTGATGACTTTAACCAGGAAAAAGAGCAATTATTGGCAATTCGTCAGCAACAGCAAGCATTTTACCGACAGATTACTTGGATTGTCCTCTGTTTATCAGCAATCATAGGTAGCTTGGGGGCATTGTTAGCTAGTCTGCTGTTTTTGCAGCTAGAGCGAGAATTGGCAACCAGGGAAACTAGCCTGAGAAATACCAATCGGGAACTGGAGTTAGTTTGCTCTCAGTTACACCGTTTTACTGCTAATGCCTCCCACGAATTACGCGCTCCTCTGGCTGCCGTATTGAGCAATGCCCAGTTGGGATTAATGGAGCTTGAAGATTTGAGTGCTGATACCAGTTTCATGCATCAACGTTTGGATAAGATTGTCCATCTGACTAAGGGTATGAGTACTTTGGTAGGAGATTTGCTGTTTCTGGCACGACATGAAAGCTTATTGTCTCTCGACTACTTAAAACCGATTAATTTAGGAGATTTGCTGCGAGATCTAGTATCCGATTGGCAGAGTCAAGCGAGATCGCAACATATCACCCTAACCGCCCATCTGTTCGCTCAACCAATCATGGTTAGGGCAGATGCCAAACTACTGCGACAAGCTATTGCCAATCTTCTCAGTAATGCTTGCCGTTATACCCCCGCAAACGGCACTATTATCCTGCGACTCAATTGCGAAAATCGTCAAGTCGAGATTGAGGTAGAAGATACAGGGATTGGCATTTCACCAGAGTCTTTGCCTCATATCTTCGAGCGATTCTACAGAGTTAACCAGACACGAACTAAAGCAATGGGTAGTTTTGGTTTGGGGTTAAACATCACTCAACAAATTGTTCTGGCACATGGCGGGCAAATTACAGTCACTAGCGAAATTGGTCAAGGTTCGACGTTTCGGATTATTTTACCTTCTTAGCGACCGCTTTGTTCTAGCTCTCATACTTTAATTTACCAACGCCACTAATTCATGTGGTCAACAGTACCCCGCCCTAAACGGACGGGGCTTGCGTTGACTTCGTCATTTTCTGGTCATTTTCTTTGTTTAACATCAAGATCAAGCACTTAAATAAGAGAGGTAACTTGAGAATGCACGAATCATCACGTTATCGTAGCAATCAAATATGCAGTCAGCAACTCACACCAAATTTCTCTACCAAAAACGCCGATAATTCGCTCTCTGATGAGATTGACACCAATAATAAACAAGAATTTCAAGACTTGGTTAACCAAATGATTCTCAATCTGATTGCTAAAACCGAAGCGGAGTTAATTACAATTTCGACGATAACTCAGAAATATAGAGAAATAGCAGTTCAAAAAATTAACTAAAGCACGTCTAGTTTGAAACCCATAGTTCTTAAGTTAATTGTCCGAGGGATTGGGGATTAGGGACTGGGGATTGAGAAGATAAATTGCTGATCAACAAAAACTCCTATTTTCTATGTGGACGCGGTTTAGATCGATTTATATACAAAACATCTTTTTTTAAATTTCATTACTTTAGTAAGGCTCAGTTAATATCATGAGGAAAAATATTAAGCGACCAATTCTGGTGGGATTTGCATTTGCGAGTCTAGCCATACCTACCCTGAATTTATCCGTCCATGCCAAGGATAATAAATTCACTGGTTCTGTAGAGCAAGTTTGGGAAGATGGTTTTAGTCTCAACACTGGGGAGCGCACTTTTAACGTAGATTCCTGGGATGTCTATGGAGATGATACTCCAGAGAATCTGGCAGAGGGCGATCAAGTAACTGTCAAGGGAGAATTTGATGATGGAGAGTTTGATTCAGATTCAGTCTCCAAATGATTGTTTGGTCTTTAGTCTTTAATCTTTTAGTTAATTTTCCAACTCATAACATTATGTATCAAAGTTAGGACACTTTGAAAAATTGCTACTTGCTACTTGCTACTTACGAACTAATAACTTTTGTATTGTCCTAATCTAATTTTGTACGGCTGTAATTACACTTACTCTACTCATATCAATGTTGCCCACACTAAAATCAAATCCCTGTATTATCACTTGTGCTATTAATGGCATTACATCTCGTCAGATGAACCCTAATGTGCCGATTACGCCCACCGAACAAGCTCAAGCTATTGAAGAAGCTTTTAAAGCTGGTGCTAGAGTCGCTCACGTCCATCCCAGAGAAGATGATGGTAGTGAATCTCATCGACCAGAACGGTATCGGGAAGTATTATCTGAAATTAAGTCGAGATGTCCTGAAATTATTGTCGAAATATCGACCCGCGCTACTAGCATCGAGGATGGAATTGATCGCGGTAGTTGTATCGAGCTAACATCGGAATTATGGGGTAACGATCCTAACCTCAAGCCCGATCTGGTTTCACTGAATACGGGAACCTTAAACCTTCGAGACCGAATTTTTCTCAATTCTCCCCTAGATATTGAACTACAAGCCCGACGAATTTACAATGCTGGTATCGTTCCAGAGTTAGATATTTTTGAAATTGGGCAGATGGAAAATGCCTTTGCTCTTGTCCGTAAAGGAGTGCTTAAAAAACCACTCAATTTTCTTTTTGTATTGGGGAGTGGTGGGATATCAGCCGATCCAGCTAACCTGGTGCATTTTGTGCGCTCCCTACCCCCTGAAATCCATTGGACTGGATTGGGTGCAGGACGATATAATTTTCCCATCGCTTCATTGGCTATTCACTTAGGGGGTCATGTTCGGACAGGGTTTGAAGACACAACCTATATCCGCAAAGGGATCAAAGCCAAGTCAAATGCTCAGTTAGTCGAGCAGATGGCAAACCTATGTGAAATCTATGGTAGACCCCTTGCCACACCCCAACAAGCTCGCGAACTATTAGGATTATCTTCCCAAACCGTATCCAATTTAAATCTTGCTTATGCTTAACTACCAAACTAAAACCAACATATCAACTGACAGCATTTTTGGCGTTTGTGCCCTGGGAGATAAAATACCCAAGATTCACCCCAAAGCTTGGATTGCACCGACAGCTTTGGTTATAGGTGATGTTGAAATCGAAGAAGGTGCATCAATCTGGTTTAATGCCGTGGTGCGAGGCGATCGCGCACCGATCTATATTGGTAAGTACAGTAACATTCAGGATGGATGTGTGATTCACTCAGATGGTACACCTGTTTACATAAGTGATCACGTCAGTGTTGGACATCGAGCTACTCTCCATGGATGCTCCATTGGAACGGGTTCTTTGATTGGGATTAATAGTGATGTTTTTGATCGAGTTTCCCTGGGCTGTAATTGTATAGTTAGTGCGGGTAGTTTGGTGACCAAATCCCCCATTCCCAAAGATGGCGTTGTTTTGCGTGGAGTGCCAGCTAAAGTTTATCGAAAAACTCGCCCAGAAGAAATCGAGCAAAACCTGATCCGCTCCCAAAGATATGCCCAGACAGCAGAACTTTATCAGAGTTCGCTGAGGAAAATTTAATTATAATCTTATGTTACATTTTTGGGGACTGTTGCCGTTGGGAATTGTGGTAGGTTTAGTTGCAGCTCTACTAGGGATTGGAGGTGGTTTACTCTATGTGCCTGCTCTAACCTTAGTAGGAGCTAGCCCGATCCAGGCTACAGCCACTAGCTTACTGGGAATCTCTCTTGGTGCAATTTCTAGCTCTTTTCAGAATTGGCGTTCAAAATATTTAAATACCAAATTAGTAATTTTATTAGCCATTCCTGCGGTGTTGTCGGTGGGAATTGGAGTTGCGATCGCTAATCGAATTCCCGAAAATTACCTGTTGTTTGGCTTTGCTGGATTGCAGTTAGTGGCAATCTACCTCATAAATTGGAGAAGAAGTCTCGCGCGAACTCAGCAAACCGACACCACGAAAGCTGTCGCATTACCCAAAGTGGCTTCGATTGGTTTTTTGGCAGGAATTTTATCAGGGTTGTTTGGAGTTGGCGGTGGTATTATTATGGTTCCTTTGCAAAGGGCATTTTTAGGAGAGTCGCTGAAAGAATCTATCGTAACTAGCTTAGGGGCAATTGTACTCATCTCTGGGGCAGGAGT
>JBCDDK010000236.1:0-4793 GCA_039180345.1 Cyanobacteria bacterium P01_G01_bin.39 | reverse complement strand
TAGCAACTCGCAGGGTATCTGCTGGCACTAGCGAGTTAGGTTGAGGTTTTAGAGACATGGCGATCGCATTTCTTATCGCGGTAGATCTACCTCAGTCTACAGATTTTTTGCCACTTTCGGAGTTCGCCAACAGTGTCTTATGAATTTATGGACACCTCAAATTTCTCTATCTATGGTGTCTCTTAAATCGTTTTAAGCAGATTAATAGACAACTGTATCCACGAATCGATTTAGGACACAGTTTTTAGATGTCCTCTTTAAATTGCAAACTGGTTCTCATTTTCACCTCGCTCTCCCCTGCCCTGACCATAATGGTTCGTACCAAAGAGCCAAAAATACGCCAGCCAACTAAACTCAGACTGGCATGGCGAGTGGACATCAATAAATCTTCTAATTTAATTTGCACCACACCATCAAATAGAATGGCATTGGCTAAAACCGTGTCGTCATCCCCTGGCAGTGGTGGGAGATACATTCTTTGGGTAGAGGTGAACTTTAACATCTCTCCCAGAAGCTGCTTGGCATAAGGATTATCAACAGTAATCGGTTGTAATCTTAGTAACGTAGCATACTGGCGGCGACCAGGCACGAGGTCACAAGTGGAACTAGCAACGGTAAACTTTGTACCTGTGATGCGTTCGCCTAAAAAGTAAGCGGCATCGGAACTAACAATGTCTCCCTGTAAAAGTGCAAATGAATCTTCTTCTGGAGAAATTAATCCCTGCTGTTTTAAAACTTGGTATTCAATTGGAGGACGGACTAATGCACCATTGGCATTAAAAAGTTTTTGCCGTGCCTTGGTTTTACCAATTTTTTGAGCAAAAGACTGAATGATAGAAAGGGGTTGAATGTCGTGAGAAAGGCTTTGCAGATAAGACTCTAGCTCAATTAAGTTTTCTGGGATGTTATCTGCTGGGGTCAATGTTGCTCATTCTCCAAAGCAAGAGGGTCACTATGTAAAGGACGCTCAATCTGATTGGGATCTAGCATGACATCATCATCGTCATCAACATTGATATTTTCAGGCATTAGAGGCTCAAAACTATCTCTGGTTGGCAGTTCGGGCAACTCTCCTAACATAGCAACAGCTTCGGCTAATACTTCTAAGTTTTCAGGATCTGGATGTTTTTGAGCAGCACGAACAGCAACCGTTACCATCCGCAGTCCACCACGGAGACGATCCACATCGCGGGCTAAACCATAGAGACGCTGAAAGTCATGTTCTTCGATAATACGATACTGTCCTGTTTTGGTGGTCAAGGTGGCAACAATACCATCTTTGATATCTGCCAGGGCTTTTGCGCCCTCCGTACGGAATTTTTCAAAAGATTGCCAGGTTTGACCGAGTTTTAAATGTAATAGTCCTGGTCGATGATGAGATTGGTTGTCGATGGGTAGCATAGTTTAAGCCTCCTGACTCAATACTAACGGAAAACCAACGAAAATACAACGAAATTTTGGTTGACGTTTTAGTTGAACTGATTTTGAATTTGTGGGAACACACATCTCAGAAAAATGTGAAAAGGAATTTCTGTTTGGGCAATAATGAACAAAATACAGATCCAGACAGTCACTATAATGCCAAGTTAAACAGTAATAACTTTGCAGGAATGAGCCTTAAGTTTCATAAGTTTCCTTTTGCTAGTTTAGACGGTGCGAATTTTAGCGATGCAGATCTTACGGCTGCAAATTTCTTTAGAGCATCATTGATAGGTGCGAGCTTTTCGCAAGCTGAACTGTGCAGGACATATATGTGCTTTGCCAATTTATCCGATGTCAAATTAGAGGGAGCAAAAATTACTAGAACAGACTTTCACAAAGCTATGATGGAATCGATAAATGGATCAGGACTATCATTTATTGACTGTGATTTTGGCTATGCAAGTCTATCAAAGGCGAACTTAACAAAAGCTCAATGCCCTGGAGGAAATTTCTTTAGAGCTTCGCTACAAGAAGCATCTTTAACAGGCACAGATTTGACAAACTGTGATTTAAGAGTCTCAAATTTAATAAAAGCAGATTTATCAAACGCAAATATTTGTGGGGCAAATTTGGAAGGGGCAACGTTACAAGGCAGTAACTTGACTAACATAAAATTCGATGATTCAACAAATTTTGGGAAAGATCAAACGGTGTACATCCCTCAAGGTCAGGAAATATCGCCAGATTTAACAGAGGAAAATTTACAAAAGTGTTTGCAAGACCTCTACGAAAACCAATCTTCCAATTCAATTATGCCTATCGAGAAAAGAACTATATTTCGCTTCACTGGTGCTGTTTTAGATCCCAAAACGGCGTTTTATTTTGAGAGTAAAGGTTTTTGTTTGGATTTTATCGATTCTTCCAGCTTAAAAGACTACCAGTTGTTTAAAGAGCAAATGGAAAGTGGAGATTATTCCAGATAAATTGTTTAAAATCTTAATTATTAATTAAGATAGATAATTTCTATATCATGCAAAAGAGCCTATGTTAACATATCAGTAAATATACTAAAGCCACTGATATTTAGTTAATCAGATTACATTAATAGAGTTTACTGCATACTTTACTTCCATATTCAGCTTTTATAATTACCTTAATGAAAAGAACTTTTGGTGAGTTTTTAAAGCATTTTGTGCTTTCAGTAGATATTGTCGATGGACATACTAAAAATGCAATTTTGGAACAAATAAAATTGTATTTAGACGAAGAGTTAGGGATCGTTTACATAACATTTTTAACGGAAACCTTAATTAACGGTCAAGCTGGTCTTAGTACGACTGAGTGGTATATAGGAGGAAATAAAAGTGCTTTTACTCTCAAAAACGACCAGGGGCATTACTCTTCTCAAGTAACGATGTCATATGATTTGGAGAAGCCACTTTGGATCGTTGGTGAAAATAACGACACATTGAATCACACTAACAAATATGTAGATCTTTGGTCTAAGGTTGATTCCCAGATAATCCCTTCCTATAATCAAGCTGCTGATAGATCTTCATTGAAGACATCAATAATTATTCCTGTTTACAATGATAAAAAGCGTAAATTCGGTGTTATAAATTTTGAGTCCACTCGGTTCGTTGAGCCTTCAAAACCAATTAAAGATGAACTCAAGCGTATCGTTCGATGCATTTCTAAATTATATTTTAGGAATCAGACATTTACCGAACAGGGCAAAGACACCAGAGAAGCGATCCAAGATTTGATCAATATGAGAGCGGTTAATTTGGCAACGCTTTCAAAACCCAAAGTCTTTTTAGCTTCCCCCTATAAATGTGAAAGTGATGTTATTTCTGAAATTAAGGATATAGTTAACAAGCACGATAAATTCGAGCTTGTGTACTGGGCAGATATTTCCAATGCAGGTTTTATCAATACCGATATTCTTAAGGAAATTCAGAGCTGTAAATTTGGTGTTTGCTATTTTTCCGAAAAAGATGAAGCGCAAGAAAACCATTATTTTGACAACCATAATGTCTTGATTGAAGCAGGAATGTTTTTAGCAAAGTCGGAAAATTTCGATAATGTTATTCCAATTCGAGAAGAAAATAGTCAAGGAAAAGTAGCCTTCGATATTTATTCATTAAGGACTATTAGAGTTACTAGAAATCAGGTAGACAACTCTATTAATCTTGAAGATTTTAGGATGTTGTTAAATGGAATGCTTGCAGATTTTTCAAAATCAATATGAGCTTTTACCTGTCTTGGTTTTCTGAGTTGACAATTATAGGATCTAACGCAATTCCAATTTACTGACAGCTTGACGCTTACGCTCTTCGCCACGCCTATCATAAATGGCTGTGGTATCAGCGGAACTATGCCCTGCCAGATCTCTGACGGTCAGTACATCTTCCCCTTTATCCAGCAGTTCCGTACAAAAGGTTCTTCTAAAGTCGTGGGGCGAAAAGCGATCGATGCCGCAAACTTCAGCCCTTTTTTTGATCAGTTTGTAAATGCCATCTCCACTGTCGGAAAAAGGTCTTAACTCTACCTGTCCCGCACGGGTTACAGGACAGACTAACGCCCCTGGCAAGTGAGTTCTCACCTTTAACCATTGTTCCACCAACCTTAAAGCTTCTGGAGTGAGATAGACGAGGCGACATTTCCCTCCTTTGCCCTGCTGAATGGTTAATTCTCCTGTATTCAGATTAAGGTCGGCAACTTTAAGCCGAACGAGTTCCTGACGACGAATACCCCCACAGCGCAAAATTGCCATTAAAGCGGCATCTCGCAGACCAATGGTCTGGTGACTCTGTAAACAGCAGTCAATAAGTCCGCTAATCTCATCAGATTCTAAAGCCCGTCCCCTACGTTTATTTGTGCCTTTGACATATTTGATGTCTACAGCTTTCTGATAGTCCTGGGCACTCATGAGATCGAGGCGATAGGCTTCATTGAGGACGCGCCGTAGAGCAGCGATCGCTTTGTTGGTGGTTGCTGGGGCATACCGCTGACGAAAAGCCGCCACAATTGCGGCTGTATGGTGATAGCGCAAAGCACTCCAATCTAAGGAATAAGCATCGCATTCTCCTTCCGTCAGCAGTTGAGCGATCGCATTGAGGGAAGATAACATTGCTCGACGCGACCCCACAGCTAAGGAGTTGAGATAGACAGCGGCGGGATGAAGAGTGGCAGGAACTGGAGTTGCCAGCTTAAGTTGTTGTGCTTGAGAAATTAGATAGCTGCTCATCAGGCAACTTGGGGTGATTTCTCTTATTTTCCCAGATAGGCGGTTATTTTAGAAGTAATAGCTATCGAGAACTTATTTTTTCGATAGTGATTGAGGATGTTTACTCAGACAACTGTTTAAT
>JBCDDK010000235.1:0-4798 GCA_039180345.1 Cyanobacteria bacterium P01_G01_bin.39 | reverse complement strand
TCTTTGACACATTCTTGTACACGAGTTTTCTCTGATGGGGTCATTAGCTTTTTTCATCACCAAGTCTTCTTCTTAGTTTGCTCTCCATCGCTCTTATCTCTCTACTTCTTCTGTTTTTCTTCCAAAATGGGATGCTCCCGTTGTGTATTATAACTTTTGGTTGAACTATTAGCTAAATATATAGGGGAATTAAACCATCGGTGACTAAACAAAGTTCCAGCTCGTCCTCAAATCAAGAAAAGTATTTTGATAATCTTAATCTCCAGCAAGATCTTAAGGGGCGCTCAGTGAGGGGTGGTGCGATTACCATTCTGTCTCAAGGCAGTAAGTTCGTCTTGCAGTTGGGTTCAACAGCTTTATTAGCTCGTCTCTTGACCCCCAATGATTATGGCTTGATTGGGATGGCAACCCCGATTATTGGTTTTGTTCAGCTATTTAAAGACTTGGGTCTGGCTACAGCTACTATTCAACGAGAGGAGATCAATCATCAACAAGTTAGCACTTTATTTTGGATTAACTTAGTTGTCAGTGGCTTAATCTCAATCCTGTTTGCCGCTTTAGCACCTGTGGTTGCCTGGTTTTACCAAGAACCGCGTCTGCTGACAATTGTTCTGGTCTTATCTAGTATTTTTTTGTTTGGGGGTTTGAGCGTGCAGCATCAGGCATTACTCAAACGACAGATGCAGTTTGCCAGTATTGCCAAAATAGAAATTATTTCCGTCTTGGCAGGGATTTTAGCAGCTATTGGTGCTGGTAGATACGGTCTAGGCTATTGGGCTTTGGTAATTATGCAGCTAGTCACAGCGATAGTTAATACCGTAGTCACCTGGATTATTTGTAGATGGCGACCAGGGTTGCCTCGTCGTAATGCCAAGATCGCTTCTATGTTGGCTTTTGGCGGTAACTTGACTGGGTTTAACTGTATTAATTATTTTTCGCGTAATTTAGACAATATTTTAATTGGTCAATATTGGGGTAGCGGGCAACTTGGTCTGTATTCTAAAGCCTATCAGCTTGTTTTGCTGCCGATTCAGCAAATTAATGCTCCTATTAATAGCGTAGCGCTTCCCTTATTGAGCCGTGTGCAAAGCGATATCCAAAAATACACGAATTATTATTATAAATTTGTTTTGGCGATCGTTTTTTTGGGAATGCCCATCGTAGCGTTTTCTTTTGCTATTACAGACAAACTAATTCTCTTAGTGTTGGGAGAACAGTGGCTGGAAGCAGTGGCAATATTTAGGTATCTGGTTCCTGCCGCCTTTATGGGAACTTTTAATTTAGCTAGTGCTTGGGTGTATCAATCTTTAGGTAGAACTGATCGTCAACTGCGGATAGGAGTAGTAATGTCTACTTTAGATATTATAATTTTTCTGGTTAGCGTGCGCTGGGGAGCAGTTGGGGTCGCTGCGGCATATGGATTATCGCGACCTTTTATTTGGTTTCCCCGATTTATTTATTGTTACCAGTCAACACCTCTTAAATTAAAGCATCTTGCTGTTACCTTAGCTCGACCTGCATTGGCTTCCATTGTTGCGGCTGGTTTGATTATGCTCTTAGATAGTACCTTTCTGGCTAGTACCTCAATCTTACTGGCACTATTAATTGACTCTATAGCTTATGGTTTTTTATATCTAGGAATTTGGGCTATTTTACCCCAGGGCAGACAAACATTATGGGACTTGTTTCGGCTAACCCAAGAGTTTAAAAAATTCAAAAAAAATCCCTAGCTCAAGGTAATACTAAATCCTGTTTATTTACAACACTTAAAGGCTGGGTTGAGGTAGTAAGCTGTCAGGTATTTGATTTGTCTATGAAGGAGACGAGGAGACAAGGAGATGGGTTGAAGGTTTTTCTTCTAATTCCAACATACCCAATTTAAATGATTAACAGCTTAGGGAGAAAGTAGTAGGTAGAAGGGTTCATGTTGATTCAGCACGTTCAATCTATTAATATCTTTTGTCAATCGGATTTGGCATAACAATTATTCAGGGTAATCGCACCTAATTTTTAAAATCTATACAAGACAAGGATTTAAGCAATCGGTTTATAAAACTATAAAAACGGAAAACCTTTATTATCTAAGCATTCTCATATTTTGATGCGATTACCCTGCAATTATTTTCAATAGATACTAATACACTATAAAAGCACTACTATATTTTATATTGTATTAGGTATCTGGAGCAATTCAATAAATGGCTGCTTTCTACGAGTTTGAGAACAGTTACGGATTTTATCTCGATGAAGAAAAACTTCGCAAAATAAATCAAATAATTATAGATAGGTCTTCAGACAAGATACTGCCTCTATTCTCTATATCTGTATTACTCATGGTTTTATTAGATTTTTATTTATGAAATATATAATTAGATTGGGGATTGTTTGGTTTACGCGCCAATTTACCCGAATTAATGCCTTAATTGTGGCAGAAAATAACCGCTATATGATGACCAAGCTACAGTCTTGTGGAGCCAAGGTGCATTTTCATGGCAAGGTTACTATTGTCGGGGCAACTAACATTAAATTGGGTGATAATGTTCATCTGGGTAACAATTCCTATTTAGATGGGCGTGGGGGCATTACAATTGGCGAAAACACTCACATTAGTCGTAATTTTGTAGTTCATTCCTCAAGTCACGATTATCTTGGTGCTTGTCTCCCTTATGATGATGTTTACCAACTCAAGCCAGTTAATATTGGTCGCAATGTGTGGATTGGCACTAATGTGGTGATTGTTCCTGGAGTAACTATCGGCGAAGGTGCAATTATTGGGGCGGGAACAGTGGTTAGTAAATCTGTACCTCCACTGGCAATTGTGGGTAATCAAGCACCTCGTATCCTCAAGTATCGAGAAAAGTTACATTACGAGCGGCTTGATGCTATTAAAAGTTATGGTGGTGTATCAGGTAAACCTCTAAATCACTGAATATAAACTATTAAAATCGTTAATTGTTTTTGATTATTTAACTTTACCGCAAATATCAAAAATAGGGTCACGGCAATTGATATTTTATAGAATAATTTTGTAAATCATTTAATTAAAAACACTTGTAAATTATAAATAACTGTTAGTTTTATATTCAAAAGTTAGTTGTATATACTATGGGCATTTATTTATTCTACTACTACATTTAATTAAAGTCGATGATTTCAATCACTTTGTCGAGTGATTTGAATCATATTTTATCTATTATTGTTATTACTTCGATACAATTAAGCAGTTAATATATATATTTAAAAATGTATAATTTATCGATTGCTTAATTATGTATTTAAAATGAAAATAATCAAGATACTAGGAGTAGTTTTATGCTTAACAATAATATTTTCGAGTTGTCAAACTATCAAAGGTCAAAATGTTCCTGATACAACTCAAGATGTTGAAATTGAGCAGTCTCTGAAAAACAATGTTCTCAGTAACAGACCAAAATTGCCAAACATAAAAAATATTGAGATCTTAAATCGGGGATTAAAAACATATCCACCTGTAGACAAAGATCAACTGACTTATCTGCAAACCAAACTTGATGATAGTCCTCTAAGTACAGGACAAAAATTGTAAGGAGAAGCGAAATTCATCTTGTTTCAAGTCTAAATCGTATTGAGATAAGTGATCCTGACTACGATAATTTACAGATAAGCGATTTAAGAATTGATTCTGATGGCAAGTCGTTGGTAATTACACACTGGCGACATCATCTAATAAAGAAACCACCATTACTAATAACTAAAAATGGTGAAATACAAGCAGTCAAACTAAAGGAACAAGATTTAGATGCCACAACCGTAGTGGTAGGTAATCTTAGCGCCAGAGCAGAATTCGTAAGTATTTCTAACAGCTTGCTTGCCATTGGAACTAACTCTGATGTAACAGCTATCTGGGAGAGATTTCCTCAACCATTTCTGAGGGGCATAGTTGGTCCTATTGGAGGAATGGATAGTAGAAATAATGATGTCTTAATTTCAGCTCCTCACGCCATACGTTTTAATCGACGGGGGCAATCAGACTACCTATTTGTAAGAAAGAGAGAGGATCAAACTATTTTTACTTCTGATATTAGATGGTCATGCAGATCAAGAGGTAGAGAGGGACGAATATTAGGTTTAATTGATGGAGAAAATTTAATTTTAAGTGCTTATGGAACTATTGCAGTTGTTCCGATTGAGATTTTGACTGATTCACTAGAAATTTATCAACCAAATTGTGAGGCAAAATAATTATGTTTTTTATTAAAGGAACTACGGATGATCGTTCACTTGTTACACAGGAAACTTTTGATTATTTTGATTCTATAGTAGCTGTAGATAGATTGGATAATAACAGTGAACTTAATTCAGTAGGAAGTGGTGTTTTAATTGATGCTCAATTTGTTCTGACCGCAGCTCATGTTGTATTTGCGCCTGTTTCTTCTGATTCCAATGATCCTTCTGATCTCAGCACTCCTAATTTGCAATCATCTCCTGGAGCAAGAATATCTTTTGCTGATGATGTGCCTGACGTAAATCCAATTCGTGCTGTTAATTTTTCGACTCCTGTTCCCAAGGATACAGTAGATTACGAGTTGAATACAGTAGAGGGAATAACTGCGGTTTTACCTGGAAACGATATTCTATCAAATGGCGTAAATAATATTTTTAGAGATTATGATATTGGACGGCGTTGTTGCATAAATGCATAAATGCAGAAAAGAACTATAAATTAAAGAGGAAATTGAGTTATGAAGTGACAATGTAACTTTCGGGCTTGCATAGTTGAATCATTCGGTTGAGAGCAGCGCACTGCAAAAATAATTCC
>JBCDDK010000234.1:0-4946 GCA_039180345.1 Cyanobacteria bacterium P01_G01_bin.39 | reverse complement strand
TTTTTTATCGAATTATACGCTCAGTTAGCCAAAACTAGACGGACAAGTCCTCTTATACGCACAGTTTCCAGATAATTTTGGTTGAATAATTTTAATTATACGCGCAGCGTTGTTTTCTGTCCGTTTGCTGTTGGATCGCCGTATTCTGCGGTGGTACTTGCCTAGCAAAAGCTACTGAAATTAATAAAATTGACGAACAGGAATGTAAAATCTCAATGGCTCTATTTCCCGAGATTTTTAGAAGATTAAGTTTAAGTGATAAGCTAGAAAACTATGCTCAGCTTTTTCGGTGATCATTCAATCGCTTAATCTGTATCAACACTTCGGAAAATTTTTTTAACAAACCTTGAAACCATTGGTTTTTCATTGATATCAAAGCGGTAAAACCCTTATTCTGTCGTTCCAGTCAATAAAAATATTCATATATGTTCATTTATTCGTGTATATATGAATATTCCTTAGTAATTTATCATTAAAAGAGGCGTTTGAGTAGCAATTGTACAGAAACTTACGCTAAGGCTATATCACTTGCAGCATAATAGTTTCAGCCATCGAAAAATATTTATCAATACATTTTTACTTACCACAAGTCTAAATTCCCTAATTCATCAAGAGCATCAACATCTCTCAAAGGTCGTAACGCTCCATCTTTCAACTCTTCAGGTAAGTTAAACTGATAGCGACCGAGCATATTGATATGAGAATAAGACAGAGGAGACAAACGAGCCTTATCTTCTTCCTTAATCTCCCATCCCTCTTTCTGTAATTGAGAGATCGCTGCATCTATGTAATAGGTATTCCACAGTACCAGCACATTTGTTACCAAGCCCAAAGTTCCCAACTGTTCCTCTTGACCTTCGCGGTAACGTTGACGGATTTCACCCCGACGACCGTAAAATATCGCTCTAGCTAGACTGTGACGGCTCTCTCCCCGATTGAGTTGCGTTAGGATGCGACGGCGGTAAGCTTCGTCATCTACATAATTGAGCAGATATAAGGTTTTGGTAATTTTTCCCAACTCGCCAATAGCTTTAGCAATAGTGGAAGGCTTCTTGCCTCGCTGTAATGCTCGCATAATCTCTGTGGCACTAACTGTACCTAGCTTCAAAGAACCAGCTACCCTCAACATATCATCCCAATTCTGCTCGATTAATTCAGTTTTTACTGTCTGTCGTGCCAAATTATCCAACAGTCCATAATCAGCCTCAGAATCAAGTCTCCAAAAACGAGCCGAACCCGCATCAGCTAAACGAGGTGAGAATTGATAACCCAACAACCAAAACAAGCCAAAAATGACATCGCTATAGCCAGAAGTATCAGTCATTAATTCCTTGGGACGCAAACTGGTTTGCTGTTCCAACAAACCGACCAAAACAACTAAAGAATCCCTCAAAGTCCCTGGAACGACTAAACCGTGAAAGCCAGTAAATTGGTTAGAAGTGTAGTTATAGTAAGTAATTCCCCGACCGCGATTAAAATATTTACTGTTTGCCCCTGCATTGAGAGTCTGCACGGGAACGACAAAACGCATACCATCGGCGGAAGCTACTTCACCACCACCCCAACTTTGGACAAGGGGAATTTCTCTTTGAGCATCAACTAACCGCACATTAGCTTTGGTAACGGTATCGGGGCGAAAATAATTTTGTTCCACCCAAGATAAACGCCCTCTAGTAAGGGCGGGAATTCTCTTTCTCACCAAAGGCGACAATCCGATATTACAGCCTTGAGCGATAAGTACCGCACAGATACTAGTTGAGAGGTCTTTAACCTTGGCAAAGCTTTCATTGAGATGGGTAAATTCATTCATAAATCCCGTCTTGGCATTGATTTCCAAGAGGACTTCAGGAAGATCTACCTGGGGTAATAATGACTCTACCTTGTCTTTCAGTTTGAGATAACTTTCAGGCTCAGGCAATTTATCCAGATTACTAATAGTCAGGCTTTCCTTGCCTTTCTTATCTACCTCAATTCTGACTTCTGAGTTTTGCGGTAAGTTGAGAGCCGTTTTAGTATAGGCTTGGTTCAACTGCTTCTGTAAAACCATTAGTTCTGGTTCTGGCTTGGGGTCGAGTTCTAAAGTCCGACAAACCGATGTTCGTGCCGATTCCCATGCGTCGCCCTTAAGCAATTTGGCACGGGGATTACTCCATCTTTCTCCTTTAGAAACAAATAAATCTCGACGGCGTAATGCTTCTAATAGCTGACCCAGAACGCAAAAAGTATAAGCTTTACGGTCAATACTGCCCTGCTCGTCAATTACCCAGATAGCCCACTTTTTATCGACTATCTTCAAAGGTGCAGCATCCATTTTGGGGTTTCGTTTACCTTCGATAGATTGGAGAAATTGCCATGCTTCGAGGACTTTTTGACCAGCTTGATTGCCTTCAAAATCAATGATTGACAGTAGCTTAGGAAGAAATCGGCGAACCGAACGCCATTGCTTGAGTAACTCATCGTAGTAATTATCTTCTGGAGGACGAGCTATGTCTTCCACATTATCAATAGCCGAACTTAATTGTTCTGGAGTTAATCGCTGCCAAACCTCTTCTCTAACTCGATTATCTTCCGTCGCAGGATTGAGCAGAACTCTACAAGCAGTAGCTAATTGTAAGGCAGCAGCATCTAGATCTTTGATAGTACGCAGACGATTTTTCTTTCCATCTGTCTGAGACTTTGCCAAAATATCTTTGACCAATAAATTTAGGACATCGAGAGCATCGTCAATAGCAATGGCTTCCATCACATAAGCC
Organism: Cyanobacteria bacterium P01_G01_bin.39; assembly: GCA_039180345.1. Lineage (GTDB taxonomy): Bacteria > Cyanobacteriota > Cyanobacteriia > Cyanobacteriales > Xenococcaceae > Waterburya. The sequence goes on along the minus strand of JBCDDK010000234.1, from coordinate 2,193 downwards.
CAGGCTACTAGAGTGGCAATTCTTCTCGATCTAGACATTCTAGCGATCGCTTGCGCTCTCAGGGTAAAAGCAGTTTTCGAGAGGGCTTTGAAGCGAATGGGTGGAATCTTACCTACATCTAGTTTGTTAACACCCAAAGCGCGAATTGTAACTAGGCGATTTAAGGCATTGACTAAGCTAGGCGCACTTTTTCGGGTGGGTGATTTTCTGAGTTGTTCGAGGGGAGTAGCTCTAACTTTTTTTTCAACGACAATTAGTGCTTCTAGATTCTCTCTTTGCTTGGCAGAGGGTAGTTTTGAAAGGGTTTTCCAAGTGCGATGGGATACTCTTTCTCTGACTGCGGATATTAATCGAGACAGCACTGTTACCCCTGGCAGTAATATTTTCTGTTCGACTAATCTGGCAGTGGTCAAATCAAACATCATCGAAGGACTTTCTCCACCGATCCATGCCCTTTGATACAACCATCTCACCAAACGCCAGTGTCCTGGCTGTTCGCTGAAATCGCGATAACCATAATGTTTTTTAATGGCTTGAGCGTGTACCCAATGGGTTGTTGGACGAGACAGGTAATTTGATAAACACCCTATGTCTGCTATCTCTAATTGAGATGCTAAGTAGTTGACTACTCCTTGAGGAACATCGATGGGATTGATTAAAAACGTTCCCAAAAAGCGAACCGTACACAATTGGATAGCAAAACCAAGCCGATTGTAGTCACCACGACGTTTCTGGACGAGTTGTTTGGCTGCATCGTCAAGGTGAAAGTAATGAGCTAGTTGTATTGAAGTTGGTTCGCCAACATAACGTCCATAACTATGTTGCTGTTCTGATGTGAGAAACCTAGATGACAAAGCTTAAAAATTGAGTAATGTATCAATAAAACTGTAGTCTATTTGGTACGCTTAAAAGTAACGAGGCTATTAGGGTTTGAGCTACCCAAAAACGGGAGGGTTTAAATGGTACAGAAGGTAGCTATTTACTGTCGGGTTTCCACTGCCGACCAATCTTGTTCGCGTCAGGAGCGAGACTTATTAAGGTATGCCAAAAAAGCAGGCTATGAAGTCATTGGTGTTTGGAAAGAAACAGCTAGTGGCAGTAAAAATAACCGCGTTGAAAGAAGACAGATAATGAGTTTAGCCCAGGCTCGTAAAATTGATGGAGTCTTGGTTACAGAATTAACTCGTTGGGGTCGTTCCACTATTGACCTAATTAGTACTCTACAGGATTTAGCCCATTGGGGAGTTTCTGTTATTGCCACGACAGGACTTCAGTTCGATTTAACCACACCTCAAGGAAAATTAATTGCTTCGGTAATGGCGAGTCTTGCTGAGTTTGAAAGAGATTTGGTTCGAGAGAGAGTTCGTTCGGGATTAGCTGCTGCTAAGGCTAAGGGTAAAAAACTGGGTCGAAAACCAGGGCAAAGAGTTAAGGCAGATAAGTATGCGCCCAAGGTTTTGCAGATGGTTTCTGAGGGGCATTCTTATCGGCAGATTGCTCAGGAACTTCATCTGAGTAAGACGACGGTAAATGAAATTGTGAAGCGAGATAGGCAATAAATTAATCAAGAAAAATTAATCAAGAAGAAATTGAATCATGGACAGAGAAGAACTACTTGAAAGATATACTGCTGGAGAAAGAGATTTTAATAGTGTTGAGATTCCAGGAATTGATTTGAGTAATCTTGACTTGTGTAGAATTCAACTGGCTTATGCTGAGATGGAAGGAGCTAATTTCTCTGGAACTAATCTTTCTGAAGGATGCTTGCAATCTAGTTGGATTGAAAGAGTCAATTTCAGCAGAGCTAATCTTTATGGAATAGATTTTTACGAAACTTGCTGGGATGGAATTGACTTTACTGGAGCTTGCTTAGTTGGGACTAATCTTGAAATTGCCTACGGAAAAGCTAATTTAACGAATGCTAATTTGATCGGTGCGATTAACTTTTCTAATGATGAGGCTATCTTTCAAAATACCATCATGCCAGACGGTCAGATTGTCAACGTTGTTCACAGTAGTAATGTAGTTGAAAGCCAGTACCCTAGAACTCTCTATCTCTGCGATTTACCCAACCTAAAATTTGGATAACCATCTACTGTTGAGAAACAAACAGAGAAAGGTTTACTTGAAATCATTGATACAACTTCGTTACAGCCTTAGCGTAAGTTTCTGTACAGTTGCTACTCAAACGCC
>JBCDDK010000233.1:0-5243 GCA_039180345.1 Cyanobacteria bacterium P01_G01_bin.39 | reverse complement strand
AATTTCTGTGTCTTCTACGCCATCAGTGAGGGGTAACGGGATGATGCGGGGTGCGCTGCCTGTGGCTGCGGCTACTGCGGCGATGGTTTCTGTGTCGCTGGTGGTTAGTGCGAGGCTTTCTAAAGGTTGTTGTTCTCCGTTGAATATTCCAAATTCAACATCTTTCAGAGTGTCAGTTCCATCTATTCCCCCATTGAGATGAGTAATAGTAGTAACTTTCGTATCCTCATCTGTGCTGATATCGTAGTTTGGATTAGCGCCAGTATATGTGTCAGAAAATATCGCGACATCTTCTCCTTTACCACCATCAAGATTGTCGTTATTAGCTCCTCCATTAAGCGTATCATCACCACCACGACCTCCTATAACATCACTACCATCTCCTCCTAGTAGTTCGTCTGACATACGCGAGCCAATAATATTATCATCTCCCGTGCCTCCTGCAATTAGAACTGGTGTATTGATAGGTAGAAAAGAGTCAAACAAATCGTTCTCTCGGTTTGAAGGGGAAAGATTATCATCACCAGGGGTTCCATAAATTACTTTAAGGTCATCGCGGAGATAGCGTAAAAATGGATCTGAATTGATATTTAATAAATACGAACCTGCTAAGGTAGTACTGACTGGGTTTAAAAATTGAGCTATGCCTGATGCTAATTTGGCTGCACCCAAAGCAGTACCTACAATACTTGTTGTGCCAATTTCATAAAGATCGTCAGCAAGCCAGTCTGAATGAGAGTAAAGATCTGAAGAAGTGCCGTATGTTCGACCATTGGTAGAGGTTGTAAATTTAATAGGAACTTCTCTGTTTTGACCATTTGTAGTGGGATCAGTTCCTAGTCCGTAAGGGTCGTATGCAGGTAGCAAAAATACATTGGCAAGATCGTTAATTGGACCTGCACCACCTCGGAAGTCAAAATTATCATCCTTGGCTATTACCTGTATTCCTGAAATAAATTTATTACCATTATCATTCACTATAAAATCAGCATTAGTGAGATCTAATTTAAAACCTGTAGTACCAAAGATATAAGCACGTTCTGGAAAGTCAAGGCTTGTCGTGTCTGTACCGTATTGCCAAATTGCAACTTCTGTTGCTTCTCTAAAATCGTCATCATCACGTAAATCTAGCTCTCGACGTATATCGGACACATCGTATGGTTCATCTTCAGGGTTCGGAGGAAGAAACGAATTAAAAAAATCATCGATAATTGGAAAAACCGCAGGAGTGGCATAGCGTCCAGCACCATTAGTTAAATAATCCAACATATCGTATTCAACTGCTGGTGGCTGAGGAGAACCAAAGGGTCTTATGTGTTCGTTGTAGTCATCATTAACAGAAAGAGTACCAGAAGCTGTATCTCTGCCAAATATTTGTCTCTGGGTAAACAAAATGGGATCGTAATTGTTCATGGTTTATGTTACTGAAACTATAATTTGCCATCTTCACGATTGTTCCCAAATTTGAAATCAATAGAGCTATAAAGGTATCAAAGGTCACAATTGTTCAATTACAATGTAATTTTATGTATTATTTGTTATGTCGTTAATTTATCAGCTATTTGTTAGCCAAGTTCAATTGTCAAAAATTAAGTCAATACTCAAAATATTAATAATTTCAATCGGTATTAGTGGTAATGTCAGCGCGCAAACTATCCATGAATATTGTCTTTCTACAGTAGGTAAGATAGAGACAACCAACGAAAAAACTAAAGTATTCGATCCAACCCCACCGCTGCCATATTTTATTGATTCGGTTGAAAACCTCCCCGAACTCTACGAAAAGCCTTGTAATAAGTTCTATCGTTTTGTTTGGGGGGAGTGTGAGCGCAAGACGTTTTTTTCTTATAGTCCTACGTTAAATAGAGTGTTTATTCAAGGTCATCGTCGAACAGATTGGAGAGGAGATTTTTCTCATTTAGAAATTAGTCCTTCAGGAACTAAATCTGTACCAGAATCACTGGTAAATTCTGATTTTTCAGAAGATATTTCTACACTTGGTGGAGTTTTATTTCGAGGTGATTTGGAAGGAGAAGCACTTTTTTATAATGGGAATAAAGTTACCAATCTTTCTAATTACTTTCCCCAATCTAAAAATAGAAAACAGGGTTTTAAATGGGATTCTATACAAACATTTGATGGAAGAACGTTTTTAGCGGTTGATTTTGTACGAACTCAAGGTAACCCATTTATTATGGAGCTAAAACCTGGACTTAGGTTCAGATTTATTCCTGTTCCAAAAGAACTTAAAAACACACTAATAGATCTCTTCACTTTACCAAAAGATTCACGTATATGGGCTAAAGCAGGAAAGAACATACTTGTAGAAGTGAACGGAGAATTACAAAATATAATCGAGGCTTCTTCTTTACCAAATATTTCAGGACCTATTAAAGTCGAACAATTAGCAGATGGTTCTATTTCTTTCCAAGTAAAAAATAGAAGCAGTGAATTAACGACTAATTATTTTTTGAGACAAGCATCACCAAAAGCTAATTGTGAAATAATTCTTGACATTAATAAGCCAGTCAAGTTAGAGCCTGAATTAAAGAACTAATCTGTATTATTTGCTATGTCATTAGTTTATCAGTTTAAATTTTCCAAAATTAGATTATTAAAGATCAAATCAATACTCAGAATTATAGTAATTTCAATCGGTATTACTAGTAGCGTGAACGCGCAAACTCTCAATGAATATTGTCTGTCTACAGTAGGTAAGATAGAGACAACCAACGAAAAAACTAAAGTATTCGATCCAACCCCACCGCTGCCATATTTTATTGATTCGATTGAAAACCTCCCCGAACTCTACGAAAACCCTTGCGATCAGTTGACTCGATTTTGGTTAGGATGCTACCGTGAAACGTTTTTTTCCTATAGTCCAACATTAAATAGAGCTTTTATTCAAGGTCATCGTCAGAGAGATTATGGATGGGGAGGAGATTTTACTCATTTAGAAATTAGCCCTTCAAAAACTAAATCTGTGCCAGAATTATTGGTAAAGTCGGGTTTTAGCAGGGATATTCCCGCACTCAATGGAGCTTTATTTCGGGGTCGTTCAAAAGGAGAAGCTCTTTTTTATGATGGGGATAAAGTTACCAATCTTTTTGATTACTTTCCTCAAGCAAAAAAAGCTAAACAAGATCTTAACTGGTACTTTATACAAACATCTAACGGAAGGGTGTTTTTAGCTGTTGACTTTATACGTACTCAAGACTATCCATTGATTATGGAGCTAAAACCTGGACTCTGGTTCAGATTTATTCCTGTTCCAAAAAAGGTCAAAGATACACAGATAAATCTTTTTACTTTGCAAAACGATTCACGGATATGGGGTGTAATAGGAAGAAACATATTGATAGAAACAAAAGGTAGATTGAAAGATGTAATCAAAGTTTCTGATCTTGAAAATATTTCAGGACCTTTTAACTTTCAACAATTAGCAGATGGTTCGGTTTCTTTTCAAGTAGAAAATACCAGCACCAAATCTACAAAAAACTATTTTTTGAGACAAGCATCCCCAACAGCTAATTGCGAAATAATGCTCGATCTTAGTAAGCCAGTTATGTTAGAGCCTGAATTAAAGAATTAATCTACATTATTTGCTATGTCATTAGTTCATCAGTTTAATTTTCCCAAAATTCGCTTACTGAAGATAAATTCAATACTGCGAATATTAATAATTTCAATCGGTATTACTAGTAGCGTGAACGCGCAAACTCTCAATGAATATTGTCTGTCTACAGTAGGTAAAATAGAGAGAGCGAACAAAACTCCAGTATTCGATCCAACCCCACAACTGCCATATTTTATTGATTCGGTTGAAAACCTCCCCGAACTCTACGAAAAGCCTTGTAATAAGTTCTATCGTTTTGTTTGGGGGGAGTGTGAGCGCAAGACGTTTTTTTCTTATAGTCCTACGTTAAATAAAGTGTTTATTCAAGGTCATCGTCGAACAGATTGGGGAGGAGATTTTGCTCATTTAGAAATTAGTCCTTCAGGAACTAAATCTGTACCAGAATCACTGGTAAATTCTGATTTTTCAGAAGATATTTCTACACTTGGTGGAGTTTTATTTCGAGGTGATTTAGGAGGAGAAGCACTTTTTTATAATGGGAATAAAGTTACTAATTTTTCAGATAGCTTTTCTAAATCAAAGAAAAATACGCCATCTATGAGGTGGCGTTATAGAGAAACTTCTGAAGGAAGAATGTTTTTAACTGTCGATTTTGTAGACGCAAAAGAAACTCTATTTTTAATAGAGTTATTACCTGAACTTCGTTTTAAATTTATTTCTGTTCCAGAAGAACTTGAAAATGCGTCTTGGTTGCAGCTTTATACTTTGCATAAAGATTCGCAACTATGGGGGCTATCAAGAAATGCAGTGGTTGCAGAAATTGGAAATACGCTTAAAAGCGTAGCAATTATTCCGCCATCATTTTTTATTAATAGATCTAAATATACTGGACAGTTGGTAAATGGTTCTATTCAGTTTCAAATACAACATAGAGAAACGAATTCAACAACCAACTATTTATTAAAACAAGCATTCCCAACAGCTAATTGTGAAATAATGCTCGATCTTAGTAAGCCAGTATTGTTAAATCCTGAATTAGAAAATTAATCTACATTATTTGCTATGTCTTTAGTTTATCAGTTTAATTTTCTTAAAATTCGCTTATTAAAGATCAAATCAATACTCAGAATTATAGTAATTTCAATCGGTATTACTAGTAGCGTGAACGCGCAAACTCTCAATGAATATTGTCTGTCTACAGTAGGTCAGATAGAGACAACCAACAAAAAAACTAAAGTATTCGATCCAACCCCACCGCTGCCATATTTTATTGATTCGGTTGAAAACCTTCCCGAACTATACGAGAAGCCTTGTAATAAGTTATCTCGGTATTTTTGGGGGTGTGATCGTGAAACGTTTTTTTCTTATAGTCCCACGTTAAACAGGGTTTTTATTCAGGGATATTCCCGCACTAAAGGGAGCTTTATTTCGGTCTGTTTATTACTTTTTTTATTATCATTCAACATTTCTGACTAATTACTTATCATCACAGCTTATGTGCGATCGCGACCGCTGACAATTACATTTTAAGCTATCTAACATCTATTAAAACTTAGTAAAGATAAAAGAGCTATAGTATATTCAATTATTTAAAATTAACTAATATGTCGAAAAACAATAGCATATTTAAAAATTACACTTAGTACTTTGGGATACTTAAGTAATT
>JBCDDK010000232.1:0-5376 GCA_039180345.1 Cyanobacteria bacterium P01_G01_bin.39 | reverse complement strand
AGATCTTTACAGCCAGGGGATTACAGCCATTTTTTAATTCGAGCTTTTCTTATTAGAAAAAAATCGAGCAATCCTAACCTCTACAAAGACTTCAGAACTTAGAAATAACAAAAGTTTTCGGAGTCTGACAGAAGAGGGCTATGCGTTAGATGTGTTGTAAGAATTACCCAATGGTAGGAAGATAGTCAACTCTTTTCCCTGTTCTTGTCGTTGCCTAACGGTAAGTTTGCCACCTAAAGCCTGAAAAATATTTTTAGTTGCGTCCAGGTTAAGACCAAGACAACCAGTAGCAGGTTGAAATGTCAGCAACTGTCCTAATGATTTAAAGGGATTATCAGCATTGCTTGCTTGAGAAAGCACCTGAAGCTTAAGCTGATTTCCTGCGGTAGAGACAATCACGTCTACATGTCCTCCTGTAGGCAAATTACGGGTACAACTTTCCATTACTCCAGTTAAAACTGTGTCGAGCATCCCAGGATCACTAACTACTATCGGCAAGTTTGAGGGCAAAGTAAATTTTAAATCTACATTACGTCGTTTGGCTTTTTCTTGCCAACGAGGAATACTTTGATGGAATACCCGCTCTAGGGAAAAAGGAACTAACTCTACGGCTTTTGCCGAAGGCGGGGTCGATTCTAATTCCGCCGCTCGAAATATCAGCTCCATTCGCTCTATTTGTTCAGTACATTCACGGTCAATAGTCTGCAAACGCTTGACTACGTTGGGCTTGAAGTCTTGCTTTCGTTTCAATAATAGTTTGGTTAAAGTACGAATTGTCGTTAAGGGAGTCCGTACTTCATGAGTAAGAGCCTGTAGCAACTCCATTTCTACCTGACTAGTAGCACCCTGGTTCGTAAAAGCTGGTTTAAGTTGCTCAGAACTAGGACAAGAGGCAACAGTTGCTACTTTGCGAGAGGAGATAGCAATATCTTGCTCTGGCAAATTTTGCAATAAAAGGCGGCTAAACTCAGTAACCAAAAGATAATCAGGATCAGATGGAGCAAACTGCTCAATTAAGCTGTCTAATTTTTCTAAATGACTATAATTAGCAATTACTAGGCGTGATCGCAAAGTTCCCCAGATTTGTCCTAAAGTATTAGGTGCAAACGAGAAATGAAACTTAGCATTGCCCTGAGTATCTTCTCCTAAAACCAAAATCAAGCCAAAATTAGCAGTAAGTATTAAGCAAAACTGTTCTTGACTAATGGGATCTTGAGGGATGAGAGGTAACTTGATTAAAGATGAGTCTGATTGAACTTGAGGTGGCTCATTTGTAGTCCCCCGAGAAGGCATTAAAGCATTGATGTTAAAAGCGTCTGCTGTAAATACTGCCGACTGAAAGTTAGAACGAAGAACTGAATTACTCAATAGGGGTACAGGTGCAGAAAAAACCAACCCCAATTTTGCAGGAGAATTTGTCGGCGAAACTGTATTTTGGTACTGTTCTACTTCAGCTAAGAGTAGTCTTTCCACCACAGTAATCGCACTACGCCATTCTCTTTGAGCATTTTGCTCTGCTTGGCGATATTTTTGGCTGTGGGTGGTCACATTTTCTTGAGGAGTAGCTGAGGGCTGCTTGCTGGCACACGTTACACTTTGAAGTCCCGAAGGCATACTCTTGTGGTAATCGCCAACATTGGAGAGAATTTGTTCTCGATTGAGTACATCGCTTAAATTTTGTAGCAATCGATTCTGCACTTTAGTATTCGACCTCCTCTTGCTGACTATACTTTAGGTAGTACCCAAATAAAATAATAAATGTTATATCTTCGATTTGTCTTGATACTATCTGTTTTTAATGGCTTTACCAAGAAGTAAAACCGAACTGAATCATTCGCAATCGCCGATATTCTTTAAAGTGGGTAGTAGGTAGTGCTATGTCAATTAATTAATAATTGGTAAAACTATAAAGAAATCTCTCCCTTGTCTCCCTTGCCTCCCTTGCCTCCCTTGCCTTCCTTGCCTCCCTTGCCTCCCTTGCCTCCCTTGTCTCTCTCAAACCAGTAAATTAAAAGTTGACTAGCTGGTGTTGCTTAAATTAAATTTTGGGGAAACTTAGGAATAGAATATAGATTATTATTCGCTCAAAGATTTGATTAAGCTGGCTGTTTAAAGGGGGAAGAACCATGAATCACGCAAACTGCTGGCATCTCTTACGCCTAATCAAAAAAAGAACCACTAGTCTGGCGAGTTTATTGACACTTTTGTTGATCTCTTCCTGTAGTGGTCAACTAGACCGCACTAATTCTAACAGCGAGGGATTTGAAGTCAAGTTTTTAGTTGGTAGCGATTTAGCTCAATTTTGTACCTCAGCCGCAGCACGGTTAAACCAAACTAAACCGAAAGTCAGCAGCGGAGAAAACTACTATCTTAGCTGCGAAGCTAAGGGTAGCGGTGATGTAGTGCAAGATATATTAAATCTGGCTCAACAGTGGAAATCGGGTAATATTACCCCCGAAGCGGCAGATTTTCCCACTTTACTAGCGGTGGACGGGGAAATTTATCAAAGCCAACTTGTTTATCAAATGAATAAACTGTTTCCTGGACAAGAATACATTCCCAATATTACGGATTCACCTTTAATCGCCTACAGTCCGATGGTGTTCATGACCACAGAACAATTGGCACCAGGATTAGAGCAAAGCGACAATCTTTACATCACTTTAGCTGAGACAGAAAATCATCAGCAGCTAGATCAGAATGCTCCCGCTATTCCCCTCAGCTATGTCCATACAGCACCGACCCGATCAAATTCGGGTTTACAAACCCTGGTGGCGCAATTTGCCTCAATCGCCAATAAGCAACCAGAAGATTTGACTTTAGCAGATGTTAAACAACACCAAGAGCAAGTAAAACAAATTCAGAATAAGATTACTCGCTATGGCAAATCTACAGGTAATCTAGCTCGCTCAATGACCAAGAATGGAGTTTTTTGGGCTTCTGTTGGTTCGGTTTATGAATCTCTAGTAATTACGGCTAATAGTCAACCAGATAATAATCAAACCAAATATCAGGCGGTATACCCAGATGCTACCTTTAGTTCCAACATGCGGGCTATGTTACCTAATGCTCCCTGGGTTAGTAGTATCGAACGGGAAGCAGCCAAAGAGGTAATCGAATATTTGCGATCGCCAAAAATCCAAGCAATTGCTACGGATCTTGGTTTACGCCCTGGGGTTCCTGGGGTCGCTTTGGGCAATAAATTCTCGGCGTTATATGGAGTCAATCCTCAACCCCAATATGATTCCTATCGTCCTCCTCAGCCAGAAGTTGTCGAGGCGATGCTTAATAGCTGGCAAACCTACGCTAAAAAACCTTCTTTGGTAGCAGTGGTAATTGATACTTCAGGCTCGATGCAAGGAACTAAACTTGCCGCAATCAAGAATACATTACTTAACTATATTCAAAATTTGGGGGAGAGGGAAAGAATTGCCTTGATTAGCTTTAATTCTGAGATTAATCCCCCAGTTATTATTGAAGGTACTCAAGCAGGAAAAAATAAGGGGATTGAATTTATTAGTCAGCTTCAAGCCAATGGTGGCACCAGACTATACGACAGTAGTTTATATGCTCGGGATTGGTTGATGCAAAATTCTCGTGCTGATGCGATTAATGCCGTACTAATCTTGACTGATGGGGAAGATTCTGGCTCACAGATTAATTTAGATCAGCTCTCTCAAAAACTGAAAACCAGTAATTTTGAATCAGGTGAAAATATTGCGTTCTTTACTGTAGGCTATGGTCAAGCAGGTCAATTTAATCCTGAAGCCTTACAAAAGATTGCGGAGTTGAATGGTGGTTATTATCGTCAGGGAGATCCCCAAACTATTTCTAACTTGATGGCAGATTTACAGGTTGAGTTTTAAAAGCTCAGTGGTTAGATGTCAGACACTGGTAACTTTACTGTTAGTTTTTAAAGACAAGGCATGCCTTGTCTGTACAGTCGTTAGGTCTAATCAAAAATGAAACTAGTTAATCCTTTGCACTATCCCCTAGCAGTTTTAATCGGCGGCATTACTTTAGTTACTGGAGTGCGCTTGATTAAATTGCCCAGTTTAGTGATTATACCTGGATCAATAGCGATCGCCGCAGGGTTGGCAATTCCTTTGAGTAAACGGTCAACTCAACCACCTCAAATAGATAATCTTGAATTATTGCAAGAGATTACGACAGTTAAACAACAGGCTCGCTCGTTAAGTAGCAAAGCAGAAAGCTTACGTACCGAGGCAAAGCAGATGTTAACCTCCTCCACACAGTTAGAATTGCTAGCGGCAATTGAGTATGCTTGCGATCGCGTTTTGGAACTACCCGCTAAAATAGACACGCTGGCAGGAAGGTTGAGGGGTTCAGATTCTTTGTTATCTGCCCCAGAATTAGAAAATCAATTAGCCCAGGTACAGCTCAAAGCGAGCCAAAGTTCAGGAGTTGCTCAACAGCAATTATCTCAACTATCTCGAAGCCTAGCCAATAATCTGCAACTAGCTAGACAAGGACAGGATGCCAGACAAGCTCAAGTTGTTTCCTTGGCAACTATGGTGAGTGAATCGGCAGGGATTTTACAGCAGTTTCAGAACCGCCTGCGTACCTCGGATCTGAATAATTCGGCGGAGTTAAATGAGTTAAAAGTTCTCAGTGAAGAATTAAGAAATATGCAGGATAATGTGGATTTACTGATTGTTTAATACGTTTAGCGTGAATTAACAGCGTTAAGAAGTCATTAATTCTTACAAATTTACAATATATCTTCAATCTCAACTTCAGCACGATTGAATTTTAAAATTTGTTTATTAAAGTAAACAACTTTTTAATATATAATTATTTTGGATTTTTCGCTTTAAAATATAATTTATGAAGAGACAATAAATTATTAACAAAGCTCAAGAAAAAGCTGATAAACCTCCAGATATAATTGCAAAAGCATTAGAGAGATATGTAATTTATCCTCACCCAAAAAGATATCTTACCTATTCCAATTCTAATAGATTTATGGCTTTTGCCAAATCTGAAGAACCAGATTTTTCCGAAAGATGTATTGAGAGAATTATCAAAGGAATAGAATTAGAAAAGACAAAAAGCCCTGAAGAAATACAAAAATATTTTAAAAATTTAGATAATTACGTAGATAAGTTTCATCAAATATATGTGAAGGTAGAAAAATCAATCAAAGACTTTGAATCAAACTTAGAAACAAATGATAATGTTAAGAGATGGACTAGAATATTAAGAAATAAGTTTAGAGGATGTTTGGAAACACCTAGAAGTAAAAAAAGCTACGCTAGCCTACATAACATCAGACGAATCATAGCAATATAAATTAGAGACTCGGAGGAAATTGGTAATCGTTCGTAGTCAAGGTTTAAACGACGACACCAGTGT
>JBCDDK010000231.1:0-5519 GCA_039180345.1 Cyanobacteria bacterium P01_G01_bin.39 | reverse complement strand
TATGAACCTCTACCGCCAACAGAAGCCAACCGATTATATGGCTATCAGTACCTATCTTAGCGATCGCGATTTACTAGATAAGGTCGGTGGTACGGCAAGATTGGCACAATTACTCAATCGTACCGTTTCGGCAGTAAACATCGATCGCTATGCCAAACTCGTCAATGAGAAGTATGTCCGACGGCAGTTAATCACCTCTGGTCATGAGATTGTCGAACTTGGCTATGATAATCTGTCAGAATTAGAAGATGTCATTAACGAAAGTCAGAAAAAGGTCTTGAGCGTTGGCGATTTAAAAATGAACCACGAAACTGATAGTACTGGCGATATATCTGCTGCCTGTTTCAACGAACTAGAAAGTGATAATCCTATCTATGAATCTGGGCTATACGATCTAGATGATTTGATGGTGGGTTTTGAACCTGGAACGTTAACTATTTTGGCTGGCAGACCATCAATGGGTAAAAGTGCGATCGCTAATTACTTTACTTTGCAGATGGCAACCCAGCATCAGCTACCTGCGGTTTATTTCTCCCTGGAAATGACTAAAAAGCAATTACAGTATCGCCTCTGGAGTTTAATCTCAGAATCTCATTACTACAACCACCACAATCTGACTAAAATCAGAGGCGATCGCCTGAGAAAGCAAAGGGCAGGGAAAATCAGTCTCAATCAAGATGAATTAGATTCTATTGCCAAAATTATGGGCATTTGTGCTGAATTACCCATCTTTATCAACGATAATCGCGGAATTAGTGTAGCTGGCATTGCTTCAGAATGTCGCAGGATGGCGAAGTTCAACCGAGGGTAACAGTTTTGGCAAATATCAACTTATTAATTAGAACATTTGCTCTAATCAACAATCAATTATAATTGAGGAAATTTGTGTCAATGTGTGGTCTAATTGAGTGAATTCAGCGTTTTGTGTGGCTTCTAGTCTTCCTTTTTGTCATCGTCAAGAATTAGCAGTTAAAGTAGATGCGGGCAAGCCCTTTCTCTCTAAACAAGAGCCAGTTAGTCATATAGCGAGGAATGAACAGGTAAGTCGGAAATTTCTCTACAAACAGAAGTCTATCGCTCAAACAGCCTTGAATCAAGCTTTTGAGAAGAAAGAAAAAGACGAGCAAGTTTTATATCATCTCCCAGTTACTAAAAAATGGGTATTTCAGCTGATTTTAGGGCTGATCTTCATTTGCCATAGCTCTTATCGGGGTGTCGTCTCGTTATTAAGAGATTTGTTCGATTATCCTATCAGTATTGGCACAGTTCATCAGCGACTCAAAGAAGTTGTGCCAGGTGCCAGAAAAATCAACAAATCTACTGATTTGTCCCCAATAGAAGTAGCATCACTTGATGAGCTATATCAGAGTAACCATCCCATATTGACAGGAGTAGATAATGAGTCTAGCTACTGTTTCCTTCTTCAAGAAGCCCAACACCGAGATGAAGATACCTGGGGCTGGTATTTATTAGAAGCTATCGAACAGGGACTAGACCCAAATTACACCATAGCCGATGCTGGCAAGGGGATTCGAGCAGCACACAAGGCTTTATGGAAAGACAAAGTCTGCCAAGGCGATGTTTGGCACATTTTAGACCAAGCGACTACTTTATGCCGTAATTTAGCCAAAAAAGCTCAGGGTGCAACCACTCAACGAGAAAAATTACAGGCTCAGATGGAAAAGACTAATTTAGGGCTTATAAGTAGCCCATTATCAGCTAAGTTTATTAAAGCTCTTGAAAATGAACATAAGTGGCTTAATTTAGCGAGTGATGTCAAAATATTAGTCTATTGGTTAAGAATGGACATCCTCTGCTTGGCTGGAGCAAGTTGGTCAGACCGAATGGAATTGATGGATTTCGTGATTGATGAACTCTTAATAAGGGAAACCAAAGCACACAAATCATTAGTTGAGAACCTCAATTCTCGACTCAGAAACTATTTCCATCTTAGAAAACATCTTGGTTCAGACTATCTTGAATTGTTGCAATTTTTCCTCAATCATCGCACTTTCCTCGAAAGCCGAAAGCCGGAACGGGTTGGAAAAAGTCCAGCCGAATTGATGACAGGTGAAAAACATCCTCATTGGCTAGAAATGTTAGGGTTTGAGCTTTTTCAACGCGCCTGAAAATTAAGCTTCTATAAGAATACTTCTGTTCTGTCAGCCAGGTTCAAACTTGGCTTAATTTCGCCTGTGTTTGTTACCCAAAACACCCCATTTTTGAACTACGCCCAAAAAACTGATCGCTAACTGTGCTTTTGATGCTAGGGGAATCGATCCTATTGCTCCTCCACCTTCAATTCCGAAGACACAAATTGGTTTCGTCGATCTATATGATGACCGCGAGTTTAATCCTCCAGACGATACAGTTCGACGCTATCTTTTATCTCGTTCTAGTGAAAATCAATCAGAAATTTGTCAATCTCCTTTCTCCTTTGCTTGGCAATTGATATATCTTTATTTTGAGGCGAAAGGAATTACAGTTTCGACAACAGAAAATAATTGGCAATTCGATTCCCTTCTTACCAAAAGATTACAAAAACATAGTGGAGGATATCAAAACTTGGATTCACGAGGAAACCAAGTATTAATTAATTATCGTCATACTAGCGATCCTCAAAGAATTACTCGACAAGTTAGTGTGGGAGATATTCTCAATCAAAATAATAATTTCGATCTAAGTTTAATTAAAGACCGAGTTGTTTTAATTGGTGTTACTGCTGCTAGCGTTCAGGATTTGCACGATACACCCTATGGTGAAATGCGAGGTATATGCGTTCATGCTCATGCGGTGAGTCAAATTATAAGTGCTGTAGAAGATAATCGACCTCTAATATGGTGGCTTCCCCTATGGGGAGATATCTGTTTTATTTGGTTGTGGTCGTTTACGGGGGGATTAATCATCTGGCGTTTCTCAAAACCACTTAATAGAATCTTAATTACTGGAATATTTTTGGTAGTTCTTTATGGTTTGTGTTGGAAAATATTTATCGTAGGAGGTTGGCTTCCTTTAATCCCATCAGCCATAGCTTTATTTATATCTGGATGTAGTTTTATTGTAATTATAAGATCTGATTTGAGGGTGACAAAGATTTATAAATTAAGGAGTTATATTAACCTCAAAAAATTGCATAGCAATAGTATGAATCGTATTATTTAGCTAATGGAATTATCAATTGTACGTACCTGTGTGCCGATAAATATATGGTAATTAGCATTATTAGGGTCACTCCCAAAAAAATAAAACAAATTTATACTTTAATGAATTCAAGTACCGATAATCATAATATTCGGAACTCGAATCAACGAGAGAATCTGGGCTAGGGCGAGCGCGTGAATTAGGCTCGGTTTTTATTGAGAATTGGTCAAACTATTGAGAATTAACCTACAATTGTTGCGAAAAAGCAATAACTAAAGTTGTAAATTTTAGGAATAAACAGGGTCTTGCACAGTTTTGGTGATCCAGGAAAAAAGGCGATCACTACTAGATGCCACCACCAATCCTTTTTAGGGCTAGGAGAACTAGCTCTCCAGTCTACTAAATTGATGACTTCATTTATTTTGTAAGCTTGTTTACGTAATTGAGAATCTAATTTGACTATTTTAGTAAGGGTACTGATTGAAACTGGAATCTGCGAACTCAGGGCTAACTGAAGCCAATCTCTTGCCGATAAAAGTTCTAGAGCTTACGCCTCAGACAATGATGGTTTTTTGAGAGCTTTTAATGCTGCTTTGTATCGAACCAAAGCAAATTCTGGAGGAACTGTCATTAAGTGTTAGAACATTTAATATCGAATCAAATTCCTTGTTATTGAAATTTGTCCTATATTTATTACTTAAATAAAACCCTGTGCGTTTATGTATTACTCGTGGTTTTGTAACATTTTTTTACAATAAACTACTTGTTATGGATCTTAGTAATTTCCAAAATTAGTAGGGTATTGTCTAGTTAACTGAAAAATGGTATGTGAGAATTGCAGGATGAATAATAATCTCTACGTCCGTCATCGTTTCCCTTCCGAAATAAATAGTCACTGTGTTTGGCTCTACAATACAACACTATCTGAAAGTGACTATTTACGCTTATTTGAGAGTTTCCAATAATTTGCTAGCCTTTTCTATAGTATTAGTAATTCTATTTTCCACATATTTTCAAATTCAACAAGTATTTTTAGTTTAAATTTAGTTGTCTGCTTCAGCAGTCTTAAAAGGAACGACGTAGTAAACAATTCCTTCAAAGATATACCTATCAAAGTTATCTCTCAATGCAACTATTTCTTCCCAATCAGAAGTGTAAAAGTGAATACCAGTCTCACTTTCATAGAAGCGATACATGGGAACAGAATCTTGTACCTTAGTTTTATAGCTCAAGAAAGCTATTCCTTCATAAGAGAAATGAGATAAGTTTTCTAAAATACTATCTCTTTCCACTAAATCTGTAGTGTAAAAATGTGTTCCTGTTTCAGTATTGAAAAAGCGATAAACTTCTTCAGCTTCTGTATCCAAATTGCTAGTCGAATCAAGAAAATCTTTTTCGTACTGATAATTATGTAGATTGTCAATTATATAATCTTTTTCTACTTCATCAGATGTATAAAAGTTAGCACCAAAATCACTTTTATCTGTATTAACAAACTGATAGATAATATCTTCATTATTAGCACCATTAGTAATATCAGAAGAATCAAAACCAGAAATAATATCTACACCACCATTAAATGTAATATTTCCTTTGACTTGAATCGAACCGATTAAACTAGTTCTTCCATTGGCAGTAAAGTCTTTAGCAGCGGTAAAATCACCTCTGGTATCAGTCTGAGAATTGAAAATAATATTTCCTTGGGAAACAACTCTCAAATTGCTACTAGAATCCAGAGTAGTAGTTGCTCCATCAAAGTGAAGACTACCATTGCCATTATTCATAGCAATCAAAGTGTCTCCCCCAAATCTTGCATCACTGTTGATATTAATATTTCCCGTAGCAAACACCGATAGATCGTCTGACTGAACTGAAGCCAGATTAATCGAGCCATTTTGAGCGATTAAGGCTACATTATCAAAATTATGTCCGCTGCCATTAAAGTTAATATCTCCCTGCTCGACAATAATTACAGTGTGAGCGAGATCGATGCCGTTGGGAATATTTAAACCTCCATTACTTATCCTCACTACTGTAGGTTGCTCTTGAGTTCCTGGGGCGGGGAATAATCGCTCCCAGTCGGATT
This sequence comes from Cyanobacteria bacterium P01_G01_bin.39, assembly GCA_039180345.1. Lineage (GTDB taxonomy): Bacteria > Cyanobacteriota > Cyanobacteriia > Cyanobacteriales > Xenococcaceae > Waterburya. Next base: position 292 of record JBCDDK010000231.1, on the reverse strand, counting down.
GATTGTTTATAGGATTTTGTTGAGGATTAAAATTGACTGCGGTAGTTAAGTTAGCACCCTTAGCAGTCAATGCCTCGTCAATCAATGTTTGGTGAGAGGGTACGGTTACTGATAATTCTTCGATTACTTGAGGCGGAATTACGCCGATGTATTTATTTTTAATAGCACTGGCATTACTTTCAGTATAATTAGCTCCTACTGAAATTGCTCCCTCAACTAAAACGGGCTTATTATTCTGTTTGATAGGATTACCCGCCTCATCTCTGACGATAGGTAGGGTTTGATTGCCATT
>JBCDDK010000230.1:0-5526 GCA_039180345.1 Cyanobacteria bacterium P01_G01_bin.39 | reverse complement strand
GGCTCTGGTGCGCCGATTTCTCTGGGCTAGCACTTTTTCCATGTCATCTAATTCTACTGACATCATAAAAGTTCCTCGTCCTTTGTTTAACCGCTTGAGGGATCTTGCTATTTATGCTGCTTGATTGGATAAAGTCGAGCTGAATTATTATCAAGATTATTTTCAAATTGCTTGGTTATAATTTCTGGTTCGGTTAAAGATATTTCTTGAGTTAAGGGGTTGATAAAACTGCTTTGTTGTGAAGTAAGATTGAGTGATATATTTTCTTGTCCTAATTCAGGAACTAAACTAGGAGTTAAATCTCCACTGAGAATATTGTGATCAAAAATGTTATTAGTAGTCATAATTTTAGAGAAAATTAGTAATAGTAGAAATAATTAAAGGCAAAGTAAAATTGCACTGTAAGCTAAGTGATTCTGCACAGATGAGAGGTTATTAACTCAGAAATATTTTGAATTACTTTGGTGTTCTTTACGGTTCTACTTTGATAACATCAGTAAATTTTATCGTCTATGTTTTAGAAACGGCTTCATAGACTTTTTATTTAACTTGAGAAAATCTAGCTGAATATTTAGCAGCTATAAAATTTGAAGATCTTTGTGATTTAGATTACAGAGATATTTGACCACCTATGACGTTGAACTTCTTTGAACCAAAACTAAATTTCGTTCAGTTTCCTGCTTGCACAGCTCAAATCGCCGCTCAAGGCAGCTTGCCACGCTACTGCTTGGTACAACTAATAAATCCGAACTGAGTAATTAATAAATCAGGCGTTTATTAAATCGCCGAACTCACGTTGTTTATAGTTGTTTTACGTGCCAATTACGGGGTTGATAATATAGACAATTGCTCATAGCTCGTTCTGATTTGACGGTAAATCGAAAGGTTTCAATTACATCAAAAGAACAAACTCCACTTTTAAGATAAATTTTGGCGTTGTAAACTCCTGGAACTAAACCTAATGTTGTCAACTGTAGCTGAAGTTCGATCTTACCTGGTTTAATGCTAAACAAGTGATTATCGCTCTTCGAGGTTAAATACAGCACCATCTCGTTTTCTCCCGATACAGCTCTGATTTTGACCCCTAAATTGAGATTATCTACTGCAATATTTGCCTGACATTCGATGGCAAAATAAGCGGTTGAACCTGAAGTTAGGTATTGCAGCATATTACCAGCTTCGTCTTTAAAACACAGAGTGGTAATATCTATTCCCATGCTTAGGTGTTTGGGTTTGGGGGGTAATGTTAGTCGTCCCATTGCGGCTTCGACTCCATTTAAACCCAAATCTGATTCATAGCGATTAATTACCGCTTCGCTTTCTCCTACCGCAACTAAGCTTCCCTGACGCAGATAAATTGCCGATTCGCAGATATTTAAAATGTTATGGGAATTATGGGAGACTAAAATAAAAGCTGTTCCTTTTTGGCGTTGTTCAGCTAAACGTTTGTAGCACTTCATGCGAAACTTAATATCCCCTACTGCTAATACTTCGTCGATTAGCAAAATTTCTGGTTCTACATAAATTGCACAGGCAAAACCCAATCTGGCTGCCATTCCAGAACTATAGGTCTGCACAGGAGCATCAATTGCGTCCCAAATTTCGGCAAAATCGACTACAGCATCAAATTTCTGGCGGATTTGCCGAGTTGTTAACCCCAAAATTGACATATTGGCGTAAATATTCTCTCTACCAGTTAACACAGGGTTAAACCCCGCCCCTAAGGCAATCAAAGGTGCAACTCTCCCCTTGATTCTGACTGAACCAGTATCGGGATTAATCAAGCCACTGATGATTCTCAGTAAGGTACTCTTCCCGGCACCGTTAGAGCCAACTAAGCCTACAGCTTCCCCCCGCCTGAGCTGAAAACTAATATTCTGTAATGCCCAAAATTCCTGCGATCGCAATGTTTGACTTTGCCTTTGTCTCCCTGTTAATTCCGATGCAATATCTTTAATGCCATAAAAAAGCGATCGCTTGAGATTACGGCAAAATTTCTTGGAAACATTGTTAATGGAGACAACTAAATCTTTGTCTGATGATTGTTGGTTTAGAGGTGGGACAAAGGTTTTTATAGTCATTTCGTTTAACATTTAAGTAATCGTAAAATATAAGATGCTCTATTTTAAGGATTAGGGATTGGGGATTAGGCACTGGGGATTGGGGACTGGGGATTAGGGATTGGGGATTGATCGTAAAATTTCACATCGAGTCCTATATGCGAAGCGGTATCCTTTAGGATAAATTATTTCGCCTGTCTACTTAGAGTAAGAAGAGGTAAGTTGCTGCTGAGAATAGTTTAATCGGCAGTAATCAATAGCTCTATTTTCTTAGTAGGTGTAATTCTCTGCTGATTGACAAGATAAGCTATTTTTTCAGCAGTTTTGTAGCCAAACAACCATAGACATATCTTGTACAGCAGGTTATCAATCTCCCCAAAGAACTGGGGATTAAGGGCAATAATTTTCTCTAAAATTGCGGCATAAGTGCGATATTTGTCCAATTCTGATTGATCGTAATAGTAATATAAATATTCTCTGCCGATCGCTCTATAAGCTCTAGCCAAGGCTTTTTTATATCGAGAATTTAGCTGATTAAGAGCCAGCAACTTTTGTTCGGCTTTTTCCATCACTAAACAGTGAGCTTTAAACCAACGTAGTCTACAGCCAGAGGAAACTGTGGGTCGATTGGGAATGCGGTAAATAGAATCACAACCTGGTTGATAGACAAATTTGGCTTTGGTAAGGGCAACTGAAATTAAAAAATCTCGATCTTGAGCAGCAGTTAAGCTTTCATCCCATCCTCCAGACTGAATGACTATCTCACGAGAAAATAAGATCGGTGTCAGATTAGACCAGCGCTCATTTGCCAGTAAAGATTCCAGAAAATCTGTTTTAGGACCACAAATTCTGATTGCATCGAGAAAACTGCTACCGTCGGCTTGATGAACCAAGTGTTGCCAGTCGCTATAAACTACATCTGCTGCACTCTCTTGCAGACATCGAACCTGTTTGGCTATTTTTTCAGGCAGCAAATAATCATCAGCATCTAGATATTGAATATATTCACCTTGGGACAATGTAAAACCCAGGTTTCTCGCATAATTCCCCCCTTTATTAGCTCCTGTTCGCCAAATAAGGCGGTCGCCATAGCTTTTAATAATTTCTAAACTATCGTCTGTTGAGCCATCATCAATGACGATAATTTCAATTCGGGGATAGGTCTGTGCCAGGATGCTCTCAATTGCTTCTGACAAAAATTGTTTAGCATTAAAGCAAGGAATAATAACGGAAACTAATGGCTGATTCATTTCAGGAACTAATTCTTTCAATTACAAACGGCATTGCCAACCGAAAAGCGATCCAGGTTAGTAATAAACCCAATATGGCGATCGCGCTAACTAGCCAAAAGCCTGTTACTTGGGTTAAAATTCCTGTGGTGGCTAACTCCCTAGTAGTAATCAGCAAAGGCGTAACGGGATTTAAACGTACTAGAGTCTTAAAACTGCCAGTTTCAGGTAGGGGATAGATTACGGGGGTAATAAACAACCAAAATCCAGTAATCATGGTCAGTGCTTTATTGATATCTTGATACAGCATGCTCAGGGGGGCTAGCATCATTCCCAACCAAGTGCCAAGTAGTATCAGATGCATCAATGCTACGGGGGCGAGAATAACGCTCCAACCCACAGGAATACGAAACCAAATAAATAAACCAATAATCAAAATCAGCTTAATGCCAAAGTTGAATAAGACCTCTCCCAACTTTGCCAGAATAATCGCTTCGCGGGGAAAATTAACCCTCGACAGCATAGCCTTGGCTTTACTTATAGCCTGTACAGGACCTTGTAACGCCTCGACAAAGGTTTGCCACAAACTAGTGCTAAACATTACGTAAGCAGGATAGGGTAAATCCGTGGCGCTAATAGCAATCACCTCAGACTCTCCTGCCCAAGTTAATCCCAGCGCCATCACGATTGGCGGCATAAATGCCCAAGCAATACCTAAAAACGACTGGCGGTATTGGGCTTTAATATCTCTCAACATCAATTGCCAAGCTAGTTCACGAGAAGCCAATAGATCAAGCCACATCAACTGCAATAGTTTTCGTGGATGTCTTAACTTACTTTGGGGAGTATAGATAGTTTCATTCATGCTGAGATCTGCGCTCATAGCGATCTGTTAGATAGCGATTTAATCTTTTATCTACAGAAATAAAGCGACGTTGAAGAAACCCACTCATTCTGCCCAGGGTAAGTAAACGAACTAGAGGCTGAATCAAAGTTTCGGTGCGTCGCCAGCCCAAACCCCGATAGCGATTGGTAAAATAACTATCTTCTGCCAGACTCCACTTATCTCGAAGGCGATTTAAACTTTTAACTACCCAAGCATCGCTCCAGCGCAGCATGTAGTAAGGGACATCGGTTAACTTGAGAGGCGGTCCTGGGACATAGGTGACAATACAGTTCGGTTCAAAATAAATCTCACCTCCTAATTGAGCTACCTCCAGACAAAAGTCCAGATGCTCTTTCGTATTCAGCATTTGCTCATCCAACTTGCCACCAAGCTGCTGGAATACAGCAGTACGTACCAATATACAATGAAATTCAGCTAATTCTGTGGGTTGACGTTTTAGGCGATCGCTTACATCTGTAATATGCTTACCCTGTAAATACATTTTTTCGCGCAACCGCCTTCTACCTTTTACGTCGCAAAAAACATGAGATTCGCCACCAGCAAAGTGAATAATCTCGTGCAACGGCTCGTCTGCGCTCATCTTTTGGCACATCAAGGGACCAACTACCGCCGCTGCGGTTGTCTCAGCGCATTCTACTAGATGAGATAACCAACCAGGGGAAACTATCACATCGTTATCGACAAAGACTACATATTTGGTATCGACATGAGCCAAACCAATATTTCGGGCATGATTGGGAGCGAGATAATAATTAGTACGAATCAGGTGAAAGTTTTTGGATTGAGCTTCTTGCCGCAAATGCCGTTTTACTGAGCTAGGAGAATTACCATCAACATAAACTAATTTAAAAGGTGTTTGAGTATGCTGGTAAATGCTGGACAGAGATTCGCGAGCAAAGCTAAATCTTTCTCTAGGAGAGACGACAATAGTTACCTGTGGCTCCACCATAATTTTTTAGTGATTAAAATATTTAATTTAATAAGTAATTTTACTTAAATAGTATCTTGATGTCTATTTAACATCAGTTTGGGTTAAGAAGATGTGTCTGTTGAGATAGCTCTAAGCTCTAAGCCCTAAGCCGTTTGGAGATTAATTAATTTATGATTTACAAATTTAATTGAAAAATTGGATTTTTCAAATCCTTATCTATCAACTATTTCAAAAGCTGTGTTGTTTACTTCTTTAATAACTGACGTTACGCAAAACAACGGGAAATCAGTAGTTTGAATAAGGCAAGAAAACAGATCAATCAATCCTTTAACCTTACATGCGGCAAACTTTCGCCTTTGTCCCTTAACCTTTACCCAATCTCAACAGATCAATCAGTGC
>JBCDDK010000229.1:0-5539 GCA_039180345.1 Cyanobacteria bacterium P01_G01_bin.39 | reverse complement strand
GGGGGATAATATTGATGAGGCTTTAGCCAATATCCAAGAAGCGATTGAACTTTATCTCGAACCAATAGAAGAAGCTACCGATAACGAAGATGCGATTGTTCGGGAATTAGTTATATGAGTAAAGTTCCCAGTCTTTCCTATAGAAAGATTATTAAGGCTTTAGAAAGAGATAATTGGACAGTTGTTCGTCAACACTCGCGCGTTCCTTGGGCGAATAAAATTCGCCAGGGTCGCTCGTCAAAAAGGTAGTCACATCAGATTAGAAAAAAAGCTAACAGACGAAACTCTTAAGATAACCGTACCAGCGCATAAGCCAGTAAAAAGAACTACTCTAGCTAAAATTTTGAAACAAGCAAAAATAGATTTGGATGATTTTCTAGAATTGATATAAGTTAAACGAGATCGCTCTATCACTCCGCACATTTAGAGCAAGCGATTAAGACGCGACCCGTAGCCTTTGGATCGCGTTTATTTTCTACAAGCTCGCTATAATTATCGAAAAAGTGATTGAATATATCTACCGTATTTTACTCAAACAATGACAATAATCTACCCTTTTTTCTATCCTAAATTTCCGATCAAAGTATTTTAAGCATTAAAATTTAAAGGATAAGCTGTCCATAAGATAAAAACCTATGAACGAGAAAGAAATAATAGTAAGGGAACTAGATCAAGTCCCCAACTCTTTATTACCAAAGGTTCTAGAATTTGTTAAATCTGTTCAGGATACGTCTCAAGTAGAACAGTTAGAAACAACTTTGTTATCAGAAGCTGCACTTGCTCAAGATTGGCTTGCCCCAGAGGAAGATCAAGCATGGCAAGATTTGTAAAAGGCGATGTAGTTGTAGTTCCTTTTCCTGTCTTGGTCAGCGTTCCCTTGCGCCTGACGGCGACGCGGGGTCTGACCGCTTCTCCGATCTTACTCAAACAAAACGTCGTCCCGCTTTAGTTGTTGCTAATCTTTCAGGCGATGATCTGATTCTTTGCCAAATCACCAGTCAAAATATCAAAGATTTATATTCCATTGCTATTACCAATGCTGACTTTAGTAATGGTGGGTTAAATAAAAATAGCAACATCAGACCAAACCGAATATTTACCGCAGATCGCAAAATTATTATTTATAAAATAGGTCAATTGAAAGCAGAAAAATTAGCAGAAGTTACCAAGAAAATTATCAATGTTCTACAAGCTTAGATATGCGATCACTCCAATCGCTGATAAAAGCCCATGACTTATGGCAAAAAGCACTTAATTTATCTCTCAATAATTCTTTAGTAGAACAATTAAAGTTTCAAAAATATCGATTTCTGTTAGGTGAATTTGAATCGAGCATGGTAGAGATGAAAAAGGTTATTGATGAAGTGAAACCACCTTCAGCATTACTTGAGTCAAGTATCTTCAAAGATCTAAAACTTTTAATACAAGCTCCTCAACCACCAGCAGAAATTGACAGACTAATTGCAATGTTGCAACAAGAGATTAAAACTTTAGCCAAAAATGAAAACTTTGACGATCTATAGTGATCTTGTTGAATTTAGTGACCTTTTGCGAGGAACCTCGTGCGGCACATGATCGAGCCAACTCAAGCAATTACTTTTAAGGTAAAATATCAGCAGATCTGACTCTAGTTGAACCTGGCTGTTATCAGGATAATAATATTGAAATTCATATTGGCGATCGCCTCTTCAACTAAAAAAATCACCCGATCGCCAAACTAGATTTAACAATTGCTGGAACAATAAGCCTCGCAGCCATTTTCCCACCACCAATATTTCTGGCAACAGGACCAATTCGTAAAGCAGCCAAACCACCCATAATAAAAAAGTTGGACTTGGGCAGACGTAAATGTTCGTCTAGTATGGGTAAACCGTTAACTATTTCTGTGGTGTAAGTCTTTAGTACTTCTTGTAATAAGGGATGTTCTTTAACATTGAATCTCGTGCCAGTAGCTAACCAGATACGGTTAAACTGATGCTTGCTACCGTCGTGACAACTAACCTGCCAAAGATCATCTTGCCAATGTGCATCCCTGACTTGACAGCATTCATCTATCCTCACTTTGCCTTCATTAGCTGCTTGGTTTAATTGCAGCATCATGTCGGGAGTCATCGACCCCCCATTACGGGCTTGCTGTATTTGCTGGTAACGAATATCCCAATCGGTTTCGGCGTGAAAATCTTTAAGATATTTTGGTCCTAGCCAACCAGGATCTGCATCAAAGATTTTTGACTGTAACTGTTTTCTAGTCATTAGAGTAACAGTTGCACCCAAATTTATCGCACCTTTGGCTAAATGTCCGCTAGTTAAGCCACCACCAACGATTAAAATATGCTCTCCCGTTAAATTGAGTCGGTTTAAATTGACCTGTTGTGAATGACACAATCTATCTGCGGGGTAATCTGAGGTAATTTTCTCTGCCCAATGGGGAAGTTGTACTTTGCCACTACCAGTAGCCAATACAACTCTACGAGCAACAATAGTTTCTCCCGTATTTAAAACTAATTGAAATCGAGAACGAGAAGCACGTTCAATTGGTAAAATCTGGATTACTTTAGCTGGATAAACCTTATCGGCTAACTTCCAGCGATGAATTACTTCATCACAAAAATCATTAAACAGCTTTGTTCCTGGTCTGTCATAAGGAGGAAACAATTCACTGTGTCTATTTTCCGCAAAGGTTCTCAATTGATGGGGGTTGGGATCGGGATGATGAACGGCGGGAGAACGAAGATAGGGAATTTGTTGTGCTGCAAATTGTTGCTGCCACTGACTCAGCCAGGTTTGACTGGGATCGAAGACTAAGAATTTACGATAATGTTTTACACTTTTTTGTAACAGGTGGGTGGTTAAAGTAAGAGCCTGAACTCCTGCACCAATAATCGCTAGGTCGATATATTCGGGTAATTTCACTCGCGAAAAATAAATGATAATGATTCTCTTTCTCACTATATAATAATGATTATCATCTTAATTGGCGAGTTTTCACATAGGCTTTATGACTTTTACCAATCAACATTTAACTAATCGTCCTCGTCGCCTCCGTCGCACCCCATCTTTACGCCGCATGGTGCGGGAAAACCAATTAACCGTTAACGATTTAATCTATCCCGTGTTTGTCATGGAAGGGGATAATCAACAAGAAGAGATTTCTTCGATGCCAGGAATTTATCGTTATTCCCTTGATTTACTGCTCAAAGAAATAGCTGATGCTGCTAATTTGGGGATAAATGCGATCGCACTATTTCCTCTGATTTCTAATGACAAGAAAGATAATGCAGGTACAGAAAGCTATAATCCCAATGGTTTAGTACAGCGTACGATAAAAGCAATTAAACAAGAAATTCCTGAAATTACCGTCATTACTGATGTGGCACTCGATCCTTTTTCTACCTACGGTCATGATGGCATAGTCAAAGATGGCATAATTCTGAACGATGAAACGGTAGAAGTTTTAGTAAAACAAGCAATCTCCCAAGCAGAAGCAGGAGCAGACATAGTAGCCCCTTCCGATATGATGGATGGAAGAGTGGGAGCAATCCGTCGAGGTTTAGATGCTGCTGGCTACTTCAATGTTGGAATCTTAGCCTATTCCGCTAAATACGCTTCTGCTTATTATGGACCTTTTCGCGATGCTTTAGAATCTGCCCCCCAATTTGGCGACAAACAAACCTATCAAATGAATCCTGCTAACAGTCAAGAGGCAATTAAAGAAGTAGCCCTAGATATTGCTGAAGGTGCAGACATGGTAATGGTCAAACCAGCTTTAGCTTATCTAGATATTATTCGTCGTATCAAGGAATATACCAACTTACCCGTTGCTGCTTATAACGTTAGTGGGGAATATGCAATGGTGAAAGCTGCTGCACAACAAGGTTGGATTGATGAAAAGAAAGTAGTTTTAGAGACTCTGACTAGTATGAAACGGGCAGGGGCAGATTTAATCTTAACTTATTTCGCCAAACAAGTAGCTTTGATGTTGCGGTAGGGATAATTTAGAGCTTTCTAGAAAAGGATTGTTTCGATAATAGAACGCTATGTAATTTAATAATATTAATTCATCGATTAAATATGCTAATCTGTTTTTCAATCTCAAATTAACTAATTGGTTTTGATGGGGATCAGCCATCAGACTTAAGGGGGAAAGTTCGGTGTAAATCCGACGCTGTCCCGCAGCTGTAAACCGATTTTAGACGGTCGCAGATCGGCAATCTAAAATTGAGTAAGTCAGAATGCCCGCCAATTGTCATAAAAAACACAATTATCTGCGAGGTACAGATGAAAAATATTATACTGGCGGTTCAGCCCGCAAGACTGAACCGATGGTCGGATATTTTATCTATTGGAAGTCCCTGAAACGACCCTAAGAATCCTCAAACGGCTGACATTCTCCATCGCTAAGACTTTTGACGATAATGCAAGTATTATGCTCAACCATACCAGTGTAACTTCCTTCTGGAGTTCCTTTGGCACCGATACCGTCAGCAATTAAGGGTGTTGGTGTAACTTCGACCCCTGCTTCTTTAGCAACTACTTCTAATACTTCGTCATTAGCCGTTAACTCGGCAAAAACAGTAGGAACGCCTTTTGATTTAATTTCCTCAGAGAGTTCCTTAACCTTAGTTGCGCTGGGTTGTTCTTCTGTAGTAAATCCCAATAATGTTCCTTCTACTGTTAAGCCGTAAGCTCTCGCATAATAGCTCATCGCATCGTGAGTTGTAACCAACCTACGATTGTCTTCTGGAATTAAAGCAATTTGCTGTTCGATCCAACCATCGAGTTGGTCTAATTTAGCGTTATATGATTCCACATTAGCTTTGTAAGTATCAGCATTATCTGGGTCGATCTGAGCTAGAGTATCGCCGATTAACTTCACCATCTCTTTACCATTATCAAGATCGTGCCAAACATGAGGATCTGGTTCTGTTTCTCCTTCTTCCTCAACTTGAATCACATTTGCAGTTGCTTGTTCGTGGAGAGCAATTTTTGGTGCAGGAGTTTCGGTCGCTTCCGACATCTCGACAATGGAAGGTTCAAAATTTAACCCTGCATAAAAGACTGCATCTGCATCCTCAATTGCTTTACGGTCTGAGGGTTTGGCTTCGTAGGTGTGGGGGTCTTGGTCGTAGTCTATTAAACAATTGCTGTTAATTATGTCAGCACCAATATTTTCTACCATGTCACAGATGACGCTGTAGGAAGCGACAACTTGTGGTTTTCCATCATCACCTGCTGCGGGTTGAGCGGTAGTTTCTTCTGCACCTGTTGTTTGGTTGGTGTTTTCGCTTTGAGTGGAGTTGCACCCAGTCAGAATTACGACTGCACTCAAAGCCGTTGCACCCATAAGTTTGCGAGAACTAGTTTGTAAGAATTTTATCACTTTACCTTGGAAATATACTGTGAATATCACTTATGATATAGAATATCAAAATAACTGAGAATTATTATCAATACAAATATAAAATTTTAATATTATTTTTTTATTTAGATGACTAGATTCTTATCCGAAAATGCTTTGTTATCAAGTGTTAAATAACTG
>JBCDDK010000228.1:0-5540 GCA_039180345.1 Cyanobacteria bacterium P01_G01_bin.39 | reverse complement strand
GGAATACCTTCCCTATGGTTGCAGTAATCTGATTGGTCGCAAGCCCTAGAGAGCGTCAATGGGCCGAAGTGCGCTCAATGGCCGCAACACACTCTAATCTCTAATCTCTAATCTCTAATCTCTAATCTCTAATCCCAAAATAGACCATCTCATATCGAATTACACCCACTTACTTATTTAATTGGCAAACAGTTTGCTATTTAATTTACTATGGCGCATTTGAGCTATGTCAATGGTGGGAGTACAAGACCACATCTCATCTAATTTCATCAAAGATGCAGTATTGTATGCAGTTTCTATATCTGTTGATAATTCTAGAAGTATCTGTTGTGCTTGTAGATGACCTAAGCTTCCTAAGCGAATAGCAGCACCTAATACTCCCGTAACAAAGCCATGTAAAAAAGCGATCGCTGTATTAGTAACGGTTAAGCCAGCAATACTGCCGACGACACCAAACACGACAGGATGAAGACAATGAAATTGCTTTAAAGCGCGTTGTCGATCTAAAGCTTCTAGCTGTGGGTGTTGCCAAGTAGACTGCGCCACCATCAGTAATGCCCGTCCATTTTGAAGTTGAGTTTTGCGGGTAGTCTCAATCAAAGTCTGAGCATATAGTTGTATGGCTACCTGTTTAATCTGATCAATATCTTGTTCTGTGCTGGCATTAAAAGCATGAATCAAAGCTACCAGGTCACAGGGCGCTATTTTATGGTGTAGCAGTATTTGCAAAAAAGAGCTGATACTTTCTGGGTTATGGATCTTATTGTGTTGGACTAGAGATTCTAAACCATGGGAGAGAGTATATGATCCTGAAGGAAAAAAAGAATCTGCTAGCTGAATTAAAGTAAGTTGCTGCTTAATAGGAGATGGTAAATGATGCACTAGACTATTATACGGAGTAACAAGCAAATTATGGCGTTGGTGATTTTGTGTATGACTTATAAAGTGTTTCTGTTCGTAGCTATTAGCCTTTAGCCTTTAGCCTTTAGCCTTTAAGAAATTTGTTTCAAGCAAATGGATCTAATTTTCATACCTTGATTCACCAACACCCAAATTATAAAGTACAGCAAGTTTAGATTAATAATCAATTAGAGATTTATATAGCCTTTCTTGAATTAGTGAGGTACACCGCAATTAACAATCAACTATTCGGGCGGTCAACATTTTGAGGAAACCTCAAAATTACGCCCTCACAATCAACAAAAAACAAGGTTTGGACTGTACCGCATTAAAATGAATGAGAGTTGCTATAGTTTAGTTAATAATCAATATCAACAGCAGCAAAATAGCTTTAATTTATCGCGGATTGATGATAAGTTACTCACAAAATATATTGCTCAAGCATTGATAGCTAATCCTAGATTACTCAAGAAAAATTTTTTGAATGAAATATAGCGCTAGATGCGGCGTGGCAAAGCGCCTTACATGCAGAACCCACTCTCGCCTTTGTCAAATTGTTAAGGTACATAATTTGTCTGTTTTAGAGATTAGGAATTAGGGATTAGGCTGATATACCTATTTCCCCGTCTCAGTTTTATAGTTATTCCAAATAGAAACCAGACGATAAGCGTGAATACTACTACCCACTACCTTCTACCTTCTACCCGCTATCCACTCCACTACCTACTACCCAAAAAGGATAACTTAGAAGGTGGGTCAATTAATTAGAATGACTATACCTCACTCTTTCCCAGAATTTCTATAAACCTGGGACAATGCTAGCTACAGTTGGGCGAACCGCTAGGCACTCTTGAACTATTACCAGCAATAGGAGTAGCGGTCAAAATAATACTGCCGTCTGCTGTTTTAATTACCCCTCTAGCGAGAGTAATATCGCCGATGCCAGTTGAGATCGCAGAACCCTGGCTTGAGTTAGCTGCTGTTGCGCCATCAACCGTAATCATTTCTGAATTCATCGGCGCATCGGGTACAGGCGGAACCCCACCTTTGCCCTTGATGACAAAACTACTAGCTGTTCTGACATTGTTATTATTATTGCAGGCTTGAGCTACAGCCTGATCTGGGGTGACAACGTTGCTTGGTAGTTCGGTTGCTCCCTGAATCGGATTAATATCGGGAGTAAAAATAGATATTGTGCCATCTAAACCAAAATCTGAACTAGCATCAATATCATTGGTTCCGTTTCCTTCTATCGCCTCTCCCTCTTCAATACCCAGTAAAGACTCGGCTGTAATGCTGATATTGCCTCCATCTCCATCTACAGCACTAGCGACGATATCACTACCGTCTCCTAGTGTTTCATTAGGGAAGGCAATAATAAAGTTAGTATTAATAGTTAAATTTCCACCATCAGCATCACCAAAAGCTTGTGCAGATATCAGACTGTTTTCTTTTAAGGTTAAATTATCATCAATTTGCAAAAATATATTACCACCTGATCCAGAAGTAGTTTCTGCTACGATTCCTGCGCCATTTTCAAGCTCAATTGATCCTGCTGTTATGTCGACAATTCCTGCTGTACCCTGTCCAAAGGTAGTAGCACTGATAAAAGCACTGTCTTTCACTAATAAAGAAGGAGTTGAAATGGTAATACTACCTCCGTCTCCAATAGCTTGTTGTTCTACTGTGGTTGAAATTTGACTAGGAGTAATGCCAAAATCGGCAGAAAATGGGTTTCCTTCACCCTCTAAAACAAATTGCTCCTTAACATCAATATTTATGTTCCCTGCATTACCCTCATTTTCTGTGTCAGCTAATAGAGAAGAACCATCTTTAATGTTCAAAGTACCTGTGGTGATATTGATGTTCCCTCCTAACCCAAATCCCCCAGCTATCGTTTCTGTTGGCGCACTAACCTCGGAAATAATACTAGAGCTTAAAAGACTTGTCTCATCAGCTATATTCAGGTTGACATCTCCTGCATTTCCCACTCCCTCAGTATTACTCAACAGTTGAGCGCGATTACTAATCAAAAGCGTGTTAGCGGTGATACTTATTCCCCCTGCATTACCTTCACCATTAGGTTCTACTGAACTAAATGCTCCACTAGGAGCATCTTCGATATCTCTTCCCAAAAATTCCACTAAATCTGCATTAATTATTATTTCTCCTGAGTTTCCAGTGCCATCAATCTCAGACTGAAGTTGCGCCCCATCATTTATTGAGAGAGAATTAGCGTCAATAATAATTCCACCGCTATTACCAATGCCACCAGATCCAACGTTGTTACTGATGCTAGTAAAGGGATTTTCTAAGCTATCTGCTAGGAATATTTGTTCGGTAGCAGAAATATTAATTGTCTGTGCATTACCTGATCCAAAAGTACTAACATCAATGGTTGCTCCATCAGTCAAGGAAAGGTTTTTAGTAGTAATGCCAATCGAGCCACTATTACCGACGCCGCTATCATCAATACTGCTAGAGATCAAACTATTTTCTAAAGCAACTAATTCACTAGCATTAATCGCAATAGAGCCACCATTACCTATTCCAAAGGTACTAGAAGCAATGCGAGCATTATTAACCAGAGAAAGATCTTGAGTATTTATTTCTGTATTTCCCGCATTGCCGAAAGCACCAGGAATTACTTGATTGAAAATTCCTGTAAAAGCATTTGGGTTGTTTGATGCACCGTTAATCAAAACTGATTCGGTAGTATTGATCGACAGATTTCCTCCATTACCTGATCCAAAAGTACTAGTACTTACTTGTGCGCCATTGGTTACAGAAAGATTGGTTGCCGTTATGGTTAATGTTCCCGCGTTACCTAATGAATCAGCTTCTACTTCATTAGATACTCCTGAAAAATCATTATCTTCCGTAATACCATCAATTAATATACTTTCGTTAGCCTGAAGGTTAATATCTCCTGCTTGAGCATCAGCCGAACCCAATCCTTCAAAAATACCTGCAAACAAGCCACTTCCTTCCAGGATCTCAATATTGTTGGCGGTAATGGTAATATCTCCTCCGCCACTGCCAGATACTAAAAAACCTGCGTTATTAATCAAAGAAACATTTGCTCTGGCTAAATCATCAGGAAAACTGAAGCTAATATTATCGCCCTCAAAATTTATCCCTAGCGTCCCCGATTCTCCAACTGCCCCTAACTCAATTCTGCCGCCCACTGCAACTATTCCACCACCATCTGCTGTAATATCTCCTCCTGCTAGAGCAAAAGTTTTCCCATCAGGTACTCTTAAACCAAACAAATTATCATCAAAAGTCACATCAGGATTTTGATCGGTAAAATCTGCCGAAGCGTTAGAGCTATTAGTAATAGGTGCAGGATTATCACGGAAGTTTAAGCCAATTGGTGCATTAACGGTTAGAAAAGGAGGATTATCAAGATCTGTGGCACTTAAGACTCCATCCTCAAACAAAACACTGTCGGCAGTTGTACCAAAAAATGAACCGCCAATGTCTAATCTGGCGTTGTTGCCAAACATAATTCCTGCGGGGTTAATTAGGAATAAATTAGCACTGCCGTTAGCTTGAATTAAACCATCGATATTGGAAATATTTCCCCCAGTAACACGACTAAAGATATTAGAAACATCTATAGCATTATTAAAAATCGCAGAACCGTTAGTAGGTACAGAAAAATCGCCAAAGCTATGAAAAAGATTATTGCCAGCGCGATCGCCTTGGTCTATATTAAAGTTGCCATTACCATCACTATCTATTTGGGTACTAGTTGTCCCGTCTGCTGAAATTTCTTGTGCTGTAACTGCTCCTGAAACTGAAAAGTTACCCAATGCAAAGCAACTTAGAGTAAGTATCAATGATAAACTCTTGTGCATTTCAATATTTTTAAAATAGTAGATGAAAATATTATATCGATGAAATGTCTCGCTCAATAACAACTTTTTAACTTATCTTGATATTAGCGATCAAACCAAGCAAAATAATCTGATCAATTACTAATTACGATTACTAATTATGAATAGTATCTAAAGACATAAAGCATTAGCAATATATTACAAAAATCCAATGTGTATATACAAATGAACTTAAAAGCAATCCATTTGTTATGTTGTAGAATCTTTGTTTTATCATTATTGCGATCGCCAATATCGTAGTTCTAATTAATTTTCCTATGGTATGAGTACATGGGGGCAAGCCCTTTGCCTTTTTGAGGTAATAGGGTAATGGCAAGTAAAGTGTAAAGTACAGTACAGCACAGTACATATTTGCTCGCGATTTCTATTAGGAATGACTATAATACTTGCAATATTGCGATATTTTTAAATTTTGGATAAATTAAGATGATGAAAATATTTGAATTTCAGTCTCTTATCTATATTTATAAGAGAATTAATTAGTATTCTTATTATTTATTGTCTTGCTAGACTTTATCTCGCTTTTACTAAATAGAATTTATTTATTTTACTTATTTATATAGCCTTTCTCGAATTAATAAGATACACCGCAATCAGCAATCAACTATTAACAACGGTGCGCGTACATGCGGACAAGTCCTTTGTCTTGCGCCTGAAGGCGGCGCGGTGAGCTAGTGCGGTCTTCGGTCACTCGGATGCAAGCTCCGAGTGCTGCGAAGACTTCGTCTTGTTGGTTTC
>JBCDDK010000227.1:0-5640 GCA_039180345.1 Cyanobacteria bacterium P01_G01_bin.39 | reverse complement strand
AGAAGTCAGAAGTCAGAAGTTATACCTCTGCCTGAAGTCAGAGGATTCAAGCACTGAATATATTTCAATTTTTCTTCTTCATAAATGAAGAGGCTTTATACCAACTTCGGGCTATTTACTACATGCGGGCAAGCCCTTTGTGACTTCTAAATCCTGACTTCTGACTTCAGCCCGAAGGGCTTGGTAATGCTATAGTTACTTTTCTTAGAATAAAGCTGAGTTGAGATTGCCAAAACTAGATCTTATTGGCAGCTTTTCTAACACTTGACCTAATAAATAAAGGTTATGACCAAACTAAATGATACGAATCGCGATTCGGTTTCCCTAACTAAAGAGCTAGAAACATATTTACAGGCATATTTATCAACAAACTACTTCATGGGTTCAGTGCTGGTTAGTCGTGGATCAGAGGTGTTGTTGAGTAAAGGATATAGTATGGCAAATTTAGAACATAGTATTCCTAATACGCCGCAGACTAAGTTTCGCCTAGGTTCTATTACCAAACAGTTTACCGCAACAGCAATCCTCAAGCTTCAAGAACAACAATTGCTTGATGTCAATAATTCCCTTGCTACTTATCTTCCTGAATATCCTCAAGGAGAACAAATTACCCTCCATCAATTACTCAACCACACAGCAGGTATTCCCAACTACACCAGTTTTGAAGATTGTGAGTCAAGAAAAAGAACCACGATAACCCTGGATGAATTAATAGCTTGGTTTAGTAATCGCCCCTTAGATTTTACTCCAGGCGATCGCTTTAGTTACAGTAATTCTGGCTATGTAGTTTTAACTAAGGTAATCGAAACTGTCTCAAGTATTTCTTATGCCAATTACTTGCAAGAAAATATTTTTGAACCGTTAGACATGAACAATTCTGGTTACGATAGCCACGAAACTATCTTACCTAATCGAGCTGCTGGCTATATTTTCACGGGGGAAGAATATCAAAATGCCGACTTTATTGATATGTCCCTACCAGCAGGTGCGGGTGCGCTGTATTCTACCGTGGAAGATCTCCATAAATGGTCGCAATCTCTTAATACCGATGCAGTACTAAGTCAGGCTTCACTTGATGCTATGTTTGCCCAGACCATTAAAGTTCCCACAGACGATGAAAACGAAGCAATTTACTACGGCTATGGCTGGATGATCGACACTTTATACAACCGTCATCGAGTTTCCCATGATGGAGGTATTGATGGCTTTGTAACTCATTTGGCTCGATATCCCCACGAACAAATTACTATTGTAGTTTTGAGCAATCTTGTAACATCTTCAATATCAAAGATAGAAAAAGACCTAGCTGCTATTATTTTTGGCGAACCTTATGAGTTCCCAAAACAACGAGAGACGATTAAAATCGATTCTACTATTTACGAAAATTATGTCGGAAAATATAAATTTGAGTCTTCTTCATCCCTCCCTCCAGAGGTTCAAGATTTTATCTTGACAATTACAACTGATTCACAACGCATCTACACTCAACTGACGGGACAAGACATTGTGGAAATTTTCCCAGAATCGCCAAGCAAGTTTTTTCTGAAGATAGTAGATGCTCAACTGACTTTTATTACTGATAATACGGAGCAAGTCTCCCAGCTAATTCTCCATCAAAACGGAAGAGATACGATGCTAAATAAAATTGAATGATATATATAGGGCGTGTCACAACCGATTGGTTTTAAATCAACCATGGCTTAGGTAGAATCCAGTAGCAACAAGCCAAAACAGCTAACTAGAGTAAGCTTGCTTATTGCTACTTTATAACTATTACTAGTCCTATCTAATTAATTAATTGTTCACTGTTCAATGTTCAATGTTCAATGATTACTCTACCTCATGACCTACGGCAGTAATCACTTGTTTAATTGAAGCCTCAGAAGCATCTGTATCGACACTCACTTGTTTTGTATCTAAATCTATGTCAACCTTAGCCTTTGGTTCGGCAGTCAGGATCGCATCCTTAATTGTTGTTACGCAACCATCACATACAATACTTGGCACTTTCAGATTTATCGTCATCAGAAAAAATTCCGCAATTTATTATTTTTCGTTTTTGAACTAAACTGATTTTACTACTTCTAACCCCAAGTACTTAAGCAATCGATCAATATCAAAATTTTGCTGCATCAAACGCTTAATTTGGCGGACTTTGATCTCTTCTCGCAGCGGAACTTTGCCAAAAGCACCATCAATTACCTCCACCGTAGTTAGGGTATCTGTATCGACTGAGAGAATAGGAATTTCTAGGCTTTCTGCTCGTTCAATAATTAGTTCTTTGGGGGGAATGCGACCAGTTAAAATTAAACAATGAGTAGAAGTTTCCAAAGCAGCCATCTGCAATTCAGCTCGATCGCCACCTGTGACTACTGCCATGTTTTCACGTTGACGGAAGTAGCCTAATGCCGAATTAACGTTCATCGCTCCAATACTCAGACTTTCGATCATCCAGTCTAAATGCTCTTGGCAACATAAGACTTCAGCATCAAGTCTTTTGGCGATTTCTCTAACGCTAACACTATTAAGAATACGGTCTTTAGGGATCATCCCTAAAACGGGAATCTCTAGATTTTCCAAATACAGCTTAATGATCTCCGAAGCAGTGGTGAACTCTGATGGGGGAATGTCGTTGATGACAATTCCTAACAGGCGATCGCCTAAAAACTTCTTGGCGGTCATCAAACTACTGACCAACAGATGAGGATGATAGCGTGCTACTAACACAATTGAAGCATCCACTGCTTCGGCAATTTCTGGGACAGAAAGGTTAAAGATACTACCTTCCCAAAGGTTACTTGGTCCCTCTAAAAATACCAAATCCCCTTCAATCTGCTTGACATATTCTCTGACCGACTCAACATAGTCTAAACTATCATTTCCCTGAAGACGCTGGTTGATTAGATTACGCTCCAGACTGAGCATAGGTGGTTTGGCTTGAGTTGCGGATAATCCCAAGGTATTAGCTAAAAATTTACCATCTTCTGCGGCAGCGGACTCTCCAGTCTGAGTAAAATCAACTGCTAAAGGTTGACCATAACCTATGGAAATTTCTTTTGATTGAGCCAAATAACTCAAGCCGAGAATTGTTGCTGATTTACCACAGTAGGCTTCGGTTGAAGCTATTAGTAAATATTTAGCAGATGTAGCCACGCCCACACTCCTTGTTAATCTTGTTTAGTTGATTTTATTCAAAACGCAACAGTTTTCGATAGAAACCTCTGGGAAAATCTGTTTTGTTTGTACGCTTAAAATTCATGATGACATCAATCAAGTAATCAATAAACTCTGAGTTAGACAAAGTTACCTCATAACTCAATTCAGCCTGTCCATCAAATTGTAGACGACAACGAGTCAACTCTGATGGCAACTTAGATACATACCAACTGGCAACGAAGGGAATACTTTCTCCTCCCTCAATCTGACGCTCTCCTTCTAAGGATGCTTCTCGGTAAAGAGCGATCGCATGAGGTAGCCAGCTATGTTTATTTTTTGAATAGTAGGGTACATAAATAATTACATCTGCTCTACCCGCTGGTTTGATTTTCTCAATAATAGACATAGAGTTAAGTACCAATAATATTAATAGTTAAATATTTCAAGACTTTATACTTTATAACATCAGTTTTTTATGACTACCTCTCTCACTTTGTTGAAAAGATTGATAGCAATTAACCTCGAAGTGTGGTTTTTTCTACCAGAGGGTAGGTGTAAAGTCACTCTTGATAATTCTAAGATAAAAATAAGACCAAACTTGATGATTAATTCAAGTTGATAGCTCATAGGAGAAATAGAGTTATGTCAGACTCCAGAAAAGAGAGAATTATTGCCGACTTGCAGCAGGCAAAAGAGACTGGAACTTTAAAAACTGAAAAAATCCGCGAAATTATTAAAAAAGCGATCTCTGAAGCCGTTACCGAAGTAAAAGAAGGTCGTAGTGAGGTAGTAGATTTAGTTCAAGATGCGATCGCTGCTGTGACGGAAACTGTTAAGGAAACAGGGGAAGGAGTCAAGGAAGAAGTTACGGCTTCGATCCAGGGAGCGATCAACGGTATTAGCGAAGCCAAAAAACAGAAAATTGCTCAAACTCAATCAGAAATTACCACTTTAGAGGCACAGGTAGTAAAAGACGAGGAGGAGCTGCAAAAAGAGATCGACGAAACACTATCAGAAGTCAAAATTAATAGCGATGCTCAACCCGATCAAATAAAAACAGCGGTTGCCGAAGCACTAAATAAAATCAGCAGTAGCGAAGAGTTTGCTATTTTACAAAAACACTATGCACGACTCAAAGCCCAGACTGCAATCTTACAGGCAAATTTAGCTAATCGCTATGGTGAACAGTATGGAGAAGTAGGCAAATACTTAGAAACTGCTAAGGTTTGGTATGACCAAGCAAAAGAAGATCCCGAAGTCTTTACTGAACCTGTAAAACGTAAAAGAGCCAAGTTCGAGGAAAAACTAGGTGCCACAGGAGGAGCAGTAGCTCGTAAAGAAAAACAGGTCAGACAGTTATTATCTGAATTATGGCAAGAGATCAGAGATATCTTTCACGAAAAAAGTGCCAAGTAAGCTTGATTACTAGACCTCTTGCATAAATATATTTTTTCGATTCTAAACATTAGTTTCTGACTACATGCGGGCAAGCCCTTTGTGACTTCTGACTCCTGACTTCTGACTCCTGACTTCGATCTCAACCAATAATTTTGATTCGTGCAAGAGGTCTACTAATTAGCCAGCTTGTTCGTATCTAGATCTTGAGTCGGGGTTTGCTGGGGAAAATACTGTGATCTAAACCATAAGTTTGCCATTTAAGCAAAGTCAAGTCGAGATGTGGCTAAGTTCTGTAAATTACCCGCAAGATTTAAATTATTGATCGCTTCTCGAAGTGTTTCAAGGGTTATATTTCCTCGCAAATTTTTCAAGATCCTTTTAAAAGACCTCATGTAAATATTTTGACTGCCCAATGCGCCCATGAGAAACTTCCAATGTGTTGCTTTTAATTCCGAAGTTGCAAAGGTGATGGGCTTAACTTCTATATTGGGATATTCTTGTTGTCTATTTTTTACTTCAGATGCAGAAGTTAAAATCAGAATATCCTCCAAAGCATGGGGTTTTATTCCATAGCGATCGCTCTAGATATTTGTTGAGTTTTAAGATAATCTACCAAAAATGAATAGGCGATCACCAAAATATTAAGAAATCGTTGACATGCGAACTATCATTAATAAAAATAATTTAATTTGTTATGTTTTGTCTTTGCTAAATTAAACTGACAAAATGCTTTTTTTAAATAGAAGTTGATTAAACTTTATTTGGTATTTAGTCAATGATGTAACCCCATACTTAACAATAGTTAAAACTAGAGATAACAGTATATTTATTGAAGTCAAATTGAACAGTACAAAGTTATGTTTGGGACGGTAAATACACTTAAGTAAATCTGTATCTAGAAAACTTATGAATCAGGCATTAGAGATTCAAGAACTAGCGATTGTAATCACTGCTAAAAATTACGATCCCAGCCTGCTAAATCCAGGATTTCTTAAATATAGTGGTATAGTTGCTTCAGATTGGGAGTTAGCTAGAAAGCCAGTAATTAATAATCGGGCGGCTCAGATTATCTTTAATAATGGAGTT
>JBCDDK010000226.1:0-5961 GCA_039180345.1 Cyanobacteria bacterium P01_G01_bin.39 | reverse complement strand
GGCAGTAAGGCAGCTAGTTTCTCTATCTGAATTGTTCTATAGCTTTGTAATATTAGTACTGTTATTCTCAGCGTTGCATATTGTCTTGGGGTTAGTAATTGTGAGATACATTTGTGATAGAATTCTGGCAACATTTTTTAGTTTGGGGTCTTTTCAATTACCTTGACCCCTTTTTCTTACAAAAATGACTTGCTCCCGCGTAATCTAAGTAAAAAAATGATATGTTCAAATAGTTTACGGCTGATTTTTGCTGATGATTGATAATTATTAAGATCCAGAAGGTTTCAATAGATCTATTGTTGATCAATCCGAGTAGGCGATTACGCGACCCTTAACTGCAAAGCTGATCGCAATTGCCTACTCATCAATTAAATTAATTTTCTTTTTTAGCAGAATCTCTGACACTCAGATAGCGATCTGTGCGAATTTCCTGTAAGCCTGAACTGACAAGATCTTGATCTTCCCCCAAAGTACTGAGAATTTGTCGACCCATTTCCAAAGCCGCTTCAAACTCTGGCTGTACTACTTCTGCTGCCCCCAGCTTGGTTAACAAATCGATTTCGCGATCGCTGTGAGAACGCGCCACAATATCAATACCTGGAGCAAAATTGATTGCTTGCTGGAGTAAAATTCTGGTACTAGAAGGATCAGGTAGGGCAATGGCGATCGCTTTTGCTCGATCTAAATGTGCTTTCTCTAGAACTAATTCGGCATCAGCATCACCAAAAATATAAGGGATCTGCGCTTGGCGTAAGCTTCTAATTGCTACTTCGCTATTCTCGATTACCAATACGGGGTAGCCATGATCCAGCAATATTCTCACAATAACTTTTCCTACTCGACCGTAGCCTGCTACTACTACATGATTGCAGATAGTTTCAGGCATTGATATATCTTTATTTTGCTGTCTCTGTCTTAAATATTCGGCAATTACAGGTAAACCTGCCAGGCGCTGGGCAATTTCAGGAGAGAATTTCATCCCGATCGGTGTCAAGACTAAAGTGATTGCCGTGGTGCCAATCAGTAAGTCGTATTGATCTTGATTTATAAAACCCAGTTGTTCCCCCAATACTGCTAGGACAAAAGAAAACTCTCCGATTTGATTTAGTCCTAAGCTACTAATGACTGACGTTTTGAATGAATAGCCAAATTTCCAAATGATCGGCAATATAGTCCCTGCTTTACCCAACATTACCAAAGCAACTAAACCCAGGATTACGCCAAAATTCTGCCACACAGTAGTGGGATTAATTAGCATGCCGATAGAGGCAAAAAATAGGCAGGCAAAGGTATCCCGCAAGGGAATCATCTTGGCTAAAGCTTGGTCAGCATAGTCAATTTCAGAAATGGTTAAGCCAGCCACAAAAGCCCCCATTTCAATTGATAAACCCAGTTTAGCGGTAATCAAGGCTACTCCCAAACACAGAGCAATAACTGTCAATAAAAAGAGTTCACTATTTTCAGTTTTGGCAATTGTGGTCATGATCCGAGGAATAACCCAGTAGCCGCAAGCGATCGCACAAGCAAAAAATATGATTGCTTTTAAGGCTGCGGTAATTAAGGCTGGAAGTAAATTATCAGGCTGATTTAAAGCTGGTAAGATTGCCAACATCAATCCCAAAGCTAGATCTTGAGCGATCAGGATTGCTAACATTACCTGACCGTGAATAGTATTGACTTCTCCTCTTTCAGTTAGAGTTTTTAAAACCACTGCGGTCGATGAAAGAGATAAAACTGCTCCCATGAAAATTCCCTCTGTGGGGGTCTCGACCCAACCTAGCAGAGTACAGATCGCCGCTACTAGGGCAATGGTGAAACCAATCTGTAACAGACTGCCTTTGATGGCGATATCTTTAACTCGCCTAAGTTCAGCTAGAGAAAACTCTACACCCAAAGCAAAAAGCAAGAAAGCAACTCCAATTTCTGCCAGTGACTTGATTTCTTCAATTTGGCCAATTAGTCTCAATCCAAATGGACCAATTATCAATCCACAAGCAAGATAGCCTAATAAAACAGGCTGACGAAATCGATGGGCGATAAAACCACTAATTGCTGATGCACCTAACACGGTAGTAATATCGATAATAAATGTATGATTTGCTTCAGCCATATATTCAATAAATTAGCCAGACTAATCAAGTAATGTTACTCGGAAAAACGAAAACCACCTCTAGATGTTAATAGCTTAAAGTTTTATTATGCAATTAGAAACAAATGACATTTAATAATTCTGAATATAATTCTCTTAGAACAGAGTTACTTCATCATGATCGTGATCACATTTATTTACTTATTATTAGTTATTTATTGACAGCTCTTATTACTGCTTACGGATTGATTTCAAGGAAAGATTCTGATTCTATTTTATTGATATTAATTTTAATAATTTAGTTTACTGGCTTTTTATATGTAGTTAAATAAAACTTAGCCATTTGAAAAATATATGTTTAAAAAAAATTATATATAATTAAATCAAAATTTTTTGGTTTTTCGTTGAAAATATTAATCGTACGATAAATAATTGCCAACAAACTTCAACTATTTCAAAATATTGTTATTGTAGAGAAAAATCATTTAGATAAACTTCTACAGGGATTCCAATACCATAAGTCTTACCTGTATTTGCTTCAGAGATTAGTTGACCACTAACACCAATTAATCTACCCTGTAAATCAAAAATACCTCCTCCACTAGCACCAGGAATAAGTGAATTATCGAAAATAAGACGATATCTATTTTCCGCTTGAGATAGCACCGCTTGTATTTGCGCACTATCAGTGAAAAATTTTCTTTCAGGAAACCCTGGGAAGGGATCAGGATAGCCAACAATGTAGGCATTTGTTCCTGGTTTAATAGCTTGAGAGTCAACTATTTGTGCTATCTCATACTGTTGATTACTACTAAATTTAATCAAAGCTAGATCAACATTAGGTAGTCTTATAATTTCAATTAATTGATAAGTTTTCTCATCATAAGTTGTGATCTGATATTTACCTGGTGTATCGATAATATGCGCAGTAGTCAGTACAGTATAGGTATTACTATTTTGTCTAATAATTGTACCCGTCCCTGTTTCTTCTCCATTAATTTGCACAGTTTGATGCTTGATTAAGAGTAGCGTTTCACTTGAAGTTAATTTTCGATTAACATCATATAGCTCATTACGTGCATCAGCTAATTTTTTTTCTGTTTCATTTAGCTTCTGCTGAACTTGATACATTTGAAACATCATTACCAATGCGGCTATAAAAGTTACACTAGATATTATCAAACTTGTATAAATTCTTTGGGTCGCTTTATCATTTTTATGTTTGATTTTTTGATTGGCTTTAGTTATAATTTGCTTTGCTTTTATTTCAGCATCTAAAGAAACTTGAATATTTTCTCTCTCCAATTTTTCACTAGCTGATAAAAACTGATAATCTAAATCACTTAAGCTTTTATCTTTTGCCCATTGTTGTGCATCTTGTAATGTTTGTCCAAGTAATAATCTAGAGCTATCTTGAAAATTTGAGGCTACCCATGCAGTTATAGAATCGGAGTAGGGTCGTAAATTGGCTAACTCTTTTTCAACCCAGTCTAAATTAAATACTAACTTGTAAATATGATTACATACTTTTAGATTGCTATCTTGCTTTAATACCAAGCCTGACAATCTTAATTCCATGTGTTCTGAGCTATCATCAGTGTAAATTTCACCATCCTGTAATATTTGTTGATACAAACCCAACCATCTACCAGCACGCTGCTTGTTATTGAGAAGCCGATTCTTAATTGTTTTGAAATGCTCTGGTTCATCTTGAGATTCCCAATTATTAATAATATTAATTCTGATTGAATTTTCAACAAATTTAGCTATATTATTAGTTGTAATAAAGGCATTGGTATTACTAACCAATTGACATATTTTTTGGGTTAAAAAAGGTTGCCCCCCAGTCCAATGAAGAAGGGAGCAGGTCAGTTTTGTAAGAACATTTGAACTGTGTAGATAATTCGTCAGTGTAACTAGCAGTTCCTCATGCTTTAGTTCATTTGTATTGACATATTTGACCTGCTCCCAATGAAGAATCTCTGTGAGTACTACTTCGGTATTTTCAAATGTATCTTCTAATCCTTTTTTCAAAGGTCGGATTTCATTTGATTTAAATCCTTGTAATTCAACTGCTTTCCCAATATTAAAAGGAGTACGATCTCTATCTTGAATTAAATCTGAAGGAGTTGCTACTCCAAGCAAGACAAAACTCAGACGTTTATAAGCAAAATTATCGGCTCTCTTATTATAACAAGCTCTAATTAAAGCAAAAAAATCATCTTTAAAATCTAATTTGAGAGTACTATCAATCTCATCAATAAAAATAACAATTCTTTTGGTAATTCTATTTAAAAGTACTTTTTCAATGAATTCTTCAAAGCATTGTACAGGAGATAAGTTATTTCTCTCATTCCACCAACTTCTAAGATTAAATTTATCTTTGATATCAAAAATATTAACCAGACTTTTGATTATCCCTCCGTACCATTTTTCTGGGGTTATTTTTTGAGTACCAATAAGAGTTATATCAATAGCTGCACAGGCAAATCCATCTTGTTGAAGCCGCTCCATTGTTCTCACTCTAAGACTAGATTTACCCATTTGTCGAGAGTTTAAGACATAACAAAATTCGCCTTCAGACAACCACTCATAAAGTTGATTATCTGCTTCTCGCCACACATAAGTAGAGGCATCTCCTGATAAACACCCTCCGACTTGATAAACGCTATTTGAATCAAGCATTTTATTCATCACAACTTAATTAGTGAGTTTATCAAGAAAATACTGCTCATATAATCTACAACGAGATACAACATTATTTCCCTGTAAATTAATTAAACCCATACTATGTAGTTTATAGCTATGTAATGAATCTAAACGTACTGAATGGCTATCCATTATTACTTTTTTAAATGCTTTTAATAATTCTGAATGCTGTGAAATTAGCCGAAATAAATGTCGCAGATGATCACGATAAATCCCAGATTCTGTCGCTCCCGTTTTTATGATTGCCAACAGAGAAGAGTTTGTGTTGTTTTTAAGATATGAAATAGCTTGTTCAACTAGGTAAGGGTGTCCATTTACCAAATCCATGAGCTGTTTGATTTCATTTTCTTTAAAATTTACTTCATGTTGTCTGACTAGCTGTTCTACCTGTTGTTGTGTAAACTCGGATAATTCTATGGGTAATCCTACATTGAATGGAGATGAATTGATATCTAATTGAAGATAAACCTCTGTAGAATGAGAAATTACTAACCGTAATCTTTTCCAAATTGTACGTATTTTTGCTTGTTCATGCCATGCTCTTAACAGTCCTAAAAATTCTGAAGCGACTTCCTCATAGGGAAAAATACGATCTACCTCATCCAAACACAGTATTAATGGGGTGTCGATTTGAGGTAGGATATATTTCTCAAAATAGTCTGTGCAATCAACTTTACTAGTAGAAAAGTCCTCATCCCAATAATCTCTTAAACGATTTTCTAACCCCAAATTTTGTCCTACGCTAATACAAAACCACTTCAAAAACAAATCTAAGTCACCAAAATAACTTTTATTTGCTAAATGAAAATTTAGATATGCTGTTCGATAACCTTGAAAAGCAATATCCGAAAAAACTTTAGATATGAGAGCCGTTTTTCCCATTAAGCGTGGGGCTTTGATACGAACCAGCGCACCATTATTTAGCAGGGTATTACAACATAACTCCTCAATAGGAGGTCGTTCAACATAGATGAACTTTTCTTCCTCATTCTGATAAGTAATAATTTCTTCTGTGCTTATCTGCTGATTGACTGACAAAAGATTGAGTAGAAGGCATCGAAAGCTTGAGAGGTAAAACGATTGGAGAGTTGACAAAGGGGAGAGGGAGTCAGCATTCTAAGATCAGATACCACTCACAATCCTAAAATACTGTGAAAAAAACT
>JBCDDK010000225.1:0-6106 GCA_039180345.1 Cyanobacteria bacterium P01_G01_bin.39 | reverse complement strand
TACTATATAATTCAGGTAGTTGGAACATACTGTTTTCAACAATTAAAGTTATTGATAACAGTTTCTCATGTTTGGAGAGGCTGTTTTCTCTATTCCCCTTCCTGATTCCTGTTCAAGCCACTTGTCGCCCCCACAGGTTTTTGCCACAGAGTCGCTGCTAGTTCATCTTTAGCTACGCTACTTAGTTGAGCCGTCATAATTTGTTCTTTAATCCCTGCATAGGTTCTGGCAAATCTTTCTTTGATTTGTTGAGAATCGGTAACTTTTTCTCGAACGATTAGTTTTACATTGTCGTTGTACTGCTGGAGAATATTTGATGACAATCTTGCGATCGCAGCTTTGGCAGTATCATCTATATCCTCCTGACTCTGTAGCAGATGCTTGTATTGACTGACGGGCATTTCTTTCAGTTCGCAGCTCTCCCAAATCTGGTTGATGTGGCGGGGTAAAATATCTACCACCGAATCATTTTGGGCTACTGGCATTGGGGCAGAGCTAAATACCCGATCGTCCTGTTTGAAATCGAAAAAGGGCAGGGCAAAAGCTTCACTGTTAAGCCGTCTATTTAAGTCTGGATAATAATCGGTGTAGCGAGTCGAAGATTTGGGACTGTCTACTTCAACCTGTAACGAATCGAACAGGACATCCATTAATTCTCGCTTGAATTTTAAGAAGTATTTTTGGTCTTGAATGTCAGCGTCGGGATTGGGTTGAGCGCAGTTGACCCGACCGATGGCATTGGCCATGCGACCGATAGAATTTAACCTGACAGCTAGTGCCATGTGTTTGAGGTCGGACTGAAGGTAAGCTTTTTTCTGCTTCTTAACTACGGGATTAAAGTCTCTGTTGATGTCGTTTCCTTCCGCATCTAACTGCACTCGTGCGGTGCGTGTCTCTGCTGCAATAGTGGGAAGCAGATCGCAGGGAGTACAGACTAACTGATCGCCATCAAAATCACATTGGTGATATCTCATGGCATCATCGGGATTGATAAAAACGCATCCTTTAGTATCGATTAGTTCGGGGATTTGCTCGTTGTCTACAACGTAACGACGGATATTATCTTTGTTAATAATGGGGTAGCGGGTGACGATGACTTCAGTACCACTGATTAAGTGCGGGGCGATGACCGTACCTGGTTTGATGTCGGCGGGTTGAGCCATCGCCGATTCTAAGGTGTTTGCTCCTTTGGTTGCTAGTTCCAGCCAGCGTCTGCGTAGTTGGTCGCGACAAAACGAGACAATTTTTGGATGGTTCGCTAATTCTCCTCTAGTGTCGGCACGTAAAACCTCAATCAAACCAAATTCATTTTTGTCTTCAACCTCTTCTTCTAAGTTTTTTAGCTTTTGTTTTTGGTCGTGGTTTTTAACCAAATATTGAGCTAGAAGCTGATAATCATTTTGGACTGACTTTAAATACTCAGCCTCGACTACGCTAGCGGGGACGAGATCCTGCTCGATCGCCTGGGGAGAATACCATTGAGTTAGCTGCCAAGAATTGCGATAATCCTGAAGCTCGGCGTTGGAGTTATTTCCCAGCACTACCTCTGGCATTTGATATACTCCACAGGCAAGGCGATCGCGACCCCAATCATAGGCGTGTGCCAGAATGTCTAAAGCTTGTTTGGTTGGCTGATTGAGGATGTAGCTGCGGTCGTTAGGATTGATTTGGTATTGGACTCCTTGATTTTGTAGGATAGTCGGTAAATAGTCGAGAACGGCAAGCTGCTGGGAGTTGAGATTGGGCTTTGGGGTCAACCGCCACTGGTTATTTATCTGAGCGACCTTCATTGGTCCAGTATTGTTAGACCAACCTTTAATCGAACTGCGATCAAGAACTAAATCGTAGCCGCGATTTTCGGTGCGTCTACTGTCTATAGCTACCGTCCCTTTAGCGATAAAGGCTGGTAGAGGACTATTGTGGCTATAATTTGCCAGACGAAATTGAAAAGGAGTATTCTCTTTTCCTCCCAAGAGCTTTGCCAGGCGAGGCGAAATTTTACCATGACAATCTCCCGCCCGCAGATCTTTAGATACCTTACGTTCCATTTCGCTTTCATGCTCGAAATCGACGATCTTAACGGTGATAGGTCGATCTAAATTAGCAATGCCTTCGGTACAGCTAGATACCAGTAGAGAACCGTATCGACAGCAGTGGTCGGGCTGTGAGGCAAAGAAGCGATCGCGTACCTGAGCTGCTACTTCGGGTTCGCTCATGTATACCGTACCCCCAGAGGCTAAGAGGACTTCGGTACACTTACCTAAGTTAAGGCGATCTAGCTGGGAGAAATAAGCCTGAAGGTTATAGTTTGGATCTCTTGTAGCTCTAAGCAAGTCATCATCAACCTTAACGGCAATAATCTTATCTTCCGCATCGGGAACTAGCTGGGATAAAACACAGTTTCCTAAATCTTGATGTCCGTCAAAATTTTGATGAGAGATATTATAAACCCTGACCTTCAAGCCAGAAACTGCTGTTTTGCTCATGGTTTTCTCTTATAATCTTGAAAGTTACATCCGCAGTTTAGAAGAGGTAGGTTCTCTCAGCCCTAACTTACTCAATAAACTGGGTCGTACTAAAGTCCTATACATAATCAATAACTTATTTGCTATGAGCGTTGGATGCAGTAATTTTCCAGTAAAAGTCCCCAGAGGTTTTGATTACGATGCGGTAGAACGGGCGTTAGAACAACAGCAGCCAGTCTCTTTAGCAGATGAGGCTTGTTATGTCGCCCTGCAACTGTGCATTCAAGATTATCGCCGAATGTTTGTTGCCAATTTTATTGATGGTCAGGATGGCTGTTATACCGTAGATTACGAGTATCAGACTTTTCCCTTCTACTATGTGTTGCATCCACCTACTCCCGTGGACTGGGAACGCGATTCGGTTGAGGAGATGATAGACAAGCATACCTTTTGGGATCGGTTGTGATTTGCTTCTTGGCTGAAACTCAATCTATAGTCAGTCGATTATGAGCTGTTTTCACCAATTATTCAAATTACCAGAGTAAAAAGTGTGTTTGTAAACGCTTTTTTGAAAACAATGACTAAAACTTAGTCGTATTACAGCCAATTTTCTACTTTTAGATCGGAAACACGAGAAAATTCACTAACATTTGCGGTAACTACAGTTAAGTTTAGAGACAAAGCATGAGCAGCAATTAATAAATCATTTGCCCCAATAGGTTGTCCTCTTTTTTCTAAGGTATTACGAATTTCAGCATAGTAGCGATCGCCAGGATTCGTAAAAGGCAAAATATTGATAGCATCTAAAACTATTTCGAGTCTTTCTGTAAGCCTAGTTGAATTCTTTTTTTTAGCTCCAAATCTTAATTCACTAGCCACAATGATACTCGTGCATATTTTTTCTTCACCAACTTTTTGAATCCTATGAAAAACAATTCCTCTTGGATGTTTTATAAGTTCTGAGATTATATTTGTATCTAATAAATATAAATAACCCATAACTAAATCTCGATATCATCTAGAGGTAATAAACCTTCATCTAGATCGCCAAAATCTTCATCTAGATTGTCTAAGTTTGCCAGAACTTTCAATAACGATTTTTTCTCATAAGGTTCAATAATTAATTTTCCCTCTTCTTGTCTGATAACAACTTCTGATGTTGATAGGTTTAACTCTTGAGGAATGGATAGGGTTTGAGTGTTTCCGTCTTGAATAAGTTTGACATGATATTCTGCGGTCATAATAATTTTGCTGGGTGATTTGAGGTTTTGATTTCCACATTATATTCATGCTATCGCATACAAGTCATACAAATGACTTGCTCGCATGTTGCGTAGTAGAAAACTTATTTTGAATTGTGTTCTTGGCGTAGTTGGCGAAACTCCTCTACAAGTTCGTTTTCTGTAATACCCTTTTCAGCCAACAGCCGATCTAATTTTTCTGCTGCTATTTTTAAAGATTCTAATTCTGCCTGTTCGGGAGTATTTAGGTCGGTAAAAATATTACCACTGCTCTGTTTCTCTTGATTAACTTCTGCCATAAATGCTCTGTCATTTACGAATTTGATAGCTGCTGATAATCGTCAATTATCACTCTCACCATAATGATAATTGACCCTCACTGACTGGACTATATTTACTCCTGTGCAAATTGAGATGGCAAGCAGCGCAGACTGCCTGTAGGTTAGAAATCTGATTTTGCGAAGGGTCATGGTTTTTGTGGTGAACCTGCAAAATATCTGCTGTCCATTGAGAACGAGTCAACTCTTCTGGTTTTTCTCCTGGACAATAGCATTTTTTCCCGCAGCATTGGCATTGCCAATTAGCAGCTTCTTTTACTGAGAATGCGATGCTGTTCCAATTTTTAGGGTAGAGATTAGGGTTTACAGGCACTTTTAATTCTAGCGATCGCTCAACAGAATTATCTTATCGTATTTGGCGATCGCCAGATAACTTATCTAGCCATACTCTTAACTATTCGCCTATTTAGACCTTGTTGATAGCGAGTTATTGCCAGTATTATTCGACCGCTCGAACCTGTTGTGTAGTTTACTAAATATCTCTTTGATAAAATCAAGAGAATTTAATAACCACATTAGTCTATCGTTGTCGTACTTCCAGCTCAATTCGATACTATCCTCTCGCCTTTCCGTGTCATCTACGATGACTTTGGAGCGTTTCAGTGTCATTATTAATTTCAGATACATAAAATTGCGCTGTTTTTCAGCGTGTGATTGGGGGTTAAGAAGGAATCAGCTTCTTGACCCTCATTTGTCATATCTAGCTTGGCATATTTTTCTGGAAAAAGTAATCGCGAAAATACCGAAAAAGCTAGTTTTATTAGTAATTTATAAATATAAGTTCTGCATAATAGATGCTAAGAAATGCACTAGCAATGTGTTAATACACCTTTAGCTATGCTCTCGTAATCAACGATAAAAATATTATTAACGATATTTTTATTACTAACTACATAAAAATATGTATATTTTCTGAATACCTTTTTATGTATATAGGCAAAGTCTGTTAAATACTTTCTGACAATATTATAGGCAATTAACAAACTGTTATTTTGGCATATTTATACCTGGATAAATTTGCCTTGTACTGTCATTTACAATAATCCAGCCTAAATCTTTCAGACGAACCTTAAGATTAGATATTGTTACGCCTAAATCCTCCGCCATTGGATATAAGTGTTTCCATTGAGTCAAGTCTCTACCCCGCTGAGCGTCCATCAACTTGTATTCAGGCATTAGCAAACAACCTGCGAAGTACTGAGCCTGCCACTCTATCTTTGGAGCTTGAGACTGCTGAATATTACGACACAAAAATGGTGGGGGCTGCTGGGAAATTTCTGTAGTACTATCGTCTCTGTCAATATATTTCTCTACTGCCTGCTGATTTATATGCAATATCCAATGTCCAATTTCATGAGCGATAGTAGATTGTCTAAACCCATTTTTCTCCAACTCAGAAACATTGGAGTTGATAATGATCATTTGTTCGGTGGGAATAATCATGGCTGCGATCTTTCCTATGTTGTCAGCAGGAATGCCTTCCCACATAATGTTTAGTTCTAAGAAGTCGGCAATGGTTTCTGCAATGGATTCAGCACTTAATCGACGTTTGCGACCCGACTCTACTTTTTGGCGAAGCTCGGTAGCTATCCTTTCAATGCTATCTTTAGGGATAAATTTATAAGGCTTGATTACATCCAAATTTTATTCTTCCTCACTATGCTGTTCGTCAGCCTCCAAAAAAACTTTTTTGGCAAATTCGGGATTGTCTCGCATTCGGCGCAGTAGCACAGGCATTTCTTGATACTGCTTGATTAGCTCCTTAAAGATTTCGGCATCTTCAGGATTAATTCTCCCCGCTAATTGAGTTAGCTCTGCTTCGTCAAGGTCTAGATGGTTGGCTAACGATCCGATTACCTCCTTGCTGGGAGGATAATCAGCATGGTCATTTTCTAGCTTTGATAGGTAAGTAAAATTTACTCCTACTCCCATCCCACCTGAAGATTACCGAACCAAATTACCGATATGACAAATGGTATTCTTAATCTGCTTGGGTGTCTGAAGTTGATGGGACAAAAAATAATCACTCAATTTTTGTTCAATTTGTTCAATCGTTACGTTA
>JBCDDK010000224.1:0-6193 GCA_039180345.1 Cyanobacteria bacterium P01_G01_bin.39 | reverse complement strand
TTCATTTTTTTATAGAAAATAATTATATCCAGCAAAATATTTATTAGATTTATTTAAAATATATTCCTCAACTAAGATGCAAAATACTGTAATCAAACAAGTAACCATAAATACCAAACGTTAAAACTGAAAAAAGTTTGTTGCCTGCGTAGCCCAATCCCCAATCCCTAATCCCCAATCCCTAATCCTGTACCTAACCAATTTGAGAATCGCTATATTTGCAAAAGATTATTAATTATTTAGAGAAATAAACTAGTTTTACGCCTACAATGGCGCACATAAAACTCTGACCGTGCGCTTAACTTTATGCTGAACTTTCAAATCCAGTCAGATAGCGATATACCAGCATCCAAACAGCTATTTGCCCAAATTCAATTTGCGATCGCATCGGGGCAATATCCCCCTGCACATCGTTTACCTAGCACCAGACAATTGGCGATGATTACAGGTTTGCATCGTAATACGATTAGCAAAGTCTACCAACAGCTAGAGGAGACGGGTTTAGTAGAGTCGATCGCTGGGTCAGGGATTTATGTAAAGCTTCATGAACGAGAAAATATCGTTCAATCTGATTCTCCAGTAAATATCTCGATCAATACCGTTAAAGAGAGTGTTGATAAAGTATTAGAATTAGGCTGTACTATTGAACAGGTCAAGGAGCTATTTTTAGAAGAAATTGACTGGCGACTTAGCTGCTGCGATCGCATTGTAGTTACAGTACCCGAAAGAGATATTGGTGCGGGAGAGATTATCCGTAAGGAATTGCAGGATTCATTTTCGGTAGAAATCGAATTAATTGAATTAGAAAAACTGCCGCAAATTTTAGCAGAAATAAATTTTGGTACTCTGGTGACAAATCGTTACTTTATCCAAGAAGTACTAGCGATTGTGCCACCCAATTCATTTCGGGTCATTCCGATTGACATGTACGATTTTAAAAAAGAACTAGAAATTATTCAAGCCTTACCCTCTCAAGCCTGTTTAGGGATTGTCAGCTTGAGTGAAGGAACTTTAAGTGTGGCATCCAGCATTGTTAACAGCCAACGAGGAGATGACTTACTAGTACTGACTTCTTCCTTGAGCGATCGCGATCGACTACGGGCTGTAATTCGGGCAGCACATACTGTCATTGTCGACTATTCTAGCTACGAGCGAGTTAAAACTGAAATTAAAGCAATGCGGGAAGATTTAATTCGGATTCCCGAGGTCATTAGCACCGATAATTATATTAGTGAAAAGTCAATCAAGCTCTTGCAGCGTGAGTTAGGCATTGGCAATAGTAAGTAATTTAACTTCAATGGCAAAAGGTGATTGTGTCTATGTATATCGAAATTTTGGACAGTTGTCAGGATTTTACAAGCACTATGGTATTGATTGTGGCGACAATACCGTAATTCACTATCGTAAACCTAGCGAAACTATTGAGAGAACTTCCTTGGCAACTTTTAGCCGTGGTAATCCTGTATATGTAGCGGAGTATAGCGCTGGTTTTGGCTATATTCCCGAGGTTGTAGTGGCACGGGCTGAGAGTAGACTTGGGGAACAGGAATATAATTTAATTACCAATAACTGTGAACACTTCGCCCATTGGTGTAAAACAGGAATGAGCTATAGCAAACAGGTGAGTAACTATTTGCCAACAATTCGCAATCTAGATATATCAAAGCTATATGAGCCAATTAAGCAAGCACTACAGGGCAAGGATAACAAGACTAGTGCCAGATTGACTAAAGAAGCCTTAACCGATATCGAGTCAGTTTGGAATCAGGTACAGCCCAAATATAAAGAAGCGATCGCCGAGATGCAAACCTGGTCTAAGGTAGCTAAAAAAGCCTTAGAGCAAGAACGGGAAGACTTGGCAAGAGGAGCGATCGCCAGAAAATTGAGCTATGAAAAGCAAGCCCGTAAATATGAAATTGAACTAGGAGAATTAGCGGAGATGACCGAGAATTTGGTACGTACTCAACAAGAGTTAGTTGAATAGCAGTTCAAATTTATTATTCGATATCTATAATTTGTAGTCTAAAAAGCTTTGGGTAATCCTGCTTGTTTTAAAACTGCATTTGCAGTGTGTCTCGATTTGATAGAGTTATCAACAACAAACCTACGCTTTGTAAGTGGACTAAACCAGATTTCATGGTCTCCCTTACCTTGTCGCTCAAAATAACATTCTGCTTTAGTCAATAACTTTTTCAAACGAGGAGTCAAAGATTTTGCCACTTATCTATTGTCCCACTTGAATTAATTCTTGACGTAAAGTGCTTAATTCAAAGTTAATTGAGCCTGAATAATCTTCTGATATTGAGTTGTTGAGTATCAGTAACTCAGGAATCATGTTACGTAATTTAGCGGTCAAAAACTCTATGGTTTCTGCTTCGGTTGCTAATCCTGGGACATTTTCACTGGTAGCCACCCAAACTTGAGCATCAGCATCCCAAACAGCTTGAACTGTTAATTTCATTAATAAAGGTAACTCTTGTTTGTCCTAACATTATATAATTTTCTCGAAATGATGCAAAATGAAGTAGAAAGGGCAGATCGAGCAGAAAACCTAACTCCAGAATTAGAATTTCGTAAATTAGTTGAGAAGTACGCTAGCGATTGAACTTAATCCTGACAATGCTAATGCCTACAACAACCGAGGTATTACCTATAGAACCCATTTGGTATCTTTATAAAAAAGGATGACAAAAAAGGGATGCCATATACAAGTAGCTTGAGCGATCGAGATTCGATTGATGCTAAAAAGATTGGCTGTTACTCGAGCATGATAGATCTCAAATGGGTTCTATAGACTAAAGCTTAGAGCTTAGAGCTATCCTCATAGACTAATTCTCTTATCCCGAACTGACGTTATATTACTCAGATAAAGCATAAACATCTTGTGCTTTACCCAAAGCAAAAAAGAGAGAGTGACGCATGTTTTTACCAACTTGAGTCATAAATACAATCAAAGCTATTAAAGCCAAAGCCGTTGCCATGGCAAAGATGCCACGATAGCCTCCCAAAATAAAAGATAGGGAACCTAAAGTTAAACCACCCAAAGCAATTCCCACATCAAAGCCTCCCATACAAAGAGCAAATACTTTACCTCGTTCGTTGCCATAAGAACGATCAGAAATTAGTGCTAGTGTTAAAGGGATTAAAATTCCCGCCCCAGCTCCTTCAAAGATCGCCGACAGAATTAATAACTGCGGAGTTTGGGCATAAGTTAGCAATAGCATTGAAATCGCATAACAGATTAAAGCTCCACTAATAAATAGTCCCCGCCCATAGCGATCGCTAGCTTTGCCAGCGAACAAACGTACTAAAAAAGAGGTGATCGCAGTTACAGTATAGTAAAAACCAACATTGAAATCTAACTGCATTTCTTTGATAAACAAGGGTAGAAATGCGACTAGAGTGCCAAAAACTAGCCCAATCAGCAGCAAGATAACAGTTGGCACCATCAAAGCAGGATCTTGGGTTAGTTGCCAAAAATCTCTTTGGATTTGTCTTGGATCACGAGACTGGGACTGAGGTAAAGCAGACTCTTTAATCTGACTAGACAGACATACCGAAATTATCCCGCAAATTGCCGAAAGAGCAAACAGCATTTCATAACCAGTACCGTTGGGGATGTACTGCTTACCGTTGATTTGCAAAAATCCTCCTAAAGCAGGTCCGATAGACATGCCCACTGGTATAGCTAAGTTCATATAGCCAATTAGGGTTCCTCGATGCTGTTTTGGTGATAAATCTACCACCAAAGCACTATAGCCAATAGTGAATGCGGCAATACTAATGCCATGAAAAGCTCGAATAAATCCCAAACCTAAGACAGAATGAATCAATAAATATAAGATAGGGGCGATCGCTGCTACTATGGTACCGATGACGATTACTAGTTTACGACTGCGTAAATCCGCTACTTCGCCTAACCAGGTGCGGGAAGCGATTAACCCAATCGCAAAACAACTCATGACGATACCCACCTGCTGGGTAGTACCACCAAGATCCTGAATATAGGTTGGTAAAGCAGGTAATAGTAGAGTAATGCTGATCCAGAATAATAAACCTGCAATAAATAGATAAGTTAGTTTTTGTTTGGTACTTGGCTTGAGATCTTTCCAGACTTCCACAAGAATTTAAAAATTTAAAGAACACCTATTTTGTTAATCTAACTTAATATACGCACAACAAGGTGGATTCTGTCTTTAGATATCTGAGGCATTATTAAAAAACTTATCAGGTATGATGACAATTAAGCCAATTCAACCATGAGCATTTTATGCAATATAAAGGTTTATTTGTCGGCTTAGTTGCCTTGGATATACTCTACAAGAGCGATCGCTCTTTATCTAAAAATCAGAAAATAGTGGCGTAGGATTATCTAACTTTAGAGCTAAATCTTTTGACCAGTAAAGTAAAAATAATTGCCAAGCAGGGAATTAAGGGATCGCTAAAGCGGGGAATATAGTGGGAAGCACAGGCATGGATGGCGTAACTGTACAGGGCTGGCAGCATAAAGAAAATTAAACCAGTATCTTGATATTTTAATGCCCAAATTAGGATAGTAAATAGAGAAATAAAATATACTAAGCGCAGGGGAACTAGGCTATTTTCAGCAAACATCCTAACAAATGAACCCCGATAGGCGAAAGTCGCGCTCAAGGCTAAATGCTTGACCCAGTTACGCTTGATTTTACTGATAGATTCTGCTTTAAGCTGATTATCAATTGCTTGCTGTTGATAAACTTTTTGCACAGTATCCCCCGAACGCATGGCAGAGACTCGCTCTTTGGTACTGCGATAAAAACCTTCAGGATTTCCGCGATCAAACCTGGCATAATCTTCACGGTCAAACCAAGTTTTAAGCAAGGGTTTTCCTGGAGTAAAGACCAACCAAGAAGCTCGATATTCTGACCAGCTCATTTCGGAGAATTTAGCCCGAATAGCTAAAACCTCTCCACCTCTGCCCGAAATCTTCGCCGTGCCGAAATAGAGATAGTTGCGAGTCATCCACAGTCCAGCAATCAGATATGCTACCAGAAGTACTGTAATCATCATTTTTATGGGCTTCCAGGATCTTTGTTTGACAGCAAAAAGAGCAAAAGCGCAGCTTAGTATTACTCCAAAGTATAAAAACACTGCTTTGGTTAACATCAACAGTCCAAAAGCACAGCCAGCAGCGATCACATATGGTTGCCAGCGTTTACGGGTGACGCTCAGGTAGAGAAAAGTTGCCAAAATTAATAATGGTAGTGCGGCAATCAGTTCAGTATAAAAATTATTGATCGCATCAGTTAAACCAGGGGAAATGCCGACAAGCAAACTAGCCAGGTAAGGAGCAAAGTTATCTCCCACAATTATCCGTGCTGCCAAAAACGTGGTGATGGTAAGCAGAAATAGTAAAAACAGGTTAAACCATTGCAGTTGTAGTTGTAGTGAGACACATGCTGGCTCAGGTTTGGTTAAACAATCGTGGGTAGTTGTCTGAGGGTCAGCGATCGCTTTTAGAAATCCGCTGAGAAGGAAGGAATACAGGGGTTCTCGACGATAGGTAGGAGTAATATCAGGCTGATCGGTTC
This sequence comes from Cyanobacteria bacterium P01_G01_bin.39, assembly GCA_039180345.1. Taxonomy (GTDB): domain Bacteria; phylum Cyanobacteriota; class Cyanobacteriia; order Cyanobacteriales; family Xenococcaceae; genus Waterburya. Next base: position 623 of record JBCDDK010000224.1, on the reverse strand, counting down.
TTAAATCGGAAATAACTCCATACTGGAAATTATTGTAAGCCATTGCCAGATTATGCCTGGCATCATGCTCTACTGCACGAGGTTCAATTTCATCAACAGCATTAATAAATACACTTACGAGAATTAGCAAGAGCATAACTATTCGCGCCCAAGATTGATGTCGATGCCAAAATTTTCTCATCTTATAAAATTTACCTTGAGCAATTTTACTTTTATTGCGATTTATTGCCCCAAGATATTAAACTAATCAGCTTAATTTGCATAATTAGTTGAGGATTGCATTTTCAGGGGATGGTTCTCGACTGACTTGGGGATTTAAGGTCTGGAACAAAGTGCATGAGCGCATGTACCTTCGGTTTTACCGACACATCCTCCCCTCACAAGGTTAGGTTTTTAACGTCCCGTACAAGCAAGTCTAAGAAACCCAACAATACAGGAACCTTACAAGAGGCGAGTGTTTACTATAATTTGAACTAAAAAATAAGCATTTCCTCCTTGTCTCCCTTGTCTCCTTGTCTCCCTTGTCTCTCTTGTCCCCCTTGTCTCCTTGTCTCCTTGTCTCCTTGTCTCCTTGTCTCCTTGTCTCCTTGTCTCCTTGTCTCCTTGTCTCCTTGTCTCCTTGT
>JBCDDK010000223.1:0-6201 GCA_039180345.1 Cyanobacteria bacterium P01_G01_bin.39 | reverse complement strand
GGTTAGACATTTTCCCTAACCACCATTTAATACTTGGTTTTCATCAACTCATTAGTGTCATGAATCAATTTTCTTTCCATTTCCCTGATGGCTAAATTCTATTTTCCCTACTTTTTAGTCTCGGAAAGTGACAAAAGAGGGCTATTACAGACACGCCCTTAGAACTATGCGCCTTCGTTACTTCCTACTTCCTACTTCCTACTTTCAGCCCGAAGGGCGCTGTAAACTAACCCTGATTACAATCAATAGCCTTACCAGGAACATTGCTGGATGAAGTTCCAGTTGCCTGGGCGGTAAGTACAACTGTTCCTTGGGCATCGCGGTACCAATTCTGTGCGGGAGGAGGCAGGGGTTGGCTGTTCGACCCAGATCGCTCGGCTTGATTAGCTGTAGCTGAATCTTCAAATTCAATCATAGATTGGGCAGTTAATAACTCTTGAGGACGATTAGGCAAGCCGCCTCTGCCCGTAATAGTTAATTGACTGGTGCTAGCTCCTTTTTCCGAGGGACAGGCCACGGCTACGGTTTCTTGTGGTTGTGTTGGTCGCTGAAGAATTTCTAAAGTATTAAATGCAGATGGTTCTAAAGTTTCAATTTCGACTATTCCATCTACTCCTAAACTAGAGCTGGCACTAACTTGACAATCTCCGCACAAAAATAATCCTTGAGTATTGATCGAAATGTTTCCGCCCATTCCTTCAAAGGCATCCGCCGCCACTTTGCTACTCTCGGTTGCCACCAGATTATCAGCATCAATGGTGATATTACCGCCATTGCCTGTACCTGATGCGGTAGCTGTAGTTGTACTACCACCCCGCCAAAATATGTTGTCGGCACTGAGAAAAATATTACCTCCGCCCGTCTGAGTATCTGCGGTGATCGTGCTTTGATTATCTAAAGTGATCAAGTCTGCATCTACAGTGAGGCTTCCTGCATTTCCCGTACCAATTGAACCCACAGAAATCGTTCCGAGATCGTCAAGATTAAGATTTGCAGTGTTAATCGTCAAATCTCCTCCATTTCCTGTAGCTGTGGGTAGAGGCTGCGCTCCCACTTCAATGCTGCTAAATAATACATTATTATCTGATGCTCCAGTAACGTTAACAGATTCATTGGCATTAATAATCACGCTACCGCCGTTTCCTGAACCCAAAGTAGCACTAGTCAACTGCGACCCTCGTAAAATTTCTAGCTGATTAGTATCAATTACAATATTTCCTCCCTGACCAGCAAATAAAGTACTTCCAGAGATAATAGAAGTATCTAAGGTTACGGATTGAGCAACATTCAGCTCGATAGAACCTGCCCCTCCACTCCCTGCTGTGGCTGTGGCTAATAAAGCTCCTTCTCTTAGCTGTAGGGTTGGGGTTTCAATCCTGATTTTGCCAGCTTCACCACTGCCGATGGTGGCAGCAAGAATACCCTCAGTCACGAAATCCGAATCAATATCAGCCAGAGAGTTGGCATTAGAGAAACGAGGATCAAAAAATATTCCTTGCAAAAATTCAAACCCAGAACCTATTACTTCTACAGTATCTTTCGCTTTAATTTCAATATTGCTACCTGTCCCTGAGCCAAATACGGAAGCATTGATAAACCCACGATTCAGCTTGAGAGTATTAGCCGTAATTTTAATATCGCCACCTTCACCAGATATAGTGCTAGCGGATAAAGCCCCCAAATTTTCCAGCAAAACATTATCAGCAAAAACTTCTAGGCTTCCTGCTTTACCCGTTCCAAAACTCTGAACATCAACCGTAGCACCATCTCTAACAACTAATTCTGGTGTTGTAATGCTGATGTTACCTGAGTTGCCACTAACCCCATTAGGTATTTCTAAATTATTTGAGGTTGCCAACAAGCCAATCTGACTCCTTCCATTAGTCATACCATTAGCTGAATTGCCAATTAACTCTACCGACTCGGTAGCATTGATGCTTAGTTCCCCGCCATTTCCTGTGCCAAATGCTATTGAAGCAATGGATGCTCCATCGCGAATAATCAACTTGCCTGTAGAAATTGTTAGATCTCCACCATTGGAGGCGCTAAAAGTAGATGTGCCAATGCCAGCGCCAATAAATAGTTCTGGATCTACTGGGCTTACTAAAACACCTGATGCCTCAATACTTTCATCTGCTTGAATACTAATATTTCCTCCTTCGCCGCCAAAGGGGATTAATGTTCCATTAGGTGGCAATAAGGCTCCTGAATTACTCAAAATACCTGCATCATCTATGGTGATGGTATTAGCTTGGATGCTGATATCTCCTCCTAAACCTGAACCAATCGTGCTATTAGTGAGAATCCCTGTGGAGACGATGCTATCTGGGGGGCTGTTTCTCAGCTCAATGGAATCTTCGGCAACAATATTAATATCGCCTCCTGCAACTTCGCCGAATGTCAGGTTAATAATATTTGCCCCATCACTAACTTCCAAGCCTTCAGTTGCTATATTTATATCTCCCACAAAAGCATCAGCAGTGCTAGCTAATCCCCCCCCAATTTGCACTGCTGATGCGTTGATCACAGTCTCCGCAGCCGTGATGTCAATATCGCCACCGATTCCTGCGGTAAAAACTGGATTGAAGATGATTGCCCCTTCAGTCAGACTCAGAGAATTACTCTCAATTTTTATGTTTCCCGCCTTTCCTGTGGTTGCTGTTCCCGCAAAAATTCCCGTATCGCGATCGCCTGCTTGAATCGTGCCGTTAAAAGCATTAGACTGATATCTCTGCTGAAAGTCGAGAAATCCTGTCCCCGTAATCGCGATCTCACTGGCAGTAACATTAATATTTCCTGCACTACCTGCCCCAAAAGTTGTGCTGCCAATAAAAGAGTTGGGATCGATGGTTAGTTTGCCTGTAGCAATCTCTATCTTGCCACCCTTACCTGAAGCATCAGCAACAACATCGTTAGAGATCTCAGAACTGGTGACACCTGTTGCTGTGGTGCCTGATAAAGAAACGGAATTTGTCCCCTCAACCCGAATATTCCCACCAGTGGCATTGCCCAGAGTTTGAGCGGCTATTTGCGATCGCTCTAGCAGAATATTATCTCCCTGTACTTGAATACCACCAGTGGCATTATTAATTAAGTTGGGATTGAGTATAGAGGTTTCTGATAGTTGTAAATCGGCAAACTGCGTAACTCCGTCATATCCTAGCTGCCAACCTGCATCAACCTGAGTTAGTTTAACTTCCCCTGCGGCAACACTACCTAAATCAATTCTGCCTGATTCCGCCGTAACTGTTGCATCTTGAAAAGTAATTCCATTACCAACTAAAGCAAAGGTATTTCCTGGGTTGACACTCAAATTTACGCCAGAATTGTCCCCTGCTGAAACTTCAATAGCCGCTGAACCCTGACCCAACTGCAATCCAATGGGAGTATTTACCGTTAACAAAGGCTGAGTATCTACATCTGCATTAAAGACAGTACCATCTTCAAAAATTACGCTTTCGGCGGTGCTACCTAAAAATGACCCTCCAATGTCTAACGAAGCATTGCTACCGAAGCTAATGCCCTGGGGATTAATCAAAATCAGATTAGCGCTGCCATTTGCTCTGATTAAACCATCAATCAAAGAAGAATTATTCCCCGTAACCCGCCCAATAATATGCTCAATATTCCCCGCATTATTAAAAAAAGCGGTGCCGTTAGTTTCTACCGAAAAGTCTTGGAAACTATGAAATAAATTGTTATCGGCTGTGGTACCTCCAGTAATTTCTGTTACCTGGTCATCAGTATTAACCTCGGTTCCTAAAGTACCATCGGGGGTAATTTGTGCCGCTAGAGGACTACAAATCAAAAACCAACTAGCTAAACTGCCAATTAAGCCACGTTGGTATAGTTTATGGTTAGCCTGATGGACATGGCGATCGCTCTTTATAGTTAAGATCATCGAAAATTGCGGGGATTTACGCCAAAATTCAGCCATTTGTTGTTGATATTTGATGGATTAGCCGCTAGTGTTTCGATAAACTAGCTCTAAGTTATTGCTGTAATTATACAGATTTTGCCGTAATCAGCGTGAGTACTGCTATTTTTATGAACCGCTTTAGCAATCTGCCAGCTTTTAATTGGTTTATTGTCTTTTATTAAAAACTATCCCTCTTCTGTCACTCTCCGAAATTTAATAGTAGCAGAAACAGAATTTAGCCATGTCGAAATCCGTATTCCACCCATGTTCTCAATCCGTAAAGATTACCTAAAGTTTTTTTCATCTGGCTTCGGCTTACCTGAATATTGGTCATCACAAAAGAAGTTGATGCCAACTCAATTTTAGTTTTGTAGCTATCTGATTCTTTTAATGTTCCTTTCGGCTTAAATACTTTAAAGATTAAAGGAAAAGTTATGTTTTTATAGACTCCATCAGCGTTTACTGTGACAATGCCGTTATCTATTTTGCCGACGCTACCTAAATACTGCCTTGCTACATAATCTGTTTCGTTTCCTTTCTTGCGATCTCCTGTTTCATCAATAACGGAAACTGTTGGTCGAGCATCTCTTTTCAAATGTTTGAGAATCTGTAACTCTATATCCATCTGCTGAACACTTTGGAAAACGACGAGATGAACCGCCATGAAACATTGAAACACCCAAAGAAGTGTAAGAGTATCAGTTGGGCAAGCCAACTGGTTAGGAATCGTTTTTTTTCTGAACAGTCAAAGCTTGTCGTAGTTGACGCTGACCCAAATTGTAAACTAGCAAACACAATGACATGATCATTCCCACGGCACAAATGCGTTTGGGTGACTTGAGAAATACACTCGAAGCGACGGACATCTCACGGTTCTGAGGAGACCTCAGAACCCGTGTCCTCAAAAAAAGAGGATCTTTCAAGAAACGAAAACCACGCTCTACGCCTTGTTGTGCTTTGTATTCACGTAAAGCTTTATCTGCACTCAACTTTTCTGAATCGAGAACATTTGTCGCCAAAATGAATCGACCACAACGAATATTCTGAGTCACTATCTCACTTTCTATGGGGCTAACTATCGCCGTAACTCGGTAACTAATGCGATTTGGTACATCATCTTTACTTGGCTGACCTGCTTTTCCATAGTGACGTTTTTCAACGTAAGGCGCAAGGGAATGCGCGAGGAAGGTGCTGATACAAAGCCTAGTCCATTGAGCAGCATTGCCTTTACTACTACTCCTGTGCTGACTTTTTTTCGAGAGTCGATGCCTAGCCGCTGATTTATTTGCTCAACGATACCCATCTCATCTATCAATCCTGCAATGATTCCCAGATGCTCTAGATTCTTTACACTTATTGCTGAATTGATGGCAACCTCGCTTATTTCTAGTTTGACTTTGATAGTATTTTAATTATTTTTGGCCCTTCCAAACAGCGGAATATGGGTTTTAGCTTTTCCAAATTAATAATTAATAAAGTGATGAGATCACTATTGTCCACCACTTTTATAGATAAATCGGTTTACATTCTGATTTTTTTCCTAATCTGCCTTAGGAGGTAAAATATCAATGTGAGCATGATTATTATGTACACTACCATCGTTTAAATTTTGACAAAGACCTTTCGCAACCAAGACAAGATCATTAAAAAATATATTTTTAATTTTGTATTTACCTTGTTTCTTAATCGCCCTTAGTATTGCTTCCATTGCATCTCCGTCATAACGAGAATCATGAAAAGTTATCCTCCCAAAAGTTCCATTGGTTTTTGGTAAAAGAATGTCGCAAGATAACCCTGTTTGATGAGTTTTATGAGGACGAGTTCTCCCACCACGAGGATTGGTTAAATTATTAGTAGCAATGGGAGCTGCATTGGGATGGAAGCTAATATAATCTCTAAGATAGAGCTGACCTGCTTCTCGAATCGTATCGATCATCCAATCAGTTCCAAAATCTGTATTATCTCCTTGCTGATGATCGAAATTAACAAAGCCCTCTGACCTTGAAGAACCATTAGGCATTTCATGCCAACGGGAAGCATTGGCAGCTTCTAAAAATTTGTGGGTTGCCTGATTTACGTCACTATGGTCTCCAAGCACCCACCCCAAAATTCCTGGCTCGAAGTGATCTACAGCCGTCCAAAGCCAAATTTTGTTTTTTTAGAACCAACGAAGGTCTCTAGCTCATCTAATTCCCCTACTTGCGGAATTGTTTCTGGTTCATCAGCATGACTGTAATAATTCTCCCACTTGTTTTACCCAATTCATTATTGCAACATGACTT
>JBCDDK010000222.1:0-6227 GCA_039180345.1 Cyanobacteria bacterium P01_G01_bin.39 | reverse complement strand
CTTTGACACATTCTTGTACACGAGTTTTCTCTGATGGGGTCATTAGCTTTTTTCATCACCAAGTCTTCTTCTTAGTTTGCTCTCCATCGCTCTTATCTCTCTACTTCTTCTGTTTTTCTTCCAAAATGGGATGCTCCCGAAACATCTGCCGCCAAAGGTAGCTTTTCAGGTAGATGATTTTGCCAAATTCTATATCGGCATTCTTCATCAGGCATAGGAAAGTGAATATTTTGGACACGAGTTTCAAAGGCTTTGTCGTAATTCAACTTTGATTGAATCAACAGATGTTAAAAGGTTCTTTTCTACTTCACCGTTAAGGACTAGAAGATCAAAATTATACGCTGGAACTTGAGATTTATATTGTTGAGCTTTTTTGTTTATAGAATCCTCATCTTTTCTTATTTTACGTATTTTTTCTTGATCTTCCACAAGCTTTTTGCCTTCTTCTTTTACAACTTGATGGGTGTCAATTGTGATACTGACTTTTCTTAATCCTGTGCCATCACAAAATGAATTAATATCTTTAGATAGCAGTTTCACTTATTCCTTGAAACTAAAAGGATTTAACTATAATGAGTCAAAAATTATTTTTGATGGCATTAATTTTAACTTAAGCTCAAAGTACATTAAAGAAATTATTGATGTTTACAGAGGCAATCCTTTTGCGCTAAATATTATATCTAACTCTTTCAATAATACTTTTGGGATTGAAAAAAAGTTTAGCGACTTTGATATGTTTCAAACAGAAACTGTATTAGAAGATTGGGTTAAATCACAATATGAGTCTATATCTATAGTAGAAAAGCAAATTTTGTTTTTCATAATGCTCGAAAACGGCATTGCCCAACAAAATATACTTTTGAGTTTAAATCGAGAAATTCAAGATGCTCTTTCTCATCAAAATATCAAAGTTTCTTCTGCTTTAGATTATTCAACTATAATTCAGGGTGTCGATTCATTACGAAGACGTTCTTTAGTTGAATTTGATTGTAGCACAACCGCAATTAAGCTTAATCTGTATATGTTATATTATCTTTTAAGATACTATAGTAAATCGTTAGTCGAAGATGTTTACTCGGACACTATCAAAATTATCGATACAGAGTTCAGAACAGTTAACCCAAATGACAAAGTTAAAACAATTCCGACTTATAAAGATATTCAACTGAGATTAAATAAAATTGTTTTATCCAATGAAAACTTATCCGAAAAAGTAAAAATTTTCTTTGCTTTAAAAATATCATTAAAAGCGGGGAAATAAAGTAAATTTAGTGAGGCTAAAACTATCTACTATGTACCGCAAAATTTTTGTCTAATATTTTATAAATTAATAGATACTTAAAAATCTCTTCTTTACTATGTCCCTTTAATCGATTCGTAGACATTATTGGTCTTCTAACAGTTAGAAAACGATTTAAGGGACAGTTTATACATCTCTTCGGCTCTTGACAGAGTTCTAAATTAGGACTAACAGTTACCGCCTTTTATCCTGTACCATACAATTCTTTGATAGTCAGTATCGAAGTGTGGGATACGCTGTTACTCTGATGTCGAGAGAAGTAGAATTTCACCATCACAATAAACCAGTAAAGCAATTTGATTAAACAAACTGCTTTACTCCATCCCAATATCGGTTAGCTTCTAACTCTCCAGAGTCTTACATATATGATATATATGAACTGAAGTTGGTTCTGAAATAAACGGGTCGTTTAAAAAGGAATTTCATCCCAATCTTCGTTACCACTATTATCATTACTAACTGGAGTGGGAGTAGATTCAGCAGCGGGAGTAGAAGTCTGAGCATAAGCTGGTTGAGGTTGAGGGCTGGGAGCAAAATCAACCACATTATCCGCCTGTTGATAGCTAGCACCGCTAGCAGTCCCCATAGGATATATTCTAGATGCCACTAGTTTGGCACGCTTTTCTTTATAGCCTTCAGGCATTTCAAATAAATTCATTGATAAACGACCTTCAATAATTACCTGATCTCCTGAACTATAGGTATTTTTAATATCCTCGGCTAGCTTGCCCCATCCTTCTACCTGCACTTTACCAGGGGCTTCTCCCTCTCGGGTGGATTCAAACTCAACCATCATCGTCGATACGCTAGTTTGATCCTGAGTAGAGCGCAATTCAGGTTGACTGACAATTTGCGCCATTAAAATACAGCTATTCATGGGGTTGCTACTCCTTGATATCTAAATGTTGCTTGAGAATATGTGAACAATTGTACTATTTATTAGTTAGGTTATTAGGCAAGCCTAGATCCATTTGCCATTGTAAGGGCTGTTTTCTAATAATTTTGTTCGCTATCAATAAAATTTTGGACTCGCTGACGATATTCAGTCAATTGCTGATCAACCCAAAAGCGATCGCCGCTGTTGGCATAGATATGTACGAGTGGTTCTCCTGCATCAGGCAGAATTAAGACCCAGTTATCATTTTGCGGATTAATAATTTTCACACCGTCAATCAATTCTAAATTTTTAGTAGGATGAGTTTCTACTAAATGACGCATTAGAGAGCCTTTTATTTTCCAAGGACAGCGAATTGAGCAAGATTTATGATAAACGTTAGGCAAATCATGGCGGATATCAGCTAGCGATCGCTCTTGAATAGTCAGCATTTCAATTAATTTGGCAATGCTAAACATGGCATCAAAACCAGGATGGAGTTGGGGAAAAATAAAGCCCATATCACTACTGCCACCTAGCACCACGTGAGGATTATCTTGAGATGCTTCCATTAAAGCTGTGGGGTTAACTTTGGTACGAATTACGGTACCGTCATGACGACGGGCAATTTCTTCCACTGCACTAGAGGCATTAACTGGAACTACCACTGTACTACGGGGATTTGCTGTAAAAATAGTATTAACCATTAGGGCCGTTAAAGCTTCGCCGCGAATTGGAATACCAGCTTCATCCACCAGAATTAACTGCTCGCCGTTGGCAGATACCTGTACTCCAAAGTTAGCTTTGAGGGCTTCGACTACTTGACCTAACTGATTCAATAGCAGCTCTTTTTGAGTCGTTGAGATAGCTGTCTCTTGGAGGCTGGCATTTAAGACCACAGCATCACAGCCAAACTTAGCTAATAGCTGGGGTAGAACCGCTCCCGCTACAGCGTAAACATAGTCAATGACAATTTTTGAGCTACTACTGCGTACTGCTTCAGTATTGATATACTTTTCAAAAGTACGACTATAGGTTTCGAGGATACCACTAGGATAGCCAACGGTGCCAATTTCTCCAATAGCAACGCGGCGTAAATCTTCTTTAAAGTAAGCCCCTTCAATCTTCTTTTCTTGAGATTTAGAAATGCTGATGCCCTGCTTATCAAAAAACTCAATTAATAAATAATCAGGACGATTGGGTTCTAGGCGAATGTGGATTCCTCCTGAGACATTGACCATATTAGTCATAATCGTGCGGGCAATGGGAATCGCTGTGGCTTCTAGGTTCTGCACATTAATCCCTGCCGACATTAACCCTGCAATTATGGCGCGACCAACCATCCGCGAAACGCTACGCTGATCACGGGATACAATTACTGTTGAATCCAACTTTAGGGTTGAACCATAGGAAGCCCCTAATTTGACGACAAATTCGGGAGTGAGATCGACGTTTGCCAATCCCGATACCCCTCTCTGTCCAAAAAGATTGCGTTGGGCAGTATTACCCCAAATCAAATTGATATTTAAAATAGCCCCAGATTCAATTCTTTTACTGGGCCATACCCTCACCCCAGGAGCTATTTGAGCCTCCTCACCGACAATTGATAGACTCCCCACCACAGAACCTTCCAAAGCCTGCGATCGCCGATCCATTCTCGTCCCACGGGAAATAGTACAGGCACGTAAATGAGCCTCATCCCCAACGGTAGCTCCATTCCAAATTATGGGACGTTTGAGGTCGGCATCGGAACCAACGGTTACGTTATCGCCAATTACCGTCCCCGCTTCAATTTTGACCCTAGCGCCGATGCGACAATTATCGCCAATTAGCGCTGGAGATTTAATGACGGCACTGGAATCAACGTAGGTATTGTTACCAATCCAAATACCTTCCGACTTCTCATGATAAGGGAAATCAAGCTGGACTTTCTGGTATAGTCCATCGTATTGAGCCTCACGATAAGCTTCTAGATGACCGACATCGCACCAATAACCTTCGGCAACATAGCCATACATTGGCTCTTCTTTCTCTAATAAAAGGGGAAATAGGTCTTTGGAAAAATCCGATTCCTCATTTTCAGGCAAGTAATCCAAAACTTCTGGTTCTAAAATATAGGTGCCTGTATTTACCGTGTCTGAAAAAATCTCGCTTAAGGAAGGCTTTTCTAAAAAACGATTAATCTTGCCATCAGGGTCGGTAATAACCACCCCAAATTCCACAGGATTAGGGACGCGGGTTAAAATTAAAGTCGCCTTAGATTTTTTTTCGCGATGAAAAGCGATCGCAGCCTGGAGATCAAAATCGGTAATTGCATCCCCGCTGATAGTAATAAAAGTGTCATCTAACCACTGCTGAATATTTTTAACGCAACCTGCAGTTCCCAGAGGCTGTTCTTCTTCTACTGCATAGGTCATCTGTACCCCAAAGTCACTGCCATCCTGAAAGTAATCGCGCATTACATCAGGTAGGTAATAGAGAGTAGCAATAACTTCGGTAATATTGTGGCGTTTTAAGAGGTTGATGATGTGTTCCGCTATGGGACGGTTGAGTACTGGCACCATTGGTTTGGGCAGATCACAAGTTAGAGGACGCAATCTAGTCCCTGAACCACCAGCCATTAGTACTGCTCGCATCATAACCTCCAAAATTGTTAATCAATCTTATAGTTGCTTTATATCTATTTTGTATCTTATTACCCCGAGGGAGGATTATCGGCTTATTTACTCCTTCCTTCTCTATATATTTTCCAGAATCAAACTGAACGAGCAGAAGATGTAGCAATTGTTAGAATAGAACAGATGATGGTTTATTTAGTTAGCAAGGGTAGACATGCCACAGTTTATCGGTTTTGTTTTGTTGGTTGTATATATCGGTGGAATTTGGAAGTTTTTATCAGGCTACCGTCGCACTAATTTCAATTCTAGTTTACCGAGACGTATTACTCTATCTCTGTTGTGGCCTGTATTGTTAATCAGCAATAAATCTTATCGTCGCAATTTTCGTAAAGCTTTAAAAGGAAAGTAAACAGCTACCTTTATGTATTTGATATCTAAGCCTGCCAACATGATCGATGGCGGGTAAAGTCTGGCTAATTGGCGGTACTAGCGATAGTAAAATTATTGCTGACATGCTGATGAAAGCAGATATTCCCCTGGTGCTCAGCGTGACCTCGTCAACTGCTCGCACTTTATATTCTGCTGGGGCAGAGGTTTTGGTGGGCACCATGGATTCATCCGCTATGAAAACCTTTTGTGTTCAAAATGCAATTGCAACAGTTATTGATGCCTCCCACCCCTATGCAACTGCTGTTTCCCGTCAGGCGATCGCCACAGCGACTCAATTAAATCTACCTTATCTACGTTACGAACGAAACAACTTTAAGCCAGATTCAACCGTTGATAAACAAAGTGTTATAGAATTAGATAGCTTTGAAGATCTCTTAGCAGGGAATTATCTAAGGGGGCAAAGAGTATTTTTAACCGTAGGTTGCAAGATTTTGCCTCAGTTTCAGTCTTGGCAGAATAGAGCAACTCTTTATGCTAGAGTACTACCTAAAGTAGCATCTTTGTCAACGGCATTAGCAGCAGGATTTACTAGCGATCACCTGATTGCCATTCGACCTCCAATAAGTATAGAGATGGAAACAGCTTTATGGCATCAGTGGCAGATATCTCTAGTGGTAACTAAAGCTTCAGGTGCGCCAGGAGGAGAAGATATTAAATATCAAGTTGCAGCCAATTTGGGAATTCCCTTAATTGTGGTGAAGCGTCCGCAAATTTGTTATCCGCAGCAGACTTCTAACTTATCGGAAATTGTGGCTTTTTGTCTTTGAAGCAAGCAAGATCATCACAGTTTATTTAAAACGCTTAGTGTGAATTAGCTTCGCTGAAAAGTTATTATTTCGTAGCTTTTAGCCTTTAGCTTTGAGAAAGGGTCAGAGAGACCCCGCGCTAAAAGCACTGGGCTTCCTCTGACTTCGTGAAAGCTAATTTTTTAAGGCTATTTCAAGAAAATTAAGTCTTTATTCGGCTGCTTAAAACTATAAAAGCT
>JBCDDK010000221.1:0-6478 GCA_039180345.1 Cyanobacteria bacterium P01_G01_bin.39 | reverse complement strand
TTCACAATTCTCACAAAATCCCCATCCAGAAGGGTTACTACTTACCTGGGTTTGTCAGAATGGAATAAAGTATCTAGACCTGTCTCAAGACAGAATGGTATTGAATCCTGCTTCATAGCCTGCCTCAGAATGTAGGGCGTTACAGGTGATTGTTAAGATGGGAACTGAGAGCAATAAATAATCACAACAAGGTTACCTATATACCTGGAACGGACTGAAACTTAGGAAAATATTAAGGTAATAAAAATTTCAGAATCAGCCTCAGTCAATGGCAATTCATTCTGGGAGAACTCAACCAAGGCAATATTTTATGTCAACCAAGATTACAGTTGCATACGGCGACAATTTTCATCTCTATCGAGAAGGTTTTGATCAAGACTATATTTACTTGGAGATGGAAGGGGTACAATTTGAGGCATCTTACAATCAGGTCATGGTGCCTATTCCTATACATATTTGGGAGGTTATTCGACAGTACCCAGGAATAGATTTATCTTGGGCTTCGAGAACCGATGATGAAATTCTGCGCCACGTCGAGCAGGAGGTAGATCAACGGATACATAAATATCAACAGGCTGATGATGCAAAACACCAGCGTCTCATTGCTTTGTTGGGTGCGATCCTTATGGTAATGCTGATACGCCTCGTCAACAGCAGCTCGATCAAGGAATTGCCTATTTTCATCGGTTGAGAGAGCATCAACAACAAATTAAACAAGCAATTGAGCAGTTGGAGAAAACCAACCAGAATCCCTGAATTTGCCAGAATCAAGTCAAATGAGGATAATCTATCAAAACAGATAACTGTAGAAAAGGGAAAACCAGAGTGTCATTACAACTCAATATTGATTACCCAGAAACCCTCCCTGATGCTATGGGACGAACCAGAGAGCAATTTGAACAAGAAGCTAAGTGGGCAATGGCGATTAAACTGTTTGAAATGAAACGTCTTTCTTCAGGTCAAGCAGCAGCTTTAGTCGGGGTAGATCGAGTTTCTTTCTTGCTTAATTTAGATCGTTATGGAGTAGCGATGATTGACTTGAGCGAAGAGGAACTTTTATCAGACTTAGAAAATGCCTAAACCAGACAGAATTGTCATCAATACTTCACCTCTGATTACTTTGGTAGCAGCTTTAGGAGATTTGACTGTTTTGCGTTCTCTTTACACTGAGGTACTTGTTCCCTTAGAAGTTTGCCAAGAAATTACGGCAGGTGGTCGAGATGGGTTTGCTGTGGCGGAATTTGAAGCAGCTCATTGGTTGCTCAAGAAAGACAATTATTTGAACATTTCTCCTTTTTTGCTCAATTCGTTAGATTTAGGTGAGGCTGCTGTAATTCAACTTGCTTTGGAGTCAAATATTCAAACTGTCTGTATAGATGAAGCTGTTGGGAGACGAATAGCTAGATTAAATGATCTTACTCTTACAGGGTCGATTGGAATTTTATTACGAGCTAAGGATGCTGGATATCCTTTGCAGATGAAGCAAGCAATTCAACGGATGCAAAAACGTGGCATTCGCTTAAGTTCTAAAGTCATCACTTTTGCTCTTAAACAAGCGGGAGAAAGCGACCGCTCTTAATTACTTGGAGATAGCGTTTGGATATACCATGTTAAAGCTTCATTTCAAGTCTAAGTTAAATTAGCCAAAATTACCTTCAATCCTTTCTCTAGACTGGGGTTAAAGTATCTTTATTAAATCTGGCACGAAAATGTAATTGAGATTACACTCAAATCGTTATCTTTTATCTCATACCTGCTGAAATGTTGACTATTTTGATGCATTAATACTCAACCACTTATAGCGAAGCGGTACACCGTCGCTGATGGTTCATTCTCGCAAATTACAGTTAATTTTTGTACTGGCGATGGGGTAATAAGTGGTCTGGGGGTCTGGGGTACTCCCCAGTCAAATAGATCGCTAAACCTATCTGTCACTTTACTGCTGCCAATAAGACGAATCAATAACCGATTTTTATGACCACTGCTATCTTTTTAGATAACCTTTTCTGGCTCTTTTTATCAACAAGCATATAGTCAATTTACTTATCTGAGGATACCTAACCTTTAGCGTACCTCGATCAAATTCTGTTGCTATTACTTTATTCAAGCCCATATCTTAGTCTGTAGATAATCTTCCTCCAACTTCCGTATCAACGATAATTAAATCTATTGTCCTATATTTGCCTCCAACTTTAGATTCAGACTCTATTCATTATCTACATTTGACAAATACTTTTTAAGTCTCTCAGTCGAAATATTTATATCCTGCTGCTTGAGGACTTCTGTTATCTCCCCGTAGCTATATCCCAGTCGCAAAACACGCTCAATCTTATGTCTCAAGTTAAATAATTTTTCATCTTGATGGGGTTCTGGTTTTGGTTGGGATTTTAGTTTTGGCTCTAGTTTATCTAGTAGCTCAGATACAGCCTCAATTGTCTCAATTTTTATCTGATGATTGACTCTACTTTTGGTCATTAACCTACATCTCAATACTAACTTTCTATCTCTGTTTCATTTAGTAACATGAACCATAGCCAAACACATCCATAATTTATGGCAGATTTCATCTCTTTATTTATCTTCTGCGACCTAAGTATTTTTAGTAGCTATAATTAAAAGTTTTTTCAGAGATAATTCTTCATCTACGCTCATATATATCTTTTATTTCAATCTATAGATAAAAATGTTACACTAGAATTGTAGTTGGTTTGGAGCAAGCCATGTTCTCGCGGTGCTCGAACGGCTTGCCAAAGGGGAAACCCCTCTGGACACCCCATTTATCTTCAGGTACGTCATTTGATGGTGTTGAAGGAGACAAGGGGATGGGGAGATAGGGAGACAGGGAGAGGGACAGAAAAGGAAAGAGTTTAGTAACAGAAAAATATGTAAGTTTAATACGTCGAAGATGAGCAAATGCCAAGACCAAAACAGAAAGTAGTTCGAGAAAATTATCAGCTAAGATTGTTGCCATCGGAACGAAAAACGATGGAGCAAAAAGCAGCAGCAGCCAACTTAAAGTTGAGCGAATATCTCAGGGCAGCAGGACTAAATAAAACCATTCGTTCTCAACCAAAAGTTCCCGAAATAAATCGCGCTACTTACGTTGAACTCGGACGCATCGGTAACAACATAAATCAACTAACAAAAGCTGCTCACACATCTCTTAAACGAGGTGGTAGTTGCAATGTAAATGTAGCGGAATTATCTGAACTGAATGATTTAATTAAACGGATGAGATTGGAAATCTTAGCAGTTTATCTCGCCCCAGATGAAGAGGAATAGGAGACAAGGTGAGGGGGTGACAGGGGGACAAGGGGACAAGGAGATAGGGCGATGGGGAGATAATAGGGAGATGGAGAAAAAGAAGCAAATTAAAACCCATGAGGATTTGATGGTTTACCAGTTGGCATTTTCTTCGGCTATGAGAATATTTGAACTATCTCAAAAGTTTCCCGCGGAAGAAAGATATTCGTTAACTGACCAAATACGAAGATCTTCTCGTTCTGTCTGCGCTAATTTGGCTGAAGCTTGGCGAAAAAGAAGATATCAGGCAGCATTTATTGCTAAGTTAAGTGACTGTGAAGCCGTCCTAAAGGATACCGCTTCGCATAAAGCAGCCGAAACGCAAGTTTGGTTAAAATTTGCTGTTAAATGTGAGTACTTAAATGCTGATGTCGGTCGAGAAATATACAGCACCTATAATCAAATTTTAGGAAGTTTAGTGAAGATGATTAAAGAGCCAGATAACTGGTTGCTTAAGTAAATGATGTTCAATAACTCTTTCTCTCCCTCTCTCCAAGTCTCCCTATCTCCCAGTCCTCGAAGATGATCGGTAAACAGGTAAAAGGAAAAAGCTTTCGCGGAGTATTAAACTATCTACACGATCGCGAACAGAGTCGCATCATTGGGGGCAACATGGCAGGTGATACCCCGAGAGTTATGTCGGCAGAATTCGCCGTCGCTAGACGCTTAAATCCTCAACTAGAAAAAGCCGTTTATCATTCCAGTTTATCTCTACCCAAAGACGAACATTTAGATGATGAAACCTGGAACGCGATCGCCGACGATTACCTAGAAGGAATGGAATTTGTTGGCAGTCAATACGTAGTTTATCGCCATAGCGATAAAGACCACGATCATATTCATATTGTCGCCAGTAGAATTCGCATTACTGACGGTACGACGGTCAGTGATAGTTGGGATTATGTCAGAAGCGAACAGTTAATTCGAGAGTTAGAAACCAAGTATGAATTAACTCCCACAGTTTCATCAAACCAAAAGCAGCAGCGGGGACAAACCAGCGGTGAGATAAAGCTAATCGAACGCACTGGTAATGGAAGTGTGAGAGAAAAATTACAACAAATAATCGATCGAGAGACAGAGAAAGCAATCGCGATGCCAGAGTTAATTAATCGGCTTAAAGACCGAGGCATTGATGCCAAGATTACCGTAACGAGGACGGGGAAAATCAAAGGAATTAGTTATCGACTCGACGGAGTAGCCACCAGCGGAACTCATTTGGGAAGAGGATATACTTTCGGTGGCTTACAGAGGTACAAATCAGTTAGCTATGACGACAGTAAAGAGCGTTCTGAATTAATCAAAGCAAGCTCACGAAAGCCCATGACAGCAGCAGAGATTGAGCCAGAAAAACAGCTAGAACTAAATTCTCAGCAAACTGAGCAGTCACAACAATACTCAGAACCCAATCAGACTGTAGAACAAAAAGAAGAACTGGCGATCGCTTTAGTTAAACAGAAAAAAAATCAGTGTCAAATAAATCAACGGCTGAGAACGATAAGAGGGAGGTTGGCAGTGCTAACTGACCAAAACCAAATTAGTGTTTACGCCATCGAGTTCGGCTCCGAAAGGACACAGCAAGAGAAATTTATCGTCAGACAGACCGAGACTGGTTCTTTGGTTTTAAAAGATGAACTTAACGATGACCAGCGAAGGATACTACTTCAAGTCGTAAAATCAGTAGAGCGGCATTCGTCAAGGAAAAATGATCATAATGCCAATCACAATCTTATTCAACTAAAAGATAATGGTAGAGTACCAGAACAAGGACAGAGCAAGGGCTATGGTCTCTGAAGGTGATAAGGAGATAGGGAGACGAGGCGCAGGGGGGAGAATATATCGGCAAGACTGAAGTTTAACTGTAAGGGACTGGTACAGCGATCGCGCTACCACTTCTTCTACAGACTAAAATAAAAATATAGAAAATAAAGCTCAATAAGGCGCGAGCCTGCCACCAATAGAATTGCGACCGAGGTATTTACTAAAGACTCAGATTTTTCTGGCACTTTAATCAACATTTCAGATGACGTACTTAAACCAATCATTTGCCGTAACAATTCCTTACGAGGAAATCATCAAATTTTGTCAACGCTGGAAAGTAGAGCAATTCTACTTGTTTGGTTCGGTCTTGCGAGATGACTTTACTAACGATAGCGATATCGATGTCATGGTGCAGTTTTTCCCCGATGCCCGCATCGGCTGGAGCATTGTGACAATGGAAGAGGAACTAGAAGCCATTTTTAATCGCCCAGTAGATTTACTTACTAAATATGGAGTTGAGAAAAGCGAAAATTGGGTGCGGCGGCAAAACATTTTAGACAGCGTTGTTTTAATCTATGAGCAAGAAAAATAGAGACTTTGAATCGCTTATAGATATTTATCATGCTGGTCGAGAAATTTTCATGTTGATCGATGGGATAGATAAGCAGTACTTTTATCTTTTGCTTCTTCTCTTATTTATCCGTTCTTCATCTACCGTGTAATTTTAATTTTTGCCTTACAAGAGTGATTACCTTCGATTTTGACGATACTCTAACTCGTCCGATTTGGGACAAAAAAGAACTTTGGTTTGAGCCTACATCAAATCCTAACTATGATTCTTTTGCTAGAGTTAAAAGCTTTCACGCTCAGGGGGAAGAGATTAGGATCGTCACGACACGGTTCGCTACACGGTGGAGTCGTATAGAGATAGTTGATTTTGTAGAAAAGTATCAGCTACCTATCTCTGCTATTCACTATACTGAGGGAGAACTGAAGGGAGAAACTTTATTCAAACTTGGCTCTCGACTACACTTCGATGATTCGCCAGAAGAGGCTGCCCATAATTTAAAGTGGAAAATTCCGACGATGGTAGTTAGTTATCGTTTTGACCGAGCAGAGTTGGCTGAGATTTGCGAGTTTGATTTGGTTGAGTAGAGGTAAACGCTGAAATTTAAAGGGAGGCTTGACCAAGAGTAGTAGTGCGGTTCACCTATGTCGTTATCTATTGAATAAAGACAAAACTGTCGCTCCGTAAGTCATAGTCATTCAAACTTTAATAGAAAAGATATAATCCCAGCCTGGGTCGTGACCCAGACCCCCAAGCCAGTCATTAGCCAAGCGTACAGTATTTATCTATTAACCAGCAGTATAGATCTTCACGCTTGTCTACCACTGCGTTATGACTGACTAATGTTTT
>JBCDDK010000220.1:0-6517 GCA_039180345.1 Cyanobacteria bacterium P01_G01_bin.39 | reverse complement strand
CAAACAACTCGATCGCCGTCTGAAAATTTCAGGAGCGCAGTGGAATCCTTCTTCGGTAACTCCAATGCTGCGATTACGCTGCGCTTATCTAAATGGACAGATTGCTGCTTAGTCTATTTTCCAAAATGGGATGCTCCCGTTACCTAGTTGAAATTCGCGGAATAAATATGCACCATGATGACCAAAGTTAAAGTACTTCTTTAAGATGGAAGCAATAATAAAATACGCTTTTTCCTTATAGATGAAATTCAGAATTTCACGTTCTTTAGCACTCTCTAAATTGATAAGATCTTGGAATGACTCAACTAACATATTCAGTCGCTTTTCGTCTGATTTAAGTTCGACTGTGTCAAGATAGTTATTGGGAAATAGACTATCAAAATGACGAACTGCTTTAGGATAGTTACAGAGTGGAATAGGACGACGGATCTTAAGCTTTCCCTGTTTGTTAACTATCTCTTTGTGCTGAAGTGATTTTTGCTTTGCATCATCCTCTGGAGAAAGTTTTGTGTAGTCAGTATCGTAGAGCGTCATTAAAAAAACTAAAAATATACTACTATGTATTGATTATTACTTCTACACATTATTATCAGCAACATATTTTGTTATTATTGTTACCAAATTTGACTGCAATATATAAGATGCGATCGCTAATTTACTGATTAAATCAACGCTAAAGTACTTTCCATTTTACTGTTGCTAAATTGGATAATAATGTCAACATTATCTCTCAAAACTTGAGTAACTTTTGATGTTGAACTATTACTAACTCGCTTTTTCAATTAAATTTAGAGGTTTAATATAGCGACAAATCAACAAGAGTGCTTATAGCTTAAAGCTATAAGCTACCGCAATAAATAAATCTTGTTAACTCGAACTGACGTTACTTACTTTTTATCCCACAACAAAGGATTCAAAGTAGGTAAGAGGAATGAAGCAATACATCTCAATTGAATACTCACCATGTTGGAGGTAGCAAGCAAGGTTTTGAACTCAGTAACACTTAACCAGATGTGATCATCATCAATCTCAATGTTTTCATCTACCTGGATTAATTGATAGCGATTTTCATTTTGCATAAAGCGCCCCCCTTCTTCCGATTGAATCAGATCTATTAGTACTTCTCCTGGGGATAAAGCAACTGTTTCTTGTTCACCTGGATAGACAAGTTCTGAAGGTAAATAAACATTGCCTCGCGAGACTCCGAATTCTTGCCCGATTCGCACTAAAAACTCATGTTGAGCATTTTTAATACGCTGATAGAGTACGACTAAACCAATGCCTTCACATAAAAATAATGGTTGTATCCAGTGGGCTACTTCTCGATTGGTGCAGGTAACACTGAACAGTTTCACCGAAGTGGGTATATCAGCAATGGCATCAATTCCATCATCACTTAATTGCCATTTACTTAATTCTTTTAAGGAGACAAGACTTCCTGATTGGGATTGATGTTTGATTGGTAAAGTCAAATTGCTAGGCAAGGTAGCTGTTGATGCCTCACGAACTATACTATCCCAGTCAAATACCCCCAGCATCGAACGAAGGTCGGTATTTAAGAAATTGTCATATGCTATGGTCTGGGCAACTACCTCTAACGGCACCCAAATCATATTTTCGGCACAGGGACACATTTCTTCTAGCTGAACGTAAGATAATATTTTGGTTTTCTGATAATAGCGTTCTCCTAAATCTAGCTGAGTACTATTTTCTATAACTTTTACACCAGCACAATATTCAAAAAAGAATTCTAAATAAGCTGTTTTCTTACCTCCATGCAACCGCAGATAATTAGCAGGGGTAGATTGAACAGTAGGACCATATTGCACTACTCGAGAGTTTCCAGGCTCTACCCTCGCTTGCAGCAGCAGATATATTTTTTCATCTTGGCAATACATCGCCATGCCATTAAAAGCACCTTGAGGTTGGAACAGTACTAAAGCCTCAAAATCTGTGTTGTGATCACGATAACCGCATAGAGAGAAGAAGCCTCCCGACTTATGAGAAAGACAATTATCATGTACTATCCAGTCTTTTTGCGAACATAGCTTGATCGGTTGTAGTTCAAATTTAGATTGATTATGGATCAACTCAGCAAAATCTTTTAAATCTTCGGCTGATTGAGCAATACGCATCGATTTGGTTAGATTGTTTTGGATTAACATTTGATGATTAGCCATAGGAAGCTGAAATTTGCATTAATGTACAGATAATTAATTTGAGGATGAATAAATCAAATCTGGAGAATCTAATAATTCCTGAATCTAAAATCTTGTGGAAGATGGGGATATATTTTAGTCATCGCAATTGGGTAAAATCTAGTTAGGTTTGGAGAAAACATCCTCCAAGATTTTCAAAATCTATCAATTTGAATAATTGAAAGCGCTATATCTTTACAGCACTACTTTTGGTTAGCTCTTCATAGTATCTAGACATTTTCTGTGCTTTATGAGACCAAGTCTGGGTCTTGGCAAATTCATAGCCAAATTTACTCATTGACTCGCGTGTTTGCGGATTGTGATACATATCCTCCACTGCTTGAGCTAACAAGTTAATTGTTTCAGTTGGGTTGGTAACGGGGACTTTAATACCAGCACCTTGAGGAACAAAGTCTTTAGCTCCTTGATGATCTAAGGTAATTATTGGTAGCCCACAAGCCATCGCTTCAAAAAGTTGTGCCCCTAAACTGTTACGCAGGCTGGTAAACAAAAAGACATCGCTTCGCAAATACTCTTGCTTGAGTTCTGACCAAGAAATACGACCTTTACAGTTAACCTGATCTTCTATTCCCAACTTTTTAATTAACTTAATTAGGTCATGGTTAGAATTACTAAAGCCAACAACAGTCAGTTTCCAAGGAACTTGCGAGTCAACTTTTGCCAAAGCCTCAAGAGCTAAAGGGCATGCTTTAGTGGGGATGGGACTACCAACCCAAAGCAACCGCAATTCTGGCGAAGTTGATCTAGTGGGCAATTCCGGGGGGATATAATTTTGAGCAATACCAATTACAGCAGCAAGTTCAACTCGATTAGCACCTAATTGCCGAGCCAAATCGTAAGTTTCGCTGTTGGTTGCTAAGACTAAATCTGCTTGACTAACTGTTTGACGGGAGAACAGGTTAAATTGCGCTAATTTTTGAAATATAAAAGAGCGCAATGCTTCTTTACGCCATTGATGCGAGAGAAAGTACTGTTTAAACAACGGTGGTGCAACTTGTCCCCCACCCACAGGACCAAAAACAAATGGTTTATTCAGACGCCAAAGCCGAGAACCACCAGTAATGCTTGCCCATGTTACATGGTGAATAATATCAAAACCATGCTGCCCGTCAAGCTGATGAGCTATTTTGCTAGCCTTTTGTTGCCAACCCAAATATTCACTCTGCCAGCCAAAGTCTCCGATGGAGATTCTAATGTAACGTTTAATCCATTGTGGAATAGCAACATAGATAAAATGCAGATTAGGTATGGGATGTAAGATCAATTCCGACTCAATTGCTGTTTGATTATCGATCAGGGTTAGCACCCAGACTTCGTGACCTAATTCAGCTAGATGCCACGCCCAGTTCCAGCCATTGCCTGCTTCTGAGCCGCAATTAGGTTGACAGGAATATGCCGATATTAAAACTTTCATGCTTGAATTACAATGCGGTCAAATTATCAATAGATTAATCAGGCTTAAGCCCAATATTTTGTTATTGATCTGCTTGTTTTCTTAAGAACATTTCTCAACAATATCATCAAACTTGATCACAAATATAGTTAGTAGAATTAGGTTATTAAATGTTATGTTTACTCCAATGTAATATCGTTTACACTTTTTATTTAGATAAAGTAACCATGAGATCATGATTGAGAACTAACAATTTCAAATGGCTCAATGAAGAAAATCTTCGCTTAAGCGATCGCAATTCTCAACTACATAATCTTGTTTTCAAAACAGCGATTACGCTGCGCGTAGCCGACTGATCGCCGAAATTAATGTTAAATTTATTTATTTTGGTAATATATTAGTCCCTGGTCTAAATTTTGGTCTAGAGCTGACAAACAACAACCAAATTCTGCTAAGTTTTCTAAAAGACGTGTCAGAAAATCCCCCAAGCAGCATGACCAAGAGTAAAGCTAAATCACCAAACCATCCATTAGCTCGATTGCTGCAATATGGAGAGAAGTATCGGACGGTTATTTGGCAGGCTGCCATCTGTTCTATTTTGAATAGACTATTTGACCTAGCTCCTCCTGCTATTATTGGTGCGGCGGTGGATGTAGTGGTTGAGCAGGAAGATTCGATTGTAGCTCGCTTTGGCATTACTGATATTTTTGCTCAACTAGTAGTATTATCAATCCTTTCGGCGATCATCTGGGGTTTAGAATCGATATTTGAATATGCCTACACTAGGCTGTGGCGCAATCTGGCTCAAGATATGCAGCATGATATTCGCTTAGATGCCTATGGTCACGTTCAAGATTTGGAATTGGCTTATTTTGAGGAGCGAAGCACAGGAGCATTACTATCAGTTCTCAATGATGATATTAACCAATTAGAGCGTTTTCTGGATGTCGGTGCCAATGAAATCATTCAAGTGCTGACTACAATGTTAATAGTTGGTTGGTCGTTTTTTGTTTTAACTCCTGATATTGCTTGGATGGCGATTATTCCCATTCCGATTATTATTTGGGGTTCGGTCTCGTTTCAAAAATGGTTAGCACCTAGATATGCGGAGGTTAGGGAAAGGGTAAGTATTCTTAATTCTCGATTAGCTAATAATTTGAGTGGCATTACTACCATCAAAAGCTTTACTACCGAAGTATATGAAATTGAACGCCTGAGTAAGGATAGTGATGCCTATAGAGCCAGTAACCAAAAAGCGATCGCGCTTTCGGCAGCCTTTATTCCTCTAATTCGGTTGGTTATTTTGGCGGGATTTACCGCAATTTTACTCTATGGTGGTGTGCAGGCGGCATCAGGAGCATTGGCAGTAGGGACTTATAGTGTCTTGGTATTTTTAACTCAACGTTTACTTTGGCCTCTAACAGGACTAGGAGAAACTTTTGATCTCTACCAAAGAGCCATGGCTTCGATTACCCGCGTCCTAGATCTGCTCGATAGTCCCATTGCCATCCACTCAGGGGAGCAAGCTTTACCCCTATCGGCGATTAAGGGAGAAG
Source organism: Cyanobacteria bacterium P01_G01_bin.39 (assembly GCA_039180345.1). Classification (GTDB taxonomy): domain Bacteria; phylum Cyanobacteriota; class Cyanobacteriia; order Cyanobacteriales; family Xenococcaceae; genus Waterburya. The sequence continues at coordinate 1,349 of JBCDDK010000220.1, read as the reverse complement.
TTAAGCTGGAGAACATTACCTTTGCTTACAATCAGCGATCGCCAATTATTACTGATCTTTCTCTGGAGATCCCCGCAGGTCAAACTATTGCCATTGTTGGTGCTACTGGATCTGGGAAAAGCACTTTGGTTAAATTGCTACTACGACTTTATGAGGTGCAAGCGGGCAAAATTACTTTGGATGGTCAGGATATCAAAGATATCGTCCTGTGGGATCTTCGTCGCGGCATTGGCTTAGTTAGTCAAGATGTTTTCCTGTTCCACGGTACAGTTAGGGAAAATATCAGCTATGGCTCTCCTGATGCAACGATTGTGCAGATCCAAGAAGCGGCAAAAATTGCTGAAGCCAGTCAGTTTATTGAAGAATTGCCCCAAGGGTATGACACTATAGTGGGGGAAAGAGGTCAAAAACTCTCAGGGGGGCAAAAACAGCGAATTGCGATCGCCAGAGCAGTATTGAAAGATCCGCCAATCTTAGTTCTAGATGAAGCAACTTCTGCTGTGGATAATGAAACCGAAGCAGCGATCGCTCGTTCTTTGTCAAAAATTACTCAAAATAGAACCACAATTGCGATCGCTCACCGTCTGTCTACCATCAGACATGCTGATCGCATCTATGTTATGGATTATGGGCAACTGATCGAGCAAGGAAACCATGAAGAGCTATTGGCCAAAGATGGTGTATACGCTGGATTATGGCAGGTACAAACTGGCTCCAGACCAGATAAGCAGTTGATTGGCTAGACTATAAACATTGTTAAAGAAGCTATAAGTATTCCAGAACCATGAATTTACAATCAATAAAACGTTTTTTTGGTGGTGTGGCGGTAGGACTCTTTATCGCAGCAATATTTTGGTCTTATGCTGCATTCTTCTATGTGGCGATTTCCGTAACTAAGGGAATCGTTGGCACTGTTTTACTGGCTTTAGGTTGTGGAACTATAGCCGCTGTAGGTAGTATCGATAAGTTAATGGATAATTTTCCTTCTTTGTAACCCATATTCCGCTGTTTGGAAGAGCCAAAAATAATTAAAATACTATCAAAGTCAAACTAGAAATAAGCTAGGTTGCCATCAACTCAGCAATAAGCGTAAAGAATCTAGACCATCTGGGAATCATTGCGGGATTGATAGATGAGATGGGTATCGTTGAGCAAATAAATCAGCGGCTAGGCATCGACTCTCGAAAAAAAGTCAGCACAGGAGTAGTAGATCTCAAACAGTTGGTGCTGAATTTGATCTGTGTTGGCGATGGAGACATCCCAGTGATGATGGAAATCGCCTCTGGAAACCAGTCGGACAAAGCAAGATTTGCTGGGTTGCTGGGTGAGTTGAAACAACAATGGAGATT
>JBCDDK010000219.1:0-6562 GCA_039180345.1 Cyanobacteria bacterium P01_G01_bin.39 | reverse complement strand
TATTATTTTAACTGTTTCTTCTATAGTGTTACATTGTAAATCATAATTTTAACTCCTCTAATTTCTCTCTTTTATTTTTGAGATTCATATACCTTTCCACAGTTTTAATACTTTACTACAGTAAAGTAGTAGATAAGCTAAGCATAGATTAACTCTTGTCAAAAATTTAGTTGGAAAATCATCAATTTCTCTAGCAATTTTCAAGCTTTGTTTAAGATATTTAATTCCTTATCCATAATCCTTTTTATCTCCATAAACAGCACCTAAGTTAAGTAGTGCAGTAGCTTTTGTAGCACAATCGCCAATTTCTTCCGCAATTTTTAAGCTTGGTTTTTGTAATTCTATAGCTTTACCATATTCTTTCTTCAACTTGTATACATGACCTAGATTACCAAATGCAGATGCTTCATTTGAGCGATCATTTGTCTCTTGAGCAATCTTCAAATATTGTTCAAAATAATCAAGAGCTATTTCGTATTTTTTCAGATAACCGTAGACAGTGCCAAGATTACCTAGTACTTGAGATTCAATGCGACGATTGTTTATATCTTGGGCAATAGTCAAACTTTTTTTCAAGTAATCAATTGCCTTATTGAATTTTCCTCTACTACCATAAATATTTCCTATATTACCTAGGGTTCGTGCTTCTACTCCTTTAATTTCACGATCGTATTCCTCTTTATTACTACTAATTTCCCGCACAATTTCTAAAGTTTTCTGAGAGTAACTAAATGCTTTTTTTGATTTTCTAGTGACACCATATATACCAGCAAGATTACTATATAGATCTACTCTTGCCTTTAATGCTTTGCTTTCTAATTTATCTACAATGTTTAAGCTTTTCTGGAAATATTCAATTGCTTTTTGGTGTTGTCCTAGTCCTTGATAAACAAACCCAATTCCTTCTAGACAAATAAAATCCAGATTTAAATTTAATTTTTCTAATAGTTTTTTGTACAAGCTAAGTTGCTCTTGATAATAACCCCAAATTCCTAATTGGTAGTGTAGTTCTGCTTGATAATTACTACTAACTTTATGAGTAATAACTTGTCCAGCTTTTTCCCAAGCTTTAACTTCACAAAGATGATGAAAGGACTCTAGATATTTACCTACTTTATCTAAATTAGTAGCATCAGAATCAGGTTCATCCGCAACAGTAAGGAAATATTCGACTGCTGTGTAATTAACAAGCTGCTCAACAGGAACTTCGTCTAAATTAATTGCTAACTCTTCAAACAATAACTGACCTGAAGTTTTCTTATTATCTGTCATGCTGACTTCACTTCAGCTTGTAACTTTTGAATTAAATTTCTATAATTTTCTAACGCGACACTACGAACTAAATTATGCTGTCCTAAAACACGCTTATTATTATGATTAACTGTTTCTTCAGCTAGAAAACGATTTAATAATTCATCTAAAGCTTGTTCTTGTCTTTCCCGACTACATACTTGCTTTTCTACACGTCTTACTAAAGCTGCTAACTGCATTAACCATCCTTCTTCTTGTACAGGAATACGATAAACTGAAGCAGCACAAATTAAAATATGAGCATCTGGTACTTGAGTTTCTAGGCGATTAAAAGCAGCTTTAAGACGTTTTTTATTTACTTCGTTTCTAACTTTACGAGTAAGCTTATGCAATTCCCACTCATCATATCCTTCTCTTATTCCCGCTTCAGCTTCGGCTAAATCTTTTTCTACTTCTTCTATTTTGCTGTTAACATCATTCCAATAAGCTTGTACATTTTCAGCAAAAGATTCTAAAATTTCTCCAATAATTACTCGCAACACTAAAGGATGACCTTTATAAGCTTTACCTAGTCGTAATAATATTGGTCGCTCTTCAGACTCTTGACTAATATCTAATCCTTCAATCTCAAACAGTGCCTCTTGTTCCGATTCATCTAATCCATAAAGGATGTGACGCTGATAGAAATTGTTGTAACGAACAGCTTGGTTATGAAAATTAACAGGTAAGTCTTGGGAAGTAGCAATCAATTTACTATGACAAGATTCGGCTGATAGCAATCTAAGAAAGAACTTTTCCCAATATTGATCGCTAAAATCACCCCAGCTACCATCTTCATTTTCCGTCAATAGCCTTTCCATAGAATCAATTATTACAAGATAGCGATTATCTTGTAAGCGTTTCACTAATCGATTTAAAAGTAATTCTGGCTTGTTCTCTGCTGCTGGTATATTTTCCCCTAATTTTTCTAACCACACACCAGCAACACTAGCAAAGTCGGTAGACTTCTCATCATAGTCAAAATTTGCCCTTAGTAGCTTATTGTCCCAATCACCTTGAATTAAATCTTGTAATTCAACTGCTAATCTTTCAGCTAAAGCTGTTTTGCCAATGCCTGTTAAACCCAGAATCAGTAAGAAACGATAGGTATTATGCAAATTTTGACTTAGTTCAGTTATTAATTTATCTCTACCTACCCAAGAAGAATCATAAGCAAAAAAGTTGTCAGGTAAAGATTGTTTCTGAGATGGATTATTATTAACAATTCCTTCCCAGTTATCAATTCCCACAGCTTTACAAATAGCAATAAAATTTTCCTGTCGAATTTTTTGAGGCTTCCAGAATCTCTGTAATGTTGGACGCGTAACACTTCCATGTTTAGAATTCTTCAGTAATTCGTTAGCCGCATCAATCCAGACAGAAGCGTCTTTATTCCAGCCTTTCCTTTTTCTTGCCTGATCAATGATTTCCAATCCTTTCTTAGATGCTATAAGACTAGCTGCCATAACTATCTCAACTTGACTACTTTCTAGCTTCAATTTTGACTCATTTTTTAGATCAGTTGCAAAAGTGAGTCAAAACTCAAGCTGCATAGCTTATGCAGATCAGGCATTCTGGATATTAAGAGAAGCAGGGCGCGTCATCAACTTCTCCTTCATCAAAATCTTAAATTGGAGAAAAGAAACTATGTCACAACAACATATTACTAGCCAACCAGATTTAACCCCTGTATCAATAGATCCAACTCCGTTATTAGAACATGGAAATAGTCCCACAGCAATCATTTTAGCGATCGCAATTTTGCTCTGGGTATTAAAACCTAAAGTTGATTCTGGTAAGAAGAAATAGTTAACGTTTGTATCTCCTTAATTGGAGGTACATTTTTTTATTTGAATTTTTGCTAGAAATTCAATCGAATTACCAATTATTATTTAAGATATAAATAAACTTGGTAAACTAAAAGCTGATATATCCTGTTATGGTAGCTATAGATCAAGAAAAAATTACTAATACTCCAAAATCAACGCAAAAAGCGATAAATAAACTATTACAAGCTTCTCAAGAACCTTTAAAAGCAACATTTTTAACTCGCAGCATAGAAGGGTTGATCGAGATTATTGATTCTGGTGATTTAGTCGACATTACTGCTGCTGATTCTAATTACGAAGTTTTACTCGCAGCCCTGCAAACACCAGAAGCCTTATCTTTACTAACCAAACGTGATCCTTTAGCTAAGGCAAAGCTTAGAGGCTTGAAGCTAAAGCAACAATTAGTAGAAGCAGAAGGGGGATGTGCTAACAGTAAAAAGGTAGCGGAAATCATCGGAATTTCTCGTCAGGCTGTTAATAAACGTCGTCAAGAAGGAAAACTAATTGGTTTATCTAGAGGAAAGGGTAAATATATCTATCCCCTGTGGCAATTTACGGACACGGGAAAAACTCTTACAGGATTAGAAGTTGTGTTAGAAAAACTTTCAGGAGTTGATCCTTGGATGCAACTTTCTTTCTTTCTCAATCCTAATCTTCGTTTGGAAAATAAAACCCCTTTAGAGATGTTGCGAATGGGAGAAATTGAACCTGTAGTAGATAGTGCTGTTGTTTTTGTGAATGATGAACCAGACTAATGATCAACCTGGGTCGCATCCACCTCCACCGTCTGATTTATCTCAAAGAAAATTACCATTAAAGACTTTTGCAGCAGAAACTATTTTTTATCGAATACACAAGTTAAAAAACGAGCCAATTTACTTTAGTAGTTCTGGTGGAGGTCGATTTGATACCATAGAAGGAGTTATTTATTTAGGAATAGACCAATACGTTGCTTTTCGTGAAACTATCGGTCGTTTTAGTAAGTATCGTTTAATTAGTTCAGAAGAATTAGAAATACGAGGTGTAGCTGAGGTAAAAAGCAGCCAAAATCTATCTTTGGTTGATCTAACAGGAAACGGGTTAACCTTATTAGATGCGGATGCTAGATTGCTGACTGGAGATTATAAGATTGCTCAACAATGGGCTAAAGCCTTACAAAATCACCCCAATAGTCCTGATGGAATTTATTATCGTTCTCGACATGATCCATCACGTTTTTGTCTAGCATTATATCAACTGAAAACAAAATCTATCTTGCAAGTAGTTAGTAGCTGCAAATTGATGAGCGATGAATATTTAAATAAGTTAGCAGATATTTTGGATGAATATAAATATGGTTTGAAATAGACCTGACATCAAATATTACTACGATTATATTGTTGAAATATAGTCATGTTTCTCAGGTAATCATTTTGGCGATGCCTTCGGCTTACGCGGAGCGTAATCGCAATTCTACTTTGGGTATTCCGACCGATAATATTAAAGCAAAAATCAAGTTCTTCTAAGAAATAATACTCAATTATTCGATTTTCCCATCTCTACCTAAAAGATGGGATTTTTTTGTGGCAATTTTAAGGTTTAGCGGTCGCTCGTTAATCCATCAGTTGGCTAAGAAACATCCTCATGTAGCCATACCAAGCAAGATTTAGCGCGATCGCTTCTTATTCTATTCAGGTAATTTATATTGAGCTACAATTTTTTTGGCATATTCGGGAACATGCTGCTCTAACTTTTGAGGATAGTTGCGTTTCAAATGAAGATAGTTGCGAGTAAAGTGAGAGTCAATGGAAAATCGCGCATATTCCAGACCTTGAGGTCCAATGCGCTCAATTACCACTCCCATCATTTTCGCTGCCCACATAGGTAAAGTTACCCCCTTATCGTAAGCAGGAATACTCTGTTGCACTGCCGCAGACCGATCGCCTTTTGACATGACCTCTTGAGTGTCTAGCTGCTCTCGCACCAGATCTAGCATTTGCTTACCCGTATCGTTGCGTACCACGATCCACTGCCAACCAAAGGGCGCACCCATATACCCTACTACCAAATCTGCCAGGGAGTTGACATAGTCAAAGCAGCTCATGCAAGAAGGCGCAAATACATCCTTTAATTCATTGGTTTTTAGCCCAAAAAAAGGCACTTTTTCAATCGAACCATCTTCATGCTTAAAATGAATCCGAAAGTCCTGCATAAACTCATAATGCACTACTGTTTCAGGAGATTTGCTGGTAGTATCAAGAAACTTTTGTAGACCTTCGCGACTAACGTTATCGACACAGGGAGTCCCTAAAACATAAAGTTTCTCTAGTCCTAATTCCTGCTCTACGGCACGTAACGCCTGAATCTGACAACCAACACCAATTACCAACAGCCGTTTTAATCCAGACTGTTCAATTTGCTCTAAAACATTAAGATTAGGGGAAAGAGTAGGCTTGTTTACCTTAGCCGCCAAAACTTCCTCTGGGGTTCTCGCAATCACTGGCATCGGCTGAAAACGATCCTCTGAGGTATTTTGAACACAGACCACTCCTTCTACTAAATCACGCTCTAACATCTCGCAGGCGATGGTGCTAACAATTCCTGTCCACTGCGCCCCAGGAATTGGTTGCTTCTTGCGGGCAGCCATCATTTCTTGGCTCACTCCAAAGTACCAGTCATCCTCATTATCTAAGTCACGACTGCGACCATGAGCAACTGTTTCTAGTTCAGCGATTTGCTGATTTAAGAAAGCGCAGGCTTCTTTAACATAGTGAATGTAGTAAGTATCACATAGTCCGCACTCACTACAGAGTTCTTTAGCAGGACGACGACTACCAGATTTTAATGCCTTAGCTTTTTTGTGGGGAGAAACAGTCATATAAAAGAAATATATTAATTATAGCTGGGGTAATAACTGTCAGATTAAGACAATAGCTATCGACATTACCATCGCCGCAAAGTTTTGTAATGGAACTAGAGTTGTTGACCTGCTATTAAATTAGTTTCTGTGTTTAGCAGAGTGATAAATGCGATCGCTATATTAGAGTTGGGGATTAAAGTGGTGCAGCTCAAAAAAGTATCAATATATTAGAATGTTTACGGCTTTACAATTAAGAAAAGACTGAGTAATGCTATTGTTACACCAATAATTCCCACTACGAAGTTAATTGTAGGTTGACCGACGTGCCAATCATCATCACAATTACTAATTCTGGAAACGCCCCATACCAGAAGCATCGTAGATATAAACAACAACCAAATTTGAAAAATTAAATAAGGATCAAGACTGGTGAAATCAAATCTAAAAGAACTAATAAATAGTCCCAGGGTAATCGCACGAAATATTAAACTAAAATAAGCCAGAATTGGCAAGGATTTGAAGCAGAAAACCATCATCTAATCCAGCCTGATAACGTTTCATCTTGAGACTACCTTTTGAAGTATCTTGACGAATTAGATTTAAT
>JBCDDK010000218.1:0-6652 GCA_039180345.1 Cyanobacteria bacterium P01_G01_bin.39 | reverse complement strand
GAAGGCGGCGCGGTGAGCTAGTGCGGTCTTCGGTCACTCGGATGCAAGCTCCGAGTGCTGCGAAGACTTCGTCTTGTTGGTTTCCAACAAAGAGCAACTAGTGAACCCTTTAGGGGGTCGCACCGCAATCAACAAAAACCAAGGTCTGGACTGTACCGCATTAAAATGAGAAGGGCTATGATTAATAATCATAATTTTTGATGCAGCAAAAAATGCCAATATAATAATTATTAATTATTGGCATTTCAGATCTATTGAGTAACCTTAAAACCTAGCTATCATCAAATAAAATCAATCAAGCTAATTAGTATTGTGGCTCACTGTTGCTCTCTTGAGAACATTCTTGCTCCCAACATCTTTTAAATAAAGTTATTTGGTACAAAAACCAAAAGTGTCTGATATTCCAAACTGAATACTGATGACCTAGCTGCTGATTAAAATATTGCCAAATCAAATTAGTGGTTAGTTTTATTTTTCTGCCCATCGACCAATTGTCCTTTATTAATAATTAAAAAAGTTATTTTTAAGTAGAAAGACGCTCAAATTTTCTCAATCGTGACAGGACGATATAAGCACCCGAATTCATTAGAGTGTCACGTCCTTACTTGAGAACTTGCTTTCTATAATTAATTTGCCCAATTAAATCCGATTCCCCTTGCTCACAAACGCCTAAAATTTATACTTTGACAACAAAACGTTAAGTGTTATTACCAATTGTCAAATAGAAATAAATCTGTATAGTTAAGCTATGCTGCGTGTGATGTCTAAAGTGATTCGACCACTAAAGTCGGGAATAGGTGCGGCGGGCTTGGATAATTTGACCCGAACCTGATTTACTTTATCCAGGCTTAATAACTTATCTGCGATCGCACCGATTAATTTTTCCACCAGCTCAAATTTGGCAGTAGTGATTTGCTCTTTGACAATAGCGATCGCCTCTCGATAGTCTAAGGTATCCTTGATATCGTCACTTTTTGCCGCAGCAGCTAGGTCAACCCATAGAGTAAGGTCAACTTCAAACCACTGTCCTAACACTCTCTCTTCAGGTAGATATCCTACATATCCATATGCCCTGATACCATTAACTTGAATTGAATCCATTGTCATTACTGATTATATAATTCCGTTTGTTATTATCCTCCTTGATGGGAGAAGAGCAAACTAATTAGGAAATTTTACTTTAATAACTGTTTCAATATTAATTAAGCAATGTAATAACTAGCGCTCTGCAAAAATCAGCTTAAAACATTAAACATTAAACATTAACTCGTTCAAATGGGGATTTAAACCCCTCCCTTAGAGCGAATGATAAATGATAAATGGTAAATGTTAAATGATAAAAAAGCTAGTTTAAAGACGAAAAAAAGGCTACTAAATAGTAATAGTAGCCTTAAAATTAACGATTATTAAACGAAAGCTGATAGCACAAGGTTAAGAGTTTGCACAATAGCAGAAACTATCCTAACCTTAAGCTCGATTTCCTATGCTTCTTTGTTCTTAGAAAAGTAATCACTCAAAGCATCAGCAATAATTTGATTCATGGGTCTACCTTCTTTTTCAGCAATCTCTTTTAAACGAGGAAAGACATCATCGGGAACGCTTACGCGACGCTGATTTTTACGGAACTTGCGTTTGGGAGTAGTATCTGTATCCATATGGCTTCCTATTTTATAGTTTGCAGCAAAATCACGAATGGCAGCGAATCCTACTCGACTACAGAATGAACCAAAGCTTTCCTTAGATTTACGATTCTGCCTGAAGAAAACAAAAATAGGTTCCAGGAAAGTCTCAAGCTCTCCTACTGGCATTTTCTGTTCGTAGGGTTGAGCTAATTGAGTTTGGTTAGGTGTTCCTCCCAGCCAGATTTGATATTTGCCTGGTGCGCTACCAACAAATCCTAGCTCTGCCATGTAGGGACGAGCGCAGCCGTTGGGACACCCAGTCATCCGAATCACGAAGTGTTCGTCTACCATTCCTAGTTTATTCAATAATATCCTGATGCGATCAGTAATTCCTGGCAAAGCTCGCTCAGATTCGGTGACTGCTAAACCACAAGTAGGCAACGCAGGACAAGCTATAGAATAGCGGGTTAATGGTTCGATCGCCTGGGGATCGGTAATTATGCCACAGTCATTGAGAATGCTTTCCACGGTTGCTTTTTGTTCAGGAGCAATTTCGTAGAGAATAATGTTGTGATTACCCGATAACCGCATAGGCAGGTTAAGCTGCTGCACAATCTCTCTAAGAGCAGTTTTTAACTGGAAAGCACCCTCATCTTTGACTCTGCCATTTTCAACGCCGATGCCAAAGAACCAGTTGCCATCACCCTGTTCATACCAGCCTAAAAAGTCCTGGTATTGCCATGCAGGCAGCTTTTTATAAGCTTTGAGTTCCTTGCCAAAATAAGACTCGACTTTGGCTTTGAATCGTTCTACACCCCAGTCATGAATTAGATATTTCATGCGTGCATGACGACGATTATGGCGATCTCCGTAGTCTCTTTGAGTGGCAACAATTGCCTTAACCAGATCGTAAATATCTGCCTTGTCTACATAGCCAATCTCATCGGCAATACGAGCAAAGGTTTCTTCTTTGTTATGGGTACGACCTAAGCCACCACCAGCAAGAACATTAAATCCCTGTAGTTCCCCGTCCTTGTTTGTGATAACCACTAAGCCTATATCATGAGTATAGATATCAACTGAGTTATCTCCAGGCACAGTGACGCAGATTTTAAACTTACGAGGTAAGAACTGCTGACCATAAATTGGTTCAGGGCTATTTTCTACAATCATGCCCTGACCTTTGCTCTGTCTAGCTGCTTTGACTTCGGGAGCTTCTTCGGCGCTGATTGCTTTTTCTCCATCTAGCCAAATCTCATAGTAGGCACCACTTTGAGGATTTAACAGATCGGCAATATTATTAGCATATTCAAATGCATACTGATACTCAGGCTTATTCTTAAATGGTGCAGGAGAAGACATAACGTTGCGATTTACGTCTCCACAAGCACTCAGAGTCGAACCCATATGGTTCAGAATACTGTTAATTACTGTCTTCAGGTTTTGCTTTAAAATTCCGTGAATTTGAAACCCCTGGCGAGTTGTTATTCGCAGCGTATGGTTCCCATACTCTTCTGACAAGCGATCTAATGCCAAGAACAATTCTGGAGGAACAAATCCTCCTGGACTACGTGTCCGCAGCATCATTTGATAGTCTTTTTCTTTACCGAAGGCACGATTATCGCGATTGTCTTGTTGGTAAGAACCGTGAAACTTCAGCATTTGAATCGCATCTTGGGTAAAATGCGTTGTATCCTGCTGTAATTCAGTTAAAAGAGGCTCTCGCAAGAAATTACTACGCTCTTTTAGTTTTTCTATTTTGGATACTTTTTTTTCAATGGGAGTTTGAACCATATTCTTGTTAAATAATTGCCAGGAGGGTTGTTTGCAGTATGTGAGTTTGCGGTTAAAGGTTCTTTTTTATCTTAGCGTCTGCGATCGGCGACCATCCCAAAATATTGATTATATTAATGTATTCAAATATCTTGAAATGGGTGTGACCGTATAGACTCACTATTTATTTGCAGTAGTTTTAAGACAGTGCGAATCTCAGATTAGAGTTTTACTGTCAGTAACTGATTGATTAGTCCTGTCGCCACAGAGAATTAGTATTTTCGCATTTTCGTAACAAAGAATACAAGCTAGTTCTAATATCTGCTTACAAAAGTTATCTTCAGGTACTAACATTCCTGAAGTAAATTTGAATTTCTTAATAATGAATTAATCAGTAGCTACTATTTATTTAGCTTTAGTCGAATTTTTATAACCGAAAAAGTCGATTCGATAGTCAGTGATGGAAACTCCAGTTTGTGCTTCAATCTGCTTAATTAGCGATTCGGGTAGCTCAATTTGCAGATCGATAATTTGCTTGGTATCTAGACAATTGATATGACTATGGGAATCGCTAATATTGCCATATAATCTACCATCGGAACGCTCCAAACATTCAATTACGCCACTAGCGGATAAAGCCTCTAAGTTTTGATACACTGACGTGTGACCAATTTCTTTACCTTCTTGATTGAGCAAATCATAGATTTCTCTGGCGGAGAGATGATTTTCATTTGACCAGAGCAGCTCAAGAATGTAGCGACGTTGGCGACTGACTCTCATCCCTAGCTCTTGACAGCGAGCTAAGGCATCTTCTAGAGAGTTAATGGGTGTTAGACTTGCCTCGGGTGTTTTCATATGAGAGGCTATATTTAGCTTTAAATTATACATAGTCATTACCACTTTAACTTAAATTCAAGGAAAATGTCTATGATCAAAACCTGTAGAGTTGATTTAACGAAGTCAGCAGGGTACTGTTAACTTTCATAGATTTAATACTTCTCTCTATTTTTGTATTATTGATTGTGACTATAAAGATAGTTTTAGACAATAAGGCGATCGCTGATTTGGATTTGACCGCTGCGCAACAGCAAATTGTGCCTTTGTTAAAGGAAAATATAGCCGATTTTGAGCAGCAGCTACAGTTTGTGATCGATTTTCAGCGAGATGAAACTGATCCCCGAGAGCTTTCGGAAATACCCGAGATTAGACTGTGGTTTGTTCGTTTAGATTCGGCTTACCCCTGGCTACCGTTTCTATTGGATTGGAAGGCAGGAGAGTTAGTGCGTTATGTGGCGATGCTGGTACCACATCAATTTAATCGTACTGAAGGGATTATGTTTAATCCCGAAGCCTTAGAGATTTTTGTGATGAATAAAATCTTTGTTCTCTCAGATTGGTTTCAAGAGCAAGATATCCCAGGGCGATCGCGTTTGAAGTCGATGGCGCAGTTATTTGGTTATGAATTAGATGATGCTTTTTTTGAGATGATTTAATTAGTTTTTTTGTACTAACATAAATTAGCTGAAGATATTAACGGTTATTGGTCACTGGTCATTGGTTATGTAAGATATCTCAAGTCAATAAATACAACTAACCACAAATAACAAAGGACGAAAGACAAAGAACACTTTAAAGGAAGCTAGAATCAAGACTTTCTGATTCACCCTTAGTTTGGGGTAGATGCAAGCCACATTCCTGTTTTAAACCATGGAAACGGGTATCTCGCCCATTATTATCATCGGCAGTTTGCGGACGGCTTGAATGCCAATCGCCGACTGAGACATAGCCCAAATCGAAAAACGGGTGATAGGGTAAATCGTGTGCCGTCAAGTATTGATAAATTTCTCTAGCATGCCAGTCTAGGATTGGATAAATTTTGTATAAGCCATCCTGCTGCTCAATTCTAGTCAAACTCTGACGATGTTCAGTTTGATCATGACGCAGTCCAGCTAACCAGGCTGTAGCCTGAAGTTCTTTTAATGCCCGCTGCATTGGTTCCACTTTACGAATTTGATCGTAAAGGTTAAAGGCATCTACATCATTTTGTTCCCAGAGTTTTCCATGTAGAGCCTCCATACGAGCAGGAGACATGGGAGACTGGTATATCTGGAGATTAAGCTCCAGTCTCTCTGTCAGAGTTTCGGCAAACTTGTAGGTTTCCGCAGGTAAGTAACCAGTATCGACCCAAATTACAGGAATTGTCGGGATAATTTGGGTAACCATGTGCAGCATAACTGCTGATTGAATACCAAAGCTAGTACTCATAACCAACCCGTCGGCAAAAGTCTCATCACTCCATTCAACTAGGGATGATGCCTTCATATTTTCTAGCTGTTGATTGATATGGGCTAAATCGAGGTTCGGTACTTTGACAGTGGCAGAGACCATTGGCTTAAACTCTCTAGAATTTGCTGATAGATTAGTTACAGGTTTCAAGTGCAGCTAAAGATTCGTGACTCGTTGCTTTAGCTTGAATGGAAATAATTAGACTTACATTATGCCAGACCTAATTATTTCATGTTGTTGCTCTTGATGACAATTGTCATTGCTAGATCTAAAATTTTTAGATACTTCAGCTTACTGCCACTTAAATACTTGTTATTGAGAGCATCCTTAAATCAAACTTAAAAAAACTGATCAAGCTGCTTGCCCATTCTGCTTATTCGTAACTAACCTGCCGTCTTCTAAATGAACCAAGCGATCAGCAATATCCAGAATACGGTTATCGTGAGTAACCAAAAGAATTGTGCTACCTTGTTCTCTAGCCAACTTTTGCATCAAATTGACTACATCTCGTCCAGATTTGCTGTCTAAAGCGGCAGTAGGTTCATCAGCCAGAACGATCGCGGGATGTGCCACCAAAGCCCGAGCGATAAGCCTGAACCATGGCTTCGCTACGCTACCCGTTGTTTTTGTCCTCCTGAAAGACTATCAGGATAGTAATCAACGCGATCGCCCAAGCCCACTTCCTTGAGCATTGCCACCGCGCGGTCGCGCATTTCTACTTTTGAGTACTTGCCATGTACTTGCAAGCCCATGTTAAATAAAACCTGTTTGCGGAGTTCCCCCTTGCCAAAATAATGGTTGAGATTTTTAATATCAATTACTGGTTGATTGCTGATTGACTGACAAAACTTTCAAGAAACATTGTAGGAATAAGTCATAATTTTGAACTCTAACTGATACGTTCGTCTTTGATGTTGCTTGAGAGATGCCATCGCAGGATGAGGATCTTTATTACCAAAGAAAGTAACATT
>JBCDDK010000217.1:0-6773 GCA_039180345.1 Cyanobacteria bacterium P01_G01_bin.39 | reverse complement strand
CAACCTGAATGGATTTAACTTCAACCAGTCGGTAATGGACAGTCAAGGTCGTGTAGTCAACACTTGGGCAGACATCTTGAACCGAGCCAACCTTGGTTTTGAAGTAATGCACGAGAGAAATGCACACAACTTCCCCTTAGATTTGGCTAGTGGCGAAACTGCTCCCGTAGCATTAACTGCTCCTGCTATTAACGGTTAATCGATTGTGTGATTACTACCTTGTAATTATTGATTAATTAAAGGAAATGCTCTCCAGTAATGGGGGGCATTTTTTTTGCTTAGTTGTTTATCGCTGCTATGGTATCTGGATGTAGGATAAATAAAGTATCAGAAGTGTGAGAATGGCACCAAAGAAATATGAAACTAACCAGGTGGTTTTTTCGTAAGCGTTTCAAATACATTCTGCTAACTAGTATTTTTGCTCTCACTTTTGCCTCATCGGTAATTTTCGGATTATCACTGCCAATTTATTCTCAAACAAATACTTCTACTCCCTGCCAAAAATTTATTGCAAACAAAACCAAATACGCTAGTTGTGAAAAACTGATTTTAGATATTCATGAGACTGCTAAGCGTCATGTTCAAGGCGGTGAATCCATGCAGACACTAGTAATCAAGCAACTTTATGAACATAACTCTCTTGAATTTACCCCTCCAGAAATAGCCCAAATTTATGAAGATGAATATCTGAGATTAAAAAAAGAGAACCCTTGGTTGCAATTGCCCCCAAGTTGGTTATTCGCTTTGGTAGCTTGTCTGGGAGCTATTATTTATAAATTCTCAGAAAAATGGTTAGTAACATCTTTGGATAAGATATTTAGCTGGTTTTATTATCAATTAGCTGGTAATCCCTTACTTCTCAGAACAGCTTTAAACCGTTATCGAAAATCTTTAGTCACTCGTTATCAAGAACTAAAAATCGTCTATCGTCCCAATCGACCTCTGGATATGGCAGAAGTTTATGTTCCTCTCAAAGTAGCAGGAAGCAATGATAGCGAACAAATTGATGCAAAACAGGCGATTGTCGAATATCCCAGATTAATGGTTAAAGGAGTACCAGGTTCAGGTAAATCCATGCTGCTCAAGCATTTAGCTTTGATCTATGGCAAAGAAGGAGGTTTAAATAATTTACCAGCAAAATCTATCCCCTTATTAGTCGAACTCCACGAGCTAACTGACCCAGCTTTAGATCTGGAAAAATTAGAGCAGCATTTAGTACAAGTTTTTGAGCGTCATGATTTTCCCCAAGCAGCCAGGTTTGTATCCGAGAGTTTAAAGCAAGGCAAGCTACTATTACTCTTTGATGGTTTAGATGAAGTTAATAGTGATGTGCGACGGCGAGTTGTCCGAGTAATTAAAAATTTATTGCAGAAATATCGAAAATGTCCTGCACTGATAACTTGCCGTACTGCTGTCTATAACGATGAATTTAATGATCTAGTTAATCAAACCCTGGAAATAGTCGAGTTTAATGATCGTCAGATGCGCCTGTTCCTAAAATCTTGGTCGTCGCAAATGCTTGCCGATAAATCAATCGAGCAGTTGCTAACAACCCTGCGAGACAAACCAAGAATTATGACTTTGGCTCGTAATCCTCTGTTATTAACCATCATTGCATATCTCTATTGCGATACCGCTTTTGTGCTTCCTGATTCGCGCTCAGAATTTTATCGCAAGTCCACAGATGTTCTTCTGGAGTTGAGAGATGAAGAAAAGAACCTAGCTAATCAATATCGAGCTAATGAAAAAAGACGAGTGCTACAAGAACTAGCCCTCTACAATCAGGATAATGCTCAAGCGCAACAGCAAGACCGACGCAGTATTAATTACGAGGTAGTATTAGCCGAGATTCGAGAAGTGCTTCCTGACCTTAGTTTAAATCCCAATCAAGATACCAAAGCTATTCTGAGAGAAATAGTTGAACGTAGTGGTTTATTTATTCAAATTGATTCGGGTGATAAATATCAATTTGCCCACCTCAGTATCCAGGAATTCTTTGCAGCGGAAGCTTTAACCGATAATTGGCATGGTTTGATGGTTCGCTACAAAAAAGATCCAAATGCTTGGCGAGAGACTGTCAAACTTTGGTGTGGATTAACAGGAAATAGCACAGAGTTAATTAAAGCAATTTATAACGAGGATGCACTCCTAGCATTTGAATGTTTGGCTGATGCTCAGGAGGTTGATCAAGATTTAGCGGCAACTATTATCAATCAATTCAAAAATCAGTTAGGTAGAAGTAACAATGAGGATAATCTGGTAAAGGCATTTGGAGCAGTTGCCGCCAGTTCTCGCATCAGGGGGAAAGAAGTTTTTGAGTTTTTAAGAGAAACCCTTTCTTTTGAGGCAGAATCCCCAAATCGAAAAAGTGCAGCGGCACTAGCATTATCTCTAACTAATTTGCCGCAAGCTGTTGAAGTATTCTCTAGTCAGTATGCTTTCCAAGCTGATGAAGTGCGAGCAGCACTAATCAGAATGGGAGATTTAGCCGTACCAAAACTTGTATCAAAGACTCATGAAGGTTATTTAGAAGCTATAAATGATTTACTAGCAATTGCTACTCCCGTTTCTGCTAATGCTTTAGTACCATTTTTGTGGCATTCTAATCAAAGATTGGCAGGTTTAACTGCTTGGAATTTAGCTATATTAATATCTCAAAGAGAAATAGAAGAGAGCCTACATAATTTTTCTCTAACTAAAGAAGAGCGAAAAGCAAATTACCTAGATTGGATTTGGCAACCATTCCCTACACCCAAAAACTCCGCTTTACCGATTATTGCGGGCAGAATTGCTTATCTACTAAAAACATCTCCTATCAATACAATTAGCAGATTAGAACAAAATCCCGACCCTCGAATACTTACTCCTCTCTGTGCTATTGAAATTCAAGAAGAAATTAAAAATTTGAAGTCGCATATTGATCGTATTTCCACTATTGAGGTAATTATCTCACCTGGAGGGTTAAGAATGATAGATGAATCAATACAGAATTTTATAGAAGAACTTGATACAAGCTCTCGTTGGAAGTTACTTTTTTCAGGTCTTGATTCTGAATTGCAGGAAAATTTATTATTTTGTTTAAAAAACTATCGTATACCTAATACTAGTGATTGGCTCAACCTTTTTGCAGAAGTCACATATAAGTTTAAGAATAGTTGGCATTATTATTTAGTAATTGTTTTTGCTTTAGCCATGACTATATTAGCTATCGCTCAGATATGTATGATTATTTTTAGCCAGCCCGAAAACGGGAAAAACCTATTACTTTTCTGGGAAATTTTCATGATAGTAATTTATTGGACTTATTTCTGGCAAGATAATGGAAAAAAGTTTGATCCAGATGATTTTTATAGGGACGGTTTATTTGGTTTTTTGTTTTTCTGGTCGGATTTTTCTGAAGTATTGAGTAATAAAAGAACTTCTACTAAGGTTTTATTTGTGTTTACAATTATGATAATGGCTATAGTTTGGATATACGTTATTACTTGGCCTTGGATGGATGCTAATAATATTAATAGGGCTTGGATGGATGCTAATAATATTACTTGGGCTGTGGTTTTTATTATAGCTATTTCTAGCTGTACTTTTGGTATAACGACTTCATTCAAAACTGATATTTCGACTCTGTCTGAAACTATTATCGGAAATTGGTTTAAAAGTGTTGCTTATGATGATTTAAACAATTTTTTGTTTATTTTTGCCTATCCTTTTTTCTGTTGGTCGCCAATTGTTTTTTGTTTTAGTACCTTGGCTCTAATTAATTTCCTTTCATGGCAGTATACGGTACTAGTTTGGATAACTGTACTGGGAGTTGGCACAGCACTATGGATGCGTGGTCAGGAACTCGAAGTGCAAGCCCGTAATCCTCTTAAAGGTATTCTCGATCAACCAGAAAAGCTTACTTAAATAGCTATAAGCCTTAAAAATATTTAGAACCTATGAAACCATGTAATTAACTCTCTGGATAGTAATTGCAAACTTTAACTATCAAACTTCAATTCGACCAATTTTAGTTATGGTTAAAATTATCAAAAGTTAGATAACTAAGTAATAGGCTTTTCTCCTTAACCCTTTCCCTTTGACCTCGTCAAAACTAATAAATTTTGAAAGCTATCGAACTCATTTTGTCAAGCGATCGCCAGATATCGCTAGATGATAATACAAAGAAGATGTAAGATTGCTAAGCAAACTGAATGATGCTGTTTTTATGCTAGGTATAAAGTCTTTAGGTAAATTATCAATTGTTGCTAGCCTATTTTGTAGTACTTTAACTAGTTCTGCGATCGCATCAGAACTATTAAAAACTTTAACAGTAACGGGAAATGGACTAGAAAAGATTCCTAGTACTATGGCACAGGTAGAATTAGGAGTAGAAATTCAAGGCAAGACAGCAACTGAGGTACAACAAGAAGTTGCCCAACGAACTGCCGCAGTTGTCGAGATTTTGCAGGACAAGGATGTGGAACAACTTCAGACCACAGGAGTCCAGCTCAATCCAACTTACGATCGAGTCGATCCCAGAAGTAATCAGCGAGTTTTAGTGGGCTATATTGGTACCAATACCGTGAGTTTTCAGGTTACGACTGAGCAGGTAGGTAAAATGTTAGATGGAGCCGTTAATGCGGGCGCGACTCGCGTTAATGGAGTCAATTTTACCGCCACCCCTGAGGCATTGTTCACAGCGAAAAAAGAGGCTTTGCGTCAAGCAAGTATTAATGCTCAAGAAAGAGCCGACGTAGTTTTAGAATCTCTTGATTTAACAGCTAAAGAAATAGTCAAGATTGAGGTTGATGCTGCTAGGATTCGTTCACCTCAACCCCTTGCACGGGAGCAGTTTGCAGTTGCTGACTCGGCGATCGCCACTCCTGTAATTCCTGGAGAACAAACAGTACAAGCTGAAGTTACATTGCAAATTAGCTATTAGAATAGTTTGATTTGTATCTCTTGGTTCTCGTTTAAAATTTTTTGCTGTTGGCTATCAGTGAGCAGGACAACAATTTTAGGCGTTACTAACTTAATTTAATGTTTTGTATCTACTTAATTGAATAGATTTTGATAATCATTCTCAGACTAATAAAGTATCGTAGTATGTTGAGCTGGGGAAAATATCTTATCTTGCCACTTTTGATGTCTTTAATCTTTATCCTTAATCGGATTACCCCATTGCATGCTAGTTGTAATTCCTACTTTAAATAATCCATTATCTTACTTTGAAGTATCGTGAGAAAATTAAAATAAGAGCTAAAAATTGTAGAGAATATGTTGATCTTCAAGATACTGGACAACAGTTATGCAAAACACTAAGAAAATAACATTGCCTCGAATGGGTTGTGGTACCTGGGCATGGGGCAACCGCCTGTTGTGGAATTATGACGAGAGCATGAATAGTCAGTTACAACAAGTATTTAATTACTGCGTTAGTCACGGTGTTACCTTATTCGATACGGGAGACTCTTACGGTACAGGGAAACTGAACGGTCAAAGCGAGAAGTTGTTAGGCAAGTTTGACAGTGAATATCAAGGTAGCAATAAAGAACAAATCTGCTTGGCAACTAAGTTAGCA
This sequence comes from Cyanobacteria bacterium P01_G01_bin.39, assembly GCA_039180345.1. GTDB lineage: Bacteria > Cyanobacteriota > Cyanobacteriia > Cyanobacteriales > Xenococcaceae > Waterburya. The sequence goes on along the minus strand of JBCDDK010000217.1, from coordinate 1,210 downwards.
GCTTATCCCTGGCGACTGACGGCAAAATCGATGGTTAAAGCAGCTCAAGCCTCAGAAAAACGCCTAGGTAGAGTGGATTTGGCACAGATGCACTGGTCAACGGCTAATTATTTTCCTTGGCAAGAGGAACAATTGTTAGACGGCTTGGGGGATTTATACGAACAGGGTTTTGTTAAAGGTATCGGACTTTCCAACTATGGCACAAAAAGATTAAAACGAATTCATGCCAAATTTAGCCTCCGTAGCATTCCTATTACTACTCTTCAGGTACAGTACTCTCTGCTTTCCACCTATCCTGTAACTGAATTAGGTATTAAGGAAACTTGCGATGAATTAGGAATTAGACTGATTGCCTATAGTCCGTTGTGTTTGGGTATTTTGACTGGTAAATATAATGATAGTAATTATCCTGGTGGTTTACGGGGTTTACTATTTCGCAGACTAGTCCCCGAAGCTAAACCAATTTTAGATTGTTTAAAAGCGATCGCGCAATACAATAATAAAACTATGGCGCAGGTGGCGATCAATTGGTGTATTGCTAAGGGAGCAATACCGATTCCTGGGTCGAAAAATATTAATCAGGCACGGGAAAACATAGAGGCACAAAATTGGGATCTGGATGCGGGCGAAGTCGCAGAATTAGATCGCGCCGCCGCGGGTATTGACAAGCCAATGGTGCAGAATGTGTTTCAAACTAAATAACGGTGGTAATTTATCCTTAAAAATCATCCTTAGCGAATCCAAAATCTTGATAGTTATTGGTGATCAACATAGCATTATAAAAATACTATAATTTTGTTAATCTTAAAAACCAAGACTTCTATAAGCCAAGATTTAATATCGATTAAATTAGAGAAACAGAGAACACACAAAAACACTAGTGCTTACTTAGAACATTTTCTCCAGTTAAAGCCAAATTGATAATAGTCATCGGTGACCTTGTGACCTTTAAAATATCGTTCTTCTTTAATAATTTTGATTTGGGAGTTAACATTACTAATCATGGCAGCAGCGGAGAAAGAATATTTTCGATCAGGATTATTGAGCTTAAAATATATTTGTTCTCCATTGCTACTCCCATCCCACCTGAAGATTACCGAACCAAATTACCGATATGACAAATGGTATTCTTAATCTGCTTGGGTGTCTGAAGTTGATGGGACAAAAAATAATCACTCAATTTTTGTTCAATTTGTTCAATCGTTACGTT
>JBCDDK010000216.1:0-6781 GCA_039180345.1 Cyanobacteria bacterium P01_G01_bin.39 | reverse complement strand
TGGCTGAATCTCAAAGCGATGAATCAACTTTCAACACCTTAGACTCGGAGGAGTTCATGGGTGAGTTTATTGACGAAAGTGAATCCGAGTCAGAAGAATTGAGTCTAGATAGCATTTCCCAAATTAGCTCAGAATCAGAATCTAGTTTGGAATTCGAAGCTGCGATCGCCCAAGATTCAACTGATGAGTTTATCTCAGAAATCGAAGGCGAGGCGGAATTAGAAGTCTTGAGCTTTGAGGAGACAACAACATCCGATGGCGAAGAGTTTGAGAATTTGATGGAAGGATTTGCCGAAGATAATCAATTAATAGTTGATGAATCAACAATTGATTCGCCAATCTCAGATTTACAGTTTGAAGATGTCGATGAGGATCTTGATGAGTTAAGTACTCTTGATGCTATCGATCAAAAATTGGACGAGTTAACTCAAGTTTCTGATGAATCTTTAGGAGAATTAAACGAGTTATTGGATTCGGTTCAACAAAATGAGTTAGAAGAAGAGCAACTCAACAAAATTGCTCAAGATACTTGAGCAATTTTCTGCTATTTTGTCCAAACTCTTTGTAGACCTAGAAAAAAAGCTAGGTCTTTTTTTGTGATTATCAAAATCCCTAATCCAAGATTGCTGTGTAATTCCAAGATCAAGAATTGATAAACTAGATATTACATAGAGTAAGAATCAAGTATAGAAATAATCATAATGGGAACTGAACAAATCACTCTTCTCTCAAGCAGAGAAATTGAAAAAATGCGTCGAGCAGGAGCTTTAGCAGCAGAACTTTTGGCTTATCTAGAGCCAATGGTTAAACCTGGGGTAACTACTCTTGAAATCAATGATGCAGCTGAAAAATGGACACAAGAGAAAGGTGCAGTTAGTGCGCCTCTGGGATATGGACCTAAAGACAATCCTTTCACTGCTTCTGTTTGCACTAGTGTTAATGAGGTGATTTGTCATGGTATTCCCAATGCCAAGCAAATACTAAAAAATGGTGACATTATTAATATTGATGTTACCCCAATTGTCGATGGCTATCATGGGGATACGTCCAAAACATTTTTTGTGGGAGAACCTTCTGCTAAGGCGAAAAAATTGGTTGAAGTTACTGAAGAATGCTTGAAACGAGGAATTGCATCTGTTAAGCCTGGAGCGAGAATTAACGATATTGGTGCGGCAATTCAAGAATATGCTGAAAAGCAAGGTTTTTCAGTAGTTAGAGATTTTGTTGGACATGGAGTCAGTCATATTTTTCACACTGCTCCACAAATTCCTCACTACTATGATCCTAGACAAAAAAGAAAGATCAAACCAGGGATGGTATTTACAATCGAGCCAATGATCAACGAAGGGACCTGGGAAGCTGTAATGCTGGATGATGGCTGGACGGCAATTACCAAAGACGGTAAGCTTTCTGCTCAATTTGAGCATACTATTGCAGTAACGAAGGATGGAGTAGATATTTTAACGTTGGCTAACTAATATTCCGAGCGTCTTATGTTGAAACAGCACCAGTCTTTTCTTTTCCACAAAGCGGCAACAGTCCATCCCTGATTTTCAACAATATCAGCAATTTGATCCGCTTGAGTCAGTAAAATTCCGCTTAATATAGCCCAGCTTTTTTCGTGAGTGATTTGATTAAACTGAGGAAATAATTCAATGATGGTATCAGCAAGAATGTTGCAAATGATGCCATCAAGAGTTTCTTCTCTTTCAATGAGCTTTTCGAGACTACCGTTGTTAACAATGATACGGTCACGGCTAATTTGGTTAAGCTGACAATTGCTGCGACAGGTTTTGGTAGCTAAAGCATCTGTATCTACTGCAAAAACTTTTTTAGCTCCAAGTAAAACTGAACCTAATGATAAAATTCCTGATCCACAGCCAACATCTGCTAAGGTTTGATTTTCCGCATTTTCCCAAAGACGCATTTCTAGAGATTCAAGGCATAGCTGAGTTGTTGGGTGTGTTCCTGTTCCAAAAGCTGCTCCTGGGTCTAAACGTAGCACAAGTCTATTTGATTGTGCTTCAGGAGTTTCCCAAGCAGGGCAAATTAAAAAGCGATCGCCAATCAACATTGGTTTCCAATAATCTTTCCAGCCACTTGCCCAATCCTCTTCCTCAATTAATTGCCATTGAGCTTCTGGTACTGACACTTCTAACAGCTTGGCATCTTGCTCTAACCATAAAGACAAAGCGGCTAAATCTAATAGCTGAGTATCTATTTCTGGAATATAAGTTTTGATCAAAATATGCTTATCGTTTAATTCAGATTCGGAATTTTGCTCCTGATCTAGAATTTTGATTTCGGTAGCAGTTCCTGAACAACCAAATTTTTCAAGCCGCCAAAAGACCGATTCCTCTAGAACTGGCTCACATTTAACAACGATCTCCCACCAACGATTAGACATGAATTTTTAGGTTATGAGCTATGTAAGAATTATATAAGTTGAACTTTCAAATGGCTGTTCTTGACTGCAATTATTTGGGATATTGAGTTGATTATTGAGTTCAGTTTTCTTATGTATCCTGAAAATACAACACATACCCACACTACTTGAGGTCAGAGCTTTGCGCGATGCAAGCGATGCCTACGGCTAGGCTCCGCCAACCGCGCAACTACGTGCGGGACAGGAGCTATCGCTCTAAGTCGCGACGAGACGCGACGCTTACACCGCGAAGCGGTGCTGTGCTATTTGTCTGACTTCGTCAAGATTTCAGTTTGATCCACATTTAACTTTGTTCCAGTACTAGTTTGCCCAATCTGCCTGAGAAACTTAGCTTTTTTTTATTGAGAAAAGTCACATTCAACCAAAAACAGCTGTCATGTAGGCATAAATTGATAAACAACGTCTAGTATAAATTAGCGCTGAGACCCACAGACTCTATACACAACTTCGTGTTGCCAGTCTCCGAAGCAGACGATGGGGCATAAGCCCCTTTCGCCGTCACAAAGGCGCTTAGTTAACAAAGGGCTTGCCCGCATGTTCGTCGTCGCAGAGCGAATGCCCTGCCGCTAAGCTTTGCTTAGCGCGCAGGGTCTCTCTGACTAACTTCATAGCCATAAATTAAAAACTTGTCGCAAGTTCTCTCAGTAGAAAATATTGAAGTCTTAAACTGACAACTTGACTGTGTAGGCGTCTCTAATGCCATCTACCTTGGTAATCTCCTGAAGGATTCCTTCAGGAAGGGGATCGTCAAGGCTTAAAACCATTACCGCTTCTCCCCTAACAATTTTGCGTCCCACTTGCATACTGGCAATATTAACGTTGTAACTCCCAAGTAATGAGCCTATTTTACCAATAATACCTGGCATATCTCGATGCAATGTGAACAGCATATTATCGTTGGGGGGAACATTGATGGGAAATTCATCTAGGTTAGTAATTCTAATTTCTCCTTCACTGAGTAATGCTCCAGTAACGGAGTGTTTACCATTTGCTCCTTGAGCTTCTACGTGTAAAGAACCCCCAGAATAATCACGGGTAGAGCTATCTTTAGTTTCAATCACCCTAATTCCTCGTTCTTGAGCTTCAATAGCAGCATTGACATAATTTACTCGTTCTCTCAAAGCCTGCGATAACAAACCTTTAAGTGCAGCAACAATAATTGGTTGACTATCATTATTAGCTAATTCTCCTTGCAAACGGATATTCAATTCATCAATTCTGCCACCTGCTAGTTGACCAGCCATTGTGCCTAACGTTTCCGCTAGTCTTAAATATGGTCGGAGCTTAGCCATTACATCAGGATTTAAACCAGGAATATTGACGGCTGAGCGTGCAGGAAGTCCTAACAAAACATCTCTAATTTGTTCGGCAACATCTGTTGCTACGTTTACTTGTGCTTCTGCGGTAGAGGCTCCTAAATGGGGAGTCAATACTAAATTTGCTCCTACTTCAGTTAGAGGTGATTCTCCCAAAGGTTCACTGTCATAAACATCTAATGCTGCACCGCCAATTTTACTTGCTTGGAGTGCTTCTGCTAGTGCTGCTTCATCAATGATGCCACCCCGTGCACAGTTGATGATTCTGGCATGAGGCTTCATTTTCGATAAAGCTTCAGCATTGATTAGATTCGCTGTTTCTGGAGTCTTGGGAATGTGTAAGGTAATGTAATCTGCTTCTTTAAACAATAAATCTAAGTCAACTAAGCTACAGCCCAATCTTTCCGCTCTTTCAGCAGAAACAAATGGATCGTAAGCCAAAAGCTTCATCTCCATTGCTCTTGCCACCTTGGCAACATGAGCGCCAATTTTACCTAGACCGACTACACCTAAAGTTTTTTTATAAACTTCATTACCAATAAATTTTTTGCGCTCCCATTTACCGCTTTTTACGGATTGATTCGCTACGGGTATTTGACGAGACAAAGCCAGCATCATCGCCAAAGCATGTTCAGCAGCAGCAATAGTATTTCCCTCTGGAGAGTTAACCACGACAATGCCATGACGTGTGGCAGCTTTGACATCAATATTGTCTACACCAACTCCAGCCCTGCCAATAATTTTTAGGTTTGTACCAGCTTCAATCACTTCTGCTGTAACTTGAGTACCCGATCGCAGCATTAAAGCATCATATTCGGGAATTATTTTGATCAATTCTTCTACGGGTAGCTTAGTTTTTACATCTACCTCGGCTACTTGAGAAATGATATCGATACCAGCTTGATCGATAGGATCGGAGACGAGAACTTTTGCCATAGTCATGAATTGTTGTCTAATTCCCTTGAGTCTTGTTTTTTGAGGGGGCATACAAGCCCCTTGCCAGCTTTAGCTATCCGCTTCAAGCGATCGCTTTAGGTTTAATACCTTATTCAGTGCAGTAAATTATTTTAAAGGCAAACGTCACCCTAATCTTCTAATTGTTAACAAGTTTTTTGGTTTGATGAAATTTAAACCAAAATTATTTTTTTTATGCTTGACTAGGTAACTGCTTGGCGAGCGTCTCAATTGCCTGTCGCAATTTCACTAGTAACTTCTTCCACCACCTTGATGTTTGCTGATCTTCCTCTAGTTCTATCGAGTCTTGTAATTCATTACCAGTTGAGACTTGAGGCGTTTTAAGCGCAATCTCTAACTCTCCACTTTCAGGAAGCTTTATTTCAGGGATGACAATGTCACCGGCAGGTTCTTCTTCCTGATCATAATTTACCTCAGTATCGAAGATTTTATACTCAGCGGCTTGAGACCTAGCTTGAACTGGCACTGTTGCTGAGTCTAATTTCGCGAAATCATCTACTACATTCTCTGATGTTGAGATGACATCTTCCTGAGTGGCAACATTTTGTTTAATATTTACCGTTTCTGAAGTTTCTGCGGGAAATTTTTCGGGGTCGATAATTGTTTCAACTTCTGAGAGCTGTTCTGTTTCTTTAGTAGTGTTGTTAGATGCTGTTGGCTTTTCTACCTGGGTAATTTCTTCGGACTGATTATCTAGTTCTAATTCAGCTAAATTGTCTGTTTTATCGATAATAATTTCAGGTTCGGAGTTATCTTCTAAGTCAATAATTTCTGCTGTACCTACTGGTTGAATGTAGTAGTTCTGCTTTACTATTGGTTCTGCATTGGCTAAAGATATTTTATTAGAGACTAATTTTGCTAAAGTATCCTGATGCTCTGGATCATAAGTAAACACCCTGACGGTATCGTTAAAACTATTCTCAATTTTCTTACCCTCCACATCAATCAATTCTAGCTGAACCCAATTGTCTCCTACCTCTAAACCTTTCAAGTATCTTGGTTGCCAATTTTGGAGAATAAAGCTTGTGCCATTAACAGTTGCTCTTACAGACACATCCTTGGAGTCTTGAGTATCTTCTATCGATTTATTCAAGGAAACATTAGTCAGATAATAATCTAACAAAAATGGTTCTGCTCCAATAATTCCTGTCGGGCTATTGTAGGAGAGTAAAGGAGTATTAGGCTGGAGGCGATTATCGATAGTTTCTGTCAGAACGCTAAAAGTTATTTGGCTATATGCACCCTCATTTTTAAAGCTTTCTCCCCAAGGACTAACCGCAAATGCTCTTAGCACATGAGTTCCTGGAGCTAAGCTTTTAATCAAAATCGGTTCTTCTAAACTATAAATTTCCTGCAAGGGTTCATTATCAATAATCAAGTTTATGTGATTACCCAGTCCTAAGCGATCATCTTGAAATATCGGCAATTCTTTTACTTCTAGCTTGATTTCAATGTTAGTTTGTGAAAGCGTTTGATTTGCTTGCGGAGTAAGAATCTTGACCTGTGGAGTATATTGGTCAAGCTCCTGAGCTAAATTTTTAATGATTGCTGGAGGTGCCACTTCAGCTAAATTAGTGTCGTCATGAACTACAACCGTAGAACTATTGAGAAGATCGCTATTCAAAGAACTATACTCATTAAGCTGCTCACAACCAATCAAACAGCTCATTAAAAGTAAAAACACAACAACTTTAATAGTCTTCATTGATATTTATCTATAGCGTTGTTAATAAAAATTCGGAGAGTAATTATCTCACTCCTAAGTTATTCTTTCCCTATTATTAAATTACAGCAATGCCCACAGGATTGAGAGCGGTGGTGTGATGTTGCTTTTTATAAAGATAGTTTTTGTTTTGTATACTTTTGCCGAAAATCTTTGGTGGTGAAAACCTTATTAAATCAATAATCACATCCATTTAAAATTTTGTTAAGCTTTCCCCATGTTAGCGAGATCTGAGTCTTATGATCATATAAAGTAATGCCTGTAGCTTGAACCTAAAACCTATTAAGGGAGAGCAAGCTAAGGTTATATAGAAAGCAGTGA
>JBCDDK010000215.1:0-6953 GCA_039180345.1 Cyanobacteria bacterium P01_G01_bin.39 | reverse complement strand
TATATTCTTTTTCTCTTGAGGTTAGAGACTTCTTTTTCGGCTTTTTCTTCGGCGTAAAACTTAAATCATGAATCTTTTTGATTCCCTGATATCCCTTGTCTGCCATAATCTCAGTCAATTCTAACGATTTTACGTTACTACTCTTAAATAGCTGAAAATCATGTTCTTTTCCTGTGTAAGAAGAGCAACTGCTGTAGGCGCTTGCGAAGCAAGTCGTTAGACTCAGCCTTCTCGGAGAGTACCCTTTAGGGGGTCGCACCGCTTTTTCGGGCGTTCGATAGGACTCTCTGCTACATCAATTATGATCACTGACCATTTCTTGTTCCTCATCAAAAGCGATTTTTTCCTGGCAGACTAAATTTTTGAGAATTTATTAATTTGTCTTCTATTCGGTGAACTGTTCTACAGACTGTCGATTCATGTACTCCCCATGACTGAGCAATATGAAAGTAAGTTCGATATTCACGCCAATACTCTAGGCTAATCAGCAATTGATCTTCTACACTCAGCTTTGCTTGTCCCCCTCTAGCTTTGCCTTGGGAAGATTTTTCTTTTAATACTTCTACCATTTCTTCAAACACTTTTGGTTTGACCCCACTAAATTTTTGATTTGCTTGTAGGTCATTTTTCCAAATATTCTTTACCTACTTCTCCCATTTTTTCGATATTCGTGCAAGAGGTCTATTAGAATTAAGTATATTGAATTTAATATTTAGGATAAGAGCTATTAAGCGTTTCCATTCCTAACAGCACAAAAGCTCAACTCCATAAGGTATTGTCAGTCAACGGATAACTATACTCAATTAATAAATGTACTATTGAAGAGTTATCAAATTTCACTATAGCAATCTAGTTTAGGAGTAACCTTAGTCGTGGAGTCACGATATAACGCAGCAGAAATCGAACAGAAATGGCAACGGCAGTGGCAAGAGTCGGCAATAGATAAAACACCTCAGCCCAGCAATCAGCCAAAATTTTACGCTTTATCAATGTTCCCTTATCCTTCGGGCAATCTTCATATGGGACATGTGCGTAACTATGTAATCACTGACGTAATTGCCCGTCTTAAGAGAATGCAGGGCTATCGAGTATTGCATCCAATGGGTTGGGATGCTTTTGGCTTACCTGCGGAAAATGCAGCGATTGACCGTGGTGTTGCACCTGCCAAGTGGACTTTTCAAAATATTGCTCAAATGCGAGAGCAGCTAAAGCAGTTGGGACTTTCTATTGATTGGGAGCGAGAAGTAGCAACTTGCGCTCCTGATTATTATAAATGGACTCAGTGGCTATTTTTACAATTCCTGGATGCAGGATTGGCTTATCAGAAAGAAGCCGCGGTTAACTGGGATCCCATAGATCAAACTGTATTGGCAAATGAACAGGTAGATAGTGAAGGGCGCTCTTGGCGTTCGGGAGCTACTGTAGAAAGAAAGTTACTTAAACAGTGGTTTTTTAAAATTACTGACTATGCCGAGAAGCTACTACAAGATTTAGATCAGCTTGAGGGTTGGCCAGAAAGAGTTAAGACCATGCAGGCTAACTGGATTGGTAAGTCTGTTGGGGCATATTTAGAGTTTCCCGTAGTAGGGAGAGATGACAAGATTGCGGTCTTTACAACTCGACCCGACACGGTATATGGCGTAACTTATGTGGTGCTGGCACCAGAGCATCCTTTGACCTCTAAAGTAACTACCCCCGAACAAAAAGACGCGGTAGAGGCTTTTATCGAAGAAATAAAAAGCGAAAGCGAAATTGAGCGTACTGCTGAGGATAAACCAAAGCGGGGTATTGTTACTGGCGGTACGGCAATTAATCCTTTTAATGGGGAAGAAGTTCCCATTTTGATTGCCGACTATGTTCTTTATGAATATGGCACGGGGGCGGTTATGGGTGTACCTGCCCATGATACTAGGGATTTTAAATTTGCCACTGAGAAAGGTCTACCGATTAGAACCGTTATCGTTCCTCAAGGGCAAGATGCCAACCAGCCTTTAGAAGCAGCCTATACTGAACCAGGAACCATAGTTAATTCAGCGCAATTTGATGGCACATCTTCAGTTGAGGGCAAAGCCAAAATTATTGAATATGCCGAACAGCAAGGTTTTGGGAAAGCACGGATTCAATATCGCTTAAGAGATTGGTTAATTTCCCGTCAAAGATACTGGGGTTGTCCGATTCCCGTAATTCACTGTGATGATTGCGGCACTGTTCCCGTACCAGACCAAGATCTGCCTGTAGAATTGCCTGAATCTGTCGAATTATCAGGGCGCGGCGGTTCTCCTTTAGCTCAGTTAGAGAGTTGGATCAACGTCAAGTGTCCCCGCTGTGGCAAGGATGCGAAACGGGAAACTGATACTATGGATACTTTTATTGATTCTTCCTGGTATTTCCTGCGCTATAGCGATGCTAATAATGACGAGATTGTGTTTAGCAAAGATAAAGTTAATGACTGGATGCCTGTGGATCAATATGTGGGCGGCATCGAACACGCTATTTTGCATCTATTATATTCTCGTTTCTTTACAAAAGTGTTACGCGATCGCGGTTTACTTAATTTTGATGAACCATTTAAGCGTTTATTAACTCAAGGAATGGTGCAGGGATTGACTTATAAAAATCCCCAAACTAATAAATATATTCCTTCAGCACAGGTTAATCGCGAACAGCCTTTAGATCCTGAGACGGGAGATAAGTTAGACGTTTTCTTTGAGAAAATGTCGAAGTCAAAATATAACGGTGTGGCACCTGAAGATGTTATTTCCCAGTATGGGGTAGACACCGCGCGGATGTTTGCCATGTTTAAAGCCCCACCTGAAAAGGATCTTGAGTGGGATGATGCTGATGTGGAAGGGCAGTATCGGTTCCTGAATCGGGTTTGGACTTTGGTGACAAGTTATGACCCAGGACAAGCTTTAGAGGCATCAGGAGAGCTAAATAAAGCGGAAAAAGACTTACGACGCGCTATTCATACGGCAATAAAAGAGATCACTGAAGACTTAACAGGGGATTATCAGTTTAATACTGCCGTCTCAGAATTAATGAAGTTGAGCAATGCCCTCAAAGATGCAAAGTGTGAAAATTCTCCTGTTTATCAAGAGGGAATTGAAACCTTAGTTCTGCTACTTGCTCCTTTTGCACCGCACATTGCTGAGGAATTATGGAGTAACTTGGGCAACGGCGAATCAGTTCACAAACAACAGTGGCGACAAGTGGATCAATCTGCGCTAGTAGTAGATGAGATCACCCTGGTAGTGCAAATCATGGGTAAGACTCGTGGTACTATTCAAGTCCCCGCAGGCTCAGATAAAGCAGCACTAGAAAAATTTGCCACCGAATCTGATATTGCTCAACGATATCTAGAAGACAAAGAAGTTAAAAAAGTAATTGTTGTTCCTAATAAGTTAGTTAACTTTGTAGTGGCAAAATAAACATAAGGCGATCGCAATTTATTGCTTTTTAGTATTAGTCTTGCTGATCTAGAAGGTAAAAGAAAAAGGCGAGCGCTTTTGTAATATAGAGCAGTAATAAATAAAAAAGTAACCACTGCAAAAGCAGTAATCATAAAACATGGACATTCCACAACCGTGGATTTTAAGTACAGACTGAACGGATTTGAAACAAGATGAATTTCTTTTCTTCTTACAATTTTTGTTTTGTACTTAGAAAATTAACTAGCGATTAATTTTAGATCGCAATTTAAGACTTCTATCCAAACTCTTGCACCACAAGGCAAGGGTTTATCTGGTTGGTAGATAATTCGACAAGGAACAGGGATTTCTAGCTGATTGACATAGCCCAATTGCGCTCCTTTGACAGCGATTGCTGGTTTTCTTTCTTGAGGACTTTTCTTAATATTTTGTTTAATTATATTGCTGTTGATGTGAATGATCTGCTTTTGCAGTCTTTTGCCGATTTTCCAAGTCCCTGCTTGCCCTCGTTTGGCTTTAATAACTACAGGTAGACCTTCGTAAAGAGGGATTAGCCAAAACTTACCAGATTTATAGGCTCCTTTTACTCTTTTGTCATGTAATAGTTTTCTTAATCTACGGGGCGATATTCCTAAAAGGGATGCTGCTTGAGTGGTATGTACATACATGGCTATGAAGTATTCCGATGCGAGTATATTTATCTTATGGTTAATAGTTTAACTATTATGTGTCAAGACAAAATATTTAATGCAAATGCGTGTATTCATTAGAAAACCGATTGAAGAAGATTGTCGCGAATTACTATCTCTACGTCGTAGAAGTAAAGACTTTCATTTTCCTTGGGTTGTTCTTTGTTTAGACACAGAAGACTGTCATAGCTATATCAGTCGCTCCCAAAGTGATAACTTCCAAGGTTTGCTAATTTGTCATGCAAGCAACAGCAAAATTATTGGAGTCGCCAATTTAAGCCAAATTTTTTATGGAGGATTTCAAAATGCTTATCTTAGTTATTATGCGGACGTGAATTTTGCAGCTCAAGGATTAATTTCTGAAGGTGTAGCCTTGGCGGTTAATTATGCTTTTCATAATCTTAATCTACACCGCATTGAAGCTAATATACAGCCTGAAAACAAAGCATCAATAAACTTAGTAAAACGGTTAAATTTTACTAAAGAAGGTTTCTCTCAGAAATATTTGAAAATTAATGGACAGTGGCGAGATCATGAACGCTGGGCTTTGACAGTTGAAAATTGGACATGGCAGTCCTATCAAAGTTATGAAAATTATTAGTCTTGAATGTTCTTGATCTTTCGTTCTTTGCCATGAGATATTCTCATGAACAATTTAGCACTGCTATATAAGATATCTGGAAGCGTTTAAAAGTCCATAAGATGATTGCATTAGTGAAGCGATCGCAATTTATTTGAGTAACGGCAATTATAGTCATTCTAAAAAGCCTGAGCATCAAGGATAAAAGTAACAAGTTCAATTTTGGGCGTCGGTGAACTAGGATAAAAAATACAATGATTATGTTTAATCATTTGATTTTAGACTTCAAATCACCAATACTCCATAGCCAAAACTAAATTTTTTTGCTCCATACCTAATTTTGCTTATGTTCATATCTCAATTCCGACAACTTAGGCAACGTTTACATAGCATAATCTTAATTTGTGCGATCGCAATTATCTGGGTTTTGTTAGCGGCAACTCCTGCCATTGCCCAAGACAGCGCAGTGAACTATACCTATAGCGAAATTCGCCAACAAGATTTTTCTCACAAAAATCTGGTGGGAGGTGTCTTTGCTGCCGCTGATGCCAGAGGCTCTAACTTTGAAGGGTCTGATGTTAGTAATTCAATTCTAACCAAAGGAATATTTATTAATACCAATTTAAAAGACTCTAACTTTACTAGCTCGTTGATGGATCGAGTCGATTTTGCCAACTCTGATTTAACCAATGCCATCTTTCAAGATGCGGTTGCCACTAGTACTAATTTTGAAGGTACAACTATCGAAGGAGCAGATTTTTCGGGAGCCATCTTAGACCGCTATCAAATTTTTCAAATGTGTCAACGAGCAACAGGAACCAACCCAATTACAGGAGTAGAAACCAGATTTAGTTTAGGGTGCCGAGATTAAATAGCTATAAATAGTGAGCCTGCGACTATAGACAAAATTTCGTAAAAATGTAGCCAAATACTATATGCTGTAAATATTGTCTTTAGCCAGATATAGTATCTTTTGATACATAATTTTGATATGTCGCGGCTTGAAAACGTTAGTTACCTTCATGAATCGAATTATCTTTCCCGCTTTGTTAGTCTTAGCCGCTTGCCAGGCTCAAAGCATTCAGCCTCCATACTCAATTAAGCAATCTTCCAACAAAACAGTTGACATTAGTTCTCAATCTGCTGTTGCTAAGAAATTCTTGATTTCAGCAAATGGAATTGGCAAAGCCAGGCTCGGAATGACCTTAAAAGAACTTAAGCAAATCGTCGAACCCAATACTAAATTTGAGTTAGTATCACCTTTTTTAGTCGACGTTAATGCGATCGCCGTTAGTCAAGATGGTTTAGTACAATATTATATTCTCTACCCTGCGGGTTCTACTTCTCATCCTGATGGTTCTACTCCTACAGACAACGACCCGATTACAATCTTGATCACAGATAATCAGAACTATCAAACTGAACAAGGGGTAAAAGTCGGTACTTCCATTTCTCAGGCAGAAGATATCTATGGTGATGCAATCTTGGCTTACAACGTAGAAGGAGAGTCAAGGGAATACATAACTTTTGGTAGAGAAAATCCGCCGAACATTCGCTTTCGGGCATCTTACTTTAAGCTAATTTCCGATGGACTAGGCTTCTCAGGAATTTATCCTGAATACCCTGGAGTGTCATATACTACCGACAAATACCAGGATGGAGCCGCGATCGCTGCCATCGAGGTTGCTTGCGATTCGGATAGTTGCCTGTGATCAACATCCTGAGTTAAGCATTACGCCTCAGCTATTTGCCACCATAGTAAAAAGCAATTTCTTTATCTTTTAAAGGTGGAAACTCAGCATCTAGCAAGATTTGATTCAATTCGTCTTGAGTCAGATGTTTTGCCCCAATCCGAACAATACGCGATTGCGCTCCGCGCACCCCGAAGGGATCGCATAGTATTGGTAACTCCACTACGTTGCCTTCGGGCTTCAAAACCCATAACTTTATTGTATAAATTGAGTTTATTAGCAGGAATTGCCGAACCATCAAGATCCAAGCCTTTAGCGATCGCCTGATCTACTGCATCAGCTCCTTTTGTATCTACCATAATACTGTTGTTCTTCTATTTTATTGATTCAGAAGCATTGTATCAGAGGGAGTTGACGAAGTCACCGCAGCGCGGTTGCGTTTGCGAAGCAAGTCGAAGACTCAGCAAGTCCGAAGGACTCAAGTGCGGTCTTGGGCGGGGCGTACGAGTTCTGCCGTAAGACGACAGAATCAGCCCCTTGGCTTTCCCCCATGAGCAACTTTCGT
>JBCDDK010000214.1:0-7120 GCA_039180345.1 Cyanobacteria bacterium P01_G01_bin.39 | reverse complement strand
TATATAGCAATCAGGAATCAAATGTGAGAAACTGAAGAAAAAGTTGCTCTCTAAGAAAAAATGGAAGAACTAGATGCTTTAATCGAGTCAAATCCCGACCCAAGAGAATTAAAACGAGCCTTAGCAGTCAGGATGACCCTTAAAGGATATAAACATCGAGAAATCATCGAGATTTTGCAGGTGAGTTCGGGATTTATCAGCAAATGGAAGCAAGAGTACATAGTAAAAGGAATCGAAGGTTTAAGATTAAAGCATCAAGGGTCGAAAGGATATCTTAATTCATCGGAAAAACAGCAAGTGTTGTTGTGGCTAAAAAACCAAAATGAATGGAATCTCAACGAATTAGAATACTACCTTGCCGAGTCGTTTGAAGTGATATTTGCAGCAAGATCGAGCTACTATGATTTGTTTGACGCAGCAGGAATCTCGTGGAAGAAATCTCAGAAGAGAAATCCGAGTAAAAAGCCAGAGTTGGTCACGCAAAAAAAAAGAGATTGAGCAATTTCTAGCACAAAAGCGTGAAGAAATAGAAACAGAACAACTAATTGTTTTATTTGTAGATGAGTGCCATCTGGTTTGGGGAGACATTTGCGGATATGTTTGGGGTAAAACTAGCAGCAGAGTTGAAGTACCAATAAAAAATGAAAAGCAAAGGCAAACCTATTATGGAGCAATTAATTATCGAACAGGAAAGGTAATTCTCAAAGGATATCCTCAAGGCAATACGGAGAATACAATTAAATTTATTGAATATTTAATCAAACAAAATAAAAGTGCAAAGCTAGTAATCATCTGGGATGGAGCGACTGATCATTATAGTCAAGAGTTTCGAGAATATTTAGAGACAGTTAATCAGGGAAAAATGGAAGAACAGTGGTTAATTAAATGTATTAAATTAGCTCCAAACGCCCCAGAACAAAACCCAATCGAAGATGTGTGGTTACAGGGAAAGGAAATGTTACGTAGATATTGGAATCTCTGCAGAAACTTCAAAATAGTCAAGTGGTTATTTGAGTGGACAATTAGCCAAGATTGTTTCTGTTTTCCGAAGCTATCAATGTATGGTTGTTTCTCATAAATCATTCCTGATTGCTATAGTCCTCGTTATTCTTTTGATAAATGTTTGAATAGTAAAGGAACATTAGTCAAAGGAAGAACCATAGCAGTACATTCCAAATTATCAATTATCGGAACTTCCCAAAAACATATTATTGAAAATACTAAATTTTCTGATGCTGGATATTGGTGGCTTGGTCATGAAATTAGTGACTTTTTAGATTTAGAGTTACAAGTTATTTCTCAAACGCCTGTAATTCCACCTGAACCTGAACATACTGGATGTTGTTAAGAGATGTCAAGCAGAAATATGTCATTCCAACAAAGGGATCTATATCGAAGAATATGTGATTTTCAGTTGGATAAGTCAAACGCAGAGTATCCTTTTTCTAACAAGCTTGCTTGGGAATATCGATGGTCAAGAATATATACTTGGCGAGCTATTCAAGAATACAAAAAGTTCATTTTTATAGGAATGGTAGCCGATTGTGAAATTACACCTTCAACTGTAGTAGATCGAGTCTGGCATTTACACTTAACCCATACCTATTCTTATTGGCAGGAATTTTGTGGTGAAGTTCTGGGTAAGCCATATCATCATTTTCCTAGTTTGGGAGGTGAAAATGAAGGTTACAGATATCTCAATAATTACGAAAGAACTCTTAAAATTTACCATCACTATTTTGGTCAACCTCCAACAGATATTTGGAACGAACCAAAGTTAAGTGGGGAGAAGGTTTCTTGTCAGTGGATAGACCGCGAACATTATTGGTTAATACCCAAAAATATTATTTCTCTAAAATCAATTTTCTCCATCATCAATAAACAAATTGAGATATTAATATTAAACACTTCTTACTCACAACTATAGCAAGATATAAACAGGATGAATTCGCAGTCTTAGTTACTGTATATTGATTATAAAAATTGTCAACTCACGAAACAGATGAACGGCGATTAAACGATATAAACGTGATAAATATTTGAAGTGCTTGAATGTTTAGCCTCTCTTAAATAAATATTTTAGACAGCCAGATCCACAGCTCAAAGTCTCAAGCTAAAAACTGATATATGCTTTTTGCAGTCCGTTTAATTAAACATTGTCTAAAGAGATTGAAAATACCAAGCCTCGGCATGTCCTTGACGACGTGCCATAATTTTGCTGACGGAATTAACATCATACTTATCGCCTTCAATCAAGACTAAGTACTTGCCTCTTTGGAATAAGCGGCAGAAAAACTCTTGAGCAATCTGATTAAAGTTAAATTTAGCTGGCTCAAAATCGTCATTGACCTTTAACTCGGGATACCATGAGTGTCGTTTTGCTTTACGGGCAATCAAACTAATCCAGTCATGAGAAAAACCTGCATTGTCCAAATCATCCAGGGCAACTTTAACATCTCGATGATGAGCAAAGACAACTACAGCATAATTTGAATTACTGGCAGATTCACTCTTGATTAATAGATTACTTTTACCTGATAGTTCTCCTAATTTGGTAATGCTGCCTAATAATGCTTTGGGTTTAAAAAATGCTTTCATCTGCCTAATGATAAAAAAAACGATTAGGCTTAGATTAACAATCAAATGTGTCAGCAAAATGACGATTCTGTGTCATCTTAAGATTTCCTGACTAGTTCCATAACTACTTATAGCGTTTCTCGTATTAATGAGGTACACCTCTGATGTGTTTGGTTAAGGGGTAAAGGGAAAAGGGAAAAAATAGCGTACTCCATGACTGTGAGAATTGCTATATAAGTAGCTGAAAATATAGACATAATATCAATTAATGTAAGCGATGCCTACGGCTAGCTCCGCGATCGCTCGACATCTGGGAATGCAATATTCTCAACATAAATCTTTTCCCTTAATTGCAAAACAATTGTCGCAACGAAATAGCTATAGTCGCGATCCCCAAAGTAACTTAGAGTCAGCATTTAACAATTATTAATCGCCCTAAAGAATTGAGTTAGTCTTCTAGAGCTGAATCCCTCTCCTTCAAAATTATGAAGTAATATATATCTTGTTTAAAAACACTAATGGCTTAAACCAAAGTTGTGTTGACCTAGACTTGATTACTTGAGGAAGCTTAATTGAACCTAAAATATTTTCGACGAGAGTGGTTTTTTAATACTAGACAAGACCTTCTGGCAGGGGCAGTAGTAGGATTAGCATTGATTCCTGAGGCGATCGCTTTTTCGATTATTGCGGGAGTCGACCCCAAGGTAGGACTTTATACCTCATTTATTATTGCGGTGTTGACGGCTTTTTTAGGCGGAAGACCAGCATCGATTTCCGCTGCCACTGGTGCCATGGCGTTGCTGATGATCGATTTGGTTAAAGACCATGGCTTACAGTATCTTTTGGCAGCCACTGTTTTAACAGGAGTCATACAGGTACTATTTGGAGTACTGAAACTAGGTCGCCAAATGAAATATGTCCCCAGGGCGGTGATGATTGGCTATATCAATGCCTTAGCGGTGCTGATTTTTCTGGCTCAGTTACCGCAACTGACTAACGTCCCCGTTATGGTTTATATTTTGACCCTGCTTTCTCTAGCAATCATTTATATTTTGCCTCGCTTTACTCAAGCCGTCCCTTCTCCCCTGGTAGCGTTAGCCGTAATGACTATTGCTGCGATCGCTCTGAAGCTGGATGTCCCGACAGTAGGAGATATGGGGGAATTGCCGACTACCTTACCCATATTTGCGTTGCCTCAAGTGCCATTGAATCTGGAGACCCTACAGATCATTTTGCCCTATTCTTTGACTATGGCGATCGTTGGTTTATTGGCTTCTTTTCTGACTGCTGCCTTGGTAGATGATCTGACTGATACTCCTAGTGATAAAAATCAAGAAGCCAAAGGACAAGGCATTGCTAATATAGTTACCGCTTTTTTTGGCGGGATGGCAGGTTGTGGCATGATTGGACAATCAGTGATCAATGTTCAATCTGGTGGTCGAGGTCGATTATCAACTCTTTCAGCAGGTATATTTTTGTTGTTTGCCATTTTGGTCTTACAGGATTGGGTCAAACAAATGCCCATGGCAGCACTAGTGGCAGTGATGATTATGGTTTCTATCGGTACCTTCCGCTGGTCATCTTTTAGAAATATGACCCGTATTCCTCGCACTGAAACGGCGGTGATGTTAGCTACTATGTTCGTCACTATTTTTACCCGTAATTTTGCTTTGGGAGTAGCTACGGGAATCGTCATGAGTACGGTGTTCTTTTCCCGTAAGATTGCTTTACTCGTATTTGTAGATAAAACTTTGAGTGATGATGGTACCCACCGTATCTATAAAGTGGCTGGTCAAATTTTCTTTTTATCGAAAGAAGAGTTTCTGCGATCGTTTAATTTTAGAGAGCTAGTTGATCGCGTAACCATTGATTTAACCCAGGCAAACCTTTGGGATCAGGGGGCAGTAGAAACAGTTGATAAAGCGGTGAGTAAATTCCGCCGTAACGGTTCCGAAGTCCAGGTAGTTGGTTTAAATGAAGCCAGTGCGACTCTATTTAATCGCTTGGCAGATAATAAGGAATCCGCAGTTATTGATAACTAATATTTTTAATCATGAAAAAAATTTTACTTTGCAGTGATGGCTCGGCTTTTGCGGAAAATACCTACCGTTATGGCGCCTGGTTTGCTAACAACTTAAAAGCAGAATCAGTGGATGTTCTCTGTGTAACGGATGTTCGTGGTCAACAAGCATCTCAACAAAACTTGAGTGGTAGTATTGGCATTGATGCTTCGGAAAACTTGCTTAATCGCCTGGTGGAATTGGAACATGAGAAAGCCAAAATTAATCATCAACGGGCGAAATTGGTTTTGCAACAGGCAGCCGTAACCCTTAAAGCAGGAGGAGTAGAGCGCATTAATCTACTCCACGAAACTGGCTTTCTGGTTGATTGTTTAGAGAAATTTGAAGATGATTGCGATCTGATTGTACTAGGAAAGCGGGGTGAAGCTGCCGAGTTTGCTTCAGGACATTTAGGGGCAAATTTAGAAAGGATTGTTCGCAGTAGTCATAAACCCTGCTTAGTCACTTCCCGTCAGTTTAAACCGATTGAAAGGGTATTAATTGCTTACGATGCTAGTCCCAGTAGCCAGAAAATTCTCCAATTTATCGCCGATTCGTCTATTTTTACTGGTTTAGAATTACATATCGTTACCGTTGCTAAAAGTGCCGCCGACCAACCAGCGATCGCCCGTATGGAATCAGCCAAGCAAGTATTGCAACAGGCTGGATTTGAACCAGTTTGTTCTGTAATCGAAGGACATTCAGAAAAAGCGATCTCAAATTATGTTAGCGAACAAGACATCAGTTTATTATTAATGGGCGCTTATGGACATAGTCGCATTAGGCATTTAGTAATTGGCAGTACAACAGCGCAAATGCTACGTAACAGTCATATTCCAGTTTTGTTGTTTAGATAATAGATAAAGCTCTTAACTTTTAAGCTAGACTTCTTTGTGTACAGCGATCGCAAATTATAATAGTTCTTCTAGGTGAGGTGGTAAATCTATCTCTTTGAATTGTTTGATCGGAACTGTTGGGAGTCCACTAAGTTCTCTTAAGTCTCTAATTTTTCTTGTTAATATTTGGAGTAAAGTTCCATTTTTGCCTAGTTGTAAGATTTCGTCTTTGTCCAATACAACAATAAATTTGCCAGTTTTAGCGTGAAATAGTGCTTGGCGAAGCCGACAATCACTGATTTTTCTCTGTCTAGGAGAATTTTTATCGGGAAAATCTGTTGCTCCTTTAATAGTAAAAAATATTCCTAGACCTGCACCAGTGTAATTTTGATTCATTATGCTACATAGTCTTGCGAAGTCTTTATCAGGCAATTTGCTGTTTTTGGCTTTCGCTTCAATAACAATATCTCTGTGGGAAATATCCATGTATAGTTGTTTACAAACTGGATGCCAACTTACATCATCTCCACTAACAACTAAATCGTACTGAGAACTAGCAGATTGAAAACTTTTAATACTGGAAACGCCTTTTAAGCTACTAAACACTAAGTAGGTAATTTGTTCTAGAATTTTGCCTCGCTCTTGTAATTGCCTTCTCGTCGGTTTTTGCAATTGCAACAGCGTCTCGAAATTTTTCAAATAATCCTTTAGTCTCAAATCTGCAATATAAAAATAGCTTGCCAATCTATCTAATTCAGGACTATCACTATCAAGACGTTTGGTAGTCTCAATTATTATGTCAATTAATTCTTTTTGACTTGACACTACACCTAACTAAATAAATTCTATTCTGTCTTGAGCTATCGCCATAATGTCAAAATCCAGCTCATCATAGCTTTCAACTTCCTCTCCACAATGGGGACACTTCCACGGCAGATTAGGAAATCCTTCACCATAAGGCATTGCGCCAGCAGGCACTTCTGGTTCGCACTCATGATAAATTAATAGCTTGTTTTGAGAGTAGCCATGGGATTCTAAAATAGCAATGATAGCTAAAGCGTCCGCAAGACTAATTCCTAATCTAGCTGCAAGCTGATGTGGCATAGCAGTCTCACCTGGCTGATTAAAATGCCGATTTAATTCAGCTTTTTGTCTACCAGATAAAAAATGCAACTGTTTTTTGTAATCAAAACTCGATATTTTCATTACTATAGGACTCAAGTTCCCTTAGTAGAAATTTTAGTACGCTTGTGCTGCTACCACAATCGCATTTTAGGTGCTGGAGAGAATCTTGAGTAGGCGAATTAGGTTTAAGCCCGAAATAACAATGAGCTTTAATCAATCTATTATATTTTGATTTTTTATTCAACTCTTTTTTCTCTTCTTCTTTCTCTAAACTAAATTCATAAGATTTTGTACCCCATTCTTTGATCAAAGTTCTGAGTGCAGCAACTTCTGCCAATGATTTATTTAGGTCATCTGTAATGCCTACTGATTCCAAAATATGTCTAGTGTGAATTAAGATTGTCCTTTAAATAGCCTAAATCGAACAGGAAATAAAGCTTTTATAGTTTTAAGCAGCCGAATAAAGACTTAATTTTCTTGAAATAGCCTTAAAAAATTAGCTTTCACGAAGTCAGAGGAAGC
>JBCDDK010000213.1:0-7146 GCA_039180345.1 Cyanobacteria bacterium P01_G01_bin.39 | reverse complement strand
ATGTAAAAGTTTTTGTTTTACAGCATCTCTATGGGAGCAAAATTCAATACTTATCAGCAAGATTATTATCTAATTTAGTTGCGATCGCAAAGTTAGCCTTAGACATTACTATTGGTGGTTGATGATTTATTATTATATCTACAACTAAAGATGGTTGTGCCAGCTTAATAAGCAAAATCAGAACTATGCCAAAAGCTTTCAAGCTATTTTTAGCTATCACTTGAGAATTAAATAAATAGTAATGGTTTGTCTTTTAATGGGGCAAATGCCTCAGAATCAAATTTATATAGGCTAGCAGGGCGACCAGCACCGCGAGATACTTTCACCTCTGTATCTGACAAAAATCCTAACTTTAGTAGTCGTGATCTAAAATTAGAATAATCCGAAAACTTTTCTCCTAAAATTGCACAGTAAAGTTGATAAACTTCATTTAAAGTAAACTCTGGTGGCAAAACATCAAAAGCGATTGGGCTATACTGTAGTTTGTTCTTTAGTCGGTTTAAGCCATATTTGAGAATTTGATCGTGGTCAAAAGCCAAATTAGGAATCTCGTTAACTTTATACCAAGAAATTCCATAGTTCCCTTGATCAATTATCTTGGCATCTTCATATCTAACTAAGGCAAAATAACTAACCGATAGATATCTTACCCCAAAGCTATCAGGATTTTCTCGGGGATCTCGACCAGGATTGCCAAAAGAATAAAGTTGCTCTAAATATAAATTATCTACCTGAATTTTTTCTGCTAAGGTACGATATGCGGCATCGGTTAATGATTCTCCCTGTCTAACTAAGGTTCCAGGCAAACTCCAATGATTTTGAAAAGGTGGTTCATCTCTTTTACGTAATAAAACCAGGACACGATTATAAACAGTATCTACCGAGAAAATAACGTTGTCAACTCCCACTTTGAAGTCTGCTAAGTTTTCTCCCTGATTATTTATTTTGGGCTTAACTTTAGGATTAATTTTCATACTTTTGCTCGTTATAATTAGTGCTGATTGCTAATTGTCTCTGTAGCAATGTTATATAGTTTTTTTTGATAAATATAATCTCTAACTGAAGGACTAACTAAACTTTGGTCTTGCTGCAAACGGTAGTTACTGGAAGATACTTTCGGTGCATTCAAAGTGGCGATCGCAAATTGTCCGCCAATTTTAGTTAAGTCAGCTAAATCTGTCTGCTTGATGCCATAACCTAGGCGAGGCACAATTAAAACTTTTACCTGTTGTAGTAGTTCAGAAATACGATACCAGCTAGTAATCTGAGGTAAAATATCCGAGCCAATAACTAAGGTAAACTCTACCTTGTTACCCCATTTATTTCTAGCTTTATTGACCGTAATCAAAGTATAGCGATTGCTTAATTCAGGATGAAGCTCAATATTATGCTGTGATGTTAGATCTTTGATTGCTAACTGCAACATGGCGCTGCGGTATTCTAAAGGTGTTTGATGTTGCTTAAAAGGATTATCTGATGCCCAAACAACTACCCGATCATAGTGCTGCGAGAGCCAGCGTAAAATAGTTTGATGTCCAACCGTTGGCGGATCGGCACTGGTACCAAATAGGGCAATTTTTTTCATTAATTAGCTATTATTTACTAGGTTTTGTTTGGCTACTCTCTGTTTCAAATCAGTTAAAGCGGGGTCAATTTTTACGGGGAAAGACTCAGGCTGATCTATTTGTCTAATGTTATCTGGCATACTGGCTACAGAAATAGCAGTACGTTGGCGGATTTGAGCTAAAGAGGAAACAGGTTGTTGTCTTTTCCCTCCCTGCATCACAAGCTGTAATAATTCTTGCTCATTACTTTGAGCCGCTTCATTTTTTAGTCCTAAGCGATCTGAGTCTACTTGTCCCTCAATTACAGTCCGAAATATCTGTTTGCATCCAGGATAGGATAGTTTGTTGCTAGATTCTTTCATGGTAGGAATGTTATCTATTTCCACTAATTTATACACTCCGTTTACTGGCATCCCCGTAACTAACTTAGTCCCGATGCCATAACCATCTAAAACAGCACCCTGTCGTTTTAGTCTGCTTATTTCCCACTCATCTAAATCTCCACTGGCAAAAATCTTAGTTTCGGGTAGATAAGAATGCACCTGTTGTGATAATTCTACTAAATCTCCTGAATCAATTCTGACTCCTGTTACTTTTATCTCTGCTGCATGCTGCTGCAATCTTTTTGCTGCTTTTACAGTGTCATAAGTATCGATCAATAATGGAGCCTGGGGAAAATAATGCCTAAACGCTTTGAAGGCTTCATCTTCGCTACCTGAAATGGCATTAATCGCCATAACCAAAGCATGAGCCATAGTACCCTGAGGTTGCTCTCCCAACTTTAAGGCTGCTAAAACATTTGATGTTCCATCAAACCCTGCTGCTAAAGCTGCTCTAGCCGCCCAAACCGCTCCTTGGGGGCTAAAAGCCCTTCTGGAACCAAATTCTAGAATATTAGCGGATTTTCCAGCTACATCTCTAATTCTTGCTGCCTTAGTAGCAATCAGCGTCTGATAGTTGATGGTATTTAATAAATAGGTTTCTACTAGTTGGGCTTGCCATAATGGAGCTTCAATTCTCAACAAGGGTTCATTAGCAAATACTGCCGTACCTTCTGGCACAGCCCAGACATCTCCTGTAAAACTGCCCGATTCTAGCAACTGCCAAAATTGCTCAGGGGCGCGACTAAAAATTCCTGTATCCTGCAAGGTCTGAATTTGTGAAGCATCAAAGCGCAACTGTTCCAAATACTCTAAGGCTTGAGCCAAACCCATGGCAATCAAATAACCAAAGTTTTCTGGTAACTGTCGAGTAAACAACTCAAAACTAGCCCCTTTGCTGGCAATTCCTTCTCCCGCATAGCATGCCGCCATTGTTAACTGATATAAATCAGTTAATAAAGAATAGTCTTGGGGGTTTATATTAAGCCCCTCTTTTGCTATAATATTTTTCATAATGGAAAGCTAGATTAATTTTGGTATTTATTACTATAATAATAACCATAAAAAAGTTCATAAGTCAAAGATAAGAAGCTAGAATGTAACTGTTAGTTACTCACTGACCTTAGACAGTACAAGAGTAAAAACTTAGTGTCTTTAGTTATTAGTAGTTAGTCATTGGTTTTTATTTTAATATCCACTAACTACTGGCGTGTCAAGCTTTAGTTGATGCATTAGAAAAAGTCCACAGATGAACACAGATAAACACAGATGATTGATCTTTTTGTCCTCAATTGATGACGCCACTACATATTGATCAATGCGTAACATCAGTTGTTCATTACTCATTACTCACTGTTGATGGATCTTGCTGCCAAACATTGAAGTCCTGGGGAAATTGCTCCAAAGATAGCAGGTTGATTCGCCGATCTTGAGCAGCAAAAGTGCGATCGCTTTCCAGGTTATAACCCCAGTCAGCTAAAAATAACTGGACAAAATCCAAGTCTGGCTGTTGTGCCACCTTTTGCAAGGCTTTGAGGCGATCTTCAACAAAAAATAGGCTCAACTTGGTAGCTGACTGCTGATGCCGATCCCGCAGTATCCTGAGAGTTTCATATTTGGGACGCTTACTTTCCTTCCCAATAATTTGCCCTAAAGGTAAATTCACCCCTTGTTCTTGCAATAATCTGTTGGCAAAACGTCCTTCTTTAGTGGTAACTATATATATAGTTATTCCTGTTTCGATAAGCTGCTGAAGACGTTCAACAACCCCAGGATAAACACGATGAAGCTTCAGCCAATTCTCCAAATCATCTTGAATCCAGCTATCTCTTGCCCCATCTAGCTGTTGTGCCAAGGCTTTTGGCTCTAATCCATCAGACTCTACTATCTTATGAGCGATCGCACCGAAGTCTTTCAAGATCTCTGACTCAGTTATGTCTAATGCCAATGCCCGCAATAGAATTGGCATCTCCCAGCCAGTTTCAATTACAGGGCGTAAACGATAGAAACTGGGTGCTAAACTATCATCAACATCCTGAGACCATATTTGCTGATAGGCTCGTTTGGTGCTGGCAAAATATTCCAGCAAGCCATCACAAATCACACCATCAAAATCCAACGCCAGAATATCAGGAGTATTGTTCATTTAATATTAAACATCCAACATTTAATAGACTTCTTGCATAAATAGGCAGATCTGGTACTTGAGGCGAGATATTGAATTGGTCACTCCCCTTGAGTAATAGCAATCTAGTTAATTCCTTGATTTAGCAAAAACTCAAATACTTGATCTCTATTTTGACATTAAGACGGATCAAAGTTGGCAACACAAATTGCTTAGTCAACAAATAAAAGTATTATTTATAGCTTTAGCTTCTGGCTACTGCCATCCATTACCATCAGTATTTACTTATTTTGAACCATAAAGAGCGATCGCGTAGCTATCCGATTGGGTCGCAAGCCGAAGGCTCAGGCATCGCCAGACTCATTGATAATAGAGCATATCCAAGGTAGACAAGCTAACAAACAAACCTTTGTATTGCATAAAATACTCATGGTTGAATTAGCTTAATTGCCATCATACTTGATAAATTTACTAATCAAGCTCCCAATTAAAACAAAGATCAGCGTAACTTTTTATTAAAAGTATCTTCTTGATCTAAATCAATTAGCAAGTAATTTTAACTAGAAAACATTAGATATTTAGTACTAATTATAATTATTAAAAGGCAATTTAGTTTTAATTGCTTAAGTGTCCCAAAGTACCAAGCATAATTTTTGACTGCGTTATTATTTTTCGACACATTATTTAATATTAAATAGTTGAATATACTAAAGCTATTTTATCTTCATCAAGTTCTAATGGATATTAGATACCTTGAATTGTAGAGGAAAAATAAAAATTATGGTTATCAAAGGTGAAGAAAACCGTTCGATAGTAACCAATTTTCTGAAAATAGTTTTGACTTTGGCAAGGTATTAGCAATCCATAATTTATGAATGATTTCAATTTGATGAAAACAGTTAGCTTGCTTATTGCCGCAATCTGTTATTTGATACTTGGTGCTAGTCCTTCTTATCCTAATGAGGATTGTATTGATTCACTGCCAGAGGATAGTTTTTCTTTTGGCTATACTCTAGCAGCTCAGGGTGGATATTTAGTCGTAGGTGATCCTCACGCAAATCACGTAATTATATACACCTGCAACAGAGATGATAAGTGGCTACGGACAAGGAAAATATTGCCCCCGAAAAATTCCACAGCTTATAAAGTTGGTTCGGGATTTGGACACACAATCGCACTAGATGGAGATACTTTGATCATTGGCACGCTTACAGTTATTCAGCCTGAGCATAACGAAGAAGTAAATTCAACAGATTTTCAAGAGGATAATGGTTTTTTCTCAACTTCTACAGTGCTTTACCAAACCAGACTTGACCAAGAAACAAAGGTGAAGCGAATTGATTTACCCGATATACCGACTAAAGGAGCAATCTCTAACAATATGGTTGTCGCTGAACAGGGAAAAATCGGTTTCATTTTCTCTCAGAAACAACCTGGAAAACGAATTAATCAAGTTTATCTGTTATCAGATGGCAAAGTTCATGAGTTACCAAGCAGCGAACTAACATACAGATATCCATCAGATAGTTCGGGTTTTGGTGTATATGGCACTAATATAGCTCTTAAAAACGATTTACTTGTAGTTAGTATCGACCGAGACCAAGATAGCGGGGGAGTTTGGCTATTTGATCTAAACTCACAACAAAATAAGCCCCAAAAAATAGCTCTTCCCCTAGTTGCACCCGCACAAGTTTCTGTGGCAATTTCCGAGAGGTTTATTGCGATTAGCAATTCCTCTCTATCTTCTTCTCGATATGTCCCAAATTTATTTGATACAACTCTCATTAGAAACATAGCTACTGGTGCGACCAAGATTATTAGTGGAGCTGGAGTTTCTTTGGATGGCAATATTCTAGCAAGAATGCGCTCTATTCCTGACAGTCGCCAAGAATACAAAAGTGTTAACGAAATACCAGGAATTTTAGAAGTATTTAAACTTGAGGATGATGCGACACCTCGTTTAATTCAAAAACAAAGAGATATAAAGCGTGGTTTTGTAAAAAATGGACTTTTGATTACGGAGAAAGAAACTGCTTCTGGTAGAAGAATTTGCACAAAGAAGATACATGAAGCAGTTAATTAATCTACTAACTTTTTTATTCAATTAAACAACCCAAGGAGAGCAATAAAATGAGCATAATAGGTTCTGACGATAGAGAAATTATCACTTCTTTTGAATTTCCTTGCTCTGCAGTTACCGCCATAGATTTTTTAACGGTAAGTTGGAATCCCCAAAAAAAAGTTTACGAGGTATTTCCTAGCGAAGGTTCTGGTATAACAATTGCGCCTAACCATGTACTTACTGCTGCTCATAATGCTTTTAATATTGACTAATGGACGATTTTTTTACTCCCAGGACATCGATACTGCTGATGGTCAGAGTGGAAGCGGTGTTTGGCACACTATTGATGACGACGATCCTCCTCATGTTTTAGGAGTTCATACTAACGGGGTAGATAGTGAATTTAATTTAAATAGTGGTAGACTCATCACCAAAGACATCTACGATAAAATCGTAGCGCAAATTCAGAAAGATTCAGGAACTGAAAATGCCGACAAACTTCCAGAAAATGCCATTATTGGTTCTGACCAAAACGATGAGATTGAAGGTACCTATCGCAAAGAACGCATTCTAGGAAATGCAGGTCAAGATACAATTTCAGGCGGTGATGCTAATGACCGCTTGGAAGGAGGATTTGGTAATGATACCCTTGATGGTGGAGAAGGAAATGACCGTTTACAAGGCGACAACAACAATGATTATCTCGATGGAGGAGAAGGAAATATCGATGTTGCTGTTTTCTCAGAAGAATACACTACAGAAAACTATAGCTATTCAATATCAGAAGATGGAGCAGAAATTACTATAAGTCATATTGGTGGAACACGAAATGATGGAGTAGATACTCTGAAAAACATTGAATGGGGCATATTTAACGGAGAACAACAACCTTTAGAAAGCCTCGCACTAACCACCAGCGACACAGAAACCATCGCCGCAGTAGCCGCAGCCACAGGCAGCGCACCCCGCATCATCCCGTTACCCCTCACTGATGGCGTAGAAGACACAGAAATT
>JBCDDK010000212.1:0-7153 GCA_039180345.1 Cyanobacteria bacterium P01_G01_bin.39 | reverse complement strand
GCCTGAAGGCGGCGCGGTGAGCTAGTGCGGTCTTCGGTCACTCGGATGCAAGCTCCGAGTGCTGCGAAGACTTCGTCTTGTTGGTTTCCAACAAAGAGCAACTAGTGAACCCTTTAGGGGGTCGCACCGCAATCAACAAAACCCGAAGTCTTGGCTGTACCGCATCAAAATGAGGAGAGCTATAATTTTTATCCAAACTAGAAATAAATCAATGCTATCTAGATGATTGACAATAATTACTTATATTTACAAAGCTGAAATTACAATTTGCGCCTGCAAATCTGAGGTGATTTTTGCTCCAAGTTCTAAAGGGGTAACAGTTCCTTCAACTGCTGCGGTATAACGAGGAAAGGCACTAGCAGCTAAAGGAATATGGCGATCGCTAACTACTAAACCCAAGGTAGGATCGTAACCTCGCCAACCTGCCCCTGGTAAGTACACTTCTACCCAAGCATGTAGATCTCGCTCTAGTTGCGCTGCATCTCCTTCTTGATAACCACTGACAAACCGCGCAGCAATTCCCATCACGCGGCATACTTCCATAAATAACACTGCATAATCACGACAGGAACCTGTTTTACCACGCCAGGTTACTCCTGGGGCAAAGGGTTCTCCTGTTTCTCGGGTAATGTATTGGCAATCTTGATAGATCCGTTGGTTGAGATTGAATAAAAAGTTGAGAGTGTTGCCTTGGGTGGCATTAGCGATCTCCTGTGCTAACTCCAAAGCCACAGAATCGGCAACAAAACCATAAGGCTGTAAGTATGGTTGCAACTGCTGAAGCAAGGAATGAGGATAATCCCAAGGCATCTGGGTTGCCCAAGGTTCCAATAAATAACCAAAAGGATTAGTACAAAGAGTTTCTGCTTGCGCCGTAGTTTGAATGCTCAATTTTGCCGTTGGCTGATCAAACCAGAGCTTAATTAAATTATTGCCATCCAAATCAAGATAGTCTGAGCTACCTGCGGATATAGGTAAAACCGCTAAGGAAAAATTATGAAGTTTGTTAAAGCGATCGCTACGGGGACGTAATCTAATTAGGTGAGGCTTGAGTATTACTGGTTGACTGAAACTGTAGGTAGTTTGATGACTGATTTGGTATAACACAAAAAGAATCGCCTAAAGCAATAAAAGTTTGATAAATCTCGTTCCCCACATCATTAATCGAGTTTTGCATGCCATCTAAAAACTCATGTAACCCAGACTGAATTACATCTTCAATAGTTAGGTAACTGAGTCGAGAGCATAACTTGCCTAAAGCTCTCTCGGCACAATTTTCCCAGCTACCAATAGGGGTTTGGGTAATTTCATGAAGGCGCTGTTGTGATTGCCATAGACAAAAGTTAATTGAACGAGGGAATTGACGGTCTAGGATTAAGAATTTGGCGACGCTGCTAGGGGTAATATAGTGCTGCGATTTGCTATACATTTCATAAGCACTAGCTGACTTTAACAAAGCCATCCATTGAATCCGATCAAGAGGTGTGCCGACCCATTCAGCTGAAGGTAATAGCAAAAAATACTTAACATCTAAAATCCGTGTTGTCTTATCTGCCCTTTCTAGTAGTCGTCCAATTTGTCCAAACTGCCAGCCTTCGTTATGGGACATAGTAGCATCCATCACCCCCGCAAAACGATGGCTAGACATCTTGACTTCGCTAAAAAACTTGGGTAAAGAACTAAAGGAGGTAATTGCCGCAGTTTCTTTGATCATCAAATAAAAAGAATTAACCTCTTCCCACATTTCCGAAGAAATCACCTCTCTAATTGAGCGAGCATTTTCTCGGGCTTTTTGTAAACAGGAAATAATTGAGTTTTCATAGCTAGTATCAAAACAAAGAAACTGGATTACGTTATTGCTATTAATCTCATCATAGTTTCGACTGAACTGCTCTAAGTCTCCTGTAACTGCCAGTAAAGGTTTCCATTGAGGCATCACCCCTGCGGGTAAATCTAACATCAAGTTGAGATTGACATCAATAAAACGAGCAACATTTTCCGCCCGTTCGATATAGCGATTTAACCAGTAAATTGAATCAGCAACTCTACTCAGCATAAAAAATAATTAATAATTTGATATTAAGGATAAATCAACAAATAAGTTCACCATAAAAATAATGTAGATTAGCTGTCAGCTTCTACTAATTTACACTCATGATTTTTAATAAAGTCAGATGTTAAATCAATAGAATCGGTTGTAGAAACTGCTCTATGATCAAGGAATTTATTTTTATCCATTAGCATTTCTCCCTCAATTTGAATTAGTTGATATTTTTGATTATCAACTAATAGTTGCATTTTGCGGTTTTTGAATAATTTTTCTTCTCCTGTTATCAAACCAGCAAAAATAGTTTCTCCTGTTTGCAAGTGAAATATATCACATACTTTTATTTCAATACTCATTCTTGTAAACCTTTGATATAGCTATTTTTCATTATTATAAGTGCTTTAATATCATTGTTTGATAAACCCAATATTTTTTGATGTCTGATCATAAAGTCTTTGACCTGAATTTCTGAGCCATAATTACCAAGTCGGTCAATAATACCTAGTTTTTGTTGTATTCCATGTAAAAATTCTTCTAAAATCTCAATTTTACGAACATCAGGTTTAACGATCATGTGATCAATATTGTTAGTATTAACACTAGCGTTAGCACCAAAATAATCCAAAAGTTTAGCTTCATCAGATCCTGTTACCGCAAAAACAATAGTTTTTCCTTTGTTTTCTATAGTTTGAAGCAATTCTTTCGTAGCAACCGTATCCCCACGAGTCGAATCTGATTGAAACATTTAGGTTTTGTGATCCTCCGAAGGAGGCTGGCTTCGCCAATCGCTTTAACCGAATTTACTCCTTATTTAACACCCAAGTATCTTTACTACCCCCACCCTGAGAAGAATTAACTACCAAAGAGCCTTTTTTCAATGCCACCCTGGTTAGTCCCCCTGGATGGACATAAACTTCATCTCCCCGATGCAGAATATAAGGACGCAGGTCGACATGTCTGCCTTCTACTTTGCCATCGATTAGGGTTGGTACTCTAGAAAGGCTCAAGGTTGGTTGGGCGATATAGTTGCGGGGTTGGGCAATAATTTTTTCGGCAAAAGCGGCTCTTTCTTCTGGAGTAGACTTAGTACCGATTAACATACCGTAACCACCAGCTTCGTTTGCAGCTTTAACCACCAGCTTATCTAAGTTTTCTAAAACATATTTTCGGTCTGACTCACGCCAACAAAGATAGGTGGGAACATTGTTTAACTTTGGTTCTTCTCCTAGATAGTAGCTAATCATCTCGGGAACATAAGCATAAACCACCTTATCGTCTGCCACGCCTGTTCCTGGGGCATTAGCCAAAGCCACTCGACCCTGTTGATAGACTGACATTAAGCCTGGTACACCTAATAAAGAATCAGGGTTAAATACCAAGGGGTCTAAAAAATTATCATCAATCCGCCGATATATTACATCAACTCGCCTTAAGCCTTTAGTCGTCCGCATCTTTACATAGCCATCGGCAACAACTAAATCTCTACCTTCGACTAATTCAATTCCCATTTGCTGCGCTAGGAATGAATGCTCATAATATGCCGAATTATAAATGCCTGGGGTCAAAAGCACTATCATCGGCTCTGGTAGCTGAGGTGACGCTAAATTAAGTAACGTTTCTAATAGTTGGCTGGGATAATCATCCACAGGTTTGACCATCATATCCTGAAAAATTTGAGGAAAGGTACTTTTCATTACCCGTCGATTTTCCAAGACATAAGACACTCCAGAAGGCGATCGCAAATTATCCTCTAAAACATACCATTCACCGTCTCGATCTCGAACTAAATCTGTGCCTGTAATATGACACCATACCCCCGCAGGAGCCTTGACTCCCAAGCAAGGTTTGAGAAATCCTGAGGCAGTGTAAATAATCTCAGCAGGAATGATATTGTCCTTGATTATTTTTTGCTCGCCATAGATATCTTTTAAAAATAGATTTAAAGCTAAAATCCTCTGTTTTAATCCCTGCTCTAACTGCGACCATTCATTACCATCAATGATGCGCGGAATAATATCAAAGGGAAAGATTTTTTCTACCCCTTGTGTATCGCTATAGACATTAAAAGTTACTCCCAGTTTAAATAAAGCTACTTCCGCCGTTTGACGCTGCTGTTCAAGCTGCTTTATGCCTAACTCAATCATCCGCTGCACTAAAGCTGCACAGTGCGATCGCGGTTTTCCTAAATCTGTAAACAGTTCATCATAAAAATTCTCTGGGTCGTATACTTCAAATGCCATGGAAATCTCTAAATGTGTCTCCAGGCTAAAAATCTAGCCCTAATCCTAAAACTTATAACTATTACTCTCAACAAATTGTTCATTTTGAACTTTGTAACGTTATTTAATAGTCCGTTCTACCTGGGAGTTTGTGGCAAAAAATTCTATATAATGAAGAGCCTATAGTAATATGCCGACCTTGAATCAAAGGTTTGCTAACGCGTTCTTTCTAATCATCATGCTTAATCCAAATCTGGAAGCAATAGAACTCAATAAAGAGGAATATCAACGGTATTCACGCCATATAATTTTGCCAGAGGTAGGATTAGATGGGCAAAAACGCCTCAAGGCAGCTAGCGTTCTCTGTATCGGTAGTGGCGGTCTTGGCTCTCCTCTGTTGCTATATTTAGCAGCGGCAGGTATTGGCAGAATCGGCTTGGTAGACTTCGATATTGTCGATAGTTCTAATTTACAACGACAAATCATTCATAGTGAATCTTGGGTCGGTAAGCCCAAAATTCAGTCAGCTAAAGACCGTATCTTGAGCATTAATCCCCATTGTCAGGTGGATTTATATGAAACTGCCTTAAGTTCAGCTAATGCCCTGGAAATACTAGAGCCTTACGACGTAGTAGTTGATGGAACCGATAACTTTCCTACCCGTTACCTAACCAATGATGCCTGTGTCCTGTTAAATAAGCCCAATGTCTATGGCTCTATTTTCCGCTTTGAAGGTCAGGCGACTGTCTTTAATTACGAAGGGGGTCCCAACTATCGCGATTTATATCCAGAGCCACCACCACCAGGAATGGTTCCCTCCTGTGCTGAAGGGGGAGTTTTAGGAGTTCTTTGCGGTATTATTGGCACTATTCAGGCAACCGAAGCCATCAAAATTATCCTGGGGGCAGAAAATACCCTTAGCGGTAGATTGCTGCTATATAACGCCTGGGATATGAAGTTCCGTGAGCTAAAACTGCGTCCTAACCCCGAACGACCAGTAATTGAGAAATTAATTGATTATCAACAATTCTGCGGTATTCCCCAGGCGGCAGCGGCAGCGGCAGAAGAGAGTAATGCGATCGCAGAAATGTCGGTCAAAGACTTGAAGCAGTTAATGGACAGCGGAAAAGATGACTTTATACTGTTAGATGTTCGCAACCCTAACGAATACGAAATTGCTAAGATTGACGGGTCTGTATTGATTCCCTTAGGGGAACTCGAAGACGGTAGTGGCATTAAAAAGGTCCAAGAATTAGTCAATGGTCATCGCTTGATTGCTCACTGTAAGCTAGGTGGGCGCTCGGCTAAAGCACTCAATATCCTCAAAGAAGCAGGAATTGAAGGCACCAACGTCAAAGGAGGAATTATTGCTTGGAGCCAAGAAATTGATTCTAATGTACCCCAGTATTAAATAGCGTTGCGTCTTCATCCCCAACTAAGCAGTGTAAGCAGGATAAATGAAATGGTTTAGGGATTTGAGAACTTTAGGACTTTGGGACTTTGGCACCAATTACTCTTTTTCCTCATCCCTCATCCTTTATCCCTCATCCCTTTAATATTTCACTTCTAACTTTTATAAGCTACCTTTAGTATGGTTGTGAGTCACAATTATGATCTAAATTATTATGCAAAATTTACTGAAAGTAGTTCGCTGGACTAGTTTGCTTTCTTTGCCCGTATTTTTATTTGCTACCCCCAACTCTTCTGCCTGGGCGGGAAGCATCGGCACCTGCACCACTAACTTAATTTCTAGTGGAGTTGACCGTTCATCTGCAACATCTGCTTGTTCTGATGCGATTGAACCACAGGATTTGGCAGCTTGTGTCGCCAAAATCAATGTTGAAACTGACATTGAAGGTACGGACGCCTTACAGTCTTGTTATCGAGTTCGCCGACCGTTTGATCTAGCTGATTGTGTGGTTGATATTAGCAGTGAATTAGCACCAGATCAATCAGCAATGATCCTTGATAGTTGTCAGCGTAGTTTACTACCTATACGTCATGCCGAATGCACCTTGGATCTAGCAAGTGTTGCTGAGATATCTGGCGAAGATGCTCTCAAAAGTTGTCTAGCTGCGGAAATAACTCCAGGTGATGTTGCACCAGAGGGTAATGAGTAGTGATCAAAATTAATTTTGGAGAATATAAAACTCTATAGCTTGACTGAGCTTTTGCTGTCACTTAATTATTTAAATTAACGAGTGACCCCCAAGACCGCGTTGTCGCGCTGGGTTCCATGCCCCATGTAAGGACTTGCACTAAAGCACTAGCTTCGCGTCGCCCGCATGTACGCGCGAGTTCAACAAGAATAAACCCTGTATAGAATATCTAACTGTACAGGGTTACAAAAGTCGTCAACAAACTGAACTACTTAATCAAGTTGTTCAATTTTGGCACCACGATCAATCAATTATAATTAGATGATCGCTCTAATAGTTTGATTTAAATTCTTCACCTCTTTTAGAGTGGAACAACAAGCTAATAGTGCCAGGTCTAATTTACTAAACCATGAGTTTTCAGCTGATAGCTGAACGCGAAACGGTTTTAAGAATTACTAGGTTTTAATTGTCCAAGAGTAGTAGAATCAAATTCTGAAGACTTTTCATTTATTTTAATCGGTTGAGCAATTGCTTCAGGTTGTCTTGATTCAATGATTGACTCAAGCTGTGCTTTTGATTTAGCTTTGGAGCGAATTTCCATAAATGAAATAGGAATTACTATCATCCATAGCGCCGAAGCAATGAAAACTACCAGCCAAGATGCTGGGTCGGTCTTAGAACATTCCTTATCGCTAAACTTACAAAATAATAAAAAAGCGCAGTAGGCACCAGCTCCAGATAAATATAATGTCATATTAAATCAAAAAATACTGCTTAAGTTATATATT
>JBCDDK010000211.1:0-7390 GCA_039180345.1 Cyanobacteria bacterium P01_G01_bin.39 | reverse complement strand
GGTTGGAAGGAACATCCCGATACTTTAGCTATCATTCAACAATACGCTCAATC
Organism: Cyanobacteria bacterium P01_G01_bin.39; assembly: GCA_039180345.1. Classification (GTDB taxonomy): domain Bacteria; phylum Cyanobacteriota; class Cyanobacteriia; order Cyanobacteriales; family Xenococcaceae; genus Waterburya. The sequence continues at coordinate 7,337 of JBCDDK010000211.1, read as the reverse complement.
TGATGATAATCAATATGTCAGACGTACTGCGGTTCGGGAATTAGCTAAGGGTTGGAAAGAACATCCCGATACACTAAGCATTATTCAACAAGCTGCTCAATCTGATGATAATTACGGTGTCAGAGAAACTGCGGTTCAGGAATTAGCCAAGGGTTGGAAGGAACATCCAGGAATCTTTGATTTATTGCTTAATTGCGCTGTAAACGATCCTTTTATTCGTGGTGGAGGAGAATACGCCAAGTATCTAACTAATCCTCGCCAAACAGCCTTAGCAGCAATTGTTGAACATTTTCCTGATCATCCTCAAACCAAAGATCTATTAATCGACAGAATAAACAATGATACTGATCAACAGGTTAGAGATTTCGCACAACAAGCATTAGAGGCGTTGCTAATTTAACGTATGACGTACAGAGTGCTTCTGTTCGTAGCTTTAGGCTATAAGCTCTAAGCTCTAAGCTTTTTAAATTTGTTCAATATCCGATAAATTTAAAAAATCATCTCTCGATTGTGCAACGCCGCATTGGACAAGTCAACCTAAGTTCTGGTCAGGTATAGCTGTGCAAAGTTATAGTTATACGCCTGATGTGAATTAGCTTTGTTCTGATTAACTGGTTTTTATAGTCGTTTTAATTAATTTTTGAGTGCTTGAGTTTTTGTTTCGTGGTATGGGGGATGGGGGTTTGGGGTTGGGGGTTTGGGGACTGAAATCTATCATTCTCAATTCTTATTTTAAATAACTATAGCTTTTAGCCTTTAGCCTTTAGCTTTTTAGACATTTCAACGTCGATCTTCTTTTTGTCAGCGATGCCTACGGCTAGCTTTGCGATCGCTTTTAAGTCAATTTTTAACTATATAGCATTACGCATTTGAGTTAGGACAATGTTGGAATACTACCCCCTACCTCCTACCTTCTACCTACGAGCAGTCAAATAAACTTGTCCTAATTTAACTTTGTACGGCTATATATAGCGTTGTTATACTAAATCAATAGACTTCTTGCATAAATATATTTCTTTAGAGGTAAGTTCTAATCCCTGACTCCTGACTCCTGACTACTGACTACTGACTACTGACTACTGACTACTGACTACTGACTACTGACTACTGACTCCTGACTACTGACTCCTGACTACTGACTCCTGACTACTGACTACTGACTCCTGACTACTGACTCCTGACTACTGACTCCTGACTCCTGACTACTGACTCCTGACTCCACTCTCAACCGATAATTTTGATTCGTGCAAGAAGTCTATTGTAAATATTTTCTGTTTATTGAGAATGATGCTCCCATATTTTATTAGCAAAACCCAATTAAAATAGATCCAGACAGCACTTGCTATAAAAGAACAAGATTAACAATCAATCTTTGATATAAACCCCGTCTACCTAGAAAACCGTAGTTTTTGAATCGCAGATCGAGCCAGCCAAACAGCAGGATATGATTTTTACTTACTACTTGCTACTCGCTACTTGCTACTTACGAACAGTTAACCTAAGAACTCCAGGTTTCAAACTGGATGCGGTTTAGATCAATCTATCACAGTAATTAAACTTGCATTTTTGTAACAAAAATTTTAGGTTTATTACGTAATTCTACTAATAAGGTGTGATATTGTTTGTAGAGATAAGCTGCAAATTATTCTCATTAAAGCTGGATATCTTTATGTCAATTGATAACCTTTGGACGGCAGGGGGAATTGTCAGTATTCCTTTGCTGGGCTTTTCGCTACTGGCGATCGCCTTAATTATCGAACGGATCATTTTTTGGTGGCGAGTCAAAAACCAACAATGTCGGATCATCAAAGAAGTATTGTCTTTATACCGTAGCGATCGCTTTGCGGCAATTTCTAAGTTAAAAAAGAATGCTCAATTACCTATTGCTCGTATCTTCTTAGAAGCAATGGAATTAGAACAGCCAACACCAGATGAGTTTCGTTTAGCTTTAGATAGTGCAACTCAAGCAGAAATACCAACCTTAAGAAAATTTGGGACATGGTTTCAGACTATCATTACCGCTTCACCTTTATTGGGTCTACTGGGGACAATTTTAGGATTGATTCAGTCTTTCTCTTCCCTGGATATGGGTAATGTTGCCAGCACTAATGCCACTGGAGTTACAGGAGGATTGAGCGAGGCTTTAATTTCTACCGTAATGGGGTTAGTAGTGGCGATTTTTACATTGCTATTTGCTAATAGTTTTCGCGGTTTATATCTGCGAGAATTAGCGTTTATTCAAGAATATGGTGGTCAATTAGAACTACTCAATCGACGTTTTCACCAAGGAGTAAGGGAATATGCGACCCATCAATGAACCAGAAGATACTTTTGAGATCAATATCTTGCCAATGATTGACGTTATTTTCTCGATCTTGGCATTTTTTATCATCTCTACTCTATTTTTAACGCGATCGCAAGGTTTACCTGTAGACTTGCCCTCGGCACAAACCGCAGAACCTAAGCAGTCGGTGCAGTTGAATATCACTATTGAACCTGATGGCAAGCTGTTTTTGGATCGTCAGCCGATTGAACTAGAGCAATTACAAGGTGCGTTAACCGAAAAAATCAAGCCTGATTCCGATTCAGTGGTGATTATTAATGCGGATGAGAAAGTCGAACACGGCACTGTAGTTAAGGTAATGGATCGCTTACGTCAGGTACCAGGAGCGAAAATGGCGATCGCTGCCGAGACAGAGTAAACCAAAGTTTTGTTAATTACTAAAAGGTATTTAATGACTTGATTATATGAAATCCCCAAAAATATCGCTACATACAAGAAAACTAGAAAAAAGCTTAAGGCTAATGGCGCGCAAAGCAAAGCTTTGCCAGTCGTCGAAGACGACGATCTGCGCGTACGCGCTGCGCTACGAACTAATAAGCTTTCAACGAAGCTAATGCACATCAAGCGTATTTAAAATGACGATCGTCCAAAAGAATCGTTCGAGTAAAAGTTTGCTACTGATAGCAGGTTTGTTATTGGGAAGTTTTATCCTCTGGCTCAGTTTTGTAGCTAGCGTTACCTGGGGTGCAGCCGATATTGCTTATCGTGATATCTATCAAGCATTTACTTCCTTTGACGGTTCTACCAATCATCTAATTATTCGTACCGTGCGTTTACCGCGATCGCTTATTGCCGTCTTTGTCGGTGCTGCTTTAGCTGTATCAGGAGCGATCATGCAAGGACTGACAAGAAATCCCTTAGCATCTCCTGGTATTTTAGGAGTCAATGCAGGAGCAGCTTTTGCAGTAGTAGTAGGGACCTTCATCTTTGGCACTGGTTCTTTAACTATTTATGCTTGGTATGCTTTTGCAGGTGCAGCTATCAGTGCCGTTGGCGTATATTTGCTGGGTTCTCTTGGTCATGGAGGACTTACTCCTTTTAACCTTACTATAGCTGGGGCAGCACTAACCGCATTTATCTCATCTATTACTAGTGGGATCTTAATTCTTAGCCAGCGTACTCTAGAAGAAATTAGGTTTTGGTTAGCTGGTTCGATAGCAGGTAGGGATATGAATCTTCTGCTACAGATATTACCTTATATCTGCATTGGTCTGATATTAGCGATCGCCTTAAGCAGACAAATTACCATCCTTAGTCTGGGAGAAGACACCGCTAGAAGTCTGGGACAGTCTACGGCATTGATTAAAATACTCGCCGCTGTAAGTATTATTTTACTAGCTGGAGCCAGTGTCGCGATCGCAGGACCAATTGGTTTTGTAGGTTTGATCGTTCCCCACGTAGTCCGTTTGATAGTAGGGGTTGATTATCGTTGGATTCTGCCCTACTCGGCAATTTTAGGGGCGATTTTGATGTTAATTGCCGATCTTTGCGGGCGATTAATAATTCAGCCTAGCGAACTGCCTGTAGGTCTAGTGATGCCTTTAATTGGCGCGCCGTTTTTTATCTATTTGATTCGGTGGAAGATGAAGCGGTAATTATTTGAAGCTAAAAAAAGATGAGAAAAATTAGATTTAACACTATATTTTCTAAAATTTGCAATCTCTCTTAATCAATAAATATTTTATAAGTATGAATGATAATAAAAGTTGGTTGATTTTTGCTATCTTATCGGCATTCTTTGCAGCCCTGACTACAATCTTGGCTAAGGTAGGAGTTGAAGGGGTTAATTCTAATTTGGCGACGGCACTTCGGACGGTGGTGATTTTAGTGATCGCCTGGGCATTGGTTTATGCTGAGGGAACGTTTCAGGGATTATTTGAATTAAATCAGAAGACGCTCCTATTTCTGGTTTTGTCAGGCATAGCCACTGGGCTATCGTGGCTCTGCTATTTCAGAGCATTACAGCTTGGTCCTGCTTCTTTAATTGCCCCCATCGATAAATCCAGCTTATTGTTGATTTCGCTGCTTTCGGTGGTGTTTTTAGGAGAGCCAATGACCTCAAAAATGATTATGGGGACAGGATTAATCTTATTCGGGACGCTGGTGTTAATACGATAGTTGCTTAGGTATATTAATTTTCAGTTGGCATTAGAAATATCAGACCTTGAGATTCTATTTTGATTCTGACGACACTGTATTTTCTAACTGATGTAACTGAGGTAGTCTGAAGCCGATTGCACCGATGGAAAACATAGCGATCGCACACATAAAATACAACAATGCCATTCCCGCCCCCGCACTACTACCAAACATAGGTGTCAGTAGAGAACTAACAATATTTCTTGACTGCATTACAGGTTCGAGAACGCGGTCGCTCAATGGACCAGCAATTAAAGCAGCAATCGCGCTGACTAATTCTAAAACAAAGGAATTAGCAGCAAATACTCGTCCCTGAAGTTTTGGGGGAACAGTTTCCATCCACAATGCTGTCTCCGAACTCTCTATAAGTGGGAAGTTGAGAGAAGAACAAAATTGAGCGGGTAGCCAAATCGTTAAACTTTGACCCAAGCCAAATACTGCTTTTGCCGCACCAGCCCCCATAAATCCTAACAACATTCCATTAGCACGTCGTTTCATACCGCCCCAGGAAGTTAAAATCACTGCGCCTGTAACCCCGCTAATACCCGCAATAGAAAGGATCATACTCAAGGTTCGCGCATTATTATCCGAACGAGCTAAAATCATCGGATCGTCGATCGCAGCACCAAGATCGTGAGCAAACCAAAACAAAGTTGTGACTATTAATAAAGTACGCAAACCATTACTGCGCCAGATATAACGGATACCAAAAGTTACCTCTTGCCAAAAAGTGGCTAAATTGGTTATTGACTCTTGTTCTGTATCCTCGTCAGGTTGAGGAATCCGAATCCAAACCAGAGTGGCGATCGCCGCTAAAAAAGTCGCCAAGTCAATAGGCAAAATACCCCCCAAACCAATAATCGGATAAAGTATGCCAGCGATCGCAGGAGCAATTATGTTTGAGCCATAGTGAACCATCGAATTCATACTGTTGGCACGAGTATAATTGGTGGGAGATACCAGCATAGTAATGGAAGTGGAATAGGCTAATTGTTGAATTTGACCAAAACCGCCAGCAATCGATGCAGCTAAATACAGGTGCCAGACAGCTAGATCTCCTGTTAGATGGAGAATTAAGATAACTAGAGTTGAAATGGCAGCGACTCCATCACTCAACATCATTAAATATTTACGGTTAAAGCGATCGACTATAATGCCAGCGAAGATAGAGACAAAAATACTAGGTAGCAAGGAGAAAAAGCCCATCAAAGCTATAGCCGTTGCCGAACCTGTTAGTTCCCACATCCAGAGAGTTTGGGCAAACTCGCTCATATAGCTACCGACAGTAGAAATTAGTTGACCAAACCAAATGAGGGTGAATTTGCGCACTATTTTAAAACCAGCAGGAGCGAATAAATAAAAAAGAGTAGAACCAGAAATACTTGTTACTAATGGCTCCTAACTTATGCCACAACAAAAACTTATTTGGAGAATTGTTAAGTGTATCTATATTGATGGAATACGAGCAATATTTGCCGACTCCAGCACTTCAGGAAATTTTTGAGCAGAAATAGACTTTCCTTTATGATTAACATAAACGTTGGCAAATTTAAGCAAAGCTTCGGCACTTTCCTTTCAGGGCTATTTCATTCTCCATAGTGCCATTTTGTGTATTAACGACAATACGTTTTTTCAGACTTTACATCATCAATTTTTTTATCTATGAAAGCCAGTAAAATCGTGAGAAATTTTAGAATGAAATGACCCTGACTTTCCTTTATAGGTAAGTCAGTACATAAATAGGTGGGTTTGTCGGTTGCAGCTAGGGCAATCACACATGCTCGTTCACACATCCACAGGCACTCTTCGCCTTTGATGACAAAAGAAGAATCCGTATGAAGCTCGTTAAGTCGATTGAACAGAAGAGTAAGTACCTAGAGGAGTTTCCAAATCTGCTTGAGCAGCATCATTATGGCAGGATTTACAGACAAAAAGAGTAGGTTTTGGCATCAAGTTAATTTTTCTAAGTTATAGTTTGGTAAGTTTTAATTAGTAGGTAAAAGGCAATCTAGTTCTTAAGTCCCTAGGTCAAATGTATTTAAGGTTGTTCGACAAGATACTTATAAAGATCGTCAATGACCAGATTAGCCGCTAGAGGATCGCCAGCACGCCAGATACCAGCGTTAACTACGTATACTTGTTTATTTTGTACTACCTGTAGCTGATTCCAAAGCGGTTTTTGTTGCCAATCAGTCAAGATATCTTTAGACTCTTGATCGTAAACACTCATAAACAAAATATCGCCATCAAGATCGCTCAGACGTTCCTCTGACAGAGGAATAATTCCGTCACCTATGACCTGGCTTTTCGGACGACGAATGCCAAGGTCTGCCAAGATGCTACCAGCAAATGAGTTTTCTGCATCCATCGTAATCGTACCGCAGCAAGCATAAGCCAGGGATATTTCTAGATCCTGTAAGTTATTGCCCACAGCAGTCTTAAGTTCTTCAATACGGCGATTATAGTCAGACCAAACCGCATTGGCTTTGTCCTCTTTTCCTAAAACACGAGCTACGAAATCAAAATATTCTCGCCATGAAGGATAGCCACTCCATTCACCTAAAGCAGTAGGCGCAATTTGGGATAATTGCGGATAGATAGACTCAGCTGAATCATCAGCTCCCAGAATCAAGTCGGGATTGAGCTGATATATCTTTTCTAAACTAGGCAAGTCACTCTTGCCAAGAAACTCTAGATCTCCAATTTGTTTTACTAAGAGGATGTCTGAAAAGTATTAAATTATGCCAATCTTCTTAACATGAGACGAATCATCGCAACTCGAATCATGGTTTCAGAAGTTGCAGGCAAAACTTCGTAGTCCTTGTTCAAACGACGACACCCTAAAGGGTTCGTC
>JBCDDK010000210.1:0-7412 GCA_039180345.1 Cyanobacteria bacterium P01_G01_bin.39 | reverse complement strand
TTTTGCTTGCCGTTGTGAATTTTTCCGTTTTTGACAATTAAATTGGATTCACAAGATGGACAATATGGTAGTGAATCTGCTGACATAAAAACTAAATTAGCTGCATTTATTATTTTATATCCTTACATCTTTAGGACTACCTATTCAAAAAGTTATTGTAGAAACCGCTCATAGAAAGATTTTTGCTTTTCAAGAAGATATAGAAATCAGCAACTTTAGAAAGCGAGAAGTAAACGAGGAAAAATTTAAGCATGAACAACAAGAATGGGATAGATGGCATAAAGAACAAATCATTGCAGAATTAGATTTTATTTGATACTATCAATCAAAAAATTATCACTGCTATTTTTATACTTACAAAACTTACTTTAAACAAAAAATAACGCGCCTTATCCTTCGATTATCTATCCGATTTGAGAGACAATAGTATTGCTAGATTTAAACCAGTTTTCATTTAACTTGTTGATGACGAATGACCTTTTTACTTCTTCGGCGATCGCTTATTTTCTTTTTAAAAGGATCGGCCAAGATACTGGTAAATAGTCTCTCATAAAAGTCTAAAACCAAATCATCAACAGCAGAAGTCATAAGATCACAGGACAAAAATACTAATTTGTTTCAATATAGACCTGATCGCTTTTCCCAGACTAAATTCTGTCGCTTTAGTTAATTTTTCTCCATAAACGGCAATTATAATTTTTCAGGCGATCGCTTTTATCTGTAGAGAAGTAAAAATAATATTATGTTGAAGCACTCAAGTTCATTGTTTTAGTTTCGGCAATCAAAGTTCAAAACCTGCACAAATCTACCAGAAAATTAACCGATTGATTCTATTCTTTGACCACAAACTTGATTTCTCCCAGCTTCTTTGGCAGCATAAAGTTGCTTATCGCACATGACAAATAGAAGTTCGGGAGTCATTTGCTGAGTAATTATATCAATTGTCTGAACTCCAATCGAAACAGTTAGATGATCGCCAACTCTGGAAGTTGCATGGGGAATTGTTAGCTTACTAATATCTTGCCGAATTTTTTCCGCCAATAACATTGCCTCGGTAAAATCAGTATCAGGCAAAATACAGACAAATTCTTCCCCGCCATAACGTCCCACAAAATTATCAGCCCGTTCTGAAACTTGATTAATAACCATGGCAACCTTACGTAGAATTACATCTCCCGCAAGATGACCATAGGTATCGTTATAAAGCTTGAAGTCATCGACATCTATCAAAACTAACGACAGTGGAATCTTTGATTTTTCTGCCTGCTCAAACTCAACTGCAAGTTGCTGATCAAAATAACGCCGATTGGATAATCCAGTTAGTCCATCTTGGTGTGCTATCCGCGCCAGTTTTTTATTGGCAGCTTCAATTTCATTAGCAGATGTTTCAACTAAGCGGTGAAGCGCCCGCAGCGTCTTTAATTGCTTGGTTTCTACTGCAATTGGCAATGGTTTTGAGTTATCTATTACGGACGATATTTGCCCCTCATCTTGGTGATCTAACTCGGTCAAGGTTAAAACCGTCATGGTCTGGCTAAAAAACAGACACTTACCTTGAGGATGAGTAAAATATTCACCATAAGCAAAGAAACCTGCTGTGGGAGCAAGAGTTGCAATGGGAGCAATCTCCACATCAATATCCTCACCAAGAACCCATTTACGTGATACACAGGAATAGATAAAGGCTGCCTGAACAGCATCTAGTCTCAATTGATCAAATGTCTCTTTTGCCGCCAGACTTAACAAACCCGAATGACAAAAGCCAAATTGAACCTCTTCTCCAGGCTCAAAAGAATGGATATAATCAAACGAACCATCATCATTTACGCCAATTGCATGAAGCGCCATTAGAATCCCGTCTCGTTCCATAATTAAGGGAAAATCGGCTGCGGTCAAGGGCAACCCATTGACCACCTCTTGTCCTAGATAATGCTGATAAAGTTCTAATGGCGATCGCTGATCGATACTATAAACTCGAGAACCACTGGCTTTGGTAATAGTTAGTTTTTTGCCGATGGGAACCCAACTGAGATTGTAGCTGTTTTGCACATTTAAGTTTGTTCCAGATAAAGATGCGGCAGCAGCACCATATTCGACGATGCCATCTTCGGTAAACACATAGGACATAACAGCATTACCGTTATCCCCAGCCTGGGCACCAGCAATTACAGTTTGCGGCAATTCCTCATAAAGCGCGTTTAATATTTGGGAGGCATCGATAGTACGTCCATCCTTAAGACTACAGCCAAACATTATTATTGCTTTAGGATTGCTTGGTGCTAAATCGTGAGCAATAATCTTACCCATCGACCACAGTTCATCACTCTGACTAACTAAGGTGGTTTGGATGGTTGTGGAGTCGAAAAAAGAAAAATTCAGCACAACCGTATTTTCTGCCACTCTGCTATCGATAATCTCCCCTGCTGTAGTGGTGCCAATTATGGGAGTATCGGGAAAGACCTTTTTTAACTCGTGGAGTAAGTGTTCAATTTCAATTTTTTGCACACAGCCAGAGAATACTTGAATTAAAGTCTTTTCAGGAGGGTGATTTAAGAAACGCTGTTTAATCTCGAAGAGATCTGATTGCTGGCAATAGAGTACATTTAGACTCGTAATCATGCAACCAATCCTCTCCAACGTTTGGTCAAAGTTTTCTCAGCCTTGGCATTGACTTCATCAAAACATCTTATCTATCTAAGTCAAGATATTCTCAAATCAACCAGGCTGTTACTTTCCCTTTCTAGCATGCTCTGGATTAAACTTTGGAGAGGAAATTCACAGATATTTATTGATCTGGATCAATGACACCCGTATTAATACTGTTATTATCTTCAGATGTATTACACAGATAATAATATTGTCCGTAGCTTTTAGCACTTAGCTATATTAGCCAGATTTCTATTGAGGTGTTTTCTGTAGTTCTGGTCTTTCCTCTGGCACGATCGCACCTTCAACTGGACACACCTGTAAACAGATGCCACAGTCTATGCAGGTAGCAAAATCAATCCAATACCAGTCTGTACCTTTGGTGTTTTTGCCTGGTCCATCATGAATACAGGCAACAGGACAAGCATCAACGCAATCAGCAACACCTTCACAGATTTCAGTAACAATTGTATGAGGCAAGATGAATTTCTCCTTTAGGTCTTATCAAAGCTTGTATCCCTGTTGAAAATTCTAACAGAAATTTGATCACTGGTTACAGTACAAGGCATAGGAGTGCTGCACAATATCAGATTGTACTCTAGTATCGCAACGGGCTAAATTGATCACCAGCTTAAAACTCCTGTATCGCCGTCAATATATACTGGTTGCCCGACAGGTAATACGGCATTTACTCCGTCATGTCCAAAGGGCAAATTATAAATTAAAGGAATATTTAGATCTTTGAGGCGATCGCGCAAAACTTCGTCAATTGTCCAGCTACTGGTACCAGGATAGGGTTCGCAACGGCTAAAACGACCGAGGGCAATACCTTTGATTTGATTAAATACCCCCAGCATGCGCCACTGGGTTAACATACGATCTATTCGATATGGATATTCGGTAACATCTTCTAATGCCATAATTACCCCCTCAAAACTAGGTTGGATAGGTGTATTTAACAAGTGAGTGGCTACAGTTAAATTCCCAGGTAGGAGTAATCCCGAAGCTTTGCCACCACCACCCTTGCTGCCTTGTAGCGCATCGATTTGTCCTGTTTCAAGATAATTAAACATTCTGGCGATCGCCCATTCTGGTTCAGCGGCTAAGGTAGTTAATACTGGCGCATGAAGACCAGAAATACCCTGTGTAGCAAGACTCCATAACAAGCTGGTAACGTCAGAAAAACCAATCAGCCATTTTGGGCTTGACTCCTGATTAACATTTTGTCCTTGTTGCCAACACCAATTCTCTAATAATCTCGCTCCCCCATAACCACCCCTAATAGCAATAATTGCCTTACATTCTGGATTATGCCAAGCTGCGGCTAAATCTTCTCTTCTAGTGCGATCGCTGCCCGCTAAGTAACCACAACAAGAGAGATAGTTATGACCCATCTCCACTCTATAGCCCCTTGATCGCCAGATATCCAAACCTTCTTCGATAACATCGCTCATTTTAACTGCTCCCGAAGGTGCGATCGCTATAATTAAATCTCCTGGCTTGAGTAGCGGTGGTAACTGGCATGGTGTGAAGGAAGAAGAAGGCGATCCTGACATCAGTAAAATTCGAGAGATTTAATCGATCAAGCTAGCAGTATAACTGTTATCCACCTCTAGCAATATCTGACCAGATTTTTGCTGATATTTGACCAAGATCAATTCGCTTTATAAAGTTACTTTATGTTAAGTTGATCTTAAGAAATTTCTGGAAAAAACAGGAGTATACTAGCTCAATGTATGCTTTTGCCAAGACATTTCAACCTTTACAAAAGTTAAAGTTATTTAGATTAGAGAAAATATCATGGCGTTAGAAATTCCTGATGCGGTCAAAACCTGGTCGCAATTTGGTCATCCAATATTAATGTGGGTGTTGTTGGGTATTACTGTATATGCTCTGTACTTAGGAGTCCAGCATTCTAAAATACGTAGTGCAGACAAAGACACCAAAAAAGAATTAATCAAGAAAAACTTTGGACAGAGACATCATAGAATGGGTTCTGTGCTTCTGGCACTAATGGTTTTAGGTAATATCGGCGGCATGGGTATTACTTACATTAATAATGGCAAATTGTTTGTGGGACCCCACCTTTTAGCTGGACTAGGAATGACTGGTTTAATTGCTGTTTCCGCATCCTTAGTTCCTTATATGCAAAAGGGAAATAGTTTGGCACGGACTACTCATGTTTCCTTAAATGTTCTTCTTTTGGGCTTGTTTGGTTGGCAAGCTGTAACAGGAATGCAAATTGTCCAGAAAATTGTTGATCGAATGATGTCCTAATTATGCTGACTCTTGAGTGACCGAATGATAGAAGTGCAGACTTAAATCTTGAGCGAACTTGCATCTGTCAAATGCTGTATCAAGCTTAATCAAGATTATAGGCATTGAAATACAACTTGTTCTCCAGGCGTATAAATGAATTTTACGCCTATTTTTTGGTAGTTGCTTTGCGCTAATTACCGCCCAGTGATTTCACTCCAAAATACTAAAAATTATCGCTGTTTGGGCAAGGTAAACTGAAGAATACTATGATCGAAATACCTCTTTAACTATTACTAGCTATTCGAGCTTGATATTTTGCTGACTACTACTGAGACTGTTACCTATCCCATTGTTGAAACTTTCCATTCTGTTCAAGGAGAAGGCTACTGGACAGGAGTTAATGCTTTTTTTATTCGATTGGCAGGTTGCGACGTTCATTGTCCATGGTGCGATACCAAACACTCTTGGAATGTGCAGCGTCATCCTCAAGAAACTACTCAAGAGTTAGTTCAAACAGCAAAATCTACTAATCCTGCCATTGTCATTATTACTGGCGGCGAACCATTGATGCACGATTTGCTTCCCCTAACTACAGCATTAAAGAATGCAGGACTGCAAGTACATTTGGAGACTTCTGGCGCACATCCTTTTAGTGGCAATTTTGATTGGGTAACATTTTCTCCGAAACAGTTTAAAGCTCCCCACAGCAGTATTTATGACCATGCTAGTGAATTGAAAGTAGTGATAACGAGCCAGTTTGACTTGAAATGGGCAGAACAACAAGCAGCTTTAGTTGCAGCATCAACCCTCTGCTATCTTCAGCCAGAGTGGAATTCTCCTCAAAGCAAAAGTCTCATTTTTGATTATGTATTGCAGCATCCTCAATGGCGGATTAGTCTACAGACTCATAAGCTACTTCAAATTCAATAGTTATTGCTAGATCCGCTTTGCTATTTAATATTAGAATTTTGCAGGCGATATTTAATGATGATTATTAGAGGGTGTCATCAATTAAGCCAAACAACAATATCTATGATTAACATAGTAAAAGCAGCTAATTATGAAGCTGGAATGGGATGAAAATAAACGACGAAGCAATTTAAAAAAACATGGTTTTGACTTTTTGGATGCCAGGATAGTTCTACAAGACAACCATCTATTAAAACAAACATCTTATTCTAATGAAGAGCGGTGGCTTGCTATAGGTTTATTAGAAGAAATTGAGGTCACAATTATATATACTAAACGGCAAGACAAGATAAGAATTATTTCAATGCGGAGAGCGCGTCATGAAGAAAGAAGAGCATATCGTCAGCTATACGGCTGAACAACTAGATGAGATGATCGCTCATGGTGAGAGTCAGACAGACTGGCAGCGAATTACTTCGATGACAGATGAAGAAATTGAACAAAATGCTGCAACAGACCCAGATAGTCCTCAATATCCTTATCCTAAAGATTTTTGGCAAGATGTCGAGTTAGTTTCACCTAAAAAAACAAATACCCATTGGTCTTAATCAGCATATTGTTGACTATTTTAAGAAACAAGTAGATGGCTACCAAAAGCGCATTAATGCGGTTTTAGATGCCTATATAAAATATCAGAATCGCTTGGAGCGATAGAGTTTATTTTCTTAAATTGTTGTGTCATCAAAGGATCTATAACTTTTGCTATGAAGTGTTAATAAATTACAAAAATTATTCTATTGCGACACAAATAAACGAGTATGCCTTAAGCGGACACTTGAGTTTATGACAAATAGAAATTTTATTAAATTTACTATCAACAATAGTATTAGCCCATTTTGTTGTTACCACTCTTTAAACATTAATAATCTTATTATTTAAATAAAAGGATATATTATTTTGCTCTGACATAACTAAAAATAAGCCCTCTTTATAATATGTCTTTTGTGCGCTTGAAGTTAGAGCGATCACAATCACTATTTCTTTAGCAATATTAAGTATTTACTAATAAATAATCCTGAGCATTAGAAGTAAAATTGCTAACTATCGAAAGAAACGATTTAAGCTGCAAGTAGTCTAAAAGCAGAAATGTTGAATGATAAGAAAAAAGGTAATAAACAGGCAAAAATAATAGTAAAATCAGCCTAGTTTATCACCTTCAAATATCTATCAATGTTTGTATCAAACTTTCCCAAAATAATAAAGAGTTTGTTAAAAAACTTACCAAAAAATGATTATCCAGTTCTCAACACCTTTTTGTTTGCATCTTGCTGGATTGGATTTGGAATGGATCAAAGCTTAGTCAGCATGAGAGATTTAATTACTAGAGTAAATAGTCGAGGTAAAAAGTTAGACTTATCCACATTTTCTAAAGCCAGCAAAAGTAGAAATCCAGAATTGTTCAAAGAAATTTTAAATCAAGGATTAAAAAAACTCAAAAATCAAAAAGGTTTAGCCAAAGATAAAATTTATTTTCCTTTAGATTCAACGATAATTACTCTAACAAGCAAATTGTTGTGGAGAGAAAAATATCATCAAGT
>JBCDDK010000209.1:0-7476 GCA_039180345.1 Cyanobacteria bacterium P01_G01_bin.39 | reverse complement strand
CTCTACCAGTCTTCCTGGTGCTATTAGCGCAGTGGAACCACTTCGATTCCATCCCGAACTCGATTGTGAAATGCTGTTGCGGCGAAGATACTTGGGGGGTTGCCCCCCGGGAAAATAGCTCAGTGCCAGGTTCTTTTTTTCCAATGTCAGTCAGTATAAAAGCTTAACTCTATTACATGAGCATTGATATATTGGTAGTAGGGTTTTTGCATGTTTTATTGATTAATTAGCTCCAACACCGCTTTTGAGTTCAGTTTATTTTTAAACCAAATTAATTTGTTGGGAAGGTCGTTAAATTTAACTCCAGCTTTATCTAAATTGAGTCTTTGTGAAACAGCAAGAATAAGATTCTTAACATCACTATTGCGAACTTGATAAAATTTCTTTTGCAAATATTCGGGGCGCCAATAGCCGACAATTTCTAATAAATATTCTCGCCCATCAGGATGAACTAGACGAAAATCTGGGATCATAACGCTTCCAGGAAGAGGAATCAGATCTACCTCTCTTTCTAATCTCCATTCAGTTTTTGCTTTTTTCCAGCTTTTTGCAAAAGACGCTTCTAACATGCTGTCGTAAGGTTTACCTGGAGGATAATGAGAAACTAGTCCGCAATCGCTGGTCAAGGTAAACTTGCCTACTTTAGTATTTCCTGAATAAGGATCTTTGTGATTGAGTTTTGCTTGAAGACTCCATTTTGTGACGTGAAGTAGAGCAGGAATCATTTTTGCCAAAGCTAGACCGTAGCGAGTGCTTGCTTTGAAAAGGCTTGCTGGACCATCTAGCGTCAAGGTAAAACCTGTATCAGCATCTCCTTCAATGTATGCCATAAGTTGAAATAATTTGATATAACGAAACAGCAGCTTATATTCTCCAGGATCGTTACGATGAGCATTGATGACAACGCTGCTGGAACGGTAAAAAACCCCCTGTACTTGTGATAAATTATAGCGGTGGAGCAGAGACTCAGCTACAGGAGAGTCAAATTGAGTGAGAATACGATTCTCTTGCAAATCAGCATATAGTCCTAATTCAATCTCTTTGACAGATACAAAACGTTTTAATTCACTACCTAATGACTTGGATATAGTCTCTAAAGTATAATTGCGTTGCTGAGGTAATGCGACCGTTTTAGCAGCTTCAGAAAATACTTTTTGTCTTAGTTCGGTCGGTTCAAGAGGACTAATAATTTCAAAGGTAGAAAATGTATTGTGCAAGATGTGTGCCAAGCCTCTTCTGACACGGTAATTTGGATTATCTCCTTCCAGTTTTAACAACTGTTTGTCTAATTCTGCTTGAGTTCTGCCAATACAGTTTTGAAAGCAATTAATGGTGTCTGTGGCGATCGCTAAATTTTGGTTATCGATTCCTAACTTTTTGGAGACAATACTCTCCCCATTACGTTTATATATAAGTAGGTCGCTTTTAAGCATTAGTTTTAAGCATTAGAGTTAATTCAACATCAGCAAAATGTATCAGTCTTTAGAATGTCGCCCAGATAGCTATCGTGAATGGTACCAAAGGGGAAATAAGCTGCGATCCCAAGGATATTATTATGAAGCATTAACTAGCTACGAGCGAGCTTTGAGCTATCAACCATTCGATTACTGGACATGGTATCGCAAAGGATTGGTACTAGAGGCTTTAGGCGACCATTTACAAGCTATAGGTAGCTTTAACCAAGCTTCGGAAATTGAGCCAGATAACTATTGGTCTTGGTATGAGCTAGGCTGTATCTATTTTACTGAGTTTCAGCAATATGAACAGGCGATAACCTGTTTTGATCATGCTTTAGCGGCTAAATCTCAAGATTATTGGGCAACCTATCGCCTTGGAGAATCTTATCGTAAGTCAGGAAAATATGAGCAGGCAATATCTTATTATAATCTAGCTCTAGAATTGCGTTGTGATGATTTTTGGTCTTACTATCGACGAGGCGAAGCAGAACAACATTTTGCTAAGTTAGACTTAGCATTACAAAGTTACGAACGCGCACTTGATATTGAGCCTGATGATTATTGGACATGGTATCAACAGGGAATGATTTGGCAGCAGCAGCAGGAGTTTTTAAAGGCTATTAATTGCTTTGAGCAAGTATTAGCATTAGACCATAAGTTCGCTCCTGCTTGGTATCAAAAAGCTTGTTGTCATGCTCTGTTAAATGATAATAACTGGGCAATTATTTGTTTAGAAGAAGCTATTGATTTAGAGCCACAAAGATATTTGGATGCAGCGGTGAATGATTCTATTTGGAATAAATTTCGTCAGCAAACAGGTTTTCAATTATTAGTCACTAATAAGAGTAAAAAATATTGTTGAATTTAGTTAAGAATACATGATCAAATAATTAAGAAGACTTTAAAGATACAATACATAATTTTTATATAGATCAATCGGTTAGTTGACATATGAATAAGAAACTATAATTAATTATTAACTAATGAAATTAGGATTTATTTTAGATTTATGAATCTTACTTTTAAATTTATCAAATATTGGCAATTATTTGTCTATGTGACTTAGATTTCTATTTGTTGTTGATTATCAGCAATGATCAAAACTTTTTTTGGTATATGTTATAAAGTATGAATCGATTTTTTATTTACCGAATCTTAGGGACAATACCAACTTTAATTTCCATTAGTATTATTATTTTTTTAGTATTGGCTTTAGCTCCAGGTGACCCATTAGGCGAATTTGCCTCTAATCCAGCTATCACGGCAGAAGTTAGGGAGAATATTCGCCAATCAATGGGTTTAGATCAGCCAATTTATGTTCGCTATTTCAAGTGGTTTAGCTCATTTGTGCAGGGAGATATGGGCTATTCATTCAATAGTAGAAGTCCTGTGGCAGCATTACTATGGCAGAGATTGTCTACTACTTTTTTAATTGTTGGCACTGCTTACATATTAAGCTTAATAATTGCCTTGCCTTTAGGTATAGTGTCTGCAATCAAACGTTATTCAATTACAGACCAGTTGATTACGACGATCGCCTTTTTGGGATTTTCGATTCCGCCGTTTTTTACAGGTTTGTTATTTATTATTCTTTTTAGTGTTCAACTAGGTTGGTTCCCTTTTATTTTCAATAGCACTTTGCAAGTAACTGATTGGCAAAGCTTTGTAGAACAAGTCCAGCAATCAATTATGCCGATATCAGTCTTGGCTCTTTATCAAGCAGCAATCTTAATGCGCTTTATTCGTTCGGCAATTTTGGATGAACTTCCCCAGGAATATGTCAGAACGGCTATGGCAAAAGGACTTAGTAAATTTACAGTGATTAAAAATCATGTACTGCGCAATGCTTTAATTCCTGTGATAACTTTGATTGCTTTGGACATACCTGCTATTTTTACAGGAGCGCTGGTAACTGAACAGGTATTTCGGGTACCTGGTATTGGCGCACTATTGATTGAATCAATATATCGTAGTGATACTCCAGTGGTAATGGCAATAACCTTTATCTACGCTATCTTAATTGTAATTTTTAATTTAATTGCTGATTTAGTCTATGCTGCTCTCGATCCACGTATTAACTATTAATCACTTGGCAGTTAATAATAATCAAGGAAATCAACGCAACTAAAAAAGAGTGAGCATGGATGATGACAAAGTCAAAAATAAAACAAGACCACGAATGTCCAGTAATTTTTGGCTAGATAGCTGGCAGAGATTAAAGCGCGATCGCCCTGCAATTCTGGGCTTGGTGATCTTAAGCATAATTACTTTGGCAGTTGTCGCTGCACCATGGTTTTATCAGACTCCGATCAATAAAATTGACTTCTTAGCTGCTTCCTCTCCCCCTAGCTGGCAGCATCCTTTGGGAACTGATTCTTTAGGACAAGACCAATTAGCCCGAATCCTACAGGGAGGCAGAGTATCTCTTACAGTAGGTATTGCTTCAATGTTAGTAGCGATTTTTCTAGGCACTGTTGTAGGAGCGATCGCTGGTTTTTATGGTGGTATTGTTGATGGCATCTTGATGAGAATTACTGATTTATTTCTCGCTTTGCCTCAGTTACCCTTACTGTTGCTGATTGTCTATTTATTTCGTGAGTCAATGAAAAAGCTGGCAGGTGCAGAATTAGGTGTATTTATTCTAATTGTGCTATTAATTGGCGGTTTAAATTGGATGTCAGTTGCCAGATTGGTGCGAGCTAATTTTTTAAAATTAAAAGAAATGGAGTTTATTAGTGCTGTGGAGGCAATCGGCGCTAAACCTGCTAGATTGATTTGGATTCATTTATTTCCCAATGTCCTAAGCGTAATTATTGTTGCTGCTACCTTGGCAGTAGGCAACGCTATTATTACTGAATCTACCTTAAGTTTTTTGGGTTTAGGTTTTCCTCCCGATGTCCCTACTTGGGGCAGAATGTTATTTGATGCCAAAGATTATTTAGAATCGGCTCCCCATATGGCAATCTTTCCTGGGTTAGCAATATTCTTGACGGTACTAAGTATTAACTATGTTGGTGATGGAATCAGGGATGCTTTTGATCCTAAAAGCTAGAAACTTTATTGCTTTTAGACATTTATAAACAGTTAATATCGGATAAATCAATAATCATAACTATTAAAATTTTCAAAACCCTATCTGCTAGCAGCCATAATGCTTTTCTCTGTATGGGTTTGATATACTTTTTTTTGGTGTATGGGAACAGAATTTGATTACCCAATATCATCTCCGCTATGAAGGTAGAGGAGTTATGATTTATTGGCACGCGGAGAAGAATTCTACCTGTATCTATTATCAGCCAAAAACCTGCTCTAGTAGTGAAGTGTCGGCAATGATTAATGGGGTTTTGAAGCGCTGTACCAGTATGGAGAGGAAGAAGAATTATACAGACAGTTACGGTTAAAGCGAAGTGACTTTTGCCTTTACTCACTTGCTAGGTTTTTAGTTAATGCCCAGGCTGAAAAGAATTAAAGTACAGAAGCTCTATCTTCCTCATGCTGGTCAAGCTCATGCCTATCCCAATATAAAACTCGTTATTACCCGTCCGATAAACTGGGATTTGATTCGACTTATTATTAAATTCAAAACTCTTTATTAAGTAACTCTAATTTTTCGTCGATTTGATAGCCCCTATACAAATAAAATGATTCTGCTTGGCTATCTTTAGCTGTCATTAACGTAATGAAATTATAGCTATTTGCTTTTAATTCGGACTCAAGTCGATGAAGTAATTGAGAGCCAATGCCTTTTTTTTGATATTTATAGGAAACGAAAAATTCTAGTATTTTAAATCCTTTTTTACCTTTAAAAGGAATAAAATGTCCTAATATTGCTCCAATAATCTCATCATTTATCGTAGCAAGATACCCACAAGAACTTTGAGAGTTAAATATCCAAGTTAATCGCTCCTCTGCCCAATCACACTCCCAGTATTCATTCCAAGGTGGAATACTAAATATCGATATATATATCTCTGAGAGATATCTTAAATCTTTTGTTTCAATCTTTCTTATTTTCATCAAAACACAAAATAGAAACAATAAACTATATTAATCCATCCAGAAATTTTCAAACCTTTGGGTATAGCAAACTGTAAAATGGATATTTTTATGCAGCAAATAATTCTGAATCTCCCTCTTATAATGACCTTGAGCAGCTAAATAGTACCCGCACGCATGACGCAGTTGATGGGGATGAGTCTGAAAGGGAATACCAACTATTTCTCCCGCCCTAGCTATGATATGACGGATAGAACGATTTGAGAGATGGGCTTTGCGTTTTTTTGAGGCTGGACTTCGCCGTACGAATCTTCTATTTTCGCCTTAACCTGAGTTTGGAAGCAAGAAAAGGAGAAAATTGCTAATAAAATTGCAGCCAGCAAACAATAAACAAGATTACTGATTAAAGATGCGGCTGCTCAAACTTTGTATAATTCTATTTTTAGAAAATATTGGCTTGATTTAAAATTAGTGCCGATATTACTAGGGGAGCTTAATTTAGTATTTATTAAGATTGATACCTGCTTCTTTAGCCATGGCACCAATGCCTCGTTTTTCTAAAGTTTTAATTGCTTTAGTAGATAGACGTAATCTCACCCAGCGATTGCCTTCTGCCCACCAAACTCTTTTCCATTGCAAATTAACACCCTGTAACTTTTTGGTACGACGATGAGAGTGGGATACCGCCATAGCATTATTGGCTTTCTTGCCCGTTATTTCACATTTACGACCCATAATTAAACTCCGATTGTATTTCACGATCTCTTATTATAGCCAACGATAGACTTAAGAGATAATATTTATCTTCAATTTAGAAGATGATTTTATCTGTTTGCACATGAATTAGCTTATTCATGTAAGTTATACCGCTGAATAAATTCAGCAATAATCTTCTTAACCATAAAATCTGTTATGTTACGACGATCTCCCATCCAAACCAGATTCGGATCAGATAACATGGCAGCTTCATAGCTAGGAAAATAATCAACATTCTCGGTTTCTGCAACAAACTCACCTACTGCTGAACGCAAAGTAGATTTAGACATCATATTGGCAACAATAATATCTTGTCCACTGAAAGTCCTTTCTAAAGGGACAGGCGAAATAGTAACCACAACTTTTAAATTAGGTTGACCAAATTCCTTGAGGAGCAAATGAATAGCTCTTAGAGTATCTAAACATTTTTGTTGATTTAATGCTTGATAAATAAAACGACTCGAATATTCTTTCATCAAGCGAGGAGAAGGAACTTCTGCTAAAGCAATATTGGTTTCTTGATCAAACCAGGTTTCAATCATCCCCAAGGTAAGAATAATCAAATCAGCAGCAAAAGCCCTGGCAAAATATTGTCGTAATTCTTCATGCCGTTTCTTAACAAATTCAAGGGTTCCTTTTCTTGCCTGATTGCGTAAATTGGGATCGAAATATTTTTCACTAAACTTAATAAAACCATGATCAGAAAAAATCTCTTTTTTGCTTGCCCACAGAAGTTCTTGATAAATAGAAAGTGGATTATATTTGTTTAACATTCCTGTCAGTAAATTGATTTTCAGTTCCAAGATGTCACTGTTAGGATCGGCACTCGGAACTTTAACTTTACTAGACAACAAAGCTTTTTCGATATTTCTCGCAAAACAAGAGCCGATCGCAAAAATTTTGGCATTACTATTTAACTGAAAAGACGTTTCCCATTAGGGTATTACAGTTTTGCTGATAATCCGCTCAAGAGCCGAGCTTTTTCCTCTTGCCCAGCTTTTATGATTTATTAATGGCATTGTATTTGGAATTTATTACGAGTTTTATTATGAGTAATTAGCAAATAAATTTCTATCAAGTATTAATGCAAATTCAAAATATTTGCTTGATTCTTAAATTTATATTTCTAGCAAATAGGATTTAATTACTTTTATTTTCTTTGAGAATTTTACTTAATCTTCTACAATAGCCAAAATTATTCCGTCTTGCGGATTATAAATTAAAAATTTACGAGAAATTATTTTCTTAATAATTAATTAAGAGATAT
>JBCDDK010000208.1:0-7633 GCA_039180345.1 Cyanobacteria bacterium P01_G01_bin.39 | reverse complement strand
TAACCAAATTATCGGTACGCCATCGACAATGTATCCGAGAACTTACCTTAGAAAAGCCGATTATAGTAGTCGTCTTACGGGGAAGTAAAATGATTTATCTCGACGATCGCCAATATCTTTTTCAGCCAGGAGAACTATTTTGTGTGCCTCCTGAGATCGCTATTACTGTAATCAACCAGCCAGACGAGAAAGACAGTCTTTATCTAGCTTTGGTTTTGGAACTATCGTCACATTTACTAGAAAGAATCAGATCGGCTTATCCCAAATTGATCGATCGCACCAGCTACGAACCACAGCTACAGTTTAAAATTCCTCTAACCTTAGATTTAGCCAGCTCTTTGGTTTATTTATTAGAAAGTGCGCTAAATGACATTAGCAACCAGAACTTATATCTGAATGAGCATCGGGTAATGGAAGTAGTGCTGTTGTTGCTTAACAGCGAATGGCGGGGACAACTGTTACAGATTATCTATCCCGATCTACCAATTCGCGTTGCCAATATTCTATGTCAAGACCTATCCCAGCCCTGGACAACTGCTAAATTAGCAGCAGAGCTAAATACTAGCGTTTCTACCCTTAAACGTCAGCTCAAAAAGCACCAGACCAGCTTTCGTCAAATACTCACCGCAGCCAGAATGGAGAAAGCGATGGAACTGATTCAACAAGACAAATATGCGATCTCTCAAGTAGCTATAGCTTGCGGTTATGAATCCCCTTCTCGTTTTGCTAGCCGTTTTTATCAATACTTTCAGATCAAACCAACTCAAGTTAAGCGCGATCGCCAAAAATGAACCAAACGGGCGCAATTACGAACCAAAATGTACTAAGGAAATCTCTTTTTCACAGCATAATACAGAGTATTAAACACTATTCGGTTGATGATAATGCGTAAATTTTTAATAGCTGCGATCGGTTTTAGTTGCGTTAATGTCGCGACTTTACCGCTTTTAGCTTCTCCTTTTACCCTACAAAGCGAACAATTTGAAAATGGCGGTACTTTACCAGAATCATTAGTTTTAGACGGATTTGGCTGTACTGGCGAAAATATATCTCCGCAACTTAGCTGGCAAAATCCCCCCACAGAGACTAAAAGCTATGTAATTACGGTTTTCGATCCTGATGCGCCGACTGGGGTTGGTTGGTGGCACTGGACGGTGTTTAATCTTCCAGCAAACGTTACTAGTCTACCTGCCAACATTACGAGCAAAGGAAAAAAACTGCCCGATGGTAGTGGTCAAGGATTTACTGATTTTGGCGATGTAGGATATGGCGGTGCTTGCCCTCCTGTAGGCGATAAGCCTCACGAATATGTTTTTACGGTTTATGCTTTGAATGTAGAAAATATCCCCGCCGATGAGACTACCACGGGGGCTAAATTAGCTTTTTTGATTAAAGACCATATTTTAGCTGAGGCTACGATTGTCGCTGAATATCAACGGTAATATATATTACTAATGCTATGCGAACACACTATAATCTAGTCTGAAAAGTAGAAAGTTAAAATATCGAAACCTAAAAATAGTAATTCACAGAATGATTAAGCGATCTCCTGAAAATTTGCAAAGTAGATACATAGTGCGATCGCCTGATATTTTTTCACCAGTTCAAAAAAGCGATCGCTTCTTAAAGCTTAGATCTTAAGTTAGTTCGTAACTTTCTCTACAGGAATCTGTATTTCCGTAACGTATTGATTAGGATCGCCTTCTCTTTCATAGTGCAAATAAACCTCACGAGTAGAGCCAGCAATTTGATAGCCATATTTTTCTATCCACTCTAATAAGCTAGAATAACCATTCCCTAAAGAATCAAATGAACCGTGATGCACTACACAAGCCATAGTTTCCACTTCAGGTAGTTCGTACACCCACACTGAAGGAGTGTGAAGATCGTCATTAGGAATCTTGTGAGATATTGGCACAATTGCTTCCAAGGGAATATGTTTATCTCGTAATTTAGTTTCGTGATATACATTAATACCACTGCCAACATTTTTGATTCCCTGACTAAAGACATAATCATAAACTCGATCAAATAATTTTTCTATGATGGAAGTGCAATTATCAAAATCGGGAATCACTCCTAAAGTTCCAGCAACCAACTGAGATTTTACGGGTTTGAGAATGATTTCGTAATTAGACATTGATTTCTCCTGTTCTATTTCTTGTAAACGAATTGTTACTTTGTTTAAACGAGCCACGTTTTCAGCTAGTTTTTGTTCTAGTTCTAGCTGTTTTAGGCGCAACATACCGCGAATCTCCGACACAGAAAGATTGTCATCCAGTAATTTACTGATTTGTTCTAAAGAGAATCCCAATTCTTTAAAAACAAGAATGCGATTCAGACGAGGTAATTGACTGGCAGAATAATAGCGATAGTTATTTTGACGGTCTACTGTGGCAGGTTTGAGTAACCCCAAGCGATCATAAAGACGTAGGGTTTTTGGTGAGATACGACAAAGTTGAGCAAAGTCACTAATTTTAAGCATTTACGATTTTTAAATCTCTGCTATTTAAGAGTTAACACTTTGCCCTAAGGTGAAAGTCAAGAACTTTTTTTCTTATTAAGAATAGTAATTAAAAAAAAGATTAGAGCGATTACCTGATATTTTTCAATCAGCTAGAATATGCGATCACCTCACCATAGTAGAGATACTTTTTGCTTAATTACCAAATCCTTTTTGACTGCCATAGTAAACTGTCTTGAATTCCAAGCGATCGCTATAAGGACTATAGAGGGTATAAGTAGCCTTTCCTGGTTCTTTGCCGACGTTGCCTACACCGACAACTCTTCTTTTAGGTGCAGTAATAGTTTGCGTGGGTTGCGGAGATTCCAAAGTCGTTACCGAACTATTAACCGAACCTGCTTGTAGTTGATATTCAAATACTTGACCCGAACGACCACAAAAGAGATGATTTGCCTGGACTCTCTGCAAGCGGTCTAGCATTTGCCAGGGTGGGGTTTCGGGAGTTAACTCATCGCTGACGCTAACGGTACTACCGTGAATTAACAAACAATCTAATTCAAAGAAGCCAAAATGACAGTTGCGCAACCACTGTACAGTTTCGCGAGATACGGAATCCCAAAGAAGTTTAGCGGTTTCTTTGCCAAAGCGATCGATTAATTCTGTGGGTTCTGCTGTCGAACCCAAAGCGTGTAAAGCAAAGCATTGTTCTTCCCACCAGCCGATGCAGACTTGGGGTTCTAATTCGACCGGTAAAGGATTCTGAATGCGTTTAATTACTGTTTCGCTATCTGGGTTGGCTGCGACGATATCCCCCAAAAGGTACAACGCTTCTGCTTCAACGCGCTGACGTTTGATATCTGCCAACACTGCTTCGTAAGCCGCGATATTTCCTTCAATTCCGCTTAAAATTGCCCACATAAATTCGTGTGTCTTTGAGAATGATAATCATTATATAAAATCTAACTGGGAATTAAAAGGCAGCTATTAAAAGGCAGCTATTAAAAGAGCGATCGCCAATATCTTTTTCAGCCAGAAGAACTATGTTGTGTACCTCCTAAGATCGATATTACTGTAATCAACCAGCCAGAGGAGAAAGAAAGCCTTTATAGTATTGTGAGCGATCTCCAAAATTCCTCTAAATCTCTAGTAGATTGAAGATGAAACACTTGTTTGGTTGATTTTGCCTTTTCAACATACTCGCGATATTTAGGTGTAAGCTTTTGATGGCACAGCCAAACTATATAATAAGCATTTAAAGTACTTTTTAATAATGGACTGTTTTCAGGATAACCTTCTGGTGCTACCCAAAAACTTTTAATAAATCGCTTTGTTACCCAGAAATAATGCTGGATAACGGGTAAATCGATATAGACTAAAGTATCTGCTACTTCTAATCTTTTCCATACCGTATCAATTGAACCAAATCCATCAACAATCCAATGGTCTTGTTGTAATATCTCTTCATGAGCAGCTTTATATTCTTCGTCAGAAACTTTTTTTCCTCCTGGTTTGTATTGAATGAGGTCTAATACAGTTAGAGGCAAACCAGTCACTTCTGCTAGATGCTTGCTCAAAGTTGACTTGCCAGCCCCAGCATTACCAAATACAGCAACTCTTTTCATTATACTCAGCCCCAATACCGCGTCATCGGTGCAATCTTCAATCTCTAATTTTTCGATTTATGAATTCATTATACAGATATCTCCAGAAGCAAAATAGACAAAATAGACAAAATAGACCAATTATTATCTCAATTAGCGCAGCCTGGATTAGAGAATTAACTAGCATTCCATCAATAGTCATACTGGTAAATCTAGACAAACCGTCAGAAAAGTATAAGACAGTTGAAAGTAAGATTACCGAGATTTTTCTATGAGATTTATCTCCTAAACTCGAACATCTTTAGCTTAAAATAATAAATGAAATGACTAAGCTTTCTTTGCCACAATAAACACTCCTTTTAATTTAAACACCCCTTTGCGCGTGATTTTGTTCGGTTGCCAATGGTAGTCAATTGTAAAACCAGCATCAATCAAATTATTTTCTAATTCTTTCCTGGTAAAGACTTTAACTAACGGTATCAAACCCAAAAATACTCCAATTGACGCGATACCCATAAACCACTTCATCGTATCTCCTAAACACGCCGTACTGGTGACAAAAACTCCACCTGGTTTCAGCATCTTGTGAACTTTGCTAATTACTTCTTTCTTGTTTTCAAGTAAGTGCAAAATACCAAGCCCTAACACGACATCAAAGGTTTCATCAGCTACAGTTAATTCTTCAATAGTCAATTGTTCAAAGGTGATGTTGTTGATGTTTTTTGCCTCGGCTTTACCCCGAGCAATTTTAATCATATTCGACGAGAAATTTATTGCCCGAATATGTTTAACATAGGGTGCGTGAACGATAGCGGTCGATCCTGTTCCGCAACCAAACTCCAACACTGACATCTCTGGCTTAAAGTATTCCTGTGTAACTTGCAGTTTTTTCTGATAAGCTGCCTCATCCGCAATAGGTTGTTGTGAATAACTTTCTGCGGTTTTGTCCCAAAATTCAACTGAATTGTTCATCATATACTCCGATTATTTAACCAATCAATTACAAGAACAAATAATACTAATGCTTTACTAAATACTTCTACTGTCTATTCATAAAATGTCCTATTTCAATATTACGTACAGTTGCAGATTATAAGTGGTACGATAAAAAGTACAAGTACATAGACTGAGTTATGGATATTCACAGTGCTAGTCAAGCTAGAGCCAATCTGTTTAAGTTACTAGAACAGGTTAATCAAGAGAGCAAACCTTGTATTATCACTTCTCGTAAGGGTGATGGGGTATTAATTTCTAAAGATGACTGGGAAAGCATTCAAGAAACATTATATTTACAGTCTATTCCAGGAATGCAGCAGTCAATTATAGAAGGTATGGTAACTCCTTTATCTGAATGTGTTTCTGAGGATGAATTGGAGTGGTAGATGCCCAATGGCAGCTAAAATTTACTAAGCAGGCAAAGAAAGACGCTAAAAGACTTGCTGCTGCTGGATTGAAACCTAAAGCACAGCAATTATTAGAAATTCTCAGACAAAATCCTTTTACATCACCTCCCAGTTACGAAAAACTCCAGGGAGATTTAAAAGGAGCTTATGCTCGTCGTATTAATATACAACATCGCCTTGTGTATGAAGTCATAGAGTCACAAAATACAATAAAAATTATCCGAATATGGTCGCATTATGGGGAACAAATTGCGATCGCTTGTCTGAATTTAGTGGTTTTTAAGTATAGTGCGATCTCGTAAGCGAGTCACTACGTGAGCGCAGGTATTAAACAAGGATTGGCAGATATAGAATCAGGGCAAACTCGTTCTGCAATTGAATTCATGAAAGAAATGCAGCAAACATGATAATACGACTCGCCTCAATCACGGATGCGGATGCAATTGTCGCGTTTGATCGCGTCACAGTCTCCGAGCCTTCACGTGTCCAGTCCATCCACGAACAGATCGAATCGTCCGCGTGTTACGTCGCCGTTATCGACGCGAACGTCGTAGCCTATGCTGTTTTGAACTACAAATTCTACGACAACGGTTGGATCGAAATGCTCTATGTCCATCAGCAATTCCGATGTCAAGGAATTGGTTCGGCATTGATCCGCCATTTAATCAACGAATGTCGCACACCCAAACTGTTCACATCAACGAATCAATCCAATGTCCCGATGCAGCGGCTGTTGGCAACGTTGGAATTTGATCGAAGTGGTCTCATCGAAAACCTTGAAGAAGGCGATCCAGAACTGGTGTACTTCAAACGATTACGCAATAGTGCCACATAACAAAACGATGCACTGGAGCGGGCTACGTTTTCGGGTTTTCCGCGTCGTAACAAAGACCCGCGCTAATCTAATCTTTTTTAGGAATTGAGATGTCAACCGTCCCCTTAAATTCAACCGAACTATCCCAATGCCTGTATCCGAGAAGTAAAAGAAGAGATTAACATCGAAGTTAACCCAGAACGATTGTTATGTATAGATTACACCAGTAAAAACCCCAAGGCGATCGAGTCTCTACAGTTTATTTTTTCTGGTGGCATTCTTCCTCAAAAAGAAATTGCCGAAATTGAGATTGCTATTGACGAAATTAGTGCTTATCAATTTATTTCACCGAAACAAGCATTAGCTTTGGTAAGTAAAAAACTTGCTCGAAGAATCGATCAATGTTTAACAATTAGCGATCGCGATAGAACACTTTATCTTTAAGATGGAGAAGATAAACATATTCACCTCTCACAAACATGAGTCGGATCGTCCGCTTTTTCGGCAAATTCTAAACCCCTAGCCAAACGCCAGGCAAAAATCGGCGGTAAACCAGCATCTACGATCGCAGCGCAGGTTGTTTGATAGTCATACTCCACTTCCCGCAAGTTTACTGCTTCTGTCTCCGTATCATAAATGACATAGGTAGCATTAGGACGACCATGACGGGGTTCGCCTACCGAACCGACATTGATAATTCGCTTGAGGGGAGTATTAAAACTAACAGTAGGTTGTTCATCTTGATTGGGTTGACGAACTTTAACCTGTAATTGTCCAGAATCTAGGGTACGAACATAGGGAACATGGGTATGTCCGCAAAACAATATATCTGCATCGCTGGAGAGGACTCTTTCTAAAGCAGTAAAAGCATCCATTTCGGGTAATAAATATTCGTGGTTGCTACTAGGGCTACCATGTACGAAACAGAGATTATCTTCTTTATAGGTATGGGGCAATGTTGCTAAATATTCCCTAACTTCGGGATTGACTTCTTTATTAGTCCATTCGTGGGCGATTTTGCCTCTTTTTTCCGCCAACAGGGAAGGATAACTACAATCACAGGCGTTGAGTCCTTCCACAATATCTTCATCCCAACAACCCTGTACGGTGGGAATATCTAAAGAACGAATTTGTTCCACAACTGCATTAGGATGAGGACCATAACCTACTAAATCTCCCAGACAATAAATCTTTTCTGCTTTTTGTTGGTCAATATCTAGTAAAACTGCATCTAAAGCTGCATAATTACCATGAATACAAGACATTACTGCTATTTTCATACTACTTCTAATTCAGTTGCTAAAGATTCTTTTACTTGTTGTTGGTAATAATTAATTGCCGATTCGGGAAC
>JBCDDK010000207.1:0-7745 GCA_039180345.1 Cyanobacteria bacterium P01_G01_bin.39 | reverse complement strand
TCCACCGTTGTATAACCACTCATCTAAGGAAGCTGCTTCCCAGATGGGGTAGAAGTGAAGACCAATTGCATTGGAAGAAGGTACTACTGCACCTGATACAATGTTGTTTCCGTAAATCAAGGAACCTGCTACAGGCTCACGAATACCGTCGATGTCTACAGGTGGTGCTGCGACAAAGGCGATGAGGAAACAAGTTGTTGCTGCTAGGAGGGTGGGGATCATCAAGACGCCGAACCAACCGACATAGATGCGGTTGTTGGTGCTGGTTACCCACTGACAGAAGTTCTCCCAAGCACTGCTTGTACGCTGTGTTTGTAAAGTAGTTGTCATGTGTTAGATAATTGCTTTGTTTATTTAATTGTCGAGGTTCTTTTTCTAGAACTAGACGAGAAACTAGGATAAAAATAATGTGTTTCTTTTCGTCTATGTAATTACACTAACTAACATTTTGCTTTTTATCAAGTTTTGTAACGAAAATCTTGACAATCTCTATCTTAGGTCATACAAATCAGTTGTTTAATCCTTATGGCTCAGTACACACGGCATTTACTCGCTTCAAAGTGAACACGGTTTATATCTAAATTTATTTTTGACTCAGGATCGATAAGGATTAATCAGCTCATATCATGAGATTGCTCGGTGATTGCGAAGCTAGTCGTAGTAATCGCCGAGCAATTCTCACAGATTTAAGTAATAGACCTTGCTAGTTAGAAATTTGCCCAGATTTGTACCAACTAGCTTAAGAAACTTTTGACATAGCTTTAGTCTGTAACTCAGAACAAGGAACACTCTCAAGTAAGGTTATTTTGTCAGCTAGCTCAACAAAAATTATTAACTTAGCATTTACCTGTGCTTCGAACAGAAAGGTCTCACCAGGAAAAATAACCTTTTCTACGTTATTGCCTGAAGCATCATCTATTCTTCCGACCTGGATGTTTGGGGTGTGGTTTTTGTAGGAACATAAAATAGACGCAGAAATTTGAGAAATTTTATTATTAGACATAAATTATCAAGGTTTTTTTAAATGAGAAATTGCACCAAAAACTCAATAGCTTTAGTGTAATTTTTGCTTTTGTTATCTGCCTACCGTCTTATAAAAGCGACGGTATGAAATTTTGAAATTTGTGACTGTTCATAAACTAACATGTATTAACATATCAAAGATGAGAAAATTTCTTAATATTTTCTTAATTTTCTTCGAAGAAGTAATGATAGCTCGAATTTTCCAAATACTATTATGAGAAAAAGAGCAAAGCCACAGAGGGTAGTTTAGATTTACCTTGATCTTGGAATCTTCAAATATAGTCGTTTTAATTAATTTTTGAGTGCATGAGCTATTCTTTCGAGGGACTGGGGACTGGGGACTGTGGACTGTGGACTGTGGACTGTGGACTGGGGAGTTAAATCTATCATCCTCAATTTTTATTTAAAACAACTATATTAGTAAATTTATCAATCTTGCTCATAACCTTGCGATAGGGTAACCAATACTATTTACATTGGTTTACAAAAAAAATATTGTTAACTGTATTTTGTCTTCAGCTTGAGACAGATAAGCAATGAATAGCTCATTTTCGGATGATAAAAACTTTTTTCTCGTCGCTATCGGTGCTTCGGCAGGAGGAGTACAGGCGTTAGAATCGTTTTTTGGTAATCTCCCAGACCAACCCAACGCGGCATTTATAGTCGTACAGCATCTTTCGCCAGACTTCAAAAGTATGATGGCGGAGATACTTCAGCGTAAGACAGCGATGCCCGTGTACTCGATTAGAAAAGGGATGGAGATTGAGCCAAGTCACGTTTATGTTTTGCCACCCAAAAAGCATTTAGTAGTTAGCGATCGCCGTTTGTGTTGGTTAGAGTCTCCTGATTCTTTTGATTATCCCATAGACAAATTTAAATGTCTTAGCAGAGCGAGAAGAGATCGACTTTTCTCACTACAAAATTAGCACTTTATCTCGTCGTATCCACCATCGCTGCGCTCTTACCAACTGCGAAAATCTTAAGGAGTACATCAAGCTGCTCGAACAGTTTAATGACGAGCAAAAATTACTACGGCGGGATTTATTAATTGGCGTAACTCAGTTTTTTCGCGATCGCCCCGCCTGGGAATTTCTTGAATCTAGAGTATTACCAGAACTAATTGAGCGTCTACAACCCCAACAACAGATGAGAGTATGGGTTTCTGCTTGTGCCACTGGGGAAGAAGCTTATTCGATGGCAATTCTGGTAAATGAAGCTATTTCGAGAGCCAATAAAGAGATTCAGGTCAAAATTTTTGCTACGGATCTAGATACAGATGCTTTAGAAGTTACCGCCAAAGGCATCTATCCAGAAAGCATTAACAAAGACATCACTCCAGAACGATTAGAACAATACTTTACTTTTACAGGAGAAAACTATCAGGTCAAACGTTTCTTAAGGGAAATGCTGATTGTTGCGCCCCATGACTTAACTAAGAATGCTGGCTTTTCCAAAATGAACTTGGTTAGCTGTCGTAACGTGCTGATTTATATGCAGCCCCAACTGCTTAGAACTGAATGATTTATCGGAGATTTTACAGCAGGTACTTAATCGTGAACAGCCTCTAGAGCAAGAAGTTAGTATCGCGAAAACAGGTGTGCAGCTATTAATGCGGGTCAATCTTTATCTGCGAGAAGATGGCACCAATGATGGAGTTGTAATTACCTTTATCAAAATTGAGGAACTAAAACGCACCCAAGCAAAACTGAGAAGCGCCAATTCTTTGCTAGAGAACCTCTACAGCACTATTCCTGCTGGTTTGAGTCTACACGACTCCCAGCTAAAATACCTGCGGATTAACCAAGCCCTAGCCGAGATGAACGGTTTATCAGTAGAGGAACACATTGGTAAAACCGTCAGGGAAGTAATTCCTAATTTAGCCGATTCAATCGAACCAGCTTTACGTCAGGTAATTGCCACAGAATGCCCCGTGTGCAATGTTGAAATATGCGATCGCGACTTTGCTAATTCAGAGGTAGCGGGTCATTGGACTGCCAGCTTTTACCCTGTAGATTTACCTGACGGCAATCGCGGTGTTGGTTCGGTGGTCATGGAAATTAGCGATCGCATCGAAGCAGAAGCTAACCTCAGAGCCAGTGAAGCCAAGCTGATCGAAGCGCAAAAGATAGCTCGTATTGGTAATTGGGAAATCAATATCTCAAGCTTAGAGAACTTTGCCATTGGTTCGGTGAGAGCTATCTGGTCAGCAGAACTATACACGATTTATGGTTTTGAGCGATCGCAGCCAGTACCTACCTTTGATGAACTGATTCAGCTTCATCCTAGCGCAGAGCAAAAGTTGATTAAAGATGCCTTCAGTCAATTAATTAGTAATTCAACCCCTTTTAATCTAGATCTTGGTTACAACTCTCCTGATGGTGAAGTTCGCTATCTCAACAGTATTGGACGAGCTGTCTGTGATAGTAAAGATAAGGTGACCAAGCTATACGATATTAGTTATGTGCGATCGCAGTTTACAACCAAGTCAATTATCCTTTCTTCTCTTCTCGCATCATCTGGACAAACTTCTCAAACAGATAATCAGCATCATGGGGACCAGGGCTAGCCTCTGGGTGATATTGAACCGAAAAGAAAGGCAAAATTTTATGCTGTAAACCCGCGACAGTAAGGTCATTAAGGTTGAGATGGGTTATTTCTACATCTGCCCCTAAAGAAGCCTCGGCGATCGCAAATCCATGATTTTGACTAGTGATTTCGATTTGCTTTTGTAGTCCCGCTGGTTGATTTAAACCGCGATGCCCAAACTTTAACTTAAAAGTGTCTGCCCCTAGAGATAAACCCAGTATTTGATGACCCATACAAATACCAAAGGTGGGTTTACCAGCCTCTAAAAGTTCTTTGGTAGTAGCAATCCCTTCGGTCACTGCTGCGGGGTCTCCAGGACCATTAGATAAGAAAATACCATCAGGGTTATGAGCCAATATTTCGGCACTAGAAGTATTAGCAGGGACAACTATTACTTTGCATCCATAGCTAGCTAAACGGCGTAAAATATTTCGCTTAACGCCAAAATCGATCGCAACTACCGTTAAAGAATCTGACTGGCTCTGGTCGGCGGCAAATTCCCATTCGGCGTTAGTTGATTCCGACCATTGATAAACTTCAGTAGTAGTCACCTCTTTGACTAAATTTAACCCCGTCATATCAGGGGCTTGCTGCACCAAATTGAGTAATCTTTCTGGGTTAAGGATTTCTGTAGAAACACCACCGTTAATTGCCCCATAGTCTCTTAATTTACGAGTTAGCGATCGTGTATCAATACCATAAATCCCTGGAATGTTTTGTGATTGAAGATATTCTGGTAATGAGGCTGTAGAACGCCAGTTGCTGGGACGATAAGTAATGTTGCGGGCAATAACTGCTTTTGCCTGAACCTTGTCCGATTCTTCATCGTGGGCATTAACTCCTGTATTGCCTAACTCGGGATAAGTAAAGGTAATGATCTGTCCAGAATAACTAGGATCGGTCAAAACCTCTTGGTATCCTGTCATACCAGTATTGAAGACTACTTCACCGATGGCAGTGCCAGCTGCGCCAAAAGACCAGCCATGATAAGTAGTTCCATCAGCTAGCACTAGCAGGGCGGGTTTAGCATTGGTTTTGAGCATATTTACCATTGAGTTTGTTGATCGATTTTGAGGTTATTCCAATCCAGATCACAACTTATCAGTTATGAGTCACTAAGGACTGGATCATTTCTTTAAGAAATTAGGCAAAAATTGTCACCTTGACTGTAGTTAACGTTACCAATGTTCAACCCAACAAGATAGACTGTTCTATGTAAGTTAATAATACTTAGTTGTCCCAAGCATATCCTCCTGACTAAGCCCGATCACTGTCATAGTTCACAACTAAAATGGTGTTTCATAACAAAGCAATTACTAGAACAAGTTTGATCAACAAAGCATGAGTCCTAGAAAACTAACCGAAGACGATAAGCAAGAAATTCTTCAACAATATCGCAACTCTGAAGCCACAACTTCTACCTTAGCCCAAAGCTTTGAGGTCAGTAGTTCTACAATCAGCCGCTTTCTTAAGAATAATTTATCTTCCGTCGAATATGAAGATTTAATTCAGCAAAAAAGATTGGCAAGGACTCCCCGAGGTGAAAAATCAAGCTCTAAACGGACAGCTCATGGTGGCGAACCAAGTTCGCCACCCGTGTCCTCAGCTTCTAGCAGCTCTAAAAAGTCTCAGAGCAAAACTAAGCGCCGAAAATCTTCAAAAGCGACGAATCATGAGGATGCGATGCCTGAGTTGGCTACAGCAGAAAATCTCCAGTTAGAGCTGGCTACCCAAAGCAGCACCACAGAATCAGAGATAACTACCCCTCGTCGTCGCCGCCGTCGTTCTGCTGGTTCACAGTCAGAGAGCAGCCCTCCAGAGAACGAAATTATGGCTTTAGAAGTCGACGAAACTATTGAAGCAGAAAGCATAGAAGAACCTACTCCCGCAAAACTCGTTTTGGATCATAAATTTCCTAACAAAAATGATGCCGACGATGTTCCTCGGAGTGAACGTCTGATTCTTAAAAGCGATCGAGCTGATCTTGAGGATGAGGAAGAAGAAGATTCTATGGACATGATGACTCTCAAAGAAATGCTGGGAGAAGATCTAGAAGACATTAACGATGAAGATGATGATGAAGATGATGATGAATGGGAAGATGATGATACCTTATCTTACTCAAGTAGCAAGTCTGAGTTAAGTGATCTTGAAATTCTTCCTTTATCTCAAGCATCACTCCCCAGAACTTGCTATTTAGTTATAGATCGCGCGGCTGAGTTAATTGTCAAACCTCTAGCTGATTTTGCTGATTTGGGCATAATTCCCGATACAGAAGTTCAGCAGAGTACACTTCCCGTATTTGACAATCATCGTATTGCCAAACGGTTTTCTCATCGTCGTGAGCGAGTAATTAAGGTTCCTGACGGTCGCATGTTACAAAAGACTTCCCAGCATCTCCAAGATAAAGGAATTACCAGACTTCTAATTGATGGACAAATCTACTCTCTCTCTAATTAAGCGTTAATAACGCTTTAAGTCATTAAAACATTAAGATAAATTCTGATTTAGTACCAAAAAAATCTTAGAAAAATCTTAAAACTAAACAAAAGTTTTTTTGTGCTAAACAAAAGTTATTGTTTTATAGCTGCTAAATAAATTGCGAGTAATAATAAAGATAATCTTAACTTGATAGTTATTGCTCACATTGATATCTAGCTAACATCCAAGCTTATTTACTACTATGAACAAAGATCAGCTACTCAGATTTTATGAGCAGGGTTACAGAGACTTTACTGGGGTAAATCTTTGTGGAGAAGATCTATCAGGAGTAATGCTAATTGCCGTTAACTTGACAGGTGCGAACCTAGTTGGGGCAAATTTAAGTCGAGCCTTTTTAACTAAATCCATTTTAAATGGAGCAATTCTTAATTGGGCAAACCTTAGTTTCGCTAAAATGAGTGAAGTTAGGCTAGAACAAGCAGATTTGACTAAAGCCAATTTAAGCGGCGCATTTATGGTTAAATCTCATTTAGCAGATGCCAGACTTAGCGGAGCTAATCTTTCGTACACTAATCTTCGAGCTTCTAACCTAGAAAGAGCGAATGTTGCAGGAGCAAAATTACAAAAAGTAAACTTAAGACAGGCTAATCTTCAAAGAACTAATCTTAAGTGGGCAGATTTAAAAGAAGGCAGATTAACTGGAGCTACATTAAGAGAAGTTTCATTGGCTGGAGTTAATCTGAGTCAAACTTTTTTGATTGATGTTGATCTAAGTGGTATCGATTTAACAGGAATTAATTTGAGCCAAGCTAAACTAACCCGTGCAAATTTAAGTAACACCAATCTTAGCGGAGCTAATTTGGCAGAGGCTCAGCTTAGAAATGCTAATCTCAACTGTGCCAATTTGAGTAAGGCTAATTTGACAGAGGCTCAGTTGAAGGGGGGTAATCTTTGCAATGCTAATTTAACCCGTGCCAACTTGATAAATGCCGATTTACGTGAGACATCTCTCAAACAAGCTAATTTAAGCAATGCCAATTTAACTGAAGCTGACCTGAGCGATGCAGATCTGGAGTATGCAGTTTTGCGTAATACTATTTTAGAAGCTTCTTACTCTAATTCGGCTAGTCTGCCAGGATCGCAACTAGATGTGGATACTAATGCGGGCTATGGCATGCATCAGATTCAGATAGCCTAAGCTGAGTAATTTATCATTTATTTACAAGTTAATTTGCTGGGGTCGCTAATTAACTGATGTTACGCCCTCGTAGATTCATGATTGGCAGGTAGTAGGTAGTAGGTAATAGATATTCAACTAACGACTAACAACTGACGATTAACAACACTAATTTTTGGTACTTACTGCGTAAGGTCAGTAATTAAAAGTAAGCAGAAAATGCCCTGGTAATAGCGCAATTAACTATATCGATTGATAATTAAATTGCACACCTCTTTAGATTAACGATGGGAATCCGAGGTTTCTCTGTGCTAGCGATATACTGGGCTAGTTTTTGACTTCCTAGGGAAAGATAAGCACTATGCACTGAAGCAAAATAGAACTGAATGGTCATTTGGCACAACCAGATTTAATATTCTTCTGCTAGGAGTAGTTCATGACGGTGTTGCATATCCTGTGGTTTGGAAAATGTTGGACAAAAAAGGTAACTCTAACAGCGATGAACGAATGGATTTAC
>JBCDDK010000206.1:0-7808 GCA_039180345.1 Cyanobacteria bacterium P01_G01_bin.39 | reverse complement strand
TAAGATTTCTGGCGCGCAATGGAATAGTAACAATATTCCTCAAGTTCTTCGACATCGATGTGCCTATCTTAATGGCAATTTTTCTACTTAATTTACTAGATATGAGCTTTTCTACCTATTACAAAATTGGGATGCACTCAGGTCTAATAAACTAATTTTCCTTAAAATTAATCCTTAGCTAGGTTAAAAATTTCTTGAGCTACCCGATCGCAAACACCAACTTCTCCCAAAAGTGATCGCATGTGTTGATAGCCTGTGCTAATTTCTGACCGAACAGTCTGATCGGTTAATAATTTTATAGCTTCAGTGGTAATATTAGCTGCTGTTACTGCTTCTTGCTGTAATTCAGGCACAAGTTGACGATTAATCACCAGATTTGGTGGCGACATTAAAGGTACTTCAAAGCCAATCCGACGTCCGATCCAAGCAGTAACAGGATTGATGCGGTAAACAACCACCTGGGGAACATTGAGCAAGGCAATTTCTAAATTTACCGTTCCCGATTTAGTAATTGCCAGATCGGCAGCGGCGATCGCATCTAGGGTCTGCCCGTCGAGAATTTGTGCCGGTAGCTGATACTGTTGGACGGCATCAATAATTGCTGAACGATAACCCGATAACGATACGGGAATCAGAAATGTAACTTGGGGCATCTGTTGCACAATTTGCTGTGCGGCATCACAGATTACAGGCAGTAAATATTTAATTTCCTGTTGTCGAGAAGCAGGAAGCAATGTCACAATGGTGGATTCTGGTTTGATATCTAAATTTAATCGTGCCTGATTTCTATTGGGTGCCTGTGCGATGCGATCAAGTAAAGGATGCCCGACCCAGGTAGCATTAATCTTTTGCTTCGCGAAATACTCCGCCTCCTGGGGAAAAATCGCCAGTAACTTATCAATTACCTTAGCTATTTTGGGTGCATTGTTTAACATCGGTACTGCCCAGTCCTGGGGCGCAATGTAGTAAACAATTGGGATTTGCGGTAGCTGCTTTTTTAAATAACTAGCCAACGCTAGATTAGAAGCAGGATAGTCAATCAAAACCAAAACATCAGGGGGACTTGCCTGAATATATTTTTTAGCCAAACTTTGGATTTTGAGGGTGGGTAAAATAAAAGGAATCGCCTCCACAAACCCCATCGAACCGATAACCGCCGTATTAGCTAAAATGTTCGCCCCTGCCTGTTTCATGCGATCGCCACCTAAGCCGACAATTTCCAATTCCAGATTTTTTGCCGCCGCAATGCCAAACAAAGCTTTAATCAACATTGCTCCCTGCAAGTCGCCCGAAACTTCTCCTGTAGCAATAAAAATTTTCATGATAATTTCAGTGAACAACCATTGAACTCGCTTTGATGAGGGAATATTTGCGTTTCAAGCCTCTTGGGGGACAAAAGGGATGATCCGACCATGGCTTGCCCTCAAACAAACAAATGATAAATGATAAATTTAGAACTGTTTTACCTAAGCTCAATATCGACATGACCAATAACAAGCCCAGTACGAATACCGAATTAGCTAAAGAACGCAATCGTGCTGCTGCTGAACGTACTCTGATGGCTTGGATTCGCACCTGTTTGTCTCTAATCAGCTTTGGTTTTGGTGTCGACCGCATTATAACTGCTTTACAAAAATCGACAGTTTATAGCTATATTGATGATCCGCTTCATTTAACCCGCATTTTGGGTCTTTCCTTTATTGGTATCGGTACCAGTGCCATCATCTTTGCTGCTTTAGAACACCGACAGGAACTACGCCATATTCAACGAGAGGATTATCGTTATAAATCTCGTTCTTCCTTGGCTTTTGTCGTAGCCGTCTCCATCTTCTTTACAGGTGTATTTGCTTTTGTGGGTATTTTAATTAAATCTTCTGGCAATTAAAAAAGCTATAAGCTTTAAGCCGCAAGCTTTAAGCTAGATCACTCATTAGATTTAAACTACCTTTGATTAAAGACTGTTCATCGCTATGGGCATCTTCCAGGGGACTAGAATCTAAAAAGCTTATAGCTTAAAGCTACAGCGAAGCTGTTAAATCAATTCAGGTGACAATTTATCAATTACCTGAAACAGTTGAGCTACTTTAGCCAGATCCTTATCTCCTGGCGATCGCTCAACGCCGCTAGATAGATCAATCCCATCTGGGTGTAGACGAGAGATAGCTTCTCCGACATTTTCAGGGGTTAGTCCCCCTGCCAGCATCCAGGGTAGAAGCGGTTTAAACTGAACTAAATCTTGCCAATCGATAGTTTTGCCCGTTCCCCCTAGTAGTTGAGGATGATAGGCATCTAGCAGTAATATATCTATACAATCTTGATATGCCGTTGTTTGAGCTAGAGAATCAGCGGACTTAATGCGAAATGCCTTAATTAATTCAATATTCGACCCCAAAAGCTGGCGCAACTGAAGACAAAAATCGGGTGACTCCTGACCATGAAGCTGAACACTAGTCAGACCAGCGCTTTCAACCACATCCTTAATTTTAGTTAACTCATGATTGGCAAATACCCCTACCTTATCAACTGTGGTTGGCAACTGTTCGGCGATCCCTTTGATTTGCTGGGGAGTAACATAGCGTGGTGAGGATTCCACACAGATAAATCCGATGCTGCTAGCTCCTAGAGAGACAATTTCAATACCTTGGGCAATGTTCGTAATGCCGCAAATTTTAACTCGCATGTGTATTTATGGTTTAACCAGCTATTGTAAAATTTTTTGGGCAAAAGTTGGCATAACTGTTAATTATTTAGAAGAAACGCTGTTTTGCTCAGAGAGATTTTTATAATTCCTATAAACAAAATTAACTGAAAACAATATTTAATGAGCAAGGGAGAGCAGATTTACCGTGATTTTTAACTTTTTTTGGGCAATTCAATATACTCCTACCACTATTGATTGGAATACCTCTGTGGCATTGATTATGATCATGTCTAATCTGTTTTGTATAGCTATCGGTCGCTACGCAATTCAAAACTCAGGTCAAGGACCAAGTTTACCTGTACCCAAACCAGAAGTATGGGATAAGTTTGGTCTTCCCGAATTACTAGCCACCACTAGCTTAGGTCATATTTTAGGTGCGGGGATTATTCTCGGTTTAGGTAATGCGGGAGTTCTATAGCAGCCTCGCTTCTTTTATTGCTGGAGTTGACTAGACTTTAACTGCAAAAAATTGGGGTCTAGTGATTCCACAAGTCGTAAAGGAAATTCCTCTTTATTGATTACAGCTCCATATTCAGCATTAAGATAATTGCCATAGGTCACTTGGTTGGTGATCTGCTTACCAAAAAATGCCAAGCCTAGTTGCTTCAAGTAATCCTGGGCTATTTTTGGGTCGGGTCCGATGGCTTTTTGGGGGACAGGAATACTCCCCGCAGATTCATTGAGAGCAGAAAAATGGGTTCCTCCTTTAAGCAGTACTAAATACTTTTCAGGAGTTTGTAGCCAAGTGAAGGGAATGATTTGTTCGGGTAATGCAGGGGTAATTGGGTCGGCACTGCCTGAGACTAACATTACGGGAATATCAATCTGACTCAGGTTTTCTTCGCCAAATACAGTACTGACTAGGGGATTAATTGCAATTGCGGCTTTAATTCTTTGATCGCGTATTTCAGTTTTGGTTAGGGAGTCGGGTATTTGTAGTGCTAAACATTGAATCAACCAGGATAAGTTCCAAGAGTTATCAATGTTAGGGCACTCATAAGCCAAACTTGTCCAATTTATCTTTGCTCCAGCGAGGGCAAGGGTAGTATAAGCACCAAAAGACTGACCAATCATACCGACATTATCAGTATCAATTTGCTTGTCAAACTTGTCAGCTAATCTATCAAGTAAAAACTTAATATCTAAAGGACGGTCAATCAACTCTTGTGGGGGTGTGACGTCGTCTGCAAAACCAGTTAAAAGTGCTTCAATTTGCTGAGAACTACTGCCAGGATGTTCAGGTACTGCCACAGCAAAGCCATGGGATGCTAGATGTTTGGCAAAGTAGCTAAATGTTGTTAAGTCACTGCCCAAACCATGGGAAATGACGACTAGAGGTAACTGTTGTTGTTGCTCTGTCTGGGGTAAATATAACTCTACGGTCAAAGTGCGATCGCGACTGCCATCTTTTAACAGTAACTTTTGTTGTCGATGCCGAAATTTTCCTGGTAGCAAAAGATTGAGATTTCTGACCTGGGGCGTTTGGGTTGCAATCTCCTGACGCTCTCTAACTACCTCTTGTTCGATAGCAGCGATCGCCTGAGCGTTTTTTTGGACTACTTTGCTCAAATTTTTAACAATTTCTAAC
The DNA here is from genome assembly GCA_039180345.1 of Cyanobacteria bacterium P01_G01_bin.39. Lineage (GTDB taxonomy): Bacteria > Cyanobacteriota > Cyanobacteriia > Cyanobacteriales > Xenococcaceae > Waterburya. The sequence continues at coordinate 3,519 of JBCDDK010000206.1, read as the reverse complement.
CCTTCTCCTGAATCAACTCGTAAAACATCGGTAGGAAATTTCTGCAATATATTTAAAGGGGTTAGCCCAGCATTAGAATCGGCTGCGGCTAAGATTAATGCTGAGCGGATGGCATGAAAACCTGGTTGACGAGCTGTAGTTTTGATTACTTGTCCCACTCGCTCCAAAATTTTCTCCCCCTGATAGGAATAGAGAAATTGGGCGATCGCTAAATGGTCAAAATCAGCACTGGTAGTTAGCCCCACCTGTAGTTGCTCTAATTGTTGTGGCGTTAAAAAATCAGCATAACTTTTCAATTCTCCCTCAATTTTGCCAGTGTTGGCATAGGTTGCCAGAGAATCAATCGATACTGAAAACTCTAAAGCGCCATAGTTGAGAATGATTTTCTCAGCACTCTCCGCTTTCTGCTCCAAGACCCCCCATAGACCAGCACAACAGCTTATCTGTAAAAGACTCAAAGCAATACCTGATCGAACTTTTCTAAGTTTCAAACTGAAATTGTTTGCTACCGAATTAATTAATAAGGCTGAAATCATCCTAGATTTAGAAAAATTGAGAGTGAGAACTATTACTGTTGTAGCATTTTCACTTCATTGATTTGATTGATGCTGTTATGGAAGTTACGCGTTGGTACAAAAATATCAAACGATACCGTTGTAGAAGTTCTGCAATAGTACAAAAATATCAGGCGATACCGTCGTAGAAAAGTTGTATTAGTTGCTTTAGCCCGAACAAACATTGATTAAGGTGCGCTTTTGGTTTTAAAATTAACCCTTCTTCTCTCAGCTAAAAACTCCCAATCTATCTAAAATTACGCTCAGAAGTTAGCAATATGAAACAGCTTAAAGGACGGGATCTTCTCGGTACTGCGGATTTAAATTTAGACGAAATTACTGCTATATTGCAGTTGGCTCAACAGCTTAAAAACCAAGAATTAGAAATTAAGTGCAACCTGGTTTTAGGATTACTTTTTTACAAAGCTTCCACACGCACTAGAGTTTCCTTTTCTGTAGCTATGTACAAGCTGGGAGGGCAGGTAATTGATCTTAATCCCAACGTGACTCAGGTAGGTCGTGGAGAGCCGATCTCCGATACCGCTAGAGTATTGGATCGCTATCTCGATATATTGGCTATTCGCACCTTCGCCCAAAAAGATCTTGAAACTTTTGCCAACTATGCTCAGATTCCCATCATTAATGCTTTGACAGATTTAGAACATCCCTGTCAAATATTGGCAGACTTGATGACGGTTCAAGAATGTTTTGGTGGTCTTCAGGGCAATACTTTAACTTATTTGGGTGACGGCAACAATATGGCACACTCCCTACTACTCGGTGGTGCGTTAACTGGTCTGAACGTGAGAATAGCTGCCCCCAAAGGATATGAGCCAAAACCCGAAATTGTCCAGCAGGCTCAAGCCATAGCTGGGGGCAAGTCAGAAATTATTGTGACCCAAGATGCGATCGCTGCTGTGGAAGGGGCGCAAGTAGTTTACACTGACGTTTGGGCAAGTATGGGTCAAGAAGACTTAGCAGATCAAAGAATTCCCATCTTTCAGCCCTATCAGGTGAACCAGCAGCTCATGAGTCATGCTGACCCTGAAGCAATCATCCTCCATTGTCTTCCTGCCCACAGAGAAGAAGAGATTACCGACGAAGCAATTGAAAGTAAACAATCTCGGGTTTGGGATCAGGCAGAAAATCGGATGCATGCCCAGCAAGCATTGATGGCTAGTTTACTGGGCTTGGTCTAGGTTTTATTCGGGGCAATCGCGATCGCTCTGGGAGCCATCAGCCAGAGTAACACCACATAAGGTAGCTGACTCTAAAGTTTCTTCGTCGAGTTTGGCTTCGGTAAAGTTGACGTTGGTTAAATTAGCTTTGCCAAAGTCAACCTTTTTTAGATCTGAAGCTCTTAAATCTGCACCTTCTAAGTTTGCTCCGTCGAGTTTGGTCTTAAAATCAACGCCGCCACTGCTCAAACCAAAAATAGGAAAGCCAATTAAAAGATCTCCTAATCTTTCTCCAAAACTATAGTTATTGGGAATATTCTTCAGTTTGACATCGGTACGGCTCAAGTTGGCACCTACTAAATTTGCCTGCTTAAGATTTGCCTGTTCCAAATTGGCTCCTCTTAAATTTGCACCAGTCAAGTTTGCCTGTTCCAAATTGGCTCCCTCAAGGAAACAAGGGGCGGATAAATCGGCACCAGTTAAGTCTGTCTGACTTATGTCAGCTTGCTGAAGGTTGGCTGCTTCCAACTTGGTATTAATTAAAGTGGCTCTGTTTAAAGTCCCGAAGGTTAGATTTACTCCTTTAAACTGGGCATTGGTTAAATCAGCATCCTGCAAGTTTGCTCCTAGTAAGTAAGCGGCTTCTAAATTTGCTCCCTTAAGATTGGCTCCTTGTAAATTTGCCCCTACTAAATTTGCCCCTTTGAGATCAACACCACTTAAGTCCACATTACTTAAATCGCAATATTGACAAACTTTGGTTGCTAATAACAAAGTCATATTTGACGAAGTCACTTCAGGCACATTCTTTTTAGGGCGGTGTAACGGTGACTGCGAGCTAGGGCTACGGTCAGTCGTCAAACGGATGACTCGCCCATCTGAACCTGATTCAGGCGTTGAGGTTGGACTATCCACACTGGCAGAGATCTCTGCTAGCATTTCTGGTTTACTTGTAGATAGAGAAGTAATCTGTGGTGTTAATGATTCGGCTAAATCTTCATTGAGCAAAACTACCATAAAGTTGGTTTTGTTTTGTTTTTGGGAACTTTCTTCTGGCATCCATCCTATTTCCCAACGATGAATTTTATTCCAGAGTTGATAGTTAGTAATAAAAATGCGATCGCGAGGAATCTTAATTTCAGTAGTAGCTCGCTGGTCTTCTATCAGCTCAATTTTGTCTCCCTGTTCTTGATAAATAGTAATTCCCTGTTCCTCAACTGTAATCTTACAGGCTCCTACTTGCTTAAATTGTCCAGGGTCGAAGATAAAGTTGCAGCTTACTTTTTCACCGCTTCTTTCTTTGAGAGAGATTGGCACCTCAATCCCTTTACACCGCGAGTTTTTAGGAAATTTGGAACAGAGTTTATAGATTTCGTTAGAAGTTTCGGGGATCTGCGCCCTACTTGCTGTGGTTGTTAGCACTGCTGCCAAGGTTAGGCTGAGGGGAATAAAAAATTTGTAGTTCATTAAATAATTAGCATATTGCTCAAGTTAGGCAAATAATTACAATCTAAATCTGAGAAATCTGCTGCATTTACATTTTTCGCAAATTTAAATTAGTTTATCTGTTATTTTTGACTTGACTCGATTTGTCCAACATTTTTGTAATCTTTGTTAATTCAGTAAGCTCTAAAACTGTCAATATCAATATGAAATACAAGAAAGAATGGCATAGATAGGCGTTCCCCTATTTCCCTATTCCCCTATTCCCCTATTCCCCTATTCCCCTATTCCCCTATTCCCCTATTCCCCTATTCCCCTATTCCCCTATTCCCCTATTCCCCTAT
>JBCDDK010000205.1:0-7832 GCA_039180345.1 Cyanobacteria bacterium P01_G01_bin.39 | reverse complement strand
GACAAAGAAAATCATGAAGTCAGGAGTACCACAAGGGCATAACATCAGGAGTATAGATTACTATTTGCTATTCAACAACTATCAACTATCAACTATCAACTAACCACTATCAACTAACCACTACCAAATAACAAGCGATCATATTCTTCTGAAATTACTGAATCACAATTGCAAGCAATTGCTTTTAGGGTTTTTGCATTAATAATCTCAATTTTGCCTCGATTATAATCAATTATATTTCTCTGACGTAGATTTGCTGCTATTACCGATAAGCTCGATCGCCTGACTCCAATTAAATCAGCCAGGGTTTCTTGGGTAAGCAATATGTCTCTAGTATTTAAACGCTCGCTGTAATAAATTAACCAACGTGCTAATCGCTGTTCTAAAGTATGATGACAGCTACAGAATACGTTTTGATAAGCTTGAGCCAAGCGAGCTTGGGAATACAATAGCAAGACTCGCTGTAGCTTACCACCACGGTTAAATTCTCTTTTAATAGCGTTTACAGGAATAGCGATCGCAATACATTCTGTTTGTGTTATCACAAAGTTACTCGTAAAACTATAGTCGAAAACAGCATTGATACCGACCATTCCCTCATTACTCACCGCAGCGCATTCAGCAATTAAGCCTGCTTCGCTGATATGCATCAGAGAGATAATGCCTTGCAGAGGAAAGTACACTCGCTTGATCGCATTTTGTGGTTGATATAACGTAGTCTTGGCGGTAAAAATAACTCTTCTTGAATTAGTTAGAAGTCTTTGTAGTTCGGTCTCTGATAGTAAATTTAACAGCAGATTGGATCGGCTGTTGTCTTCCGTACTAATATTTGAAGGATGCTGGATAGACAACACCATCGTTTTATTCTCCCAGCGAGATGATAGTTGATAGTAAACAGTTAGGTTTTCTGTCTATGTATATAAAATTACTGAAGAGATTTAAAGAAGTTGTGAGAATTACGTAGTCTAAATTGACTATTTCAAGAAAGCGATTGTGAATGTGCAGAAATTATGAACGTTTAATAATTCTTCAAACAGCATTTATCGAGCCTTTGTTTGGCTATGTTCCGCGTGAATGCAGCGTGTCAAAACTGACACAAGAGAGACACAGAACTGCGATATTTTTCAACTAGTATGTGTAAGAAAACAAGCAAGTATGCCAAAAATCCCTGTAATATGTAAACCAGAAGCGATCGAGATCTATTGTGAGAATCTTACTCATTGATGACGACGAACAGTTGATGGAAATCCTAGCCGATAAGCTTGTCGAGCAACGCTATGCAGTAGACATTGCTACCACTGGAGAGATGGGTTGGGAATTTGTGTTGCTGTTTGACTTCGATCTAGTAGTTCTCGACTGGATGCTGCCCGACATTGACGGTATTGCTCTGTGTCAGCAAATGAGAGCGGAGGGATACACTATGCCGATCATGCTGCTTACTGCACGCGATCGCAATACCGATAAGGTGATGGGATTGGATGCAGGAGCGGATGATTATGTCGTCAAACCCTTCAACTTCGACGAACTTACCGCCAGAATCCGCGCATTGTTGAGAAGAGAGATAAATGTTGCCTCTCCTATGCTTCGATGGCAAGAATTAACCCTCGATCCCAAACTTCACGAAGTACATCACCAGCAACAGCTTCTACCTCTAACTCCTAAAGAATACGGCATGATGGAATTGTTCATGCGTCATCCCCAGCAAGTGTTTAGTCCAGGAGCAATCATTAATAATCTTTGGGCGGGAGAAGATCCTCCAGGAGAAGAAGCAGTCAGAACCCACATCAAAGGTTTGCGTCAAAAGCTTAAAAAAGCGGGTTTGGATAAGGATACAATTAAAACTGTTTATGGTGTAGGTTATCGTCTCAAATCTGACGAAGATCGACCAGTTCAATCTGCAACTGGTAATAAAGAGGAGCGAACCGAAGCTATAGCTAAAACCTGGTCTAAATTTAAAGATTTAGCATTTCAAAGATTGGCAGATTTAGAGAATTTAGCCGTAGCAGTAGATGAGTCAAAGTTGACCGAAACAATAAGCGAACAGGCTTTAAATTCAGCCCACAAGCTAGCGGGTTCTTTGGGCTGTTTTGGTTTTCCCAATGGTTCGAAGATTGCCAAACAACTGGAACAACGACTGAGAGATAATCCGCTTGATCGCGCTAATTTACCGCAAATTAATGAGCTGATTTCTGCCTTACAAACAGAATTACAGCATCAACCATTTGAAGAAACTGTCAAAGATGCTATGAGCAAAAATGTTTCTTTATTAATCATTGATGCCGATGCCGATTTCTGTCAGCAGCTCGAAACACAAGCTCATTTAAACAATGTTAAGACTTGGGTAGCCTCAAATCTAGAACAAGCAAAAGCAACTCTTGATCGCGAATCTGTTGATGTGTTGCTTTATCAAATTACTTTTCCCGATGGTGAAGATTTAGCTTTCTTAGAAAAATTACACCAAGAACAACCAAAATTACCAATAGTGGCGATCGCCGAATCTGCTCGTTTGCTAGACCGTTTGGAGTTGGTGCGTAAGGGGGGGAATATTACCCTACAGCATCCAGTCGAACCCAAGATTGCCATTGACACGGTTATCGAACTGTTGCAAAGTTCGGGCGAATCAGCCAAAGTTCTCTTACTCGATGACGATCCGCAGGTATTGTTATCTCTAGAAATTTCTTTGCAACCTTGGGGCTTCGATCTGACTACTTTAAACGAGCCGCAGCATTTTTGGGAGGTACTAGAAGATATCGAACCAGATATATTGATTCTCGATATTGAAATGCCTGAAATCAACGGCATTGAAATTTGTCAGGTATTAAGAAGCGATCGTCGTTGGCAGCATCTACCAATTCTTTTCTTAAGCGTCCGTCAAGATGACAAGACGCAGTACCAAGCATTTGCTAGTGGTGCGGATGATTATATCTGCAAACCAGTTACGGGTTCGATCCTGGCAAATCGCATTCTCAATCGCCTAAAACGCAGCAAAAGATGAAGTCAGGAGTCAGGAGTCAGAAGTTTGAACATTAATCGCGATGTGCAATGAAATAAGTATTCAAGAGCGAAACAATTCATCATTGTTTGAGCAATCCAACTCAGCATAAAAATATTTTCTAAATAGACTTTCAAGTCCTCCTTGCCGATATTTAGCTAACCAATCTTGCAGAGTGACTCGATGTCTCCCTAAAAGTTCTGCAGCTTGGGTAATAGTTTGAGCTTTCTGACTTTTGAGAAGATACAGTAATTGGATTCTTTCTTTCCCCGAACCTGTTTTCTCTTTTCTCAGTAGTTTTTTTAGTTCGGCTTCACTTTCATGGATATTTAAGCGATACACTCCTGCCATAGTTCTTCATACAACTCGATTACAGGAATTATCGCTTATCTGTAGTCTAATTTTCAAGAATTGATATTAGTTATTCTTTGATCGGTATTCAAGCTAATTATTTTCGCCTAGAAAGCATTCAGGCTAAGTCTCAAACCAATACTCAATTTTCTGTCACAGATACCTTTATTAAAGCATCAGGAATTTTTGATGTTCTCCAGTCTGAGAATCTAGTTTTTCTGGTGAACCTTGAAGTTTTACAAGCCCTTCATCTAGCATCACAACCCAATCTGCACGACGAATTATTGGCGGACGATGACTAATCATAATTGTAGTTTGTGATTGTCTATGTATAAGTAATGAGTCTAGTACTTGAACTTCACTCACTGGATCGAGAGCACCAGTAGATTCATCTAAAATTAATACGGGTGGCTCATTAACTATCGCTCTAGCTAAGGCTAATCTCTGTCTTTGCCCCCCAGAAAGATTAGAGCCAAATTCTCCCAGAACAGTTTGATATTTGTCAGGAAGTTTGGCAATAAATTCATCAGCACCAGTAATTTGGCAAGCTTTGACAATCTGCTCAAAACTGAGCTGGGGATTACCTAAGCGAAAGTTTTCCATAATTGAGCGGCTCCAAAAATGGGCATCTTGAGGAACCAGAATTACTTGTTGGCGGATACAATCGAGAGCTATATCTTGTTGATTGTAATGACCAAAACTGATGTTGCCAGACTGAGGCTGATATAAATTAGCAATTAGTTTGACGAGTGTACTTTTGCCACAACCAGATTTTCCAATCAGAGCAACAACCTGTCCTCCAGGAATAGTTAAAGAAAAGTTTTCTAAAAGATCGAGTCTGCCAGGATGATGAAATTGCAGATCGGTACAAGTGATGTTGGCATTACCAGAAATTTTAACCCAAGGTTTTTGAATATTATCGTTAATTTCTGGAGTGGCATCAATCACTTCAGTTAGCCTTTGAGAAGCAGTTTTTGTACGGGCTATTTCGTCGATAAAACCGACAAAAGTTTTCACAAAAGAATTAAAATTATTGTTCATGCTGATGAATGCCAACAGCATACCAATGGTTAATTTCTGACTGATGACTAGAGTACTGCCAAACCACAGCAAAATAATTGTCCCGATACTAGCAACAAAATTAGAAAAAATACCATTAACAAAACTAATTTGGATAGTGCGAAAAGTATAGTTAGCCAGTCGACTATAGCGTAATTGGAATTCTTCCCAAAATTGAGGAGCTGCGCCAGTCGTTTTGAGGGTGATAGCCCCCTTAAAAGTTTCGACTAAAATCCCTTGACTTTCCGAAGATAGGACTAAAACATTCCGAATCTTTTGTTGTAGGGTAGGTAAAAAAACTATTGTCGATAAGGTCATTACCAGAGAAATGGCAACGGCAACAACTGTAAGGCTCGCACTATAAAACACCATGAACCCCAAAGAAACCAGGGCAATAAAAAATTGACTAGGTAGGGTGACAACTACCTGGGAAATTAATTGATTTATTTCTTGAATGTCTTCGAGGCGACTCACAATTTCTCCGCTACGGCGAGATTCATAGTAAGTTAGGGGTAAACGAAGAATTTGTCTGCCAAATTCAAAAATTAGTCCTAATTGTAAACGTTGAGAAAAGTGAGCAATTAAATTAGACTGAGCTAGACTAATGCTACTACTAATTAAGTGCATTACACATACCGCGATCGCCACCCTGGCTAGTAGCTCGGTATCTCCCCGAACTAATACATCATCGGTCAGGATTTGCATTAGGAACGGAGAAGCCAAAGAAAGTATGCCGAGAAAAGAGTTAAGCAATAAACTTTGTCCAATAATTGCTCGATACGGCCATACACGCTTAAAAAAACGACCAATCCCTCCAACTTTCTGAAGATCGTCTTCTTGTGAATAAAAACGAGTTGAATCTGGTTCCAACAGCAGCATTACTCCGTCTTGCCAACCTTCGATAAGCAACTGTTTCTCCAGATAGCGAACGCCTATAGCGGGGTCGGCAACCACAAATTTATTGCCTTTTTTGCCGTATAAAACAACCCAGTGTACACCTTTCCAATGAATAATGGCAGGTAAAGGAGCTTCATGGATGCGGTTAAAAATCTCAGGTGATGCCTTCACTGAGCGAGCATTAAAACCTAAGATATCCGCTCCTTGCCTGAGACCAAGTAAGCTTGTACCTAATTGACCTGTTCCTACTGCTTCACGAATACGGTTAAGAGTAAAAACGCGACCGTAATGTTTGGCAATACTAGCCAGACAGGCAGCTCCGCAATCTTCTTCACTGAACTGTTTAATAAGCTGATATTTCATCTAACTATAAAGATTTTTAAGTTTACTTTAGTAAACCACTTTCACTACTAAATTTTCTAGACGTATTTATAGGGTCGATTAGCAAACGTACAAAAACCATGCTGGGACGAAAACTTTTATCTTGTAAACATTTAAAAACCCTTTTTTGTATTTGCGATCGCTTACCAACTGAGGTTACGCAAAATTACGCAAAATTAATAGTTTCAATAAGGTATGAACAGAAGAAAAATTAATCCTTTTCCCCTTCCTCAATCTTGACAGATAAATTAGTGCGTAACATTGCTTACTAATAAAACTGTAGATTAATCGATAGAGGGATTTTTCAATGAGATTTCAAAGGTTTTAGAGCGCTAATTCTTATACAATTTAACCTATACGCTCAATTTATTTTTCTTAACATGGTTTATTGTACGATTGCTACTCAAAAACCACTCAAATTAATATTAATTAAAATAGTATACGAATAAAACTAACAGCGTAAGCAAAAATTCCTCGCTTGGTAATCGAAACATCAGCAAAAGAAAAGACTGTCGTGCTGCTTGGCTCCATCTCTAATCCAGATACATTTGCTACGGCGAAGGCCTCAACATTAATTTCAGGTTGATGGCGCCTTCTCCGCCCACGATTTCGGGAACCACCACAACCACCAGAAATATCAGCTGCTTCGCTAGGGATAATTTCGGAAAATAATTCTTGGCTGTTTGACATAATTGTTATACCTCAAGGTAGAGTTAATAAATAATAGATATGTCCGTTTAATATTTTTATGCAAGATATTCGCGTGGCAATAGAGTAAAACCCAAACAAAATAAGCTCCCCAACATCTTTGCATATAAGCAATGTTGGAGAGCTTTAGTTAGTTTATTCTTCATCTTACTATCACTACCAAAGTATGATTCAATACCCCAGTGCCACTGGTCTGCTGGCAAACATTGATATTTGGTCCCAACAGCTCTACTTTGATCGAAGACAGACTAAGAGAATATGGGGTTGAGATTTCAATTACGTTCTTGCCCATCAAAAGAAAAGGCGATAAGTTAAGCTGATTTTTACCACTATTTAATTTTTTGATTGTTATTTCATTAATTTTGACTCGAACATCTATTGGAGAACTCGAGGTCTCTATCTTGAGAATAAAAGGTCGCCCGAGATTCTCTAAACCCACATTAATAGAAGCTTGTTGACCTGAAATGTTATAACGAGACTGAGACGTACTTGAGCTTCTGGAATAGTTTTGAGCCTTAAGGATACTATGACTTACGATCCTTTGTCTGCTCGAATGATTGTTAAAAGTTCTCATTTTTAATTGCCTCTAACTCAGAGTACAATATGAATCAAAGTATTGAATATGCTGAGCTCTATCCCTCCTTACCAATAAAAGCCCCGACCCTTAATTTTGTTGTGAACGGGTATATCAAGCTTATAAATTTGGGTTTGGGCTTAAAAGTTATACATTATATTTGATATTTGGCGTGGATTAGTCAGGTTGAATCAGCTCGCTTCTGGTTATTAATTATAAGCTATAGGCTTCTGGAGAAATTAAATGAATGGTGAATGGATATCCACACCTACACCAACACCCAAACTAATGGCAGAGCTTATTGTAGCATGCTGATTTGTATGAACTTGGGCGTTAGTTAGAGTATGAGCTCTGTTATAATCATTACCACTGACGTAGACGTTGGCAGTAGCTGCTGCTATGTTAGCAAAACCCATTCCACCAGAAAGATTAGCTTCTTCTGTAGGGATAATTTCAGCAAATAATTGTTCGTTGTTAGACATGATTGTTCTATCCTAGAGTTTAGTTAGTTGAAATGAATTGGATTATGGTGTGAAACCTTAAACAATTGATTTGATTAAGGTTTGAGTTACTGGGGAGGACCATATTAGGGCTCGAGAAATTTAATCTAGCTAGAGATTCAAACTGAGCTAGTGGAGAGTTAAATTGTCTGGGCCAGTTCTACAGTCTACCCTCAGCAACTGCTTGAGGGGAAACAGTTGCTTTAGCCTTAGCAGTAGTTGCAGTAGTTGCCAGAGGTCTGAGCTATAGCAAGGCCACTAGCCTGAGCACTGTGTGGAGTGGTGTTAGCGTAGTTTTCAGTTATGGCGAAGTTATAATCACCACCTGTTGCAGAAGCATTACCGACACTGGCCGCGAAACTGTCAAAAT
>JBCDDK010000204.1:0-7850 GCA_039180345.1 Cyanobacteria bacterium P01_G01_bin.39 | reverse complement strand
CGCAACCTCAACCGAAATCGAAACACTGGACAGGACTGCAACGCGGGCAGCGAAGGCCTACGCCTGAGCCAGTTAACCCGCGCCAGACGCGGGCCACCTTCATCAAACTTAACGGAGAAGACGATGAAAAAGACCCTCGCACTGGCGCTCGTCGCCACAACAAGCCTTAGCTCAGCTACTTTTGCGCAGAGCATTGACGAATTCCGTATCGGCATCTTGGGCGGCGAAAACGCGCAAGACCGCATGAACAGCTATGCCTGTCTCCAGGACTATGCATCGGAAGCACTGGGTGTTGAAACAAAGCTTTTCGCGCCTGCTGACTACAACGGCGTGATCCAAGGCTTGCTTGGCGGCACAATCGATATGGCATGGCTCGGTGCGTCGTCTTATGCAGCGCAGTTTTGCTTATTAGCTAAAACCTACAGCCAGATAAAATTAACGAAGTGAACGCAGCGCGAAAGTGCGGTCTTGGGGGTTTTCCCATGAGCAACTTTCGTAACAAAGGACTTGTCCGCATGTAAGCCCTGTCGTTTGCGAGGCTAACGCCTCATCGTCTGACTTCGCCAGACTGCAAAGCTTTGATTTGTGCGCAGGGTACTGTTCACCATCGCGGTTAAACTTTTATCTACCGTAAGCTTCTTATAAGGTGGAAACCGTTGGTATTATCCAACTAATTCCGCTCCTAATAACTTTTCTAAAATTTGGTTACTTAGAGAATCTACCTGTTGTTCTAAAGACTGCATCGCCTCAGCTTTTTGAGCTTCAATCTCATCAGCAGCTTTCTGCTTTTGAGCAGCTACTTCTTGCTGTGCCTCTTGAATTTTGCTGGCAGAAATTTTATCCGCCTCAGCTTTTGCCTTAGCAATAATATCTTGAGACTGACGACGAACATCCCTTAATTCATTGTCATACTGCGTCGCTAGCATTTCTGACTTTTCCTTAAGTTCTCGTGCCTCTTTTAAACTGTTACGCACATAATCTGTTCGCTGGTCGATGGCTTTGCCCAAAGGCTTATAAAGTAGTGCATTTAACACTGCCATCAAAATTAAAAACTGAAGCGCCATCAAAGGTAAAGTGGCGTTGATGTCGAACAAACCACCTTCAGTTGTGGTTTCCGCCGCTGCCTCAGCAGTTGCGAGGAAAATAGTCCAATATGTCATTATTCTTTAACCCTGTTTCTGTGACTTACATTAGAACCTAGAGCTTAATTAGGTAATCTAATTACCAAGGTTTTCGGTGCTAAATATATGATTGAAATACCCGAACTCTAATTTGACTAGAATTCGGGCAACCAGAAATATTTCTTACGAGAAGGGGTTAGCGAATAACAATACTAGGGATACTACCAAACCATAGATAGTTAACGCTTCCATGAACGCCAAACTAAGTAGTAGAGTACCGCGAATTTTGCCTTCTGCTTCAGGCTGGCGTGCAATACCTTCTACAGCTTGACCAGCAGCATTACCTTGACCAATACCAGGTCCGATTGCACCTAAACCTACAGCTAGAGCAGCAGCAATAACGGAAGCAGCAGCAACGATGGGTTCCATGATTTTTTTCCTTTAAACTAATGTGAATTAACAAATATTGAAATGATCGGCTTTGATTGCGATTAGGCTTGCGCCTAGCCGACTGATCGCAAACTATACTAAAAACAGCTTGCTATCTATTGGGTGACGATCAACCCAAGATTTCGTGAAAGACCTAAAACTATTAAAAACTAATTAATTAGGCTATTCGTGATGTTCCTCTAACGCTTCACCAATGTAGGCTGCCGCTAGAGTCGCAAAAATAAGTGCTTGAATCGCGCTTAAAAATAATCCCAAAACCATCAGCGGCAGAGGTACGAAAAGAGGGACTAGAAGTACCAAAACTGCTACTACTAATTCGTCTGCCAAGATGTTTCCGAATAAACGAAAGCTAAGGGATAAAGGTTTAGTAAAATCTTCTAAAACCTTAAATGGTGCAAGGATTGGCGTTGGCTCTAGATATCCTGCAAAGTAGCCCAGACCCTTCTTTCTAATCCCCGCATAAAAATATGCAACAGAAGTCAGTAAAGCCAAAGCAACCGTCGTATTGATATCGTTTGTTGGTGCAGCTAGTTCACTATCGGGAATTTCAATCAATTTCCACGGAACTAATGCCCCAGACCAGTTAGACACGAAAATGAACAAAAACAAAGTGCCAACAAAAGGCACCCAGTCACGATATTCTTTCTCGCCAATCTGATCCTTTGCCAAATTTCTAATGAAATCCAGGACATACTCCATGAAGTTTTGCATTCCACTGGGTATTCTCTGAATATTTCTTGAGCCTAAAAATGCCGCAATTACCAAAATGGCAATTACGAACCAAGATGCCAGAAAAACTTGACCATGTAATTTTAAACCGCCTATTTCCCAATAAAAATGCTTACCTACTTCTAGTGAAGCGAGGGGAAATGATACAAGAGAATTAAAATTATTTAAAATTTCCATTTGGCGATGTTTTCCCCAGATATCGAGCTTTGTATCCTCAAATATTTTGACTTTTTCTTAACCACTAGATCACCCTATTTGTCGACTGGCATGAGGGTTGTTTGCAGCACATAGATAATGATCGCAGCTTTATAGGTCAAGAAGCCTAAAAATATGGGTACAATTTGCAATTGTTGCAGTTGTGTTGCAACTATAATCACTCCAGCTAATAATGCCAGTCGAGTGGAACCGACACCCTTTTTAGAAGCGCCTATTCTTTCTACTTCTCTGGCTAACATTCCCAAATAGACCACGCCGACACAAGCTCCTAACAAGTAATTAAGAGCGGTATTGAGTGAATAAACTATCCAAACAGATACAAAGATAATCGCCGTTATGCTCAAAGTTACCAACAACAGGTTTTGTTTAAGTTGGTAAAATTCATCCATTGAATTTCCTGTAGTTGCAGGAGATTCGGCTGAAATTAGGCTTTCGTCGGTGGTTGACGTTGGTTCTAGTTGATTGCTAGACAAGATTCGCTTTATTACTCAACTTTGGCTTACGCTGAACGTTATATCTGGAATCACAGCACATTACTAGCAGATCCTCGATTTCTGAGAAAAAAAAATAATTGGCTGTAATAGCCTTTATTCTAGATTTTGCAGATAATCACTTAGACCGCCAACATACTGTTACCCTAGTCCAGACAAGAAGAATCATATCACGCTCAAGTAACAATTATTAAAAATTTCTAAATCTGCTTTGAGTGGTTAATTCACTGATAGCCACTAGTTAAAACAGTAGATATGTATTAACTAAATTACAGTCAATTAAAGACGTTGAATTTATGATTAAATGCGATTACCCGCAGGGTCGGTTTTGCGATCGCAAAACCATTTTGATCTGGCGTGAGACAACATGCGCCTAAAGATTGGTCAAGATGCTCACCAACAGGTTTTAGTGACCTATTCTAATCCTAATAGCAATAATGGTAAACCTCCTAAAACCACTATGGCTAATTAATATTTCAGCCAAACTTGATCTGCGAAGTTGCGGTCGGTAAATTTAGATGTGCTAGTCAAGTTTTTCAAATCCTTATTGGCTTAAAAAAGCTAATGGCTAATGGCTACACTAAATCACCGCCAATATAGAAATTGAATGTCAGAACTGTGTTAGAGCTGTGGGATATTAGTTAGACAATGTTAAATCAATTATTAGTGGGGCGCTATCTTGTTACCGAAGTTCTGGGAGAAGGAGGATTAGCAAAAACTTATATTGCAATTGATCAACATAAGCCTAGTTGTCCTCAATGCGTTGTCAAGATTTTAAAGCCTGCAAGTAAGGATTCTAGTTTTTTACATATCGCCAGGCGTTTATTTAATACAGAAGCTCAAATTTTAGATAAGTTGGGCAAGCATAGTCAAATTCCCCAGCTTTTAGCTTATTTTGAAGAAAATAAAGAGTTTTTTATCATTCAAGAGTATATTGCAGGACATACTCTGAGTACTGAGCTTCCTACAGGACATCGTTGGACAGAAAACAAAGTCATATTGATGCTGCAAGATGTGCTGGAAACCTTGGCATTTGTGCATGACTCTAAAGTAATTCATCGGGATCTCAAGCCTAATAACTTAATTAGAAGAGATCAAGACAGGAAGATAGTTCTAATCGATTTTGGGGCGGTTAAACAAGTAGGAGATACTCGAATCACGACCAAAATGTCTCTTACCCTAAAAACAATTTCCATTGGTACTCAAGGATATATGCCCTTAGAACAAGCAAGGGGCAAACCAAAGTTTAATAGTGATATCTATTCATTAGGGATAATTGCAATCCAAGCTTTGACGGGGATTGATCCTTGTCATTTAGAGGAGGGCGCTGACGGGGAGGTAATTTGGCGAGATTATGCGAAGGTGAGTGATCCCTTGGCTGCTATCCTCAATCAGATGGTGTGCTATAACTTTACCAATCGCTATCAGTCTGTATCAGAAGTTCAGCAAGCACTTTCGGCGTTAAATTATCCTGTTTTTCTATCTCAATTTACTTCTGGGGACAAACAGCAAGGTGAGTTATTACCTGAGTCTGAGTCAAGAGAAGTTAGAGTATCTTTAAAAAATAAGCTATTGGAAATTGAGACAATTGATTCTGCTGTAACTGAATTAGAATCGACCCTTGAGGATATTGTTCCACTCCTTCCACTAGTTGAACTAAAACAAACCAAAGCTTCCCTCAGCAGTAGTGAAGATTTAGACCAGGTAAAAACTATCCCAGAAGCAAGCACAGCTGAGAAACTACAGACAAGAGATCCTTGGAGTACTTGGGATCTTGAGTATAGTCCTCATGGTCTAGCTCAAAAACCCGCAAAAGAAAGTAATCAAGCCAACTTAACCAATTCCGATTCAGAGACGATCAAAGCTGATAGAGACTTAGAAAACAATGATTTATGGAATTTATTAAGCTCAGCTACAGTTGCTAAATCTGAGCCACACTTAACTAATAAACAAGCTGAAACCAAGATTCAAAAAGAAATAACCGCAGTCCAAGCTGATTCTGAAGAATCGGAGATAGTACAAGATACTGTATCCAGAAAACCATCGGTTAATCCTAGTCCAGATAGAAAAAGAGATCAAACATTATCAGCGCATAAATCTATTAATAATAATAGTTCTTTGATTAGCCTCCCGGAGACAAGGTCATCTCTTAAGGACGTGCCAAATAATGCTGGTAATGTTTCAGAAATAGCTGCCAAAGCAACTAAACCAACGTTAAAAGATGACAAATTAAAATCAGAATTGTCTTTGACCGATGATAATAAAACTAAAGCTTGTGTTGATCGTAAAACGAAAACAAGCCTACTAAATATTGCTAGTTCTAGGACGAATAAACTTAATCTATTCAAGTTAGCGAAACCAATCAATCTACAAATTGAGCATGTAAAGCTAAATAGAGTATGGATAGCACTTTGGCGAACTGCTTGGTCAACACCTAACTATTTATCAAAAATAAGTTTCAGTTTAATCTTAGAAAGAAAATATAATTATTTACTGCCAATTAGTGCTGGAATCTCGATTACAGTTATCGGATCTTATTTTAGTTATAGACATTTTATATATCAGCGAGAATATTCTCAGGCAAAAATAGCTTTTCAGAAAATTGAGACTTTAAAAACAACTAAAAAATATCAAGAATGTATTCAACAAGCTCAAGCTGCGACTGATAATCTGGCTAATTTTAATATAGACATAACATCACTTATACAAGACTGTTCTCAAGGACAGTTAAATGCAGCCAAAAAACTAGCAAAAGCAAGCAGATATAAAGACGCAATTAATTTGGCAACTGCAATCCCTCCAGAGCAAGATATTTATGCCGAATCACAAGAGCTTGTTACCCAATGGTCGAACGAAATTTATGAAATCGCTACTAATAAATATAATGAAGGGAATTTAAATCAGGCGATCGCAATTCTTAAAGCCATACCCGAAAATAGCCCTGTAGCTAACGAGATAGAAAGTATAAAAAAACAATGGCGGGATGATTGGCAACAGAATAAAAATTATATACAAACAGCTCAAAAAGCATTAGATAAAAAGCAGTGGCAAGATGCAATTAGTGAAGCAAAAAAAGTGAAAGATAATCCGTATTGGCTAAAACAGAGTAAAGAACTAATTAAACAAGCAGAATCGGCAATTGCCTCACAATCTGTTCCTAGAAAAACATATAATCCAAGGACTACAACCAAAGTAAGAACTAGAACTACTCCTCGTACAAATACTTATTCTAGACCCGCACCGCTTCCTCCAAGAAGAACAGCTTTTCCTACTACTCCTGCTCCTCAATCAGATTCTAAAAGATCAGGTTCAAAAAGTGTTGTCTGTTTAAATAAAAACAGCCGTATTCCTAAGTGTCGAAAATGAAGATATTTATTAATCTAAATGTACTTGTGTTTGAGAGAGATTAAACCATAAGCTAACAAATCTAGTCTTTCTATGCCTTCATCTAAGAATTCATCTCCCTTTTCTTGATTAGCTTTGATAGTTTTAGGCTGCCAATTTGTACAGTCAAAAGTTAATCTGGGAAACCATTTTCTAGGTAACTTATGGTCTAAAGTTGAATGATGTTCATCTTGCCAGTCTTGATAGCTAGGATATTCAATATCCGCTACGACTAAATGTCTACAGGCATACAAAGAATATAACACGGTTGCTCTTGCATAACTCGTTCCGATTGCGCTGTGAAGAATAAAGTCATCCACATCGGCTTTTCGTACATAAGATTTGGCTGAGATAGTGTATTTGTATTGAAGACTGCCGTAGACATTAGTTGTTTTACCTACTTGTTTAAATTCAAAACAAAGTAAGTTTGATAATTCTACTAAAATACATTCATAGCTTGGATATAGGTTTACTTGCATGGTTATTGATATTTCATTTTTATACTACTAATTATAGATTTTCCCGCAGCAAGAATTTCTTCGAGGTTATTTCCTTCTTTAGCTTTTTGATATCTTGCTTCTGCTTTCTTTCTGGCAAAATCTACTAAATCTATCGGGAGCGAAATATATTCGTATTTTTGTAAAAGATTCCATGACTGACAAACCTTATCCCAGCCTAAATTTTTATAACCTTGCTGGCGAAGGTTGTGTTGCTGCTTTCTACTAAATAAAAAGAATCGCTCTGAATTACGTTTTTGTGCCTGTCTGTAATTAAGTCCGTCTAGTTGTCGCTTAATAGCCATAGTTTACTAACCAATAAGATTTTTTTTACAGTTAAATTTAAAGCTCTCCATACTTTTTACGGTATTGATTGGCTATATCTTGAGCATCATTCACTATATCTTCTGCACGTTCTAAATCTTCTCTGACAGATTCTTTGGAAACTGCTCCAATTTCACCCATAAGTTTGTCGTCAGCTTTAGTCACCATTCCAAACAAGTCTTTAAAGCGTTGAACAACTTCACTTTTAGACCAGTCGGTCAAATCTTTGCTCAAAGATTTTAGTTTGGCATTCAAGCCAAAATTAGTCTGATTAAGCTTCAAATTTACATCTGCTCTTTCGTTTCTCTCTGCAAAAATTTTAATTAAAACAGAACTAGGAATATTTATTTCATCATTTTCTAACCAGCTTTGTAACTGAACCTTACTTAACATTTTCAGATTAGGAAGTCGTAGTTCTGGATATTGTTGAAGAAGCTGCTTTTCAATCTCATGGCGATACATCTCAAATCAGGTGTTTTTACTATTGGTTTATGCTTGAATTTTTTACTGATAAAAGTCAAAAATACTCTTAACAATACAAGCATATTTTTAATGGCTTGTTTGAGCTGTGATTCAAGGTGATATCAAGCATAATCATTTACCAACTAACTAAATAATTATATTTTATTTAGATAAAT
>JBCDDK010000203.1:0-7903 GCA_039180345.1 Cyanobacteria bacterium P01_G01_bin.39 | reverse complement strand
CTCACTGGAATTAAAAAAACAAATAATCTAGCTTAGAACAAGTTTCATTGGGAAATTTTAAAATTGTGATGTAATCTATATACTCATCAGCAATGCTAATTTCAATACTTTTCAAACCTGTATCAGCAATATTATCTTGATAACTAAATTGAGAAAACCATGTAAAAAAATCATGATTTGTACCCATTACATTGCTCCAGGCATCTATAACCTTATTACTAAACTCTATATATCGCTATTTTTTAATGGCTTAAGCTTAAATCTATTAGTTAAATTAGTATTCGATAGATATTTTTGATACTCCTGATTTCGGTTCATTTTATCAATAACACTATTGATAATCTCAGGAGATTTTATTTTTTCAAATACCTCGTCAAAAGTTTGTGGAGGTTTACCTAGATTGCTTTGTAATGCAGCAGAAGATTTATAAGTTCTAATAAAAATGATACCTTTAGCTTCACATTCAAGCCAGCTACAGGAATTCAAGGCGGATATAGCAATCAATAAAGCAGCTATTTTAAATATCTTTCTTAACTTGTTCATTTAGATAAAACTATCACCACCAACCTTATTCTTAAGACAGTATAGATAGCAGATAATTTATATCTAGAATAACCTACTTAATATCGGCTGACTAAAAATATTGATTACTACTTCAATGCCGATAGTTACAGAGATCCATTTGAGAGTTGAAAGTGCCGAATATATTTTGTCTACTTTTTGCTCTACAGCTTCAATCTTTTCTTCTAAGACTCCAATTTTTTCTATTTTGGGTTCAACTTGCCTAAACTTCAATTCTATGACAGCAAGTTTTTCAGCATTCTTTACTAGCTGATTTAGAATTGCACCTTCATACTGTTGCTTAGTGTCAGGATTAGTCATCTTGATAATTATTCAGATCCACAGTGACTATTGTAATTTGCTTAAGTCAAAACTTTTTTAACCCAGTCAAATCTAGATCATAATTTTGATTGGTCAATTATTAAGATAAAGGTTATCTTCAATAAAGATAAGCAGTTAACTTAATTGATGAGTATTAGTAGTCTCGAATTTGAATTCGATCTGATGTGGGAAGAATTATTTCCTGACTTGGATTTAGAAACCGAAGTACGGCTAATCCCCAAACGCCGTTTCAAATTTGACTATGTAAACTTTCCTGCCAAGGTAGCAATTGAAATTAACGGACAAATTTGGCACAAAGGGGGACACAGCACAGGAAAAAGCCTGATGCGAGATTACGAAAAGCTTAATTTGGCACAGCAATACGGCTACTGTGTCTTTCAACTATCAAAAGAAATGATCACCGAAACCTGGCTAAAAGCGATCGCCAATACAATTCGCAGCCGAAAAAATCAGTTGACTGTTGACTGATTATTGTCTTTGCCTAAAAACCTCATAAAGTGCGATCGCCGCTGCGACAGAAGCATTAAGACTAGGGGTTTTACCCACCAAAGGAATTGTGACAAGCTGATCGCAATTTTTCTCGGTTAATTGACTCAAACCTTGCCCTTCAGAGCCAACTACTAACCCCACCGCACCGCTAAAGTTAGTTTCATGCAGCATTTGGTCAGTATCAGCAGTAGTACCGTAAATCCAAAACCCTGCATCCTTAAGCTTGGTAATGGCTTGGTTTAAATTTACTACTCTAGCGATCGCCATATTCTCTAAAGCTCCCGCAGCTACCTTCATTACCGTAGAGGTAACGCCAACCGCTCGACGCTGAGGAATAACTATACCTTGGACTCCCAAAGCCTCCGCAGTGCGGATAATTGCGCCCAAGTTGTGAGGATCTTCAATACCATCGGCAATCACAATTACTGGCTCGTTTGTCTGTTTTGCTTGGTCTATTAGAGCGCTTAAGTCCCAATATTCATAAGGAGCAACCTGAAGCGCTATTCCTTGATGATTGCCCCCTTGAGTTAACTGTGACAGACGACGAGGATTTACCTCATCAATAATCGTACCGTTTGCCTTGGCTGCTTTAACTAAAGGATAAAACTGTCCATGCGCCATCAACTTATCCGTGAGCCAGATGCGGTTGATCTGGCGATCGCTTTTTAAAGCTGCTAAGACAGCATGACGACCATAGGTGAGATCGCTTTCTGCTTTTGGTTCAGTAGAAACTGGTGCGGGTGTATTTTTCTTACTATGTTTAGCAGAAATCTTAGGTTTCATAGCTAGATTCAATTAAATAGCAATTATAGTTAAAGTTAGATTATTGGAGTAAACAAATTACGAATAAATGTCTCAAGCAACTAATTTTAGGTAATAAAAATACTAATCAACAATTGAATCAAAATCTAACTTGGCTAACAATTCTGATAAACGCTGGGGATCGGTCAAATGAAGATAACCAATTAGTGCTTCTAAACTAGTTGCTTGCTGATAAGTGTGGCGTGACAAACGACGTGGCTTTGAGACACAAGCATTTCTGCCACGACGTAAAATTTCTTGTTCTAAGTCTGTTAGATGAGGCAACAATTCTAATAAATGAGCCGCCTGACTTTCAGCCCGAACTTGGGTAACGACTTGACTATGATAGCTAGCCATTCGTTTGGGAGGTAATAAAAATTTAGTACGAACATAAAGTTCAAATACCGCATCTCCAATATATGCCAAAGCGGTTGGTGATAGCCTTTCAATTTGAATCAATTGATTAGCTATGGCAGGATTTGACATATACCTATAATCTGCCCAAGTTTGAGCCGAGTCTGATGGCGCATGGTTGTTTCTATCTGATTCTGGTAAATTCACATCCAAACGGGACGTTATCTTGATGCGCGTACATGCGGGCATAGCCCTTTGTCTTGCGCCTGACGGCGACGCGGTGAGCTAGTGCGGTCTTGGGGGTCTCCCCCCCGAAGCACCTGCTGAACCCTTTAGGGGGTCGCATCGCTATTTTTTGATGTTTTCCAGTGCTACTTCTACAGAAGGCTGGAGAGAAAGAAACTTCTCTAAACGAACTAGCTTTACGGTTTGTGTAACTCGCGGATTAGTAACAACCTGCAAGCTTCCACCAGCATTTTGTGCTCTTTTGACGAGCTGTACTAAAGCCCCCAAACCAGAACTATCAATAAAATCAATTTGTGCCAGAACCAAAACTACGTTGCTCGGTCCTTCGTCTATACAATTACCAATGACTTTACGAAATGCTGGTTCAGAGAAGGCATCTAGTAATCCAGTAAGACGAAATATTTGGTGATTTTCCCTGACTTCACGGGTGCCTCTTAAGCTCACAGTCAGGTTTAGCTGCTCAGGAATAATCCCCTCCTTAACTGTACCTTGATGATTTTAACCATAAATACTTTGTCATTAGACAGTGTATTATTGTTAACTTTATCAATGGTAAAGTATAGCCCATTTTTGCGGGTAATGTTAAATACGAGATTTAACTTAAGTTATTGTCGTATTCTTGTGTAGTTATAGTAGAAAAACTTTAATTCGGCTTCCATGAACACAAAAAACCCTACTTTTACTTAAAAAGCAGGGTTGCAGAGCAAGAGAAATTAGTTTGAATAATATGTAAATTTTTAAATGTAAGACTGACTTGGTTTAAACCAGTAATTTTTTAATTAAATAAATAGTACCCTCCAGGAATTTCCGATACATTCGTAAATACACTGAAGTTTCTACTGCTCCATGATTAATTTTTAAGCGTTTGTACTGAGATACATGGCTGAATTAGTAATTCAGTAAGGCTTCTCTCAAAAGCTAACTTACTTGTATTAGGGTTGATCGTGAAGTGTAATCCATAGGTTCAATCAGGCGTAATGTCGATGAAGCTTCGGTGTAAAGTAAACAGAGATATAAATTATCTGCTTGAAAATATACGCTTGAAAACTTTTATTGATCCATTAGCTGGCTGAGTAGTAGATCATGCTTACTTCTTCCATAAGATTAAAACTTAAACAATTAAGACAATATTGCGCCAACTTTACAAAGACCAATCGTCGTTTAATAGTATTTTTAGCAGCTTTAGGTCTGACTCTAACTATTTCTGCGCTACCTGTGAGGACGCAGCAACCTGTAGTGATTAGGACCTTGATCCGCGCTGATGAAGCACAACAACTTCAGCCTTTAGTGCAGAAATTTAATCAACAGCATCCTCAAATCAAATTTGAGATTGTAGAAGCCCCTAGTGATAGTAATCAGGTCGAGGACTTATACACCTCCTCCTTTTTACTGGGTAATTCTCCCTATGATGTGGTTTACATGGATATTGTCTGGACTCCTAAGTTTGCAGCGGCAGGATGGCTCAGAGATCTAGGCGATCGCTTTGGGGCTAGTGATGCTGAGCCTTATTTAAAGGGTGATATTGCAGGGGGAACATACGAAAATAAACTATATCGCCTTCCTTTCCGTTCTGATGCAGGAATGCTCTATTATCGTCAGGATTTGCTTGCTCAAGGGGGACATGAACCCCCAGAAACTTTTGCCCAGCTATTAGAAATTTCCCAAGATTTGCAGCAACAAGGATTAACTGATTGGGGTTATGTCTGGCAGGGTAAGCAATATGAAGGGTTAGCCGCGATGTTTGTCGAGATACTGAAGGGTAACGACGGTTTTTGGGTTGATCCTGATACTTTAGAAGTTGGTTTAGATCGACCAGAAGCGATCGCCGCAGTCGAATTTTTACGTGAGGCGATCGCTCTTGGGGTTTCTCCTCCTGGGGTGACAACCTATGCCGAAGAGGAAACTCGTCTCCTGTTTCAAAATGGCAAAGCGGCGTTTTTGAGAAATTGGCCCTATGTTTATAGTTTGGCAGCGGATTCGGCGATCGCAGGAAAATATAGCATCAAGCCGATGGTTCATGCTGTAGGGGAGAGCAGTGGCGCAACTCTAGGGGGTTGGGGTCTAGGTATTGCAACTAGCTCTCGGCATCCAGATGCGGCTTGGGAGGTAATTAAATTTCTCAGCAGCGAATCTTCTCAACGAGAATTTATTTTGAATACGGGTTTTGTTCCCAGCCGAATTACTTTATTTAATGATCCCGAGATTGTGGCTAAATACGATTACTATCCTAAGCTGCTTGAAGTTGTACAAAGTTCTGCTTTACGCCCTCCTATTCCTCAATATGCTCAAGCTTCAGATATTTTACAGCGTTATTTAAGTGCCGCTATTACTGGCAAAATGACTCCAGCACAGGCAATGCAAACTGCGGCTACTGAAACTCGCAACTTGTTAAAACGATGAAGGATAGATGAAGGATATTAGTGATTAGTGATTACTGATGCCTTTCTAAATTAATTGGTGTGAGATTAAATCGGATTGCCGTAACTATTAACTATTGACTACTAATGACATTTAATAAACAAGAAAAACTTACTGGCTGGCTAATGTTGTTTCCAGCTTTATTTATTTTAGGCTTGGTATTTATTTACCCTATCGCTAGAGCATTTTGGTTGAGCTGGTTTACCGAGAATTTAGGGACGCAACTGCAACCAGTTTTTAATGGTTTCGGTAACTATCAAAGAATGGTCGGGGACGGCAGGTTTTGGCAAAGTCTCTGGAATACTTCTGTTTTTACGGTAATTAGCGTTGTTCTGGAGTTATTACTGGGTCTAGGAGTGGCTTTAGTTTTAAATAGATCATTTACAGGGCGAGGTGTAGTGCGGACAATTGCCATTATTCCCTGGGCATTACCAACGGCAGTTATGGGTTTAGCTTGGGCGTGGATTTTTAACGATCAATATGGCGTGGTTAACGATATCTTATTTAGATTAGGTCTAATCGATACGGGAATTAATTGGCTAGGAACACCTGCGCTGGCAATGACGGCTCTAATTATTGCCGATGTTTGGAAAACCACGCCGTTTATCAGCATTATTCTACTGGCAGGTTTACAGTCTATTTCAGGCGATCTGTATGAGGCACATAAGATGGATGGTGCTAGTCCTTGGCAAAGCTTTTATCAGATCACTCTTCCTTTACTGATGCCGCAGATTCTGATTGCTTTACTGTTTAGATTTGCTCAATCCTTTGGCGTATTTGATTTAGTGCAGGTAATGACGGGAGGCGGTCCTGCTGGTTCCACCGAAACGGTATCGATCTATATTTACTCGACGGTAATGCGCTATTTGGACTTTGGCTATGGTGCGGCTTTAGTGGTAGTAACTTTTCTTCTTTTAGTATTAGCAGTGGCAGTTACTTCTTTACTTTTAAAGAGAGTTCGTGCGTGAAGTTATTCAACAGTATGCTAAGAAATTTTGTATGTTTCAGGACAAGTAACACAACCTAAAAAATTGTATTTGTGGTCATGACTTGTATTCCTTAATATTTGATAGTTGAATCAATGGCTAAGAGATTTCTGGCTTTATTTGTTATCTTTTGTGGAGATTCCCTGCTTGCACTAAGCTGAAATCAAAGGCGATCGCATATTTGAAATTTTCCGATTGAGATTTGAAAACTTTTTTTGGAATTCAATGGTTATAAAAGTGGATTGAGCGTTTCTTCACTCAGGTTTATCTAACCCTCTTCTGTCATTCTCCGAAAAAGGAATTATAATTAAATCAGCCAGGAAATAAGTGAAAGGTAGTCAGAGAGATGGATGTGGAGCTACAAATTCTCAAACATTTGAAACGGGATGCCCGCCCGACGATATCAGTCATTGACCAATATTGCTCTGCATATCATGACTTATTTCCTGAAGTTAGAAGTTACGAATGTTTCAAATATTTACATCAAGGACTAATTTCACCAATTAAAAGAAAGTCATTACCAGAGATAGCTAAAGTGGTGGGAATATCTTCACCTCAATCTCTACATCATTTTCTAGCTAACTCCCCTTGGTCTGTGGAAGAATTAAAGTCTTTAAGATTAACTCTAACTCTAGAAGCTTTGAAAGAAGAAAAAATCACTGTAATTATTGATGAAACAGGAGCTAGAAAGAAAGGAAAGAAAACGGATTATGTTGCTAAACAATATTTAGGTAGTGTAGGTAAAATAGATAACGGAATCGTCTCAGTTAACGCTTATGGGGTCTATAAAAATATTACTTTTCCGCTAATCTTCAAGATCTTTAAGCCGAAAGGAACAGCAAAAGGAGAAGATAAGTATCAAACGAAGATTGAATTGGCATCATCAATTATTATAGAACTAGTCGAAATTGGCTTAAATATTGAATTAGTATTAGCTGATAGTTTATATGGAGAAGCTAGCAGTTTTCTCTCCACTTTAAATCAATATCAATTACCTTGGCTAGTATCAATTAGGAGTAATCATGGAGTCTGGATGCCAAGCAATCAGAGAGTAAGAGCTAATAAATGGTGCAAATTCACTCGCACTTTTAGCAATCAAAATTCAGAAACTAGATATATTCGCGAAATTATTTATGGCAAGAGACACTCCTTAACTTACTGGCAACTAACTACAGACACCGAAACCATGCCCGAAAATTCTACATCTTATGTGATGACTAATCTTCAATCCACTAGAAGTAAAATGAAACAAACTTTAGGCAACTTATATGGATTAAGAACATGGGTAGAATATGCTTTTCGACAATGCAAACAAGAATTAGGCTGGACTGATTATCGATTTACTAATTTCACCGAAATTAATAAGTGCGGGGAAATTGTTTATTCGACTTATTTAATGATTAGTTTGAATACTCCAGCTTTTACTTCTTTAAACAGTAGTGATGTTTCTACCTCTACAAACTCTCTAGCTAATTACGATCTAACTTCTCACCCGCAATGGAATCATCGAGGGGGATGGAAAAATGTACTTAATAATCTTCGTTTGATTATTCAACCTACTTTCATCTTGTGGTTAATTTCTCCTTGGCTAGATATTTTTCCTAATCCCGATTTGCTACTAGGATTTCATCGTTTAATTCATACTTTAGATCGGGTTCAGCTCTTTTATCCTTCTGGATAAATTATTTTATTTACTACTTCTTAGT
>JBCDDK010000202.1:0-7934 GCA_039180345.1 Cyanobacteria bacterium P01_G01_bin.39 | reverse complement strand
GTTAAGATTTCTGGCGCGCAATGGAATAGTAACAATATTCCTCAAGTTCTTCGACATCGATGTGCCTATCTTAATGGCAATTTTTCTACTTAACTTACTAGATATGAGCTTTTCTACCTATTACAAAATTGGGATGCACTCTATTCGAGATCCCAATCACCACCTAAATCGGCACTACCAGTTAAGTCTGTAGAAGCTAAAATATCAGCTTGGGTATATTGACTTAAGGATTCAACAAATTCTCTTCCTGTAGGATCACCAGCAACATTGCAACCATAAAGTAAGATATCAGCATTTCCCGTCATCGAACCTGACCAACTGATTAAGGAATCTCGGTAATAATTGAGGTTATCTTGATTTAACTTGGAGTTACCTAAGCTAAGTTGTCCGACATCACCATGAGAGGCAATATGGATTGCCGCTAAATTATCGTATTCTTGCAGAGATTCAGTTATTTGCAAGATGCCGTCACGTTGCTCATCGAGAATGATTACTTCAGTTAGCTCGGTTAAATTATTAATTAAGGTTTGATATTCGGCTACTTTAGAGTCAATAAATAGGAGTTGTTCTATAGAACTTGCTGCTTGATTATTCAGGGTAAACCCAGCAGCTAAATCATAACTATTGTTTTCCAAGGGAGTAGAAGCAGTATTAAATAAATCCTGTGATAAGTTTTCTAGTTCGATGTTATTGGTTGACATGATATTTTATGGCATTAAAAGTTAGCCCTAACAAATAAATTGCAGGCAAGTATAGGTTTACTAGTCAGATTTTGTGATTAAGTTTTATGTGTATTACTTAATATTATTGATTAATATTTATCGAATGACTAGGTTATAATTGCAATCTTTATATGTAGCATTAATTTCTTTATCTTGATTTTATATGTAATTAATAAAAGACGTTAGATCACAAGATTAAAGAGATAAGATCACAATCTAAAATGATGTAAGTCATCAATTAATTTATATAATATTGTTACGAGCGATCGCTCTTTAAAATTAGTTGTTATCATGTCTATGGCGATCGCTCTTTCGCCAGTCCTATTTAATTACGAATCGCTATAACTTTTCTGTTGTTTATATAAAGCTTTGAACTTTCGTTGCTGTACTTTGTGGTCTACAATCGGCTCAGGATAGTCTAAGCCTGCCTTTTCTAAGGGAGGAATCTTACCTGTAACCAAATACTCTGTATCTAGGGAATTAATTTCCGACACCCATTGACGAATATACTCTCCATCGCGATCAAACTTAGCTGCTTGAGAAGCAGGATTAAAGATCCTTAGCGGTTTAGGATCCATGCCGCTAGAAGCACTCCATTGCCAACCGCCGTTGTTAGACGATAAATCACCGTCAATCAGCTTTTGCATGAAGTATTTTTCGCCCCAACGCCAGTCAATAATTAGATCCTTAGTTAAAAAGCTTGCCACAATCATCCGACAACGGTTATGCATCCAGCCAGTTTCGTTTAACTGTCGCATTGCCGCATCGACTATAGGATATCCTGTTTTCCCTGCACACCAGGCTTGAAACTTATTCTCATCATTTTCCCAAGGAAAGTCTTTAAATTCATCGCGATAAGCACCTTTAGCCAGTTCAGGAAAGAAAAACATGCAGTGCTGGTAAAATTCTCGCCAGGCTAGCTCTTTTTGCCAAGTTAAGACACCACTTTTAGCTTCATCACTACGACAGTTATGTGCCACGGCTACCGTAGCATGCCACACAGTACGAATGCCGATCGCACCAAATTTAAGAGCGGCACTTAGTTGAGATGTACCATCAATATCGGGGAAGTTGCGTTCTTCATCGTAACAGTAGATGGTGCGATCGCAAAATGCTTCTAACTTTTCTTGTGCGGCGATTTCTCCTGGGGCTAGAATTAAAGGGTAATCCCATTCATAGCCGAGATCTTTTGCCGTTGGTAGGGCGATCGCACCTGCGGCTGTGGCAGTTTCTATTTCCGCCTTAGATAAGCCTGATAGCTGCTTTATATCCTCAGTTACAGTTGGCTTTTGTTTGCTATACCAGCTACGCCAAAAAGGAGTATAAACCTTGTAGGGTGAGTCAGCAGACTTGGTGGTAATTTCTCCTGGGGCGTGTAGTAATTGATCCCAAAAATTCTTGGTCTTGATACCTTTTTCGCCTAAAGCCTCACTAACATTGCGATCGCGTTGTTGGGCATAGGGTTCTACATCTAAATTCCAATAGACTGCCGTGGCTTCCAGTGCCGCTGCTAGCTGGGGAATGGCATTTTGCGGTTCTCCTTTGATAATTAATAGCTGACTGCCAAGCTGCTGATACTTTTGCTGTAACTCTTCTAAACAGCCAATCATATACTTAACTCTAGCGGGTGCTATATCATCACCGTCTAAAATACCTGGATCTAAACAAAATAAACCAACTACCTGAGAAGTTTGTTCGGTTGCAGCGGCTAATCCCAAGTTGTCGGAAATGCGCAAATCGCGACGATGCCAAAAGAGAATTAAATCAGACATGAGTTAAAAGACGCTTAATCGTTGTTTATCTTAGCGTCTTTTTAGTTCAGATGAACTTGTATTATTAGATTTAGTGAAGATAATGGTGTCAAATTACTCGTTATCAATGCCATCCATAGAGATATCTGGTCAAATCTCGCCCCCGCAAAACTGTAAGATTTACTTAATACATGCAGTTTGATAAATATAGGGATAGACTTATGACCGTTGCTACTAACGTTCCCGCCTTCTGTCAGGGAATTCAGCATTTCAAAGAGCAATTACCTGGATTTGAGCAGTATGGGCAATCAGCAGCCATCCCAGAAGGAAAAACTGCGATCGCTGACCCCACAGACAAAGGGGCTGTCTATCAAACGATGTTGGCAGCAGATGCTTTGCGCTATTTAACGCTTCAGGTCACCGCTAGCAAGCAATCAGGACATCCAGGTGGTTTTGCGAGTATTGCCGATGCGATCGCTTCTTTGGTGATGTTGGGGCATAAAAATATTATTACTGAAGTGGGTCATCATGCTCCAGGGTTTTATAGTAATGTTTTTCTTGATACTTCCTTAGAAGCGATGGGCATTAATAATGTTCAGGATATGCGCGATCGCTTTCGGGAGATGCATGGTCTATTGGGACACCTTTCAGGACAAATTCCTGGCTTGCTTAATCCTGCTGGACCTTTGGGACAGGGGCAACATTTTGCCATGGCGGGAGCAAAACTTCATCCAGGGGTCTTATTTCCTGTAACTATTGGTGATGGTGGTTTGGGGGAACCCTACATCATGAGTAGTTTTGGTCACTTTAATACGGCATATCCCCAAGTTACTAATTTTTTGCCGATTTTAGTCTGGAATGGCTTTTCCCAAGAACATCACAGCATGGTTTCGACCAAAACTAATGAGGAGATGATTGCCTACTGGGCGGGTAATGGGTTTACTGAAATTATTCTGGTGGATGCTAAAGATTACGATGATAGCAACCAGGTCAGCGACTATGTAGACAGTACTTTATTTTCTTTTGACGCTAGAATGGCTTTTTCTGAGGCAGTTCTATCAGCTACAGATAAAGCTGCCAAATCCGCCCTCAATGGTAAGCTAACGGTATTAATCGTCAAGCAACTGAAAGGTGCAGGGGTACACAAAAGAGGCGCTCAATCCCATAACCTCTATCCTGGAGATAGCGTAGAAAAAGATTATATTGTTGCCGCACTAAAAGAAAGAGCCTTAACCCCCGAAGCCTGGCAGTTAGTAAGGAATAATTATGTTCGTGCTAACGGTGGCGCAGCAGTAGAAACAGCCGTTACTGAGAAAGAGTACCCTCTAGCTGATTTGGGAACTATTCCCCTAGAAGAATATAGTATTGGCGGAGATAAAAAAGTAGCCACTACTGCTATGGGTGCGATCGCAGCTTATGTGGGACAACAGGACAAAGATTTTATTGTGGCAAATGCTGACGGTAATGCGGCATCGGGGATTAAAAACATCAATACGGCTTTGAAAATTATCCACCCCACCACCGACGCTACCTATTTCCAACAGCCCAAGGGACAGGTATATGAACCCTTAAGTGAAGATGCTTGTGCTGGTTTAGCCGCAGCCCAGGCTTTGTTTGGCGCACGTACTCTTTGGTGTTCTTATGAATCTTTTGCCATCAACGGTTTACCAATTTGGCAGACAGTCACTCAAGCCATGGCAGAACTAAGACGTGCTACTCCCTCTACCGTGACCCTCTTTACCGCAGGGGCATTGGAACAAGGACGTAACGGTTGGACACATCAACGCCCAGAAGTCGAGAACTACTTTGCAGGAATGATGCGTAATGGCAATGTCTTTCCTCTCTTCCCTTGTGATGCTAACAGTATTCAGGCTTGTTATGAATGGGCATTAGGTACTAGCAACAAAGGCGTAACTATTACTGCTAGTAAATCTCCGTTAGAGATTCGCACTACCATGGAACAAACTAGAGCAGGATTGGCTAAAGGAGGCATTGTTCTACAATCGATCCCAGGAGATAAAACAGTAGTATTTGCCGTCATCGGTGATATGACTTTGATTCCTGTGTTTGAAGCAGCCCAACAACTAAAATCGGAGGGTATTGGTTCAAAAATTGTGGCTGTAATTAATCCTCGTCGTCTCTATCGTTCTAACGATGTGGCATGGAATACTATTACCCAAGCCCAAGATGGCGAATTCCTCTCTGATGCAGAATTTACGGAAATGTTTGCTGGCGATGCTTTACTGGGAGTTACAGGGGGTTCCAGCGCCATGTTAGAACCTGTGATGTTGCGGAGTAATAGCAACCGAGATGTCTTTGCCTGGAAACGAGGAGAAACTACTTCTAGTGCTGGTCAAATTATGGAGTTTAATGGCATTACTGCGGATAATTTTGTCAAACGTGCTAAAGAAATGATTGCTTAGGGATTAAGGTTGTAAAAATTGCGATCGCATTACTTAAAACTATTGAGGGGAAATGCGATCGCAAATTGAGTTGGTGTAAGATCAAAACTTAGTCAAATTAAATTAAGGCTACTCTAGAAAAATTAGCTAATGACTAAACTAAATCGATTAGAAGCAATTCTAAATCTCATTTATTTCCCAATAGTAAATACCTTGAAAGCAAAAAAATAATTATAGCCATGACAGATAGACTAGATCGTATTGAAAGATTAGTTGAATCTAATGCTAAATCGATTCAGGCTTTAACTGATGAAATGGCAGAAATGAAGCGCGATCGCGATGTGATGTACAACCTGATGTCAGAGTTAACATCAAAACAAATATCAACCTATAGCATTATG
Source organism: Cyanobacteria bacterium P01_G01_bin.39 (assembly GCA_039180345.1). Taxonomy (GTDB): domain Bacteria; phylum Cyanobacteriota; class Cyanobacteriia; order Cyanobacteriales; family Xenococcaceae; genus Waterburya. Next base: position 2,658 of record JBCDDK010000202.1, on the reverse strand, counting down.
AAAAACCTGGATGATCGCCAAAGTCAGCTAGCAAACCAACAGCAACAATTAATTGATATTATAAAAAGTATAAATAAAAAAAAGTAGAAATTAAGTTGTTTATTTGATTAATATGATCGCAGTCAGTAACGAAATTAAGATACTAGTCTTAGCCGTCAAAAGCAAATGGTGATATATTTGTTATTCTAATTAATAGAAGATATTCAGAAAAGCTATTTTGATGTATAGCGATCGCTTAACAACTTTTTAATCAATATTTTTATTCTTGTCTGAGACTACGAACTATTTCAGGATCTTCATAAGGATTGTATTCATCAGCAATTTTAGGCACATTAATTGCACCAAGTAATCTTAGAAAATAAGCTGTTTTAGCATCTAATCCTGTTGCGCCTTCAAAATCTGCATTTTTCCAAGTCATAAAATAGTCTTTATTTCGTACTGGTATTATTTTACCTGTTTGAATATCAATATTAATTGTTTCTCCTTCTATAGTCAGAATATGAAATATATTATTTTCCCTATCTAATTTAGAATTAAGTATACATACAGAATCTATTAAAGTTTGCCAGTATATTTTTGCATTAGGTTTACTAGAAAGAATAAAATCTCCATTTGTTAGGAAAACTAATAATTGTCTTTTCTTAATCGTTTTAAGAAGATACTGTTTTCTATATTTACCTCTAGGATTACAAAATAATAAAAGATCGAAATTAGTTAGTTGCTTTTTGTGTTTGCCTTCTACAAGATAGGCTCTTTGACGTGGTGTTATCATGTCTATTAATTGCATATTAACCAAGCTTGTATTTCTAAATTTTGAATTTATTGCTTCTGTCGTAAGATTTAAAATTGTATTACTTAAACATGAATTATCAAAAACACTGTTGGTAATATTGGCATTTAACAAGCAGGTATTTATGGACATAATATTGTCTATGTTTTTATTAGATAAAGCATTAAAATCTATTGTAATTATAATATTAATTAAATTACCATTTAGGAAGCCGCGTATATCTTCTTGAATCATGTTATTCTTATTTATTATTTTTAAAAGCTTGTTTGTACTTTTATTTTTTGTATTATCAACAATATTTTTTATAAGCTTTGTAACTGCATATTTTATCACTTGAGATTTTTTGTCAAGCTCTAATATTTCAAGTTGATTACTAATAGTTCCAGGAAAAATTGCTTGGCTTCCTATTGTCTGAGATAGTTTATTTATTTGTTCATGAACAAATTCTTTTAACGGTGCAATTGGTATAACATTTCCCTTCTCATCGCATTCGCGATTAAAATATTCCGACCAAGTATAGTCTTGCGGTGGTAATGACCAGTCAACATTTACTTGCTGTCGAGCAATATCTAGAAAATCTTCGGCTAAAATACCAAGTTCGGCTGCAAATTTGTAAGCGACAAAAAACTCTAATAAAGAACGGTGTGCGGGTGTGTAGTCGCCATCTGCATTACGGATTAACATGGTTTGTCCCATCATGTCATAATGCCAATGATCGAGATCGGTTTCGCTTTGCACGACAGAACCAAACAAGTTACGAATGCGATCTGGAAATAGTTTGTAATTAAGACTCATGGTATCTGTAGAAAGCATTTCCCAAGACAACTCGCACATAAAGTAAAGCTTGTCGGCTAACGAGGTAAAAGTGCGTTCCGATTTAATATCTCGTTCCATTTTGCGACGCACCGCATATAAATAGACTCTGGAGATATCAATTGGTTTTCCTGCTTCTATTTCTGGTAAAGCTTCAATAATTAGATCTATCATTACTGGACGACTGGCTAAATCTAATAATTCTGAATTAGCCATAATTTTATTAACCGTCTCTTCTGAAGTTTTATAAGAGAGAACTTGGCGTATTTGCGCTTCGCTAAATTTCTCTAACTCCAGTACTTCAAATTGAGGTGGTTCGCCTGTTAAAGCAGCAGTTGAAGCTTTTAATTCGGCATTTAACAACGATCTTCCCTGTTTTGCTTCAGGGAAATGTTCGGTACGACAGGTTAGAATGGCTTTTGAACCAGGAGTAACTACTCTAGCTAATTCCCAAAAGTTGTTAATCATTTTTTGGCGATCTACTTTATCCGCCATCTCGTCAAAACCATCAAAGATCAGCAATAGCTTACCCATACGGTTGAGGCGATCAAATACTTCGCGGGTAAGACGAATATTGTGTTTACTAAAGAAAAACCCCGCAATCACATTACCCACATCAAGGGCTTTGGCGTAGTCTCTTAAAGGGATTACAATGGGCAAACGAGGACGTTCTACACCTCGTTGTTTGGCATCTAAATATTTTTGTAATTCTTTCCAAGCAAAGTGGAGAGTAAACCAAGTTTTACCAGTACCAAACTCGCCCAAAATAGAAATATGTTCTTTCGAACGATCGCATAACCAAAGATCGATATAGCCATCAATCCAGCCATCTGCTTCCCCGTAGGTACTCTTACCAATTACTTGTTGTGAAACGAGATCGATTTCTTCTTTGGTACAACCAAGAGGAACGTAAGTGCTACTCCCATCCCACCTGAAGATTACCGAACCAAATTACCGATATGACAAATGGTATTCTTAATCTGCTTGGGTGTCTGAAGTTGATGGGACAAAAAATAATCACTCAATTTTTGTTCAATTTGTTCAATCGTTACGTT
>JBCDDK010000201.1:0-8131 GCA_039180345.1 Cyanobacteria bacterium P01_G01_bin.39 | reverse complement strand
TTTACTGATGGGGTTGATTCGTTTAGGTTATTGAATTCTTTGGCTTTTGCTGATTTGGGAATTAGTGATGATGCTAACCAGACTGCTGCTTTAATCCGTGATGCGAGTAATGGTAATCAATTGTTGGCAACGGTTAATGGTATGAATGCCGCTGATCTTACTGCTGCTGATTTTGTTTAGAGAAGATAGGAATATGGCTGTTTGAATACTTGATTTAATTAATGGTGAGTCAGCCCTGTCGTTTTACGGCAGGGTCGTTCATCTTTGTTTTTATCTAGTTGACAACTAATTTGACTAAAATAAGGTTTATATTCTTATCTATAACCTGCTTCTTATTATTCTTTATTTTAAATCCTGCTTGACAGGATCTTGTGACCATGGATCATCTGATTGTTGATCAAGCTTTGGTAAAATATCAGTCGAATTTAGATGATTTACTCAACCAATTACAAATTTTTGCTACAGAAGTTAATAATCAGCAATTACAGGTAACTATTCTTAATCTTAGAGCTAATATCAATGAGCCGTTTTTATTTGTCGTGGTGGGTGAAGTAAAGGCAGGTAAAAGCAGCTTTATTAATGCTTTGTTGCAGGCAGATATTTGTAAAACAGCAGCCGATCCCTGTACTGATGTTATCCAACAAATTGTGTATGCTGATCAGCCAACTGAACAAACTGTTAGCCAGTATTTGCGTAAGATTGGCTTACCAAACCAGATTTTGACCAATCTATCAGTGGTTGATACTCCTGGTACTAATACTATTGTGGAAAATCATCAGGAAATTACTAAAGAGTTTATTCCCAACAGCGATTTAATATTTTTTGTCTTTTTTGCGAAGAATCCTTACACTCGCAGCGCCTGGGAATTATTAGATTTTGTTAATAATGAATGGCGCAAAAAAGTTGTGTTTGTGATGCAACAGGCTGATCTGACTAAGCCTGAAGAATTAGCCAAAAATAAGGAGAAACTAAGGGAATTGGCTTTACAAAAGGGTATCTCCTCGCCAGTAGTATTTGCTACCTCCGTGGAATGGGAAGCCAATGGTCAAGCTGACATTAGTGGTTTTAATGAGGTAAGAAATTACATTCAGCAGACACTACAAGATGGAAGCACCAAACAGCTTAAACTTGAGGGCCTGCAACAAACTAGCGAACAGATTATTGCTCTTTTGAGAAAAGATTTACTTTCTGTGCAGCAGCAGCTAGCTAAAGATCAGGCGATTGTTAGTAAGATTAAGGCTAAGTTACAGCAAAATAAAAGACAGTCAGGTTTTGAACTAGAATCGCTGATTAATCGCTTATTGAATAAATACGATACAATCACCGCCAGAGTAAAATCGGATTTTCGAGAACAATTATCTTTATTCACCTTAGTTAAAGGTTCATTTGCAGTATTGTTTCGCAGCCAAAAATCTGCTCCGACCTGGATGGATGAATTAAAGCAAAGTTGTGAGCAAGAGTTAAAAGCGTCTTTAGGAGAAATATCTCAAGACGGCATTAAACATTTTGTCGGCGGCATCAAAGAGTTATTGCAAAGTCTGGTTAATAATTTACAGGAGATTAAAGTTAACCAGGTTAATACTAACGCCATCAACGTTAACACCATTGAAAGCCGACAAGAAATAGTCGAGGATGTACAGCAGAAAGTTGCCACTTTACTCGACGATAAAACTTTTCTCCAGTCCATAGAATCTGTCAATGCCAGCGTTGCTCCCAGATTTATCGGTGGTGGTGCTGCTACCGTTGCGGGAACTGCGATCGCCGCACTGACGGAAATTGTATTATTAGATATTATTGGCACAGCATTTGCAGGAGTCGGTTTATTGTTTGCAGGAGGAACTTTAGTATTAAAAAAACGCAAGATTATCAAGCAGTTTGAAGAGAAGTTAGATCGAGAAAAGGCGCGTTTTGAAAGCGAATTATCAACTAAATTAAATTCTAAATTAGATGTTATCTACGAAGAAATTGAACGCAATTTTATTAATATTTATAATTATGTAGAGGCTGAAGAACAAAATATTTTACCGTTAACAAGTCAGTTTGAACAAATAGAACAAGCAGCCAGAAAACTTGTTAATAGTTAAAATAGTTTATTAGCAATGTTAATTACTTTCTTCTGATTTCTTGTTGTTGGCTATTGCACTCTACTCCCATTTATTCTTAAGATTGCACTTAATATTTTGAGCTTTAAATCGTGCTAGGTGACAGAAGAATGATGCCATTTCTCGCAACGGCAATCGCTAGGACTGTTGACTGATATTTGACAAAACCCATTGATATTCCCGTTCGATAGATGTCACAATATCTAACTTCAATTCCTGTGGTAATACTTCCCAGGTATAGGTTTCTATTTCTAGATGTTGACCAATTGAGTCACAAGGCAACATGTTTAACAGCTTGAGAATATGGTCTTGAGTTGATTCAAATGGCTGAAATTTGGGAATAAAGATCGGTACATGAAAGTGAGTGCGCCATTGTTGGGCTTCAGTAGTTAAAAAATGTTCTAAGGCATCAGCTAAATCGGCATAATGTTTAAGATTGCCATTGGCATCTCGGGCAATTACCTGATGCAGATAAGTAGATTCAGCAAAAGAATCAAGTTTGGCTAAAATATCTTGTCTTTGATTTATTTCAGTGGTAATATCAATTTTTATTGCCGAACTAAGCTGAATTTTGCCAATTTTAATACCTGCTTGCTGCAAACTTTGAATAATATACTGGGGTGATTCGTACTCCACAGCAAAATGACAGGTATCATAACAAACCCTAATATGTTCAGTGATCCAATCTTTAGCGATCGCCTGATCAACTCCTTGATTCTCCTGTAACCACTTACCTGCTAGAGGAAAAAGCCAATCTTGAAAGAAATCAATGATCTCTTGGGTGTTCTCCAGCATCCCATCGGGTTCAGGTTCTAGATCAATATGGATTAGCTTACCTGTGCTTTGCTTAACTGCTGCTAATTCGGCGATCGCCTGAGCTAAATTAAGACTACTTTGAGTTAAAACTTGATCTCGCTGCTGATGGTTATGCCACCAGGGTTTATAGGAGATCGGTAAAGTAGAAATCCCCCCATCAAGTCCTGATGGCAGTAATGCCGTTAAAATTTTAATTAGCCTGCTGGTATAGTGCAAACGTTCGTTTGTAGACCAGTCAGGGGCATAAACTTTATCCTTAACTACCTGATGATGGAAACTGCCAAAAGGAAAGCCATTAAGAGTAAAAACGTATAGATCTTGAGATTTAAGCCAGGTTTGAAACTGCTCAAGATTATCTCCCGCCAATAATTCCCTAGCCGCAATATCTGCTAGGCGTAAACCGATACCAAAAGCAGTATCAGGAGACAATCGCGCTTTTAACTGAGGAATATATTGTTTTAGGTTAGTTTTCACCTCTGACCAAGTTTCTCCTGGATGGATATTGGTGCAGTAGGTTAAATGTAGGTTAGTTTTAGTTGCAAGCTTCACAGAGATAAAGAGATATAGCTATAGGTTAAACATTTATCATTTATCAATTAACATTTATCATTTACCAGTTAGCCTTTTAGTACTTATTAGGAACTTAAATCCCCATCTGAATAAATTAATGTTCAATGTTCAATGTCCAGTTTTAACTTCAATTTCTTGCAACATCAAGATTGCTTGGCGAAAAGTAGGAATGCTCACCTGATTTACTTCTATTCCTGTTCCCAGGTCTTTTAGAAGCGTAATTGCAAGTTCTCCCCCCAAATGCTCTCTAAATTCAGTTAAACCAGAGAAAATAGAGTATGAAGATTCTATTTCTGTTAATTTACTTGATAATTCTGCTGCATATAGCTCAAATCCTAGCTGCTTTAACGTCGCAAGAACCTGTTCCCAATCCGCTTTGTTTAACAAACCAGTCAGATAAGAATAGGTGCAGTCTAAAGCCATGCCAATTGCTACCGCCTCACCGTGTCGCAGACGGTAATCAGTAAGATGTTCTAGTTTATGTGCCGCCCAGTGACCAAAATCTAGGGGACGAGAAGAACCCATTTCAAAAGGATCGCCATAGTTAGCAATATGATCGAGGTGTAGTTCACAGCAACGATAAATCAGGTACTCCATGGCTTTGGTATCACGGGCTGCCAAGTTCTTTGCATTATGACTAATGAAATCAAAAAACTCACGATCTTTGATCAGGGATACTTTAACCGCTTCGGCAATACCAGAACGCCAATCGCGATCGCCTAATGTGTCTAGAAAATCAAAATCATTTAGCACAGCGTAGGGTGGGGCGAAGGTACCTAAAAAGTTTTTCTTGCCATAGGCATTTATGCCGTTCTTAACACCGACACCAGAATCATTCTGTGCCAATACCGTAGTCGGGATGCGAATTAGACGTACTCCGCGATGGGCTGTGGCAGCAGCATAGCCTACCATGTCCACCACTGCACCACCGCCGATAGCCAGGACATAGGAATGACGACACAACCCTACTTGTTCGATACAGAGATGAATCTTGGCAATTAAGCTAGGGTCATTTTTTGCTGCTTCTCCCCCAGGAATAATAATTGGATTGGCTGCCAACTGTAGATTTTGAGCATAAAGCTGGAAATAGCTGTCAATCTGGCTAATTAATTGAGGGTGATGTTCAATTACTCCAGAATCTATAGCAATTATGCATGATTTAGCTTCGTTGTGGGTTGCTCCCACTGTTTTTGATAGTAAAGGATTACTAGTTGCAAACAAACCCCTGGTAAAATGAACCTCATAAGAGAATTTGACCTCTACATTTTGCTGTAGCGTCTTAGAATGAACAGCTTGAGAATTTTGGATTAACATAAATAGTTTAAATAAATAATTGATTAAAAAAATTAGATAGCTATCAAGCCAATAAAAAAGATGCTTTGATAGCTTGATTAGAAACAGCTAAGTATTTAAGTAACGGCAAACATGCGTCCCAAAAAGCGAGATAAAGGAAGCAAAGCTAAAACTGACAAGCCATAAAGCCAGTTAGTAAAACCAGCCGCGATCGCTGCATCTAAAATAATTAAAGACAAAACTCCTGCTTTAACCGCTGTTTGAATTAGTTCAGCATTGGGATTAAGTGCCGCCTCAACAAATGGTGGAAACACCGATGCTGTGAATAACGCTAAAAAAGGCAGAGTCAGTAATAAGCTATATTCAGACAATAATGATAAACACAACACGCTATTAATTACGACAGCTATCAAAGCGATCGCTATAAATCCAGTTGTTTTCTTCCCCCCATGAACTTCTCCTTGGGAAATGGCGGTTATCGCTGCAATATAGATAATTGGAATCAAAGCCAGATACCAGCGATCGCTTACTGCATAAGGAATAGCACTAACTCCAAGCAGTAAATTTCCGCCACGACACAAGCCCATATTAAAGGGGGCAAATAATGTTTGATGTTTACCCCACTTGTCATATACCAAAGCCGTTACGGCAACAATTGTTGCTAAAATCCCACTCAAACTTGATACTAAAGACGCGCAAAGGGTGCCTAGTAATAATAAACCTATTCCCAAGGCGATCGCACCAGATAAAGATGCTCGACCACTGGGAATAGGTCTTTCTGGGCGTTCAATTGCATCCAGCTTGGCATCGCAGACATCGTTAAAGACAACGCCGCCGCCATAAAGCCCTGTAGTAGCTACAATTAACAACCCTAGAGTTGCAAAATCAAAATTGTTGGCTAAAGCAATTCCCGCAGCAGCACAACCCAACAAGATATCTGCCCAGGCAGTGATAATATTGGCAGGACGCATTAATTGTAAATAAGCCTTTAAATAAGCCCCAATAGATTGAGACTGATCAGATTTAATACTTGTCGTAGACATAAATGATGACTAATAACTGATTAAACAATCACTACCGATTGTTCTGGAGTTGACTCAACTAAAGGCTGTTGACCTCTAAGAACAGAATTACCACTGTAAAGTTGACGCTGATCAATGGGAGTTGCATCTAACCAATCAGACTCTTTAATTTGTCCACTTTGACCATAAGCAGCCAGGGCATTTTGATAACATACCGCTTGTATCTGATCTTCAGGAATACCTCGTAGCGCCATCAATTGAGCGGTTTTAGGAACAGCTAAAGGATCACTTACCCCCCAGTCAGCACTGCTATCAACAATAATGCGATCGCAACCATAAGTACGTACGACCTCTACCATTCTTTCGTTACCCATTTTGGTATGTGGATAAATGGTAAATCCTGCCCAAAAGCCTCGGTCTAATACTTCCTTCGCAGTTTCTTCGTTATTGTGATCGACAATTACCTGAGATGGTTGTAAACCATGTTCTATGCAGACATCCATACTGCGAGAAGTACCTGACTTTTTGTCCCGATGGGGAGTATGAATCATGACAGGTAGATCTAACTCTTTTGCTAACTCCAACTGAAGCCGAAAATATTTATCTTCAGCGGGAGTCATATCGTCATAACCAATTTCACCAATAGCAACTACTCCTTCTTTACAGGCATATAAAGGCAAAATTTCCATTACAGCTTCTGCCAAGGCTTCATTATTTGCCTCCTTGGAGTTTAAACCAATAGTGCAGTAATGTTTGATGCCAAACTGACTCGCACGGAATCTTTCCCAACCGACTAAAGAACTGAGATAATCTCGATAGGTATCAGCGCTAGTACGGGGTTGCCCTAACCAAAAAGCTGGCTCAATTACTGCCACGATTCCTGCTTTCGCCATTGCCTGATAATCATCAGTAGTTCTGGCAGTCATATGGATATGAGGATCAAGCAGCATCATATTATTGCGTTCCATAAATTTTGATATTTTTATCGTAATTATTTAAAGTAAATTAATAACTTTGTTTCAAGTTACCGAGGCACCACTAAAACACTAGTTGTAGCCAGAGTTAACTGATAAATGAACTATATTTGTGCTGTTGAGATTAAACTCAGCATCTACCTTTAAAGTACCCAAAACTTACCTAAAGCAAATCAATTTGTCTAAAATCTAGTAGTTAAATTTGTTTGATTTTAGATATATTTTAGGTGCATAAAAATTAGTGACGTACTTTGTTTGATTCTTGTTGGAGTTTAGCTACAACAGCTGGCTGAAAGGGAATTACCAATTCCCATAATTCATTACTAACTGCTCGATTTGCCGCTAATCTTTCGCGGGCATAGTCAATTAACATTTGGGATAATTCCAAATTATTACGGCGTTCTAAACCGTAAATAGGCTTTAGGGAACTCCCCACAAATAATGCTTTGAGTACCATCTGATTCCAGGCTAAATCATCTAGATATTCAGCAGGATAAGGATTGTGATGAGCTACGGCATTAAATACAGAAGTCATGTTAGTCCGAATTCCTTCGGCGGCACGTAATTGAAATTTTTCTGGATGAGGTAGCAAAGCCAGACTTTGATAAAACGCGATCGCTTCTGACACATCTGCTGATCGAATAATTTTTTCCAAAGTGCCAGCATACATAACTGCATCTGCCGAGGGGAATGATAACAGCAATAAAGTTCGACCAACCTGATCTACAGTCCAGTTGGCAGGATTCCATCCTGGAACTAATTCAATGGCTAACTGTAATTCTTCTGAGGATAAATTTAATTTTTCTTTACCAAGATAACGAGGGACAGCACTATAGGAAATAAAAAAAATTCTTGAGGCAGCACCATTATTAATCTCTACTGTTTTTTGCTTTAACCATACTAAACTCTTAGCAGAAATTCTATTTTCCAGATATTTTAGCAATAGAGAAATTATTTGGTTTCCTCTAGTATTATTCTCGCCTATCATAATTGTAATGACTATATTTATATTAGTTTTCAATTACAAATATAGCCTTGGTTTCTCTACAGGGCTATTTCATTCTAAAAAGGGACAAAATATGCCTTATTCCAAATTGCGATTTTCTTTTGGCTTGAGCCATGTTGCTAAAACCAGCATTTCGATATAAATTAAGTGTCAAATTACGAGCAATTGACCAAATCTGGGGTCAAGGTTCAGTACGAATGCTCCCTTGATCTTCTCCCATGGTGACATCTTTACAGTAATGCACTTTATTTTCAACTCCCCAATAACCACGAATACGACGAGCAAATAAGTGCTGCTAAATAATGATTCCCACTACCAATGATTATGGCAATGGTTTTTTTTGAGTAT
>JBCDDK010000200.1:0-8292 GCA_039180345.1 Cyanobacteria bacterium P01_G01_bin.39 | reverse complement strand
GCACCCAAGGATGGACAGATCGTCAAAATCACTACTTATCCAGGAGAAATAGTCGGTGAAGACGGGGTTGTGGAATTTGCTCAAACTAGCAAGATGATGGTAGTTGCGGAAATATACGAAAGCGACATTGCCAAAGTCAAACTAGGACAAACCGCCACTATTAAAAGTGAAACAGGAGCATTTGAGGGAGAAATTACGGGAGAAGTCAAGCATATTGGCTTAAAAATTGGCAAACAAGACGTTCTTAATACCGATCCTGCTGCTGATGTCGATAGCAGAGTGCTAGAAGTCAAAATAAACCTCGATCCTCAGACAAGCGAGCGTGTGGCTCATCTGACTAATTCTAAGGCGATCGTCAAAATCATTGAACATTGAACATTGAACATTAATAAATGATAAATGGTGAATGACAAATGAAAACACCACTCTCTTGGTTACAGTTAAGCCATGAAAAAGCCCGCTTATTAATTGCTTTAGCGGGGATTGGTTTTGCGGATATGCTGATGTTTATTCAGTTAGGTTTTCAAGCATCTTTATTTGATAGTAGTGTGACTTTTCACAAGGCTTTGAAGGGGGATATATTTTTGATGAGTCCCCAGTCAGATGCTTTAGGCTTCACCGAACCCTTTTCCGAACGGCGTTTGTATGAATCAGCAGCAATTGACGAGGTAGAATCTGTAATTCCGATCTATCTTGATTATGGTTCTTGGAAAAATCCTGTTGATCGTAACACCCGCACTATTTTAACTATTGGTTTTAACCCTGCTAAGGATACTGTAGGTTTGCCAGGAGTTGAAGAAAATATCGATCAGGTAAAACTTCCCGATGTAGTATTGTTTGACGATCGCTCTCGTGCCGAATTTGGGGCAATTCCCAATCTACTAAAGCGACAAGAAACAGTAACTACAGAAGTTTCTTTTCGCAAAGTTAAAGTTGGCGGATTATTTACGATGGGGGCTTCTTTTGCTGCCGATGGTAACATTATTACCAGCGATACTAACTTTTTACGTATCTTTCCCGAACGTCAAAAAGGATTAATTGATGTGGGAATTATTAAACTCAAGCCTGGGGCAAATATCGAGCAAGCCCAAGCAACATTAAAAGCAAAACTACCCAATGATGTAGAAATATTCAATCGCGAAGAGTTTATTCAAGAGGAAATATCCTATTGGCAAACTGCCACAGCAATTGGGTTTATTTTTACTCTCGGAACGGCGATTGGCTTTGTGGTTGGTACGGTTATTGTTTACCAAATTCTTTATACCGATGTGGCAAATCACTTATCAGAATATGCCACCCTCAAAGCGATGGGATATAAGGATAGTTATTTCGTAGTTTTAGTATTTCAAGAAGCAGTAATTTTAGCTGTATTAGGTTTTATCCCTGGCTATTTTATTGCTACAGGATTATACAGTCTGGCAGCAGGTGCAACGGCATTACCTCTAGCAATGACAGCCAATCGCGCCATAACAGTATTAATTCTAACCATTGTCATGTGTTGTGCTTCTGGTACTGTCGCCGTCAGGAAATTAAGTGCAGCCGATCCAGCAGATATTTTTTAATTTGTTGATGGTTGATGGTTGATGGTTGATGGTTAATTGTTAATTGTTAATTGTTAATCGGGCTATGGGTAGACCAGATTTCGAGAAGTTAAGAGTTTATCAATTATCAGAACAATTAGCCAATGAAATTTGGAAAGTTGTCGCAACTTAGGAATATTTTCCTAAAGATACGTTAGGCAAACAAATAGTACGTTCGGCGGATAGTATTGGAGCAAACATCGCAGAAGGTAATGGTCGTTACAATAGCAAAGATAACCAAAGTTTTGTCGCGACTCGTGCATTCCCTTGCGTCTTTCGCCGACGCGGGGTCACTCGTCAAGATAGCAAGAGGCTCTTTGTACGAAACGATTCATTGGCTGAGACTTGCTTGTTATCGCAAATTAATTACTACAGAACAAATAAACAATATCAAACCAATCATTGATGAACTATCGCCAAAACTTAACGCTTATCTAAATTCTCTTCGTAAAGCTAATCGCGACTAGTTTGTATTCGATCTGTCTTTAATAATCAACTATCAACTATCAACAATTAACAATTAACAATTAACAAGTAATCGGAATGAACAGTACTCAATTAACAATTAACCATCAACAATTAACAAGAGATCGAGTAGTCAATATTAAAAATTTAGATCATTTCTTTGGTGAAGGCAAACTAAGAAAACAAATTTTATTTGATATCGATCTGGTGCTTAATTCGGGGGAAGTGATTATCTTAAAAGGACCTTCTGGTTCGGGAAAAACTACTCTTTTAACTTTGATGGGTGGATTAAGATCGCCACAGTCGGGTAGTTTAAAAGTGTTTAGCGAAGAGTTAGTTGGTGCAAATAAAAACAAACTGGTAGAAACTAGAAGAAATATCGGCTATATCTTCCAGGCACATAATTTATTAGCTTCTTTAACTGCCAAACAAAATGTACAGATGTCATTGAAGTTACACAACGGCATAAAAAGTTCGGAAGTAGAACAAAGAGCGATCGCATTACTGACATCTGTCGGCTTGGGAGAACATATTGATTATTATCCCCAAAACCTTTCTGGGGGACAAAAACAACGGGTGGCGATCGCCCGCGCTTTAGTGTCTCGTCCGAAGCTAGTTTTAGCCGATGAACCTACCGCAGCTTTAGATAGTAAATCGGGGAGGGATGTAGTGGATTTAATGCAGCAGCTAGCCAGAGAACAAGGCTGCACGATTTTAATCGTAACTCACGACAATCGCATTCTGGACGTAGCAGATCGCCTGGTAGAACTCGAAGATGGCAGAATCACCCTCGATTCCAAACAATAAACTATAGTCGTTCTAATTAATTGACCTACCATCTCAGTAATTTGTTCGGGGGATTAGGGATTAGGGATTAGGGATTAGGGATTAGGGACTAGGGACTAGTACGTACTAACGGGATGGTTCTTATTAGGAATGACTATAATATCTACATGATTGACTTAACTTGAAAGATACTATAGCAGTTCTCGAATACATGAGATATAACCTATCAACTATCAACTATCAACTATCAACAATTAACTATCAACAATTAACAAAAACCAAAGTGTAGACGATACCTCACAACTCTAAGAATTGCTATATTAAATTTGATAATTGTTTTTCAATAAAAAACCCCCTTAAATTATAAGAGGATTATAAATGGGGGATAAACAAAACTGATTAAATTGAAAGCTTAAACTTGAAACTATACGCCCCGTTTTAGAGATATTTCAACCTGTTTAAACTCTTGATTCAAACGCTTTCTTAGCTTTTCAGGTACAGGACGATTACCATAAGAACTATAGTATCCTGCGATCGCATTTAGCGCAGTTTGCATAGTAGTAAAGGATCTTAAACCAGCAGTTTTGGTATTACGACGATAGCGAGAAGCATAATCGCTAATTTGACGACGGGCTAGAGTGACTACTTCTTTTTTGTTGCTAGCATCATCAGGTAAGTCGATGGCAGTTCTTAAATTCTCTAACACTGCTAGGGTATCTTGTCGGTAATTACCAGATAATCCTGAGGGATTAGAGGTACATCCCATTAAGCTGATGGCAGCTACCAAAACTAAAGCTAGCAGGCGAGATAGATATTTTTTAGAAAACATAATTTTAATTGTGACGATCCCAGGTTCAACTTATCCTATCAATAAATCGACCAATCATTGAACATAGAACATTTAACAGTAATCAGTAGACCTAGGGCATAAGTCTCAAATTAGTTGATATTGTTGACAAATGATGTTACGCCCTTGTGGTGCTAATAACTATTAACTTCTAATACAGATGATTCTTTTTGCCAGAGATCTATTATTTATCGCTTATCAGAATCTAACTTAAGCAACAATTAACCAAAGCGTCCGCTGACATATTGTTGAGTTGCTTCTTCTTGAGGATTTTGGAAGATTTGTTCAGTGGGAGCAAATTCTGCTAGATAACCCTGACGGTTTCCTCCTTCAACTTCGGTGACGTTAAAAAATCCAGTATAGTCGGCTACCCGCGAAGCCTGCTGCATGTTGTGAGTAACGATGACTATAGTGTAATTTTCTTTTAGCTGATGGATTAATTCTTCTACCTTAAGGGTAGAAATGGGGTCTAAAGCTGAACAGGGTTCATCCATTAAAACCACCTCAGGCTGGAGGGCAATAGTTCGGGCAATGCACAATCTTTGCTGCTGTCCACCACTAAGGGCCAAACCACTTTGCTTTAGCTTATCTTTGACCTCATCCCATAAAGCTGCACCACGGAGCGATCGCTCTACTAGTTCATCCATATTACCTTTGTAGCCGTTAATTCTAGCACCAAAAGCAATATTGTCATAAATCGATTTGGGAAATGGATTTGGTCTTTGGAAAACCATGCCAATCTTACGTCGTACTTGAACAGGGTCGATATCTTTGCCGTAAAGATTTTGATTGTTGTAGGTTACCAAGCCCTCTAAACGGAAAATCGGAATTAGATCATTGAGGCGATTGTAACAACGTAACAAAGTACTTTTACCGCAACCAGAAGGTCCAATAAATGCCGTAACCCTATTTTTGGGTACGTCAAGATAGATCCCTTTAACAGCTAAAAAGTTACCATAATAAACATTGACATTCTCTGTCTGCAATACCGCTTCTGCTTTATTAACAGGCTGCTTATCGTAAATCATAAAATTTTCTTGCTCTGAGATTTAAATTTATAAGTCAATTTATTCTTTAATCGTTCAGCCTAATACTAGTAGGCAACAGTTATGATCATTTTAACTTTTAGTTAAAGTAGCTCTTAACCACCTCATAACCTAAGCTTAATGCTTTCATTTCAAGACTTGCGTGACACGTTGATTATTCAAAATATAGTACGGTAAAACCAAGTATTTTTAGCTAAATCTGTTCTAGAGATTAAAAGCTAGAGCCAAACAAACTCAATAATTTATTTATTTTCCTACTCAAGCCGAGAACATAGTTCCCAGGGATCTAATGTAAATAAGACTTAACTTACCTTTGAGCGAGATCACTGCTAAATATCCTGGAAAATTAATTTTGACTCAATTAAACTTCTAAACCAGCTTTTTTGTTAACAAATATTTACAATAGTAAGAAAGTATAGGGCAAATGACCATGATTAATCTTACTTATTTTGATAGTAATAGCTGGCTGATCGAAATTGACCATCAACGAATTCTGCTTGATCCTTGGCTCGTGGGTAAATTGACCTTTGGTAATTTAGCATGGCTGTTTGAGGGCAAAAAAAATAATCCTCAACCAATCCCCGAAAACATTGACTTGATTTTGCTTTCTCAAGGACTTGAAGACCACGCTCATCCACCTACCTTAAAACAACTGGACAAAAATATTCCTGTTGTGGCATCTCCTAACGGGGCAAAGGTAGCTCAAGAACTAGGATATCAGACCGTTACGGCTCTAGAACACGAATCAACTTTTAAGCTAGGAAACGTTGCCATAAAAGCTGTTCCAGGTTCTCCCATTGGACCAACTTTGGTCGAGAATGGTTACATTATCAAGGGCTTAGAGTCAGGCAAAAATATTTATTATGAACCTCACGGCTACCACTCAGAGTCTCTCAAGGATGAGGTCAATATTGATGTTATTATTACCCCGTTAATTAACCTTAAGCTTCCCTTACTAGGAGCAGTAATCAAAGGTCAGGAAACAGCAATGCAAGTTTGCCAGTGGTTAAAGCCTCAAGTAATTTTGTCCACCGCCGCAGGGGGAGATATCGATTTTCAGGGACTATTGGTGTCAATCCTCAAGGCAGAAGGTACAGTAAAAGAATTTAACGACTTGTTGCAACAACATCAGCTTGCTACTAAAGCGATCAATCCCCAATCAGGAGAAAAAATTGAACTATCTTTAGTTTAACTTCTAACAAACCTAGTAAAATCGCTGCTTAAGCCGAGCCTGATTGATTACCCACGGCAAAGCGAGAATTTAAAAGTAATAGACTGTCTCCATATGTCACAGGCTAGTTATCAATTTTTTTAGCTTGCGGGTAATAGCTTTTAGCTTTGACTCAATGAATAATAGAAAAATTTCCCTTTCCATAACCAATATAGTTTTGCTCGTGACTTTGCCTTTACTGCTACTCCTCATGTGGCAGTTAAGAAGTCTTATCGTGATTCTCATGATTTCCGTGGTGTTATCGGCAACCTTGGCTCCTATTGTTAATACAACTCAGCGAATTGGAATACCGAGATTTTTGGCAGTTTTAATTGTATACGCTGGTTTAATTGCTACCCTGACGGGATTTGGGCTGATTATCGGTCCAACAGTAGTACAGCAGATTGAGATTTTGATTGGTAAATTTCCCAGTTATGTTGAGACTTTGCGATCACTTTTGTCGAGTCTAATCTTGCGTTTTGGCATGAGCGAAACAGGCGCCCCAGACGTAATCAATCAGATGCTAGATCTCCAAGGGCTAACCTCTTGGGCAATTCGCTCTAGTCAGCAGTTAGTAGTTCGCTCCTATAGCGTTACTAGGGGCATCATTGGTAGCGTATTAAGCGCTATATTGGCATTGCTACTTTCAGCATATATGCTTGCAGGCTCAAAGCAACTTTTGCAAGATATTATTAATTTATTTCCCCAACCCTGGAATAAACACCTCTCACTGCAAATTGAACCAGTAGCAAAAAGGATGGGAGGTTATATTCAAGGACGAATTTTGGTTTCTAGTATCTTAGGTATTGTGATTAGCGTCAGCCTCCGATTTTTAGGCTTATCAGAATTAGCTCTGGGTTTGGGGGTAATTGCTGGATTTACTAACTTGATTCCCTTTTTTGGTCCAATCTTAGGTGCAATTCCTGCTTTAATTGTCTCTACTTCCCAAGGGGGGCTTACTATTGTTTGGGTTTTACTATTATTTGTGATTGTTCAAAACTTAGAAACCTATGTTTTAGATCCTCTATTAGTGGGAAATTCAGTCAAGGTTCCTCCTCTATATCAACTTTTAGCTGTTCTAGGAGGGGCGCAGGTACTAGGAATTATTGGCGCACTGATTGTTCCTCCTTGGGTCGCAGGAATGGGCGTACTGCTGGAAAATCTTTATATTAAGCCCAAACTAATTGCAGAAGGTTATCATCAGCTAGATTAGCGTGGTCATTAATTCCCACTTTGAAGTCTAAATTCAGGTAATCTTAAGACTAGAGAGTCGATTTTATGTAGATTTTTAGGTATGGATATCAAGAATGGTTTTGTTGCTACGGTAGGGAATACTCCTTTAATTCGCCTCAATAGCTTTAGCGAAGCAACAGGATGTGAAATTTTGGGCAAAGCTGAGTTTCTCAATCCTGGAGGATCGGTTAAAGATCGCGCAGCACTATACATTATTGAAGATGCCGAAAAAAAAGGACTACTTAAACCAGGTGGTACTGTGGTTGAGGGGACGGCAGGTAACACAGGAATCGGTTTGGCTCATATCTGCAATGCTAAGGGTTACAAGTGTTTAATTATCATTCCCGAAACTCAATCACAGGAAAAAATTGATACTTTAAGAACCTTGGGGGCAGAAGTTAGGCTAGTTCCTGCCGTACCTTATAAAAATCCTAATAATTACGTCAAGGTTTCGGGTCGAGTCGCTGCCGAATTAGACAATGCGATTTGGGCAAATCAATTTGAAAATTTGGCTAATCGTCAAGCACATTACGAGACTACTGGCGCAGAAATTTGGGCGCAAACTGATGGTCAAATCAATGGGTGGGTTGCTGCCACAGGAACAGGTGGAACCTATGCTGGAGTCGCAATGTATCTCAAGGAGCAAAACCCCGATGTTAAATGCGTGGTTGCTGATCCGATGGGCAGTGGTTTATATAGCTATGTCAAGACGGGAGAAATAAAACCCGAGGGCAATTCAATTACCGAAGGGATTGGTAATAGTCGGATTACAGGTAACATGGCTGGTGCGCCCATTGATGATGCGATTCAAATTGATGACTCCGAATGCATTCGAGTTATCTATCAATTGTTACATCGTGAAGGTTTGTTTATGGGCGGTTCGGTCGGTATTAATGTCGGTGCAGCAGTGGCATTAGCCAAGCAAATGGGACCTGGGCATACCATCGTGACGGTGTTGTGTGATGGAGGAGCAAGATACCAATCTCGAATTTACAATCAAGAGTGGCTCCAGGAAAAGGGTTTATCTCCAAGTTGAAGTATTAATGCCACTAGGGTAAAAAGTTTTGAGCATGATTTTTACTACTGGTAAAAACAATACTGTCGTTTTAAAACGGCAGTATTGTT
>JBCDDK010000199.1:0-8298 GCA_039180345.1 Cyanobacteria bacterium P01_G01_bin.39 | reverse complement strand
TTCTTTGATTCTGGTAATAAAGCTTTTGCCACTCCTCTAAGTTCAATTGCTGCTTCTTTAACTGTTGTGTTCTACTCCTCATTTCTCCACTTTATTTCGACTATTCTATTTTAGGTAATTTTATAGCGGGATGGGAGTAACCAATCATGAACGTCACTCATCCTTAATAAAGAATCTTGCCGTTTCATGTCTGCATCTTGAGGCACAAGAAAGCCTTGGGGTTCATCATCGCTATTACGAGCAATACCGTGTCCTGCGAAATAGAAAATTAGGCGATCGCTTTTGTTAGGCTTTATCTTATTGGGCAGAATATCTGTTAAAAGCGTTTCTAGCTTATTTTTGGTAGCGTAAACATCTAATATAGCTTCTGAATCACAATCGGGATTAATTAAAGTATATTCATAAGTGTCTCTAAGAATTTCGGAGATCGCAACTACATCAGGAACGGCTGTGTTTAGTTTATCAATACCGTTTTGATAATTGTTTTCTTTCTATATTTGCTTGAATATTTTTTAGCTTTAATTCATATTCAAACTCAGATCGATTGCTAACCTAAGAACCAAAGCTTGCGTAAGTCCGTTACGAAGTAATATTTAAAGTACCTTAAAAGGAGAAGACTTTGATACTTTAGCCCAAGATTCATCAATGTTATCCGTTACTAAAATATTGAAACCTGAATCTAATGCTCTTTGCCATTTTTGGCGATCATTAAGTCCAAAAGTTCTAGTGATAACATCATCTTTTCCTGCAAAATTTTTAATGATTTTTGTCCAATCTTTATTGCTTATTTTTATAGGTCCATCGTCAAAATTGTAATTAAAGTAAATTGTCCTACCAGGATTGGGTTTTCCTCCCCTCTTTTTTCTGAGATCGGTAAAACAAAGTCTTTCTTTCGGCAAAGTTGCTGCATAATGTTTTTTAGCAAGCTGCTTGAGACTCAGCACATCGTTTCCAGTAAGACAAAAGATAAACTTGCCATCTAAATCTTTCAGTTTGGGCCAACCATAAGTTCTCGCACCGTGAGCTAAACTAACTTTTTTCCCCATCAGGTCTTTGGGACAAAAAATTCTTGCGGGATCGATATTATTGCGGATGTATCGATCTAATTCTTCGGGAAACTTTGATGTATTGGATTTATAGTTAGCTTTCTTGAGGTCAAGATGAACGGTAATTACATCATGACCAGCATTATCAATAGACCAAGTGTTTAATTCTGCTAGATACTTTGCTAACTGTTTCTCTGGGTCAGAAAAATATTTGTCATCATGTTCTACCGACCAGTCTTCACCATCAGCAGACTGGGCAATATCTAACTCTAATCCTCGACAACCTTTTTCTATTTGTTGAGCGATCGCAATACCGTCACGCTCATAAGAGTTGTGGCTCCCTTTGAAGCAAACTTGGTTATAGGGGAAATCTTTGGGATCTGTCAAAATTTATTTCGTTCGCCTTAAGTTGATGCAATTATTTTAACCAGACAAACAGCTTGATGTTTTATGTTTGAATTATTTATTCACATATTACGCGATGCATAAATTATTGTTGAGTAAAGTGATCGCATTCAGTTCGATCTAATTAGGCATAATATCGGTAAATATTCTTGGCTCGTTACACTGTCTCCGAACTCCGCTAGATTTGCTTTCTTAATAACTGAGAAGAATAAATACTTTTTTTGACATTGAGGTATTTTTATAATGTACATTGTTAATCTAGCGATCGCCAATATCCCCTATTGACTTAGATGATTATCTTTTCACTAATCATCTTTCGATTCAAACTGCTAGGACTACCTAAATGACCTTGTACCAAATTAATTCTCTCTAAATCTTTCCAGAGCCAATCATAAACTATATTAGAAGTCGTCTTGAGAGCTTAGTCTATCAGCTTCTTCATCGTCTAAGTTAGTTTCAACCAAGTATGATAATAAATTACCAATATTATCAAAGCTATTAAAATTGTTTTCTTTGAAATATACTCCTAACAGTATTGCAAAAAAAGGTTTTTTAATCGCATCTTTGACTGATTCAGTAAGGTCGGAAATATCTTTTAAATATACAGAAGAAATTTGAGAAATCTTTTGAATTAAATAATGCGATTTTTCTGGTGACAATTCTGGAATATTTATAAGATTAAATCTATATTCTTCGTTTTTATTTGGTTCAAGTATCTTATTTGGTCTACTAAACAAGACAACCATTGAATTTGGATTCAATTCAACCAGCTTAAGAGCAGATTCCCGTAAAAAAGTCATACCTTGAGTTAGTCTATCAACTTCGTCAATAATTAAAATAAAATCCGTTCGATCTGTATTTTTAATGTCAATACAATATTCTTTAACAAATTCCAATAAAGATTTTGATAGATCTGGAGCTTTTAAAAAAATAGGGATAGGAGCATGAATATCTTGTAATGCTTTATCCACCACATTTTGAAAAAAATTCTCTGCTATGAGAGATTTTCCAATTCCTAAATTGCCCGTAAATATATTTAACTTCCCAGATACAACTTGGGAAGAGGCATCTAATATATTGATGTTTTTATCGCTAGTAAGTCTATCTATTTCCTCTGTTTCAAGCCCATTTAATTCCCAATTTCGCCTACAACGACAGAAAGATTCTTCCTTTAAAGACTGTAGCTTTTGATTTCGCTTACAGTTGTTGTTTTTAGAATTCTCTGGAATATTGCTAGTTATTTTAAAATTAGCATTAATTGCTAGGGGTAAATTGCGATCGTATTGATTTGTGCCAATGGAGGGATGTTGTAAATCGCCTGTTGATCGTTTGACATTTTTCCGCACGTACTCGAATAATTCTCCTACAGTTACTATTCCATCATTGTTAGTATCCGCCTTACCTCGCATTCCTTCCAAAACAAAATGAGTAAAAACACCATGCCCCCCTCCCCATTTTTTGTCTTCTCTCGATACTTCTCTGGCTTCTGCGGAGGTCAATAGAGCAACTCCAGGTTGAGCAGTACCCAAACTCTTCAAATATTTATTAACATACTCTGAGTGATCGCTAACGCTCCTATTGCCAAGATTTCCGCCAATTCCCCCACTATGACAGGTATCGGCAAGAATAATCACCTTATCAGCAATTAGAGTATCCCTCAACGCATCATCAATTTCTCTCATTCTTAAGCCTGTTGCAGCTATTCTTTCTGGTTCAGTGTCATAAGCTAATAGATAAAGCTTGTTATTTGGTCTTTTGGGATTCGGTACGCCGTGACAAGCAAAATAGAGTATAACCAGATCGTTTTTATCTGGCTTGTGTAGAAAGTCATGAAGGGCTATTTCGATATTACGTTTAGTTGCTTCTCGATTAGTGAGTAACCTAATATTTTCTTGCTTGAAGTTACCACCGTTTTCCGTTAGCAGTAGTTTATGTAATTCTTCTGCATCCCGATGAGCATAATTGAGATTCCAAGGCTGATGTTTATATTCAGAGATGCCAACAATCACAGCCCACTTCTCGACTTTTTTGTATTCGCTATAGAGTTGTTCTATAACCTCTAGCTTTCGAGATTGCTCTATATTCCCGTCCATTATTTAACTACCGCGATTGCAATAACTATTCTCATACTACATATCAGTATAAATAACCATGGAACTTAAGTTTCAGAACCTATCAGCGTAAAAGCTGACCAATAGCGAGGCTGACTAAATTGAGATATATTTCTCACTTTTGACATAGCTTTTTTGAGTGCCACAGCTTTATTACCAGATTGAAGGTAATCTTGATAAAAGGCAACCATTAATTCTTTAGTAGCAGAATCGCTAACACTCCATTGACTGACGATAACTGTTCTCGCTCCTGCAATCAAACAAGCCCTACTCAAACCAATTATTCCATCCCCAGAAACTCTTCCTAAACCCGTTTGGCAAGCACTCAACACAACTAAATCTACAGGTAATTGTCTTCTGGTAGCTATTTCTTTGGCAGTTAACAATCCTTCGTTACTTCCGTTATCAGTAGGAGCAAAAGCAATAAAAGAATTTAAAGGGTTATTGGTATAGGCAATTCCGTGAGTTGCCAGATGAATAA
Organism: Cyanobacteria bacterium P01_G01_bin.39; assembly: GCA_039180345.1. GTDB lineage: Bacteria > Cyanobacteriota > Cyanobacteriia > Cyanobacteriales > Xenococcaceae > Waterburya. Next base: position 4,255 of record JBCDDK010000199.1, on the reverse strand, counting down.
CGTTATGACTGAAGGCTAGCTTTTTAACAGCAACTTCTGTTGCTTCTGCTTTGGTTAGCAGAGTATATGGCTGGTGGGTTAAAAGTTCTGCGATCACGTCTACTTCTTCTTGCGCTCCAGATAAAGGATCGAGATTAATTACTTGATTATCCTCAGTTGGTACTTGGGGCATGACGGGATTGCCCACAATTAAAAATTTAGATTGTTCTATTGGAGCGTAAGGTTTCTGGGCGCGAATTTCTTCCAGGGTTTGGATTGAAGGAGTGTAGATGAGAGAGTAGCGATCACCAAAATAACTAGAGTCAGATAGTTGTAGAGCAGCAAAAGGAACTAACCATAATGAAGCATGAGGTTCTATGACAATAGTATTGTCTTTAGCAGGCAGGTAATTGACTATGGGGGCAATTAATTCTTGATAAAACTCTTGGAGTAGTTCGGTTTCATCAAGATCGCTTGTTCCACGATCTATATCTAGAGGAATCAATTTACGATTTAATCCCCGAGAAGCTTCATCCACCTGCATAGCTTGGCGTAACTGAGCTACTTTCTCTTCCCATTGGTGACAATTAACAGAGCAAGTATGACCATAAATTTCACTGCTTTCATCAACAACAAAAATAGCAGTACGATCTTCCAAAACGTAGAATACCAATCTGGCTAAAGGTGGAACCTTGACAATATCTCGATTAGCGATCACTACTGATGGATATTGAGGGTTAGCTGGTGCAGCTTGAACTGGTGTATTTAAAATATCATCCTGTAATAGAGCTGCTGCATAGAGTTTTTCTTGGGGATGTCTGCGTTGAGAAACCCCTAACAGATCGTTTAAAGCTCTTCCTCTACTTTTTTCTGCTATGTCTAATGCCTTAGCGTAGTATTTTGGATCTTTTTGAGCTAGGTCAAGATAAGCGATAATGAGGCGATCAAATACATCTTTAATGCTGTCGAGAAAAGTTACTTTGCCCTCATCGGTTAGTAAATCTTGTTGCTTGAAATCAACTAAGTCTAGGAATTCCTGAAAGCTGGCGATCGCTTTATCTAATTCTCCTGCTTCTTGATAGCAACAACCCAAACCAAAATGAGAGTAACCGATATTTTCGCGATCATTTTCTCTGTCAGCGATCGCCAATGCCTCTGTATATACTGACTGAGCTTTTTCATAACTTGGTCGATCCAAGTACAGTTTGCCTAAAGCCGTTAAAGTTCGGGCTTTACCTCGGTTATCTTTGGCTTTTTCATACAATTCTAAGGATTTCTCATAATTTTCAATTGCTTCTATTATCAAACCGCGATCACTATAAATTTTGGCTAAAATTGCCAAACTATTGCGCTTTTGTAGGGGTTTATTCTCGCGCTCGAATAGTTCTAATGCTTGTTTTATCTTATCTTCTGCTAAAACTAAATTGTCTTGGCGACGATAAATTTCGCCTAAGTTAGTCAAAACATAGGCTTTTAGGATGAGATTACTTTCAATTTCAGGATAATTAAAAGCTTGTTGGTAAGCATTAAAAGCTGGCTCTACTTGCAGTTTATTCAAATAAGCATTGCCAATATCCAACAACAGCTTTATCGGCAGGGCAGGATCGTTTGCTTCTGCTACTATGGTTGGGGCATTTTCTGCGCGATCAAGAACAGGTGCAAAATCCACATCACCATAAAAGCCTTTGCTAACCGAACTCAAGCGATTAATTACCTCTGCTAGTTGTGATTCTTCCTCAGAATTAAAGACTTGAATTGCTGCTTCATAGGCAATTACAGAATCTTGAATTTCTCCTAAAAGCAACCAAATATCACCAATATAGTTGAGGATTACCGCAGTCAATCTTGTCAGTTTATTATCTTGGGCTATTTGTAAGGCTTGACGGTAGTTATTAAGAGCTAATTGGAGTTGTTTGTTGGCGAGGTTTTGTTGTGCGCGATCGCATAAATAAATAATTCTGTCTTTTACATTCATTTTTCATGATTTATAAATTAATCGAGCGAAGTATTTAGGAATTAACAATAATTGCGATCGCTACATATTCCAGAGTTTAATTTCCCAATCATCTCCAGCACTAGCTAATATTTTTCCGTCTGGACTAAAAGCAACCGTTCTAACTTCCACTAAATGTCCTGTTAAAGTTTCTAGAAGTTTTCCTGTCTCAATTTCCCAAACTTTAACTGTAAAGTCACCACTAGCACTAGCTAATGTTTTACCGTCGGGACTAATCGCTAAATCCCAAATACTACCTACATGACCTTTCAGCATATGAAGTAATCGCCATTTCTCTCCTGTTTCTAGAATCCATAGTTTAAGAGTGCGGTCTTTTCCGCCACTGATTAAGATGCGATCGCAAATTGCCAAAGAAAGAATATCGCTCTCATGGGCGTTAGGAATAACTTGAGGCTTTTGTAATCCTCGATCTAAATGCCAAATTTTAATTGTTCTCCCCCCGCTACCACTGGCTAAAATCTTATTATCGGCACTTAGAGCAAGAGAATTAATGCCACTAAAAGCTGCATTCACCGCATCGAGCATTTCCCCTGTCTGCCAATGCCAACGTTTGATAGTTCCTTGGACGCTAGTACTACCCGTGACAATTAGTTGTTGTTCTGGGATTATAGCGATCGCATTGAGGACAGTTTTTGGGTTGAGGGAAGTCTCGATCGTATTAAGAAGATCGCCATTCTCTAAATTCCAAAGTTTCAAGGTGCTGTCTGCACTACCACTAATAATTTGCTTTGTGCGATCGTCGATCCAAACACATTTAACTCGTTCTTTGTGACCTTTGAAAAGATGAATTATTTGTCCCGTTTGGACATCCCACAATCTGACCGTGCGATCGTTGCTGCCACTAACAAGATATTTGCCGTTTGCAGAAAATGCGATCACTCTGACCCAATCGGAGTGACCAATTAAAGATTTAAACGCAGTTTTAACAAAGCTGAACTTAAATATTGGCGTTTTTATACTACTTGGCTGGGCTTTTTGTTTAAGTGTGGGAATTAAATATTCTGGAGTGGGGAGTCTTACTTGTTTGTTTTCTAGAATGGGGATTAGTTTACGCCGAATTGCCTCTTGGTCTGGATACTTTAATTGAATTAAGCTTTTTCCCATTTCATAGGCTTGAGGAAGATCTACACCTTATTCCCAGAGCTTGATAAAAACCTTTAGCAAAAATAATTGCCGACTCATCGAGAATAGAGCGATTCATCCCCACGACATAGTTAATATGCTGAGATATTGCTGTGGCTTGGACTTCTGAATAGCAAGCATTAAGCACAATACATTCGATGGTGTCTTGAAATAATTTAAATAGGTTGGCAAGAGCAGAAGTGGAAGCGAATTTTACTTTTCCCGCATCATCCATAAGCACAATTCCCTCTGTCCCTTCACCATGACCGCAGAAGTGAACTACATGAGGTTGTACTTCTAGTAATGCTAAATGAAGATCTTCAGGAGTAACTGCACCTCTGGGTTCGGGTTCAAATGGAGTACCGTTTAATGCTTGTCTGATTGCTTTTTTTTCTATGTCTAAGTCTAAAACAGATGTGCCTTTGGGATTGGCAGAAAGGATTAAAACTCTTTTTTTCATGGTTTATTGCTCCAGTTTCGTGTTTGCAAAATGTTCCATCAATATTCGGTGATAAAAAACATATCCTCCCCCAACTTTTTTCATTAATAAGCGTTCTGAAACATAATCAAGAAATTGAGCATAATCCCAGGGAATATTGCCTTGTTTATAAAATATTAGACGTAAAATCAGATGTTTGATGCTATTTAGCCCGCCGTATCGCAAACCAAAAATTGTCCCTAAAATCAATCCAAATATAATACCAGCAGTTATATCTCTAGCTATTGAAATAATCATTCCTAGAAACAATGTGACTATTAATGAAACAAATAATCCATTTCTTAGCGATTTCCAGATACCTTCATTAGGATTTGATGTTTCTGTAATATCCTTATTTTTTGTTCTTAGTATCAATCCTAATGGATAAAGCGTTCCTGCAACTGTTCCATAAATAAATCCATCAAAATTTAAATAATGAAAAATAAATCCTGTAATGAATCCTAAAATTATTCCCTGTATGATATATTCAGCATTATCAAATGACCAGTTGATGGTGTCACCCTGATTGACTGACAAAACTTTCAAGAAACATTGTAGGAATAAGTCATAATTTTGAACTCTAACTGATACGTTCGTCTTTGATGTTGCTTGAGAGATGCCATCGCAGGATGAGGATCTTTATTACCAAAGAAAGTAACATT
>JBCDDK010000198.1:0-8417 GCA_039180345.1 Cyanobacteria bacterium P01_G01_bin.39 | reverse complement strand
ATATAAATTAATATATGTATAAAATCTGAAATAAAAAATATTTATAATGCCTCAAACTGCTTTAAATCTGATTGCCATTGGCATCTTCTTGATGACCATGACATCTTTACTAGGTCCAATTTTTCATATTCCTCCTGTAGTTCCTGCGGCGCTTACCTTCGGCATACTTAGTTTGGCTACTGCCGATACTTTAAGTTGGAACAGTCGCGGAGTTTCGCTATTGTTAGATTTATTTGCCTCTGCCGAACAACGTAAACGTATTGTTCATCATGAAGCGGGACACTTTTTAACCGCATATTTCTTGGGTATTCCCATTACAGGCTACACTTTAACGGCTTGGGAAGTGATGAAGCAGGGTAAGTTAGGTAGAGGGGGAGTTAGCTTTGATACGGAAGCTTTAACTTTAAAGCCCTTTGAATTTGAGAAAATGCGTCTGACCTTAGAGCGTTTTTGTACTGTCTGGATGGCAGGGGTTGCTGCGGAAAAAATGGTTTATGGCAACTCCCAAGGGGGTGCAGAAGACAGGCAACAATTGAAACAAGCCTTGATGATGGCGGGCTTACCTGAAATTGGCTTTTCTCAAAAAGAACGCTGGGCGCAACTTCAGGCAAGCAACCTCTTGACTAGACATCAGCAATCTTATGAAGCTTTGGTTGAGGCAATGGCTAAAAGAGCAACTGTAGAAGAATGCTATGCTGCTATTCAAAAGCACTGTGATGCCGATAGCGAAAAGATCGCAGCTTAGCGTCAATTTGAGGAGAATTATAACCTCTGTTTTATTTTAAAAGATTTTAATTACTGGTTGATTTACGACATATGATGAAGTTTGTGAGTAATCTGTTCTAATATTTCAATTTCATGTAATTATGACGGGCGTGTATGGATAAAGCATTTGTAGGATGGCTGCTAGCATTAGGAGTTGGTTTCCCTCTGCTTAATTTATTGCTGGTAGAATTATCAGCAATACTAAAAAAGCAGCAACATCCTCTAGCTACTGCTGTAAAAAAGATTCAGCTATATTTATTACCACCTCTGGCACTACTACTGGTAATGAGAAAACTGCTTCAGATAGCCCATACCGAGAATTCTACTCGAATGGTGGAATCTATTACTTGGATAGCAGTAATTTTAACAGGGGTTTCCTTAATCAATGCCATTCTAACCACCAAACCCCAAAAAAAACCATTTCAAATCAAAGTTCCCAATCTTTTCTTTCAGTTGTTCAGAACTACAGTAGCTTTGGGCATTGTTTATTATTTACTTACTGGAGTTTGGGGGATTGACATTAGTCAGTTGACTACCGCGGTTGGTGTTGGCTCAATTGCTGTCGGTCTAGCATTGCAGGATACATTAAGTAACTTGGTATCAGGTCTACTTATCTTAATTGCCAAGCCTTTTAAGGTAGGTGATTGGATTAGTGTTAATGGTTGCGAAGCTAGAGTAATGGAGCAAAACTGGTGGTCTGTTACGGTCAAACATAACACTTGGGGTTATCAGTATGTTATTCCCAATAGTACTTTGGCAAATGCCACCATTACTAACTATGGCACGGCACCAGTCTGGAAGAAAGTTGAAATTGGCTTTTCTTATGACGATCCTCCAAACAAAGTAATTCCAGCTTTGAGTAGTTTGGTCAAAGGAATTCCTCAGATTAAAGACCAACAGGGTTATGCGGGGGTTGCCTATTATGGAGATTCTAGTATTAACTACGAACTTTGGTATCGAGTTCCAGCAGATGGAGGTGCTTGGGGGGCATTCAACACCATCATGTCTCGAATTTATTACATGGCAAAAAGAGAAGGTTTTACTATTCCCTATCCAATTCAAATTGAATTTGGCATTGGAGAAGAGCGCCAACTACCCAGCAAAATTCCTCAAGTAGAAGAAAATCGTCAGCCCGAAATGAATGCTTACTTGCGTTCTTTAGCTTATTTTTTTACTGCTAATGATACTCAAATTGAACAGCTAGCCAGCAGATCACATTTTCGAGTATATGGCGCAGGAGAAATAATTACTCAAGAAGGAAAACCAGATGACGGAATTTATGCTGTTTATCAAGGTCGAGTCAAATCTTCTGTAACAGATAATTTAGGTACGGTTCATTCTGATAGAGAGTTTGATCAAGGAGATGTATTTGGGGAAACGGCAATCTATCCAGGAGAAGTTAGTTCGATAACTACAGTAGCTCAAAGCGATACGGAGTTGATAGTCATTCCCGCAGCAGAAATTGTGAGACTAATTCAAATGAATCCTAATTTTTCTGCCGAAATTATTCGTTTTATTGAGGAAAGAAGAGAAACAATTAATATTGCCAAAGGAATCAGTGAATTTAATCAATTTTATCAAGGAAACGAACATAAAATGGCTATTGAATAATAGTCGATAAGTAAAGATCAAATCTATTGCATCTTAGAGCTTTTGTGCAGATACAGTGCTTCACTTAATTGTTTCTACTCCCTTGCTTAAGCTTGATTGATTGTTTATTGATAATTGATCGCATTCTGCCTTGATAAGCAGACTATCATTATCAAAATAATATTTCATTAGGAATTTAAATGTTAATTTTTGTATGACAAATCGAACTAAATAATCAATTTTTACCTAAGCTGTACTTTAATGTGTAGTAATTTCGTCAACTATTAAATTTATTTTTAAAGACATAGACAAATCTGAATTTAATTTATAGATAGTTTGATTCTTAGTAGAAGTAAATAATTGGGAATATTTGAGTGAAACGTAGAGAATTTTTAAATTGGGCGGGGATTGGTCTATTGGCAAGTTATTTACCAGTAGCCTTAGTTGCTTGCTCCCAACAAGAAAATAATGAAACCTCCGAATCAACCTCCGAATCACAGTCACCTGAGACGACATCCAATGTCCCAGACGAGCAGGGATATGTCACTATAGGTACAGCTCAAGAGCTAAACGAAAGCGGCTATTTAGTTGATACTCAATCCAATGTCATTGTCTTTGGCAATGGTAATAATAATTTAACTGCTCTGAGTTTGCTTTGTACTCATCAGGGTTGCAATGTAGATTTGAAAAAATCTGCTAATAGTCTTTCTTGTGCCTGTCATGGTTCAGAATTTGCCTTTGATGGCAAGGTTCTAAAAGGTCCAGCACAATCGCCTCTATCTGCTTTTGAGGTTAAAGCAGAAAATCAATTAATCTTGGTCAAAGTCGGTTAAATAAATATTTTCTGCTGAATGAATGTTTAAAAATCTATTTTCACGAAAATTTGATCGAGTTCTACTTTTGGCATTGTTATTTGGCTTGGCAATATTTGCCGCCTGGGGTATTCAACAGTTAAGATTTCCAGAGACCAAACCAGCATCTGAATCTGAATCATTTTTTGAGATAGAAGTTGCTGTTGCTGCCGAGCCAATTTCCCCGATTCCCACCAAGGTTAATCTAGATCCAGCTAAGGTAGATCTGGGAAATCAATTATTCCACGATCCGCAACTCTCCAGTGATGGTTCTGTTTCCTGTGCTACTTGTCATCTTCTCAATAGAGGAGGCACAGATCGTTTACCAAAGTCGGTTGGGATGCTAGGGAGTAACACTGGTATTAACTCTCCTACGGTCTATAACAGTGGATTTCATTTTCGACTTAATTGGGATGGAAAAGCCGAAACTTTAGAAGAACAAGCAGAAGGACCCCTGGCTGCTGCTAAAGAAATGGGCGGTATCGGCTGGTCAGAGGTAGTGGAAAAACTGAAACAATCTCCTGAATATGTTGAGGCATTTGATGATGCCTATGGGTCAGAAATTGATCCTGAAAATATCAAAAATGCTTTGGCAGTGTTTCAACGTTCTTTATATACTCCTAATGCTCCATTCGACCTTTATTTAAAAGGTAATAAAAATGCTATCTCGCCACAAGCTAAGGAAGGATATGACCTATTTAAGTCTTATGGATGTATTAGCTGTCATCAAGGAATGCTAGTGGGAGGAAATATGTTTCAGTCTTTGGGAATTTTTGGTAATTACTTTAGTGATCGCGGTAGTATTACGAAATCAGACTACGGTAAATATAACGTGACGGGAAAGGAAGAGGATCGCTATGTGTTTAAAGTACCCAGTTTGAGAAATGTGGTTTTAACTTCTCCTTATTTCCATGATGGCAATCCTCAGACATTAGACGAAGCAATTAAGCTCATGGGTAAATATCAGTTGGGAGTTGAAATTCCTCAAAATGATGTAGATTCTATGATGAGTTTTTTGAGAAGTTTGACTGGAGAATATCAGGGCAAACCATTGTCTTAAGTACGGAGTAACAAAGGCACAGCTTGCTCCGCAAGCAAGCGTCGCTTCGGCGCGACTTGGGGCGGTAGCCCCTGTGCCGCATGTAGTAGGAAGTAGCTTTTTAAAAATTCAATTGTTGTGGTCGACTCGTATGAAAAGCGCAGTAAATAAAAGTAAAAAGATCAAGATCAGAAATAAATACTAGAGATAGATGAAATGGTTGAGTCGAATAGGCAAGCTAATTTTTCAAAGCTGACCAGGCTAGTTAGTAATAACAATCCTGTAGTTAATTTTATGGCGATAACTATCATAGTTATCATCTCTATTTTTTTAATTTATAAATGTTTTAGTGCAGATACAAAACAATATCAAAATTATCAGGAAAATATTATTCAGCTACAGCAGTTAGATGCCGATTTTAATCAAGCCGTTTTAAAATCTCGCTATGAATTATTTACTTCTTATGACCCCTTAGTTAGAAATTTGCAGCAACAGCGGTCTTTACTCAAAGAACTAGTCAATGTTCCTCAATTTATTAAACTGGAAACTAAGGGAAAACTAAATACTGCTCTCAAAGAAATAGATACTGCCTTAAAACGAAAAATTGACCTAAGCGATCGCTTTAAATCAAGAAATGCTTTATTAAAAAATTCGCTACGTTATCTACCTTTACTGGCTAACCAGCTAGAATCTAGAGTTGAGCAGCAAACTCAAAATCTCACTTCAGGTCAAGTAACTACTTTACAGAGTAATTTGAATCAGCTTGTACGTAAGCTATTAATTTATAATGTGACGGCTGACGAAAAGGTTCAGTCAGAAATAGAGTCTTTAAAAAATCAATTGCTACAGTTGCAAATTGAGTATGGGCTGACACCAAAAGACTTTGCCATAGATTTAGTTGCTTCTCATACCAATATTATTCTTAATACTAAACCAAGAGTTGAGGAGCTAACTTCCAGATTAGTGGTTCCTATCACAAATAAGACTCAGGTATTAAAAAAATTGCTCAAGAACAGTTATCAACGAGCCAATTTCTGGGTAAATATTTATCGAGTTGTTACTATTTTTTGGCTGTTAATATTATTAGCAATTATAAATGTTCTGCTATTACGTCATCTGCGTGGTTCTCATCCTCATTTTGATCAATATAAACGAAAAGTTAGCAGAATTGCCGATGCCCTCTCCCAAGCCTTAGCAGTAAAAAACTCATCAGAGTCTCATTCCATACCTAATATTAGCGATTTAGCTTCCTGTAGAGATGCTTTGGGGGATTTGGCTAATGATGTAATCAAGATCTCTAACCAAATTCAGCAGGAGCAAGCCGCTAGTCTGCAATCAGAATCTTTAGCATTTCTCACTGCTCAGTTAACTCTCGTTACCCACAGTAACCAGAAGTTATTTAATCCCGAGATGACGTTGAAGCTAAAGGTGATTTTTGAAATTATTTTTGATAGTAACGACTGCCTATTAATTGAATTGCAAGAAGCTAAAGATAGAGTCCAATTACTGTTTCGCTATCCGACTAAAATTAGACTATCTCAGTTAATTGAAGATATCAAAATTCAATCTTACGGCTATTTTAGACAAGAATTTCCTGAAAGCGTTTCACAAATAACAAGCGATCGCCAGTTGTGGACGGAAGCTTATTTAATAGTAAGTTGCGATAGCAATTTTTTACAGCAAAATCAAAGCGATCGCTTGTTAGTAGAGAAGAGTTAAGTTTATATGTCTTTATTAAATAAATTTACCATTAAATCTCGTCTGATGAGCTTACTTTTTGCAGTAAGCTTTAGTTCTTTGTTAATAGTGGGAGTTCTCAGCTATCTGCAATTTAGAAAAGCAATTCTTGACGAAGTAAAAGAGAAAACTCTAGGGGTTCAATCAGCAAAAAAAAGTGAGATTGAACTGTATATGCGAGATTTAAGAAGTCATGTGGAAATCTTGAGTGAAGATCGCTTAGTTGTTGATAGTATGGTGGAATTTAATTCTGCTTATGAAGCCTTAAAAGATGAGATTATTCCTGATAATTGGTTGGATGGAATCGAAAAGTATTATAAAACTCAATTTTTGCCTCGTCTTTCCGATAATATTCAAGGAGAACAAGTTTTTACCAACTACAGTCCCACAACTCAAGTTAGCCAGTATTTACAATATCATTATGTAGCTAATAATTCCTATGACCTAGGAGAAAAGTCGAAACTTATTGATGCCAGAGATGGCAGCGACTACACTGAATTTCATAAAAAATATCATCCTGCTTTTAGTCGTTTAGCCGCTAAATTTGGCTATTACGATATATTTTTAATCAATATTGAGCAGCAAGAAATTGTTTATACAGTAGAAAAAGAGACAGACTATGCCACTAGCCTAGAGAATGGTTCTTATCGTCGCAGTGGGTTGGCTAAAGTTGTAGAAGCTGTTAAAGATAATCCAGGCAGGGGTTTTGTGCAAATAGCAGACTTCAAACCCTACGCACCATCTTACGGCGCCCCCGCAGCTTTTCTCGCGGCACCAATTTATAATGGACCGCATCTGATTGGCATCTTGGCTGTTCAGTTGCCGATAGATCGCATCAATCAGGTCTTATCTGGTAATCAAGATTGGTCACAAGAAGGACTCGGGAGAACAGGACAGGTTTATGCTGTGGGGTCTGATTTATTGATGCGTTCTGATTCTCGCTTGCTACTAGAAAATAGCGAAAAATACATACAACAGCTATCACAGACTAATATTTCCGATCAAACTATCGATTTAATCAAAAAATTAAAAACTTCGGTTCTTTTACAGCCGATAGATACTCAAGCCAGCAATTTAGCCCTCAATGGCGAATCTGGAACGGAAGTGATCACTAATTACCGAGGTATGACTGTGATTAGTAGTTACGCCCCATTAAGAATAGATGGCTTAGATTGGGGACTAATTACAGAAATTGAAAGAGGAGAAGCATTCGGTTCTATTTATGCCTTCCAAATCTACTTTGGAATTCTCAGCGTAATTCTTTTACTATTAATTAGCTTGTTAGCTAATTGGCTAGGACAAAACGCAGTTGCACCAATCAAAAAGCTAACTAATGCCGTTCGCCAACTGCAAGCAGGGTCAGATATTGCACTAGAAACAAACCGAGAAGATGAATTGGGCGAGTTACAAGCCGCCTTTAAAGATCTTGCCGTCGAAATCAATAGTCAGCAAGCGGTATTAACCCAAAAAGAACAAGAAAACGCTACCCTACTGGCAAATAATCTACCCCCAAAAGCGATCGCTCAATGGCAACAGGGTCAGCAACAGATAACTGATTCGGTAGCTAAGGCAACAATTCTCCATGGCAGAATAGTCGGTCTAAGTACTCTCTCTCAGCAAAAATTAACTACAGAAATTAGTAGCATTCTCAACCAATTAATTGCAGAATGCGATCGCTATACTTTACAGTATGGTTTAGAAAAACAAAATACAATTTGGGATGATTATGTAGCAGTCTGTGGTTTGTCAGAAAGCCATCTCGATCAATCACAAAGGACTTTAAATCTAGCTCTCAAAATGATCGAGGCAGTAGCTCAAATCAATCAAAAGTTTCAAGTGGACTTAGCCTGGAGAATTGGGATTCATTCGGGGAAAATCTCGGCAGGAATTGTTGGAGGAGAGAAATTTGCTTATAAACTTTGGGGAGAAACAGCAAATATAGTCACTAATCTCAACACTAAAGGGTTGAGTAATAGCATTATCATTACGAAGGCAGTAAAAGATCGTTTGTCTGATCAATATTTGTTTGTTGCTTCTGAAGATATTACGTTGGAAAATGATCAAAAAGTTGCGACATGGACACTTGAGCAGAATCTGGCAAATTCCAATCAAATTAATCAAGACATTCCACTTACTAAAGAGTTAATTTAAAATGTTGTTAACAACACAATGGTTGGGACAAAGTTAGGTAGCAATAGCTCCGTAGTCATAAAGGTTTGAATAGTTAGGATGGGATTTACTAAAGGTAGGCTCAGGCTCAAGATCTAACTGGTCAATAAATCGTTCAAGAAGTTTGTAGGGAGCATCCCATTTTGGAAAATAGACTAAGCAGCAATCTGTCCATTTAGATAAGCGCAGCGTAATCGCAGCATTGGAGTTACCGAAGAAGGATTCCACTGCGCTCCTGAAATTTTCAGACGGCGATCGAGTTGTTT
>JBCDDK010000197.1:0-8484 GCA_039180345.1 Cyanobacteria bacterium P01_G01_bin.39 | reverse complement strand
TTTAAGCATAATAATTGAACAACTATTATTAGCATTTATAAAAATAAAAAATTATAGTATTAACACTGTTTTCTGACAATAGTCATCAATTTAAAATATAAGCATATCTAAAAAGCAGACATTAATCTGATGAATTAAATGTTTGTCTTTTTAATTTTGGGGTGCAATATAAAGTATTCGTCTTAATCAAAAGCTTATAAAATAATTGAGATTAATTAATATGTGTCTGTACTGTAACTTTAATGTTCCTCTCCATTTTCTGATTAATAGTTCAATCCTAATAGATCAAGAACCAGAGGATCCAGCTACTATTCCTGAAGTTGATAGTGACCACGATTTGTTTATTACTAAATCAACAGTAGCTATGCCTGAAATTTCGGTTGATGATGTTCAAATTACCGATAGTAGTGTGGGGAGGGAATTAACTTTTACTGTCAGTTTGGATGCAGCTAGCAATAATATTATTACCGTTGACTATAGCACTGAGAATAATACTGCAATTGCAGCCAAAGACTATATTGCTGTTAATAGTACCGTTACTTTTTCTCCTGGAGAAACAAGTAAAACCGTTGTTGTTAAGACTACTGGTACTTCTTTTCTTGATGAAGACGAAAGTTTCTTTCTCAATCTGAGTAATGCTAACAATGCCAGTATTGACGATGGACAGGGTACGGGAACTATATTACCCGCCTATGCAGGAATTCGAGGAGGGAAGCGCAGTCAAGAAATAGTCACCTTTAGTTTTTTTGACGAAGATGTCTTTGGACAAGGTGGCTATGATGGCAGTCTTAGAGAGAGTAATGCTAGAGAAGTTAGTGAAGTTGTCAAGGCAAACTATCGTCAGATCTTTAAGCATTTAAATACCTTTGTTGAACGTCAGTTTGTTGAAGTTGAAGAGTCAGAGTCTCAGGTAGGTAATATTCGGATTGTGGTTTCTGATGGTCCTGATTATGCCTACGCGGGGGGACATATTCACTTGGCAGGATGGGCAGCGGCTTCGGATGCGAGAAGTAATGGTTGGGAGTCGGGACAGGGGGTCTATGCCTATGCAGCTTTGATGCATGAATTAGGTCATGCCATTGGGATGCCTCATTCTTTTGGCAAGAGTAGTTCGGTATTCGATCCTGAAGAAAATTCCTCGAATACTGTGATGTCCTATACCTATCCAGGTAGTAAGCCAGGGACTTTTATGAGCTATGATATCAAGTCGTTACAGGAAAGATATGGTGCCGCAGTTTACCGTCCCGAAGATACGGTATATGAATTTTTGACGGTAGATAATTATTTGGTGGAGGGGGAAATTGCCGTTGCAACAACGGGACGGTTAAAACAAACTATTTGGGATAGCGGTGGTATCGACACCTTTGATTTTTCTGGTTTAGAAATTGATGATTCGGGTTATCGTTTCGATCTTAATCAGGCTCAATATCAAACTACTCAGGATAGGTATCAAGGTTCGTCTTATACGAGGAATGGAGTTAAATATTATGTTCCTAGCTATGGCACTTCTATTGCGATTGATGTGGAGATCGAAAATTTAATTAATTCTAGTAGTGACGATCTGATTATTGCTAATCCCGCAGCAAATATTTTTAGCGGTTATGGCATCAGCTTATCTACGGGACATGATCGCCTGATAAATACTAATAGTTTAGATACTTTAGATTTATCTGAGTTTTCTTTCTTTGATATTACTAAAACCTATTTGGCAAATGATCTCAAGATTGAATTTGGCATAGACAATTCTATCTATATTCCTGATTATGCTAATGACAAAATTAATATTCTCCTCAGTGATAATGTTAATCTTTCTCTTAATGGGGTTGATTCTATTGTTGAGGGAGATGATCAGGCAAAATGGGCTAAATTCCAGGTTAATCTGGCAGAGGCGAATAGTGAAATCGTAGAGGTTAACTACACCACGGAAAACGGTAATGCTAAGGCGGGTCAGGATTATGTAGCGAAAACAGGCAAAGTTGTTTTTAATCCTGGAGAAACCAGTAAAAATATTGCGATAAAAATTTTAGGAGATACGACAGCAGAGGCGGAAGAATTTTTTAACCTTAATTTATTAGGAAATCAAGGTCAAGTTATTAAGCAAGCTAGGGGAATAATTGCCGATAATGATGGTGAATTCATTCCTAGTTTGACTATTAGCAATGCCACAGTTACTGATGGTAATAATGCAGCCAAAGCAAACTTTGTTGTTCGGTTAGACCGCCCCTATAATACGCTAATCACCGTAGACTACAGAACTAAAGACGGATTAGCTATTGCAGGTAAAGACTATATTGCTCAGAATGGTACCTTAACTTTTGCGTCAGGAGAAACAGAAAAAACGATTGAGGTCGATATTCTGGGAGATCTTTTGAGCGATCGCGATCAGGATTTTGAAATTCAGCTAAGTAATGTTAGTAGTAATGCCAAACTGACTGATAATATCGGAGTTGGTAATATTATTAATCCCACTTTAAACATTGCTTTAGCCAACGGTGGTAGTACTAATCTCGAAATAGCATCCTATCCACCTAGTGGTACTAAAGATCCCAATAATTTGGCTTTTGCCGTTACTGCCAATCACAACAACTTGAGCATTACGGGGAATGGTAATGGTTGGAAAGAAATCCCTTTAGGAGAATCGATTGACAATGGTCAAAAGCCGCTAAATCCCTATAGCGTTATTCAATTTGATTTTAGAAGTAGCAGTGAAGGTAAGCTACATGGAATCCATTTTGAAGGAACAGATCATCATGCCTTTTATGCCCCCTGGGAAAAAGGAAGATTCTTTCAGCTATATGGCAGCGGTGAATTTGGCATTCAAGACTTTAATAACTACGAAGATAGTATTGGACAATGGAAAACCTATCAAATACCTGTGCATCAGTATTTTGATACTAATAACTGGCGTAACTATGGGCAATGGGTCGTATTTGCCCACGAAGGAGATAGTGAAGACTCCAATACTCAGTTTCGTAACTTACAAATAACAGAATTACTGCCCATTTCGGTTAACCAAGTTGCCCTTAATGAAGACTTGAATAGTGCTGAGTTTACTCTAACCATCCCTGAAGCCAGCACAGAAATAATTACGGTAGATTACGCTACGGCTGATGATACGGCTATTGCAGGAAAGGATTATATAGCCACTAGCGGTACAGTTATCTTCAATCCTGGTGAAACTAGCAAAACTATTGATGTTGCGATTAACGATGATAGTTTGTCAGAAGAAAATGAAATTTTTAATTTGAATCTGAGTAATGCTGCCAAGGCAATTTTAATGGATCAAACAACCACAGCGACTATTGCCGATAATGATCTTCCCTTACCAGTTATTTCTATCAGCGATCTTAATTTTAATGAAGGTAATACTAATAAAACTGCCACGGTAACAATTAGTCTCGATAAATCGGGGACGGAAACTATTACCATTGATTACAGTACCCTAAATAATACAGCCGTTGCTGAATCAGACTATCAACCTATTACAGGTAACATTGCTTTTAATCCTGGAGAAACCACAAAAACTATTGAGGTTCCAATTATCGGTGATCTATTAAATGAAGCCGATGAAAGTTTTTATTTCCAAATTAAGAATGCGGTTAATGCCAAAATCAATAACACCCAGGCAGAAGTAACTTTAGGCAATGACGATTCCTTACCTCAGATTGAGATCGAAGATGCGGCAGTTTTATCCAGTATTCCTGTAAAGGATAGCAACGGCAAGATTAAAAACACCACAGGACTCCTGTTTGAAATTACCTTAGATGCCCCTAGCAACCAAACTATTACCGTCGATTATGAAACGGCTGATGGTACGGCAAAAGCAGGTGAAGACTATAGCGCCAGAAGGAAACCGCTGACGTTTAAACCAGGAGAAACAGTCAAACAGGTCTTTGTCGGGGTAACTCTAGACGATACAATTGAAGCCGATGAAACGCTATATCTTAATCTTTCTCAACCCGTTAATGCCCTGATTAAAGATGAGCAAGCAGTCGGCATCATTGAAGAAACGCGATCGCTTTCTGTATCGGATTTAACAGTAAGTGAAGATGGTACGGAGGCTTTATTTACCGTTAGTTTAGACCAGCCTAGCGTCCAGGGGGTGTTTGTCGATTACGCTACCGCAGATGGTACGGCTAGGGCAGGGTCAGACTACACTGAGACTAAGGGTAGGTTATTTATTAAAGCAGGAGAAGCTAAGGCAACTATTGCTGTTCCTTTGCTGAATAACAAGTTAACCGAAGCCGATGAAACTTTCTTTTTGAATTTAACTAAACCGAAATACGTTCTAATTGACGACTCACAAGGACAAGCAACTATTACTAATGATGATCCTCTGTTAGCAGAAAACCCTGGGGGAATCTATCAAAATCTGCAACTATGGTTAAAAGCCGATGGGAATCTTAATACCAACAATGGTCAGATAATTACTTGGTCAGATAACAGCCAATTAGAATTAGATTTAGAACAAAATACCGTTGATAGTCAACCAACCTTAATCAGCAACGGTTTAAACTATAACCCTGTCTTAAAATTTGATGGGGATGATCTTTTAGAAACGATTAATACTCTCCCCGCAGATTTCGCCGCCGACTCCTCGGTATTTGTGGTCACCAAACATAATGCCAATAGCTACAATTTTCTGTTTACCTTAGACGATACTGGTTGGGGGCGTTACTTAGCCCATATGCCTTGGGGTGGCAATATTCACTTCGATGCAGGGGGTACTGGTAACGGTAGACTGAGTATTCCTTATGCCGATTCGGCAGCAAAGGAATTTAATACTTGGCATTTCAGTAGTGAAACTGGCGTAGGTCAAAGTATATTCCGCAATGGCTTATCTCTAGCCACTGATAGCAATACTCAAACACCCATCACTCAAGACCGCAGATTCCAAATTGGTCGTCAATACAACGGTGAAATTGCCGAGGTCATTGTCTTTAACCAAGCTTTAGCTACAGAAGATCGCTTGGCAGTAAATTCTTATCTGGGGATTAAGTACGGCCTTACTATCGACCAAACTACCCCCACTAACTATGTGAATTCAGAGGGTGAAGTAATTTGGGATGCAGCCACAGCAGGTAATTACAATTACGATGTTGCAGGAATTGCCCTAGATCTTGCTTCAGGTCTGAATCAACCCAAATCCCGTAGCAGTAATCAAGATGCAATTGTCACTATTGAAGCCGACGATAAAGTAAATGGGTTAGAAGACGGCGAAGCTTTAATCTGGTCAAATCAAGGGAATCTTAGTAACCGAGTCTGGCAAGTCCAAGAAAACCAGGGAGATGTAGGCAAAGTTTCCATTTCCTTTGATCTATCTCAGCTTGGACAACAACTACCCCTAGCCGACTATGCCCTACAAATTAGCTCTCAAGATAACTTTGATAATTCCCAATTCCACACCACAGGACGCACCATTACTGATAATACTCTAACCTTTACGGGAGTTGACTTTGACCATGGCGACTACTTCACCTTAGATACCGACTATAGCGATCGCGTAGCGTACTCTGCGGGTAATCGCCCGCAACCACAACCAATGGGAGAAGTTGGCACAATTTCTGATCTTAATCATGAGACCAAGAAAATTCAACTAAACCACAGCTATGATAACCCCGTGGTCTTAGCGATGCCCTTATCTTATAACGGTTCCGATCCTGCGATCGCCAGAATCACTGAGATTCAACATGATAGTTTCACCGTTTACGCTCAAGAAGCCGAATATAAAGACGGGAAGCATGCCCCAGAAAGCTTAAGCTATATAGTTCTCGAAGCGGGAACCTGGGAGTTACCAGATGGTACTTTGCTTGAAGCGGGAATAGTAGATACTAACTCCACCACAAACTCATTATGGTCAGAGATTGATTTTGCCAGTAATTTCTTAACTAAGCCAGCAGTTTTTAGCCAAGTACAGACTCAGAATGGAGAACAGTTTGTTCGCACTCGTCAACAATCTAATCATACTGAAGGATTTCAGTTAGCGATGGAGGAAGAAGAACTTTTAAAACCTTCAGGACATGCTACAGAAACTATCGGCTGGTTGGCAATGGAAACGGGAACAGGAGACTGGGGTGATTTAAAATACCAGGCTGGTCATACAGGACTCAGAATCGATCATACTTGGGATCAGATTAAATTTAAGCAGGACTTTGAGAATGCACCCAACTTATTTGCTTCTCTAGCCAGCTTTAAAGGAGGAGACTCCGCAGGCTTAAGATATCAAAACTTAGACAGTTCTCAGGTTCAAATCAAAGTAGAAGAAGACCAGAGTACAGACAGCGAAATTGCTCATGCTAAAGAAATAGTTGACTTTTTGGCAATTAGCGGTTTGGGGGATTTAACTGCCTTGGCTCAGGATGCTGCTTTTATTTAACTCTTAAAAAAATAAATTAATCTGTGAGGGTTCGTTAAGGGGATAAGGGAATAGGGGGACAGGGGAATAAGGGAATAAGGAAATAAGGGAAAATTGTATCTTAGGAGTTGTTTATATATTATCGATAATTGCTTCAAGAGCGATCGCAATATGTGAATATGTATAGCAATACGCGGTTATAGTAGAATACTCGTTACTCGTTACTTACGAGCAATTAACTGAACTTGTCCCAATCAATTAACATACTGCACTTGTCCCAATCAATTAACATACTGCGATATCTCGTAGATTCCTCTCTGGCGTTAGATCTACTCAGCTAGATCTAAAAGTGGAGGAGTTTGGGTTACATTTATACCTGTAGGAGCGATACAAGTATATTTCCAGCAAAAGATGATTGACCTAAATTCTATTTGGCAGTCGATTAGTAATTATCTCATTGACAATAAACTGAGTCAGTATCTTGTTGCCAATAAAGATTTAGTTAGAATCTTCTTAACCGTTAGCGGCGTATCTATCCCTAGCTCAATCGGATTGATCTGGTGGTATCGCAACCAAAAGCGTCAGCATCGATTTCCCCCAGCTACTCCTTCGCCATTTGCCATTATTCCCCCCGACGGTGATGTCCTCTCGGTAGTCTTTCCTAGGAGTAAAAAAGACCCCCTAGCCGATGCTGCCATTAGCTATCAGCGTCGTTGTCCTAATAGAGAAATTAGCGTCCGTCAGGAATTGATTCAACAGCTTGAGAACTCAAAGTGGCTACTGATTGAAGGGCGGACGGGATTGGGCAAAACCAGAGAAGCGGGAGAACTGGCGCAGGTTTTTAGTAAAGAAGGCTGGACAGTACTGTGGCTCAAGTCAGCCGAATGGGTAGATAAACCAACTACAGAACATTTAAACGAACTAAACACTAATCGTAAGCTGCTCTTTTTACTCGACGACCTTAACCAAAGAATGTACTTTGGTTCTCAGCGCCTATCTGTCCGCGCCCAGAACTCACCCCTAGAGCCTTTAAAAGAACCATTGCAAATCAGATTGCTCAGAACTTTAGAAGGTTATGAGCAGTTTTGTGGTAATGCAGAAATGAAGGTTATTGCCACTGCCCGTAATGAAAAACAGTCCGATACTGCTGATGAGCTGAGTGCCTGGGATAAATTAGCAAAAGACAAGTATCCCCAATTTTGGCAGCGCTTCCAGGTTTACCAACTGCCCGAACCAGAAGATGAAGCCATTTCACAGCTTTTACTAGCAACCATACCCAACACCAACATTCAGGCTGAGGAAAAAGACTATTTACCCATCGCCAGACAAAACGACAGCACTTTTAGAAACGTGGTGGAAAATTTAGTCAGACTGCGAAATCGCAAAATAGCTTTAACCCCCGACAACTATCGAGATACTCTCCGCGCCAACTGGGATGAACGTTATCAGCAAGCAGTCCAGCGGTATCCAGTTGCTGATTATATCTACGACGCGGTGGACTTGTTGCGGCAGCTAGAAGTATCTCTAACAAAAGAAATTGTCCAACCAACCGCCTTAATCATCTTAGGTAATCAATTCTGGCAGCTAAGGCAACGTTATCAGGTTAAGCAAGCCCTGAACTACCTCATCGATGCCGAACAGATCCTAACCCCCCGTGATGGGCAAATCGAAGCTAGAGACAAAACCATCGAACCTCAGAAATATTTGCCAAAGTTAGCCGAACTGTTTTCAGGGTTATCGGAAGAAAATCTCGATTTGCTCTCTTTATATAATTTGGCGTTAAACCTCTATCAATATAAATACTATGAAGAAGCGTTGGCTTGTGTAGACAAGTTAATTAATTACTTACCTCAAAGTTCCGAAATATCTTTTGTCTGGCTATTTCGAGGTAATGTGCTTTATGATTTAAAACGCTACAAAGAGGCACTTGATTCCTATGATCAGGCTCTGGAATTGAAACCTGATAAAGATGAACCCTGGTATAACCGAGGTAATGTGCTTTATGATTTAAAACGCTACAAAGAGGCACTTGATTCCTATGATCAGGCTCTGGAATTGAAACCTGATAAAGATGAACCCTGGTATAACCGAGGCATTGTGCTGGGTAATTTAAAACGCTACAAAGAGGC
>JBCDDK010000196.1:0-8562 GCA_039180345.1 Cyanobacteria bacterium P01_G01_bin.39 | reverse complement strand
TAAATAACTCATTATAATCAACCTGGTATTTTTCTTTATATTTATCCCTTTGTTCTGTCCAGAATTGGTTTATCTCTAAATCGATATTACAATTTTCTTCAGTAAATATATCTTTATGAATTATTTTTGCTAAATTTTCATACCAATGTCCTCTATGCATAGAGTCATAACTTTCTGGCTTTCTTGGGGTATTTTTATTTTCATAAAGCTTGACGTAATCAATTATCGAATAATCTAAAGGATTAGAATCGTTTTTAAATTTTGATACTATGTTATCTAATAATTGTTTCTTAGTATCCTCAGTATAACTTAGTACATAGCAAAATTCGCCATTCCTCAAGCCTTCATATATATCTTGTTCAAAACTTGTTTTTTTAGTTGCGGTTAAAAAGTGCCAAGATTTAGGCTCAATCTCTACCTTTGAGCTATTTTCTATTTGGGCTAGAATTTTATTTAATTTAATATGGCTGTTAGCCAAATTCCAATTTTCATATATATGATTAATACAGCTTTTTAATTCATCATTTAAAGAATTAAATTGACAATCTATAAGAATAGGAATAATTTCAGGATTTTTATTTTTTCCTTCCTGATTTTGAAGATGCAAAGCTTCAGCTACTTTAACTTGATTAATAATTTCTCTCGAGGATTTAGGAGTCAATAAAGCAATAAAGAAATTGATTTTTTCTAATTGTTGAATCAAATCTTGGTGTACTGGCTTATCTGTAATATTAGTTTGATTTGCGGCTATTCCTTCATATGAATAATCTACTAAAGCTTCGTAAATTTCGCATACAAAAGATATGACTTCTTCTGTATTGCTATCATAACTTATAGCAACTCTATTGCTACCTTTGTGCATAATAATGATATGATTATTTGCTGGTTTGTCTTTTTCTGAAGCTTTTATTGTCTCTTCATTACTAGTAATTATTTTTGCAGAGATATTTGTTAAAAACTTACAAATAGGAGAACATATTTTTTGTAATATCTCTATTATTCTTAGAGAATTTAATATTGATGTTAAATTTTTCCATAAAAATTGTACTAATATGAAAAAAGGTTTTAAAAATATTAATATAAAAGTGCATAGTTGCGTTCTAGCTTTGAATCTACTTGTATTGGTCGATTTCTTAACTTATAGCCTTAAACAGCTTGATCACGCCATCCGTATCTTTGACATTAACTTCAAGAGCAAAGCATCATTTATTTCAAAAACTAAAGCTCAATTAAAGCTATTAAAATAGTCGCCTAAAATGTTTTCAAAAATGCAAGTTTTTTGTTCTTTAAACAGTAATTATGACTGTTTTATCTTGAAAGTATTGAAAATACTAAATTATTGCTCAAAAAGAACTCTTGCTGCTCCAATTGCTTTGTTTACCAACCCTTCTAAAGAAATATTCTATCTTTGCATGCGATCGCACCACACTTTGGCTATACTATGTTGAAAGGCTGAAAAATTAGTCAAAAACGCAGAAATGGCTTAAGCGACGTAAAATCGTTCGAGTTATTCAATTTTGTGACACTAACTCTTTAAATCTGACAAATAAAGCTTTAATGTACAGTATATTTCTTTTACTTAGCGAGCGCGGAGGGACTTGAACCCCCGACCTACAGAACCGAAATCTGTAAACGAAATGATTTTTCATATATTTCAACGCAATTATGAAGCTTGTAGAGTCTGGATTTCAGATTGAAAGCTATATTCATCATAAATACGGTCGCAGATTGGTCGCAGGATTTGTGGTGCGACCAGACAATACTTAAGTGTTTCTACATCTCTTGCTATATATAGCTTACAAAGAAATCATATATTTAGTTGAGCATTTAGTTTAAACTTGTGTTCAATAACTTTTCACATATTCAGTTGATTGGCAGATATTTCTCTTCATAAATTATCAACTGATATAAGTTGTCAAATAAAGCGACAACATCAAATATTCACTTCAATTTCAAGGATTGTTCAAATAAAGCGCAATATATCTCGAATATAATGTAGTGTTCGCAATATTTCTTTGTTTGCTACGTGGAATTACGTATATAGTGGTTCTATTGAACTTATTTGGAAATCCTTGTGTATATCAACAACAATAAAGATTCATCAGGGCAAATGACCAAAACAGGTAAGGTAGGCAAAGTAACTATTGCTATTGATAGAAAAAACTATAGATTAAGATTTACTCATCTCAAGAAAAGACATTCATTAACTGTAGGTGAAGTTAGTGAAGAAGGATTTATGTTGGCTACGGCTAAAGCTCAGGAAATCAATAGTGATATCTTGATGGAACGTTTTGATCCAACCCTGGCAAAATACAGTCCAGAAAGAGCAAACGCTTTAGAAGTATTAGAAGCAAAACCCAACCTCAATGTTGTATGGGAAAACTACAAGAAGCTTAAAGAGAATGTAGTAATGCCTTCTACTAAAAAATGCTGCTGGGCTACAACAGAACGCTGCATGAAATCTGTTAATCCTAAATTACTTGAAATAGACAAAGCCCCTCAATTTATAGCAGCCCTGCTAGAGAACTACGCACCAGGAACATTAAGACCAGTTATGGGTGATATTAATGCTGCGGTTAATCTAGCAGTCAATATGAAGATGATTCAAGATAATCCTTATCAGTCAATCAAGCTACCCAAGAAGATTAAAAAGCCTATTGAGTGCTACGAAGATAATGAAATAAAAGAAATCTTTGAAGCCTTTCATGAAGATACATACTGTAGTAAATTTACTAGTGCCAAACACAGCCATTACTATTACTATGTTTCTACTCTTGGTTTAACCTTTGCCAGACCAGAGGAAATAATTGCTCTTACCTGGAATGATCTAAAAACTAAAGCAGATAAAACATATCTCAGAATATCTAAAGTTTATAGTAAAGGATTTATTCAAACTTCTAAGACCAAAGAGATTAGGCTGTTTAAATGTAATAAGCAATTAACTGAGTTATTACAACAAGCCCCTCGAATAGAGAACGAACATAATCTAATGTTTCCTTCAATTCAAGGGGGTTATATTAATCACGGTAATTGGAGTAAACGCTACTGGCGACCAATAATTAACGGTTTAGTTAGTGATGGTAAACTTCATAAGTATCTCAAGCCTTATGTCTTACGCCATTCTGGTATTACTAGAGCTATTAGATTGGGATTTGATATTGCTACTATTGCTGCATTAGCTGGTAACTCTACTGAAATGATTGCTAAACATTATCTTGCAGCCCACAATGAGATTGAACTTCCCGAACTATAAACTAAATACTTTCTTTAACTATTTTAATTACCTTACGAATAGATTCAAGTTGTTTAACAAGTCTTGCCTCTTCTGACTGAAGTAAGACTAATCGTTGTTTTTTGGCTTCTACAGGATCATGATCTTCTGGAAATATATCAGTAGTCTTTTTTCCCTTAGAGAAGCCCACGTTATTTACTGTCTTCTTCTCTATTTTTTTCTGAGTTTCATTTTTAACTTTCTCGGAATATTTAGGGTGGTAAATATCATAGGTAT
The DNA here is from genome assembly GCA_039180345.1 of Cyanobacteria bacterium P01_G01_bin.39. Classification (GTDB taxonomy): domain Bacteria; phylum Cyanobacteriota; class Cyanobacteriia; order Cyanobacteriales; family Xenococcaceae; genus Waterburya. The sequence goes on along the minus strand of JBCDDK010000196.1, from coordinate 5,054 downwards.
CGTGGCGTTCCTTCTCCGAAGGAGGAACTTCTGGCTTCGCACCCCGAAGGGGTAAGTGCCTGTGGCACGCCAGCCACTTACCGTTTATATAAACTAATTCTGCTCCAGCTTCAGGATGTTCTCCTCCACCATAAAAATCTTTATCTTTCATAAGGGTCTTTCCCTAAATTAATTTTAGTGGCTACATCTCTATTATCTGGAAGCATATTGAACGTAGGAATTTCAATAGGTTCTACTGGTGCGGAAGGAGTAGGATATTCTTCATCTATAGAAGGGTCTTTAATAACGTTAAGACTGGGTTGTTCAGAATATTTTGCATATTGTGTATTACTATTTTCCTCTTCCCATCTTTCTTCTTGAGTAGGAATAAATGGTGTAGAAGGAACTGTTAAGCCCCCAGTAGAATAAAACTCTGATGCAGGGATTTTAATTTCTTCCCCTTTTCTAATTACTGTGTAATATTCTTGTTCTTCTTTATTATTCATAAATATAATTCTTGGTTATTTAATAATTTATTTAGTAATTGATTGAAATCATATTGAGAGTTGTTATAACAAATACGTCTCAATAATTTAAGTTGATATGGTTGAACATTACTAATATAATTGCCATATTGAGATCTTCTAAGTCTCATAATTATTCAAGATCAAAGTTCTAATGTAATTACTGACTGGTGTATTGTTATCCAAGCAATGTCTTTTTAATCTAAGTTTTTCTTGAGCAGTTAGATAAACCGATACCTGATAAACTTGTTGCCCATTCTTTCTTTTATAGCCATTCATAGTATATTTTCTTTCTATTTATTTTAAGTTTAGTAATTAAGTATGTAGATTAATAGGCAATTTTTACTACTTAATTACTAATATAAAATGCGACTATTTTTAGAGATTTTTTGCTAGCCATATTTTCTCAATGTTAGTAGTGTGTATAGCCCCTCCCCACCTACGCATCTGGGATTGGGTTAGAAAAATATTTATTCAGGGTAGTCATAATGACTGCCCTTTTTTTATGTCTCAGAACTTCATAGAGACAGAAATAACTTCATTACATAGGCATCTACAACTGCCTATTCAAATAAGTGTTGTAGAAACTGCTCAAGGTTTCCTTGAGTTTATAAACCTTAAAACCGTCTTTTAGGATGGCTATTTTCTTATGTCTTTAAACATTTCTTCTAACAACAATTTCTCTTCTATTGATGCTGAGTTCGCTTCAACTATTAACAACAACACTGAGGAAACAAATATGAATACTGATTCTACAACTGCTTTAAATCTCTTATCTTCTATGCCATCTAAATCGCAGAACAGTTCTATGTTTGACAATCTTGATGCTGATGTTGCATTTAAGTATGAGCAAACAACTGATGGATCTGCCGTCACTGGGGATGTCAAAGGACTCCCTATGGAACGCTATGACTTTAATCACTTCACAACCTTTGGTAATCCAAATGCTTGCGTAGCAATGACTTTGTTCTACAACATGGAACATCGTTTAGTGTCTTGGAAATCTCCAGTAAGTGCGCGTGCGAGCAAGCTTAATCAACGTATGCTTCAAGTATTTGAACTAGCTGCGCCTAATGATCGAGGTGTGATGGAATCTAAGGCTATAGTTACCCCAATCCATACTGATACACAAGCTGGCTTTACTGCTATTCTTCGTGCTATTGCTAAAACTATTAATGCTTGTCCTACTGTTGCTCAAGCTGAGGAACGTCTTGACGCATTACGCGGAACATTGTTTATCAATCAATGGGAACAGGATGAAGTAAACCCTAATAACTACAATACTGCTGCCATTGTTCCATCCGTCGGCAATGTACACGATGCACAAGCCGTCGCTAGGTTGAATGAAATCGCTGCATTTCATGTTGATGACAAAGGAGTAATACTTGATAAAGCAGGACGAAGCTCTCGTACTCTTTGCGATAAAGCAGGTAATCCTACTAACCTTAAAGGTTCTGCAAGTGTTTGGGTTACTGGTTGTCTTGAGGCAGCAATCGGTGAATGGGGTTTCTGCTTCTCTGATAAAACAAACTCCAAACGTGCTTATTGTGGGGATGCTCTTCAAGCAATCGCTGGCTTATCTGCTGATGGTATGAAATCTCTAGTAGTTGCTGATAAGGAAGGTAAAACCTTTGCTCGTCATTCAATGTGTAAGCACGTCTCTGCTGTCGTGACTAACGTTAGCCGTGATAACTTCTATGGCGAAATGGAGGACAATCAATTCGCTGGTCACTATGGTCAGTTGCTTCTTGCTACTTATGTTGATAACTCTATCTTCAGTACTGTTGTTGGTGACGGTGGTGCTGCTCTCCGTACTCCTTTAACTGGAACAATCAACAAACGCTTGGACGCAAGCTTTAATCTACTACAACTTCGTGCTAGCGATAGTGAATTAGCAACTGCTTCTATTGAAGTTGTTGAGGCTAAATTAGTTGAACACATTTGTACTCTTGGCACTCTTGCCCCTGGTGAGGTTGTAATGTTTGAAGGACAACAGTTACTTCAAAATGGTGGTTTGGCTTTGACTGTTAAACCACAAACTGTTACACCAGTTCGACGTAAGTACTCTAATACTGAAGTATCTACTCTTGAGGTTGCTGTTAAATGTGAAACTGTAATCACTGATTACAACTGGAAGTTACGTGGTCTTTGGCTTAAAGCTATGACTAGTCATAATGCTGACATTCAACTCAATGATCTTGAGGTTCAAGGTGACTTAATCTTTAACGCCAATAGTGTTAAAAACAAAAAGTTCATGTTGCTTCGTATGTGGGCTAACCATACAGGTAACTTAATTGCTTTCTGTAAGGATGGAGTAATCCATCATCTTAATCAGGATGCTAACGGTAATCTTGTACTAAGTAAGGAAGTTGATGAGGCAAAGGTTCAAGCGGACTTGGATCGAATCACTAAAACTGCTGAGTTAACATTCGTCGCACACAAAGTTACTGTTGCCAATCATAAAGCAGCAAATGCTAGTGCTTATGCTAATGCTAAAATCTCTGCTCCTGATGCTGATGGGAATGTAACAGTAACAGTAGGGGTGAAAACTATAACTGCTCCTATAGTAGTTGCTCTTGAGCTTTCTAGTGTTGCGGAAAACCGTGTAATTTCTGGTAAAGCAAGCCAGCTAATCAGTGACTTTGCTACAACTTTTGAAGCAGCAGAAGCTGTTGGTTCTTCTACTATTCGTCGTGAAGCTACTCGCCAAGCAAACATTGTTGAACTTTGTCTGAGTGATGAAGTAAATCAATCCTTTGACATCAGTAACCAAGCTGGTAAGTCTGAGCTACAGGAAATACTAAAGGCTTTGTTTGCTAAAAACCATACTCCTGCTGCATTCTTCAAAGCATTAAGTCAAAAGTTTCCTAAAGGAATTGAAATCAAAGGTCATGCTGGTAAGCTAAGGGTTGAAAGACCTTGGGCTGTTAAACTTCCTACTCAGCTTCTAGCTGTTCATGGTCGGTTTAATAAAGCTGGCTTTAGCCACGATGCAAAAGTAGGATCTGTATTTGCTTTCCTATCTTTAATTGCCTCAGCAGGAGTTAGTAATAGCACTGCTCAATCAATCGCTGACTGTGCTTTTAGTGTTGGAGTAGGATTGAAACTCTGGAAAGAGGATGTTGTGTCTGGTAAAGGTACTCTAACTAAAACTTCTCTCTGTTTCGAGCAACATGGATTTAAAGCTATTGCCACTGGTAAGGATGCTTGGCAGGAAATTGCTGGACATCATGTACCTGTGATCTTCTTAAGTAAAACCAATCCACTGACTCAAATTGCTAAAGGCAAAAAGTCTATGGCTATAGGTAAGGATGGGCGTAATGCTAAAGTACTTCGTACTGGCGATGTTGTATTCTTCTACCGTAATCCCTTGGTACAGCTTGGTGTGGCTGTTATTCGCGTTGTTGGTGAGGATGTCGTTGGACAATATGCTGCTGCAATAGCACCTGATGCTTTTGCTCTAAACAATTGCGGTGACTTTGATGGTGATGCTATCAATATTATTCCAGCTAATCAGTTTGGTATTCGCAATGTAAATACTCCAACCAACAGGCTTACTGATGCTAGTATGACTCCTGAGTTACAGGTGAAAAGTTTAATGGAGCATCCACTACTTGAGCGTGGTTTAGCTGAACGTGCTATTAAACTCTACACTGATTCTGATGCAGCAGTGGAAACTCAAATCCTGGGAGGGATCTGTAAAGTTACTAGCTTTAAAATAAGCTCTGAGGAAAAGCTAAAGATTACCAGAGATGGTACATCTTGGTCTTTCACTTGTGGTTTAGTTGTTGATAGAACTGCTCAAATGGAACAGTTCGCAATCCATGAGGGTCTTACTTCCTTTACTACTGTCTGGATTGAGGATGCTGAAGCAACTGCATGGCATTACAAAGTGCGTGTCGGTCAAGGTTACTCCATTATGTTTAATGCAGTAAGTCATTACGTGGCTGGCTACAGGGCAAACAATCCATTACACGGTAAGGATCTATTAGCTGTTATGGCTAGTAGCATCTATGTTTATGAACATATTGGCTTGTCTGGTTACTCGCTAGGTAACGACGCATCCTTTGAAGTTCTTCAAGCAGTCGCTAAAGAGGAACTGGGTATTGGTAAGCAAGTAACTATGGAGTTAAGGTCTTATCAACCTATTTCTATGTGTAGTGGTACTGCTGAACTAAGAGGTCATATTAATCAATATGAATATAGTATCAAACCTGCTGCTACATTCTTTGCTATGACTATGATCCAAAGCAAACTTGAGCGAGGAAACATGGCTGGGTTAACATCTCATCCTTTATTCGCTAATGCTTGTAAGTATGCAGCATTCCGTAGCTTAACTAAAGGTATGTACACTAACCCCACCAAGGTTAGTAATGCCCTTCGTTGTGCCAAGGTTGATAGCTCTGAACCTTATGCTCCTCTTCTTGAGGTGTTGGTTAATTACGCTAAGGGTAACTAAGGTAATCTGTCCGTAGTTCTATCTCAAACCCGTGTAAGTCTCACATTAAAAAGACTCTTGTAATTATTACAAGTCACCTTATTGTGAATAAT
>JBCDDK010000195.1:0-8697 GCA_039180345.1 Cyanobacteria bacterium P01_G01_bin.39 | reverse complement strand
AGTTTACGAAACAATGCCTCTAATGTTGAAGCATCGACAATCCACATTTGCTTAAAATGTTGGTTAGCATGAACCATACTTAAAGGAATAGTTCGCTTGTTTCTTTGATGCCATCTCTGATTGAGAGTGGCTAACACATCAAAAAAATATCTTCAAGAAAGAAATGTATTGAAAGAATTTTAATTCGTGCATTGGTTCAATCTGACAAATGAATAGTTATTAAGATGAAATTAGAGCAAGAAGTAATCTTTACCTTGTTACTTCTTGCCTTTTACAAAACTCTAGAAACCGTTTTGCGCTTCAATTTGTTGCAGATCAAACTGATCATTAGTTTGAAGAGAACTGTTGCCAACACCAAAATTAACGCCTGATTGGTCGCTATTTTGATTAATTAGGCTTCCTGCGGTCGAACCTCCGCCTCTAATGCTAGTAGCGTCAACTCTTTGAATACCTTCTTGTAGGTTTTGTTGACCAAGTACGTTACCGACTCCTACATTGCCACCTGACTGTGAAGAATACTGATTTGTCCCACTAACTGCATCGCTATTACCTCCATAAATTGAGGTAGAGTTAAGATCAGTGATGCCAATTTGTGTGTTGGATTGATAGCTACTGTTCCCTATTCCCTGATTTACCGAGTTCTGTTCGGAAATTTGATTACTCAAATTATATGCACTAGCATTTTGAGCATTAGCGGGATTGATTGCTACAGCAGAAGCAAGAATAGTAAAAGTTGCGATCAGCTTTGCTGGTGCGCGAAGCGCAATCGCAGATTTAAGAATAAGCATGATTTTTTCCTATTGATTATTTTTGCTTTGTTGTTTTGTCGGCAAGGTTTTTTCCTCTGACATTTACAACAATATATTCAGCAAATAATCTAAAACCTTCAGTTCATGCGAATGAGAAAAATAATTCTGATGTTCAATATTAGTCAAAACATTTTCTTTATTAATTCATTAAGAAACGACTTAGCGATCGCTGGTTGGACTATTTAATTTAATCAGAACTTAGTTCGTTGGGACTCAAATGTTATTTGATACTTATATTAAAGTTATAGAGAAACTATACATAGTATGCTTTTAATTACTGAGTTCTTATATCTAAAAAATCGCCAACTAAGAGATTAAAAAGAGTAATATACTCTAAAAGAGAGATAATTTGCCCTATTGTGCTTTTGTATGCTTATTTATTGCAAAATAATCCAATAAATACTCATATTTACTACTTGGTATCGATTAAAACAGTTGATAGACAAGCACTGTTGTTGAACGCGCACTATTTACGCGCATGAGATAATATTCATGATTTTTAGCTAGAATATCGGCGATCATAATTTCTACACAGAATTGGATATTAAAACCGATGGCAATCGAGAAATTTTAAGATCGGTGTAGACTTAGTGCTGGCAAAATTGAGATTGATGATAAAAAAAGAGAAATCTTAGAATGAAAGTACACAAAGTTGGATCTTATTTTGAACGACCTTTTACTCGGGAAGAAGCCCCAGTAGTTAAAACAATAGAATATTTAATCAATTTTAGACCTAAAGATATACATCAAGAATTATTCGAGGGTTTTAACAGCGAATACGCTTGGTCTTGTTATTAGGTTTTGGAAGCAGAAACTCAAGCTTTTTCAGAGCAGCAATATCCGCTAAATCATTCAACTGCCAAAGCTTTTAAACCTGATGGTCAATTTATGCTGGCAAGATTAAACCTCTGTAGAGGCATTATGAAATCGATTGATGAAATGCCTTACTCGGATGTTTGGGATTTTTGGCAAAAAGTCGAAGTAAATTGGAAATCTAAAATACTAAATATAGCAAATCAAAGAGCTAATGAGCCTAACTATACCAAGAGGCAAACTAACGACCGAAACCGCCAGTTTAAGAACAAACTCCTGAACAAAGAGAATCCTTACTTGAAGGAACAAGATCCAGATTTATTTATTGCGATTGATACTGCGCTCAAGCTTATTGACTTTAAATCAGAAAACTCTTCGAAGGATTTTTCAATTCAATACTGGAATCCCTTGATCAAATCCATGAAAACTTTTATTAGCTCTCAAGAAAGAGGAGTATTACTAGATAACGGGCAACGTACCGAAACTAAAACCAGGCGTTTAGTAGATGGCAATCTGGTAGCTGTTATGGGAGCAAGGAAAAAAGAGGCGATCTATTCCCCTAATTCCAAAAATATTAGTGGTCGAGGGAGAAAAAAAAGCAACAATAACCCTTGCGCTACAAAGTTTTCAGCGACTTTGCCAGCAGAATTTGCAGACGACATAGAACTGAATCATACTGAAGACATCAGTGAGTAAAAGTATGCAGATGAGCCTTTCAGTTTTTCCTTTGAGAATGCAGCCCCAATTAAAAGAAGCAATTTGTGATCGCGCCAAGATCGAGAATACAACTCAAACTGAATTAATACTAAAAGCAGTTACAGCTTACTTGCTTACTCCCTGTAATCGAAAAAACCGCAACTAGCAATCCGGCAAGAAAGTTTAGTTAACGGTTTTTTATTGAAAAAATATTTCTGCTCCAGCTAATAACTGAGGGCAGATAACTTTGTCATGAGTATAAACTCTTCGACTAAAAAATTCCAGCAAGGAGATTCTGCTTACGATCTACTTGTTAAATGCCTCGAAGATTCTATTGCCAATGTTTCGGTAGATGAAGTGTATCATCATCACAGCCACAAATTCAAAATATCTGGTGACAAATATCTTGGCGGGTGCCCTTTCCATGATAGCAAATCGGGTACGAGTTTTAGCATTACTGCCTCCAACAAACTATTCTATTGTCATGGTTGTAGCTTTGGAGGAAGTCCTGTTGAATATCTTCACAGCTTAAAAGTTGGACGTTGGGAAAAACCAAGAGGCAAAGATTTTGTGGATACGGTTCGAGAATTAGCCTCATTAGCTGGTGTTTCCTTTCCTGAACAAAAATTATCTTCAGAGCAAATTGAACGAGCAAGAAAATGGGAACGACGAAGAAGTCTTCTTCAGGCAGCTAGCGAAATTTGTCAGCAGATACTTTGGAGTGATCGCGGAATTGAAGCCAGACAATATTTGACCGACGCAAGAGGAATTTCTGAAGCTGGAATCAAAGATTTAGGTTTGGGGTTTTTCTTTGGCTATAACGATATAGTTCGAGATTTACAAGATCGAGGATTTGAGCTTGATGAAATAAAGAGCTTTGGCTTAAAAGCCTTGGAGGGCTACATAACTTATCCTTGGCTAGACGCAAATAGCCGTCCTCTAACAATATACGGACGCTGGCATAGCCAAACTCCACCTCCAGGAAAACCTAAAACCATTGCTTTACCAGGTAAATCTACCAAGCGATCGCCTCTATATTTAGATCGTGCACTTAAAGATTGTCATTCTGAGATTGTCTTAGTAGAGGGAATTAATGATGCTGCTGTAGCCCAGTCTTTAGGATTAACTAATGTCTGTGCTTATGTTGCTGCTTCCTGTTCTAGCGAACAAATTGAGACATTGAAAAGAAAAGGCATCGAAAAAGTTATCTTATGTGGCGATCCAGACAAGGCTGGAGACAATGGTACAGCATCCAATCTCAATCGGATGATTCTGAGGGGAATTTCGGTTTATATTGCCCCAAAACTAACCAATAATCTTGATCCTGATGAGTTTATTCTCAATTATGGATTAGAGGTATGGCAAGAACATATTAACAATGCCGAGCATGGTTTTCGCTGGCAAGCAAAGCGACTAATACAACAGTGTGGAACTAATACCGATGGGGCAATAGAAAAGCTTACAAAATTAGCTGTTAGTTGGACTAATGGTATTCCCTCACCACTGCAAAAAGAATTAGATACTTTTTTCTGGAGCGAGATCGATCAACATACTGGGGCAATTAGTTCTGGAATATTAAAAAACTCTCTAAATCAACTTGGAACGCAGCAGCAAAATAATTTATACTCCATAAACGACACAGCAATTACAGAATTTGATGGAGCAGAAGAATTAAAGCTAGAGATCCGCAACCTGATTGAAGTTGGAACATCTGATAGCGATTTAGAAATAGCGATTCCAGAACTAGCCAGGCAATATGATCGCTCTCCTAGGGACCTTCGGCGATTATTTAAAGCAATCGAAATTGAAACAGATCGAGATGAAGACAGAGATTTGCGCGATCATGAAATTAATAATCTTCTGAAAATTAGCAAGGAAGATATTCAACTTGATGCTTATATTCCTCTAAAACTAGCCGATCCATTAGCTAAGTTAGCCGTTTATCTTGGTGTTAACAATGCTAGTCTGCTAACTACCCTATTGACTGTCTCCGCTTCGCTGCTTCCTATCAATACTAATTTAAAACTGATTGAGGCAACAAATTTTTACGCTTATCCCATTCTTTACTCTGGTATTTGTGCAGAATCAGGTTCGGGGAAATTACCTCTAATTAAGGTATTTATTAACCCTTTATCTCAACTGCAACAGGAGGAAGAAGCAAGATATCAAGAGAAAATGAAAGTATACGAGGAAGAGTATCGTCAATGGAAAAAATCTAAAGATACCGAAATTGATGCTCCAGTTAGACCAAAACCTCCAAGAGAATATATTGTTACTGATGCTACTTCAGAGGCGATCGCTTGCATTCAAAATAACCAACCAAACAATGGTTTTCTGGGTCATTTTGACGAACTTACTGCCCTAATAGATAGGATTACAGAATGCTTACAGAGGGGGCAAAGGTGCTGATGCAGAAAAAATTCTTAGTGGAAGAGATGGCACGGGTTTTAAAATCAATCGTGCTGGTGGCACAAGAATTAGCTGTCCTCGTTCTGGATATTCAATCTTAGGTGGAATACAGCCGGACATCCTTAAGAAGCACATGGGGGATTTCAGCGATCCATCGGGGTTTTGGGCAAGATTTATTTGGGTAAACTTACCCGTTAAGAAAAAGATGTTTCCCGAAGTTTCGGCAAATACAGAAGCTGAAGTGCTACTCTATTCGCTGTACCAACAGCTTGGTACGATAAACGCCTCATTTGAGTTGTCATATCAAGCACAAACTATTTTTAAGCAATGGTACGAGCGATCAGAAGAACTAAAGCTAGCCGAATCAAAACAAGCTTTGAGAGCTGTCTATTCTAAGTCACAAAGATTGACAGGTGAATTAGCTTTGTTGCTTCACTGCATTAAGCACTCCTTGAACCAACATGAACTACCCCAAGAAATTCCATTGGAAATTATGGAGGCTGCGGTTCAATTGACACAATTTTATATTAACCAAGTTCAATTGATTCATGCAAACAGCAGTGCTGGCAAGCATAATTCTTCATCCCTCCACTTCAAAATCATCGATTTATCCAATCGTAAAGGTTGGATCAAGGCTAGAGACGTACAGAACAGTATCAGAAGTTTTAAGAACACCTCTCCTAATTGCATTTGCTCTTTATTTCGAGAATTAGAAGCGAATGGCTATGGAAAAACGGAAGGTGAAGGAAACAAACTTACCTGGAAAGCTAATTCAGTAGATGCTGTATACAGTTAGTAGACCGATTGAGTGAGTTAGAACTAATCTACTAAAGTCAGCATCCACAAGGCTTTTAATACTTTTCTCAATAACTGTAGACGTAGTAGACAGATAAGTCTATTCCGTCTGCTTTTTTTATTATGGCGAATTTTATGCCTTAAGACAAACTCGATTTTTTTATATTGTTACTTAGGTTTATCCAGCAAGCAGAGAATGTTTATATTCCTACACAAGATACTTATATCATTTGTTGCAATGTTGAACCAGCAAATGATCTCTTCTGTCAAAAAAAGCTACTAGAAAACTACTAGAGTTTTCTAGTATCAATAAGTTTCACAAAGTAGTATGAACATTCAATTTGCTGTCTGCTATGCAGAGATAAGCATAGCTTTTACTAGAAAAACACTAGAAAGAGATAGTTTTATAATCCCTAAATCCCTCATAACACAAGGGTTTGAAACTCATTTAAAAACGGGACTGACGGGACTCGAACCCGCGACCTCCTGCGTGACAGGCAGGCATTCTAACCAGCTGAACTACAGTCCCAAAAACTATTTTGACTAACAACCTAAAAGGAAATCCTTTATTTGCCACGAAATTAATACTAGCATATAAAATCAAAAAATAAACTAACAACTAGAAAAATCAATGATTTTTTATTCGAGAAAGTTAATCCTGCTGACCTTGTATAAACTACCAGCATCACCAAGATGATTATGAACGACATCACAAAAGTATCGAACCTAGTATAAAATTTAGCAGGCAAATGTAGATAGTGTGATTTTGTGGTAATTATTGATAAAATACCAATCACAAATATCAACCATCAGATTTTTCGCCAAAACTACAAAAATTGTGCAGTTGTGTTTTTAACTCCAACTCGTGATGGAGTTATATTTATCGTCTGCAATGATGTCTCGTGAAGCAAGTCATTATTTGTTTATTAGTTTATCAATTTCATTTTTGTGAAATATAGTGTCTCATTCACCACAACAAGTTCCTTTAGGAGCTATTTTACAACAGGCTGGTTTAGTCTCAGCTCAACAAGTTAGAACAGCCCTGGAACAACAGCGTAATACCCTTAATAGTCCTAGGATAGGCGAAATTTTAGCTAAAAAAGGATTGGTTTCCTCTCAGACAGTGGATTTTTTTGCGGAGCATTGGCTAAATTTAATAGATGAACAACCAAAGCAGCCTATTGGTCAATATTTTAAGCGAGCAGCATTACTAAATGATCAGCAAATTAAGATTATTTTAGAAGAACAGAAACAAACCAAAGTAAAATTTGGAGAATTGGCGATCGCAAAAGGATGGTTAAAGCGAACTACCGTCAACTTTTTTTTACGCTATTTAATGGCAGATTCTCTAGCCTCCTCAAAAATATTAGAGCGGGAGTTGGGTAAATCAAAAAGTCAGCGGCAGTCGAGCAAACCCAATGCTAATGAAAATAAAGATGACCAGAGTCAGGGGAAAATTTCTTCATCATTATTACTAAACAATTTATCCAGCCAAAAATCGGCGGCAGCTAAGCTAAATTTCAGCATTAGTAGTAATCAAAAGAGCAATAACAATACTTTTGGTTCAACTGAACATCATGAGTATTCTCAAAAGATTCACGAAGGCTTTTTGAAGATTAAGCAGAGGTTACTTAAAATTGAGGGACACCAGACCTATTCAGAAAAGACTTTAGATCGATTATTGTTTTGGACTGGAGGACAGTCTTTTCTGACGCAAAAATTATTTACCTTGATTTCAGAAAATTTTCAAAAACTCAACGGCAGTCCAGAAGAGCAGCAGATTGACTATTTAGTTCAAACTCGAATTATCAATAACTGGGATCGTGAACTCAAAATGCACTTCGAGAGTATTAAGTCACGCTTACTTCACAATCAGAAGTATCAACCCCACGAAATACTTGTAGTTTATCAAAAGATACTTACCAAACCCATCACAGCAAATGGAAGCAAACTGCAACAAGAGTTACTTAATGTGGGTTTGGTGGTAAAACAGCAGCAGAAGTTGATGGTAGCTAACGAGATTTATCGCTCTGTCTTCGATTTTGACTGGATAGCTCAAGTTTTAAACTATCAGACACCCCCACCTAACTCTGATTCAATCCGACCAACCTCAGTTCAATATAGTAAAAATAGCTGGTCTCGATTTAAAAATATCCTGCTGTTGCTTACTATCATTGGTTTGCTATCTGTTTTTGTTAACAACATTGTCCAGCGTCTAGCGGTTAGGTTCGCATTTCATCAAGGAAATGAACTGCTCAAGCAAAAATCATTTTCTCAGGCGATGGCTCAATATAATCGATTGCTAAATCTTGATAGTAATTACTTTCAAGCTTGGACTAACCGCGGTTATGCTTTAGCTGGATTACAAAAGTATGAAGAGATGCAGCAATCTTGTTCTACTGCAACGATTATTGAACCAACGGCAGTTTATGCTTGGAATTGCCGAGGAGAAGCACTTCATAATTTACAAAGATATACTGAAGCAATAGCTGCTTTCGAGCGGGCGATCTCTTATAACCAAAACGATCCTATTTTTTTGATTAACAAGAGTGAGTCTTTGAGAGCTTTGGGGCGAGCGGAAGAATCGGTTACAGTTATTACTGAAGCAATCAGAATGCTGGAAAAAATTGAAGCAACAAGAGGGAAAGAAAATATCAGTGGGGAGTTTGCTGTAGCATTAACTGTTTTGGGCAATGGCTTACGTAAACAGGATCAGTATTCAGAGGCAATTAAAGCTTATCAAAGAGCTATCAGCTATTCTGCTAATTATTTTCCTGCCCATATTGGACAAGGAATTGCTTTAATTAGATTACAACGGTATCAAGAAGCCCAAAGTAAGTTAGAGCTGATTTTAGCAAACTTACCCTTAACCGAGGCGCAACAAGCTCAAACTTGGTTACATCTAGGCAAAGCTTTGTGCAATTCTCAAGATTATGCTGGGGGAATTAACGCCTTTGAACGAGCAATTGAGCTTAAACCAGACTATCAGGCAGCTGAAGTGGCAAAAAATCAGTGTAGCTAGATTAACGTGCTAGGCATTGGTAAATGCGTAATGCTATTGGGGCTAAAATAAAGTAGTTATAATTAGTAATTTTGACAAATGGAATGTCCCAAGTGTCAATCGTCTCAAAGCAAGAAAAATGGTTTTCGCCGAGGAAAACAGTCATATAGGTGT
>JBCDDK010000194.1:0-8771 GCA_039180345.1 Cyanobacteria bacterium P01_G01_bin.39 | reverse complement strand
CCATACCTGAGTAACTTTTTGGTTTTGACCATAGACAGCAATTGGAGCGGATTCTCATCAATTTACTGATAGGAATTTCTCCTGTTTGATTGACCCATGAACCATTGCCGTATTCACTATCCAAGACCACTAAAACTAGTTATTTTAATTGAAATTATAAAACTAGCTGAGATACTCAAATCATGCTCCGATAGGAGTTTAAATCTCAGCCTTTGTTTTATCTCTGTTCTTTTATCGAAACTCACCTTTCTGAGGACACTTCGCGCCCCATGTCTTCGCGCTCAAGTTAAGTAAGCTAATTTAATCCTTCTTTTTCTTTTTGGGTAAAATTGGTCGTGCCGTGGTACCAGACTTACTAGGACGTGAAGATCTGAGCTGAATTTTTTTAGGATCTTTTTTGAATTTTGGCTTGCGTTTTTGGGCAAAACCGAGGTCTGTGCCTTCTTCAATAATTAAATCTTCTCCGTGGAGACGAACTTTTAAGTCCCAAAAACGTTTAAGGGGTTTGTCACTCAAAACTCCTTTTAATTTAAGTTTAAAGAACTTGGGTTTATCCCCTTCCTTACGAGGAAACTGCTTAATTTTGACGATGATAATTTCTTCTTCTATAGAGTAAAAAATTACTTCTCCGCGAATTGAGAAATAACCATGACTTGACTCTTTTCCAGATACTTCTGACTCTAAACCCTGATTTAAAGTTTCTGGTTCCCAGACTCCGACAATTTGAGCGTGAAGACGATCTTCTTGCATTTTGGTTCGGGGATATACGACCCACAAATGCTCCTGCTCTAAGTCGAGGTGGTTTTTGATTAAACTAATAATACGACCTAATAATACCGCCTCAATTTCGACGCCATCAGTAGTCAGTAAAGAACCTTGGGTCATCTGTTCGGCACTCTGCTGATATTTAGCCTGAATCAATCCAATTGCGCGATATTGCCTTGGATGAGAAGGAGGTGGAATTGGTTGCTTTCTTTCTGAAGTAAGCTGTGTTTTGAGTTTAGCTGAGTCGGAGTCCTGAGATTGATTAGACATTGTAGATTTAGCCGATTGATTTGTAGCAGTAGAAGGTTTGTTAGGTTGGTTAGAATTCTGTTTAGCCAAATTCATAAAGCGACTCTAATAGCACCAGCATTACTAGAAATTGCAGTACAAGATTGTTGGTTTCCCGTAAATAACAACTGCATTAAGAAAATGTAAGAGAGATTAAATTAAATTGTTTGAGAGATCATATTTTATACTCTCATGGAATCTAAAATAACCCGTAGTCATCATCTGTTTCAATTGGGCTTAAATGTCTGGCATCTCTATTAAGATCTATTGAGAATTATTAATGATGGGAAGTTCAACACCGCGATTAAACAAAGGCGCTTTACCGCCGCATGTTGCTCTCTGACCGAGAGAGAGGCTCTCGGTCATAAGTTGGAATCATAAATATGCGCGATGTTAATTGTCAGGACGTGACACCTGCTTTGAGGGCAGGTGCTTATATCGTCCGTGACTAAGATAGGTAAATCAAGTATAATCTGCTGATCTTAATTTGATAATATGACGATGAATAAAAAGCGTAGTAGTTGGATTTATCTGGTTTTAGGGATTATGTTATTTTCTCTAATAACTGTGTCTGCCCTGCCCCTTGTCGGTAGCGTTATTGACGTACAACAAGTTGGCTTAGATCCTAGCCAGGAGGTGATCACGCTTTCACCCCAAGAATTGACCAAGCTAGAAGCTGAAGCATCTGGATACCAGAAGGTTTTAGAACGGGAGCCTGATAATGATACGGCTTTAAATGGATTATTAAAAATTAGATTACAACAAAAAGATCTGGCAGGAGCGATCGCTCCCTTGGCAAAACTAGCCCAACTACATCCAGAAGCGACTGAGTATACTACTCTTCTAGCCCAAACAAGGCAGCAAACAGGAGACTATGAGGGGGCAGCAGCGGCATATAACGAAGTTTTAGCAACTTATCCTGGGGATATTTATGCTTTAGGTGGCATTACTAATTTGTATTTGGCTCAGGAATTACCAGAAAGAGCGATCGCTTTATTGAAAAAGACCATTAAACAAGCGGATAGTAATTCTGCTGATAACAATGCTATCAATCGAGAGGCTGTAGAGTTATTACTGGGAGAACTATATGCTAATCAACAAAGATATGGAGAAGCGATCGCGATTTACGACGAAATCGCTCAAAGTAATCAAGATGATTTTCGACCCATTTTGGCTAAAGCTTTAGTGTTAGAGCAACAAGGAGATCTCAAAGCAGCACAACCAATCTTGGAAAAAGCTTATGTAGCCGCGCCAGAGAAGTATAAAGATCAGATTGGTAATGAAATGGCAAAACTAGTTCAGTCACTCAAAAGTTCAGAATCGGAGCAAGTACAAGATTAGGCAATTCTCAGAGAGTGTTTGTAAATAAAAAATTAAATTACTGGGGTAGCGGGGTAATGGAGTATTGCTCTTCACTACCTCACCACCTCACCACCTTCACCAACTTTCGTCCTTAAGATTTACTTTACAAACAGTTTCTTAAACCAAATTTGTGGTGATGACACTAAGCTAGATTATTTTACGGTGTAACTCAATATCTAATATAGTTAGATATACCCCGATTAGATTACCTAGAAGCAGCTTGTGTCAGAGAAACGAGAGTCATTTGCTAGCTGGACATCATACCATTTGTTGAAATGGTTGGTGGTTAGTCCTCTACTACATACCTATTTTCGGATCAATATCCACGGGGTAGAACATGTCCCCCAGCGTGGAGGACTAATTGCAGTTAGTAATCATGCCAGCTATTTCGATCCGCCGATTTTGTCAAACTGTGTTGGTCGCCCTGTGGCTTTTATGGCAAAAGAGGAATTGTTCCAGATTCCTGTCTTTAAACAGGGCATTAAGCTCTATGGAGCATATCCTGTAAAACGGAGTACAGGCGATCGCGCTGCACTCCGTGCTGCCACGAAGGCTTTAGATTCGGGATGGGTGGCGGCAGTTTTCTTACAAGGCACTCGCTCTATTGATGGTAGAATTAGCGATCCTAAATTGGGTGCTGCTTGGATTGCTGCTAAAGCCCAAGTGCCTTTGTTACCTATTAGTCTTTGGGGAACAGAAAATATTTTAACCAAAGGTTCTTCGTTACCTCAACCAACACCAGTAACGGTTCGTATTGGCAGCATAATTTCACCTCCAGCATCGACCAGTAAAAAAGATTTACAGACCGTTACTAATCAATGTGCAACGGCGATTAATTCTCTACATGACCTGGGAAGATAATTTGTTTTGTTTATATTTAATGACAAAGAAGATTCATACAGCGAATCTAGAAGCGATTTTTAATTTCATGACTGCTGGCGATCGCCTGTAAATGACAGTTATAAAGTTTCGATTTATATAAAGTTATAAGTAGTAAACAGCCTGGGAATTTTGGCGATAGTCATTTCTAACGTTAACTAAATCAGAATAATTATCTATATCAGATTGTTGTTAGAAAATATGAAAGATAAGTCAATAACAAGCAGAAGCTAATAAATAGGCAGCACAATATCGCTTGTTTTTGATTTCATATTTAGTTCTAGCTAACTACTTGGCTTGTGCTAATCATCTATTATCAGAATTAAATGGTTGCTGATAAATTTCGATTTTTGAGCAATTATTTCAAAAAATACTAATCAAAGTGAATATATTTTGGTGGTTTTAACCACCAAAATAGAGATAAAGGATTGCTTATTGATTACCAATTAGCAACTTGCCTGCTGCTCTTTTTTTTCTCCTATTAGTTGAACACTAGATAAAGTTGTTATCAAGCAAATTTTCTCAACATAAGTTAATGATTTATTCATTTTTTTAAACATATACTAAAAATTACTATTATCATTAAAAAAAGCGATAGTTTTAATTTTTAACAGTTTTTAATACTTGTATTTTCGTGACAGGAATAAATACTTAGCATTACGAGTTTAAATTGTCATGCCTCAGTCGAACTCAATTTCATTAAAGCAAGCAGTTGAAGAAGAGCCTTTGGCTGTTGCTCCAGAAACTCCACTGTTAGAAGTTATCAAATTGATGAGTCGCGATTGGGATAATAGCTGTCTATTAGGAGAAGGGTCACAGCAGATATTCAATTCGCTGGCTCAAGCTGATTGCAGTTGTGTTTTGGCGATCGCTAATTCACAGCTTGAGGGAATTTTGACGGAGCAAGCTTTAGTGGAGCTTATTTCTTCAGGTAGAAACATCGACAATATTACTTTGGCTGAGGTAATGAGCCGCAATGTGATTACCTTTACTTCAAGAGAAGCGCAAGACGACTTACAGGATGTTTTTGCCGCCTTCAATTTATTCCGTCGATATCAAATTCGACATTTGCCAATCATTGATGAGAGTAATCGTTTACTGGGAGTAGTTACCCAAAATAGTTTACGTCAAGTACTACGTTCAGCCGATGTCTTAAAATTACGCACCGTTGGCGAAGTGATGTCGCGAGCAATTCATGCTTTGACAACCAACTCGGTCTTATCAGTGGCGCAATTGATGAGTGACTACGAAGTAAGTGAGATTCCGATTGTAGAAACTGCTGAAGCTGACAATATTCTTTACCCTATAGGTATTATTACTGAGCGGGACATAGTTCAATTTCAATTATTAGAGTTGAACTTGGCGCAGACCAAGGCAGAAGAGGTAATGAGTACTCCGCTCTATTTGACAAAACCTGAAGATTCTTTGTGGCAGGTTAGTCAACTTATGAGTCGCCATTTGCTGCGACGTTTAGTTGTTACGGGAGAGCAAGGAGAATTACTAGGTGTCGTTAGTCAAGGTAGCTTATTGCGAGCGATTAACTTAAAAGATTTACAGAGTTATCTTGAAATCTGGCAAACTCAAATGCTCCAATTAGAACAGTCAAAAACTAAATCCTTACAAAATCGTAATTTAAAGCTGACTCGCCAGGTGAGTCAACAAGCTCAGGAGCTACAAGAACAGAGATATCGGGAACAATTGATAGCGGAAATTGCTCTCAAAATCAGACAAGCTCTAGATTTAGCTTCTGTACTTCAAACTACCGTAGATGAGGTAAGAAAGCTAATAGAGGCAGATCGGGTTTTAATTTATCGCTTTGAACCAGATGGTTGTGGTATTGTTACCACCGAAGCTGTCAGCAAGCAACAATGGTCAATTCTAAATCAAGTAGTCAAAGATGATTGCTTTGAAGCTGGCTGGATTAAACCTTATCAACAAGGATATGTTTATTCTCTAGCAGATATTGAGCAAGGAAACTTAAGTCAATGTCATCGGGAATTTTTGCGAAGCTTTCAGGTTAAGGCAAACCTTGTTAGCCCAATTTTGATCAAGCAAGACTCGTCAACGACAGATCGACTTTGGGGATTATTGATCGTCCATCAATGTTCCGATACTAGAAATTGGCAAGAGTCAGAACTAGAGTTACTTCAGCGCTTAACTACACAGGTAGCGATCGCAGTTTGGCAAGCGGAACTGTACCAACAAGCTCAAGTTGAACTAGAACAACGCCGAAAAGCCGAGATCGCCCTCAGGGAGAGTGAATCCAGATTTAAAACTATGGCAAATACAGCCCCAGTAATGATCTGGATGTCTGACAGCAACAAATTATATACTTATTTAAATCAACCTTGGCTAGATTTTACAGGACGAACTGTAGAGAATGAATTGGGAAATGGCTGGTTAGAAAGAGTACATCCTGAAGATAGAGCAAGTTGTTGGGAGGTATATACATCTTCCTTTGATGCTCGTCAAAAGTTTACCATGGAGTATCGTCATAAAAATGCTGATCAGGAATATCGCTGGATTTTAAACCAAGGAGTTCCTCGTTATGACCAGAGTGGCGAATTTATGGGCTATATTGGTTCCTGTATTGATATTAGCGATCGCATATTAGCCGAACAGACTTTAGGAGAAAAAGAGACTCAACTGAGAACTGCTCTAGATGCGGCGGCTCTAGGAACCTGGATTTGGGACATTACCACCAATAATGTTGGGCTATCAGAACGCGCTCAACTGATTTTGGGCTGTCAGCCTCAAGATAGCTACAGTTTGGATGCTGTGCTAGAGCGGATTCAGCCTGAAGCACGCTCAGAAATTTATGCCAAGGCATCTGCGGCAATTGCTGCGGCAGAACTATATGAAATTGAAACCTGTATTACTTTACCCGATCATCAAGAGCGTTGGATTTCTGCTCGGGGTCATGTGTTGCTTGACCCTCAAGGACAGCCCACTAGAATGATGGGAGTAGTTGCTGACATTAGCGAAAAAAAGCGTCTGGCAGAAAAGTCCTTACGCCACCAAAGATTAGAAAGTTTAGGTTCCTTAGCTGGTGGTGTAGCACACGATCTCAACAATATCCTGACACCGATTTTAATGAGTGTTCAGCTTTTACCCGTAACTCTATCTGAGATCGATCCTCGCTCGCACGAAATCATCAAAATGCTGGAGAATAACGTCAAGCGGGGTTCTGCTTTAGTGCAACAGGTATTGTCTTTTGCCCGTGGTATCGAAGGGAAGCGGGGAATAGTGCAGATTAAGCATTTGATTAGAGATATTTATCAAATTGCTAGAGAGACTTTCCCTAAAACCATCGAGATTCATACTGATGTGGCATCTAATCTCTGGGCGGTTTGTGGTGATGCAACTCAAATTCATCAGGTTTTACTCAATTTGGTAATTAATGCTCGGGATGCTATGCCTGATGGCGGCTCTCTCGATATATCTGCCGCTAATTTAGTACTTGATGAAGTTTATGTTCGCTCACATCCTCAAGCTAAAGTTGCCCCCTATGTAGCAATTTCTATTGTCGATACGGGAGTAGGGATTCCACCCCGAGATCTTGAGCAAATTTTTGAACCGTTTTTTACTACTAAAGGCAGAAAAGGAGGCACGGGGTTAGGGTTAGCCACAGTAATTAATATCGTCGAAAGTCATGGTGGCTTTATCAACGTGGTCAGTGAGGTTAATCAAGGATCTCAATTCAATATTATGATACCTGCGGCAGAATCAACTGCTACAGATCAGAGTGAAATTTTGTCTATTCCTAAGGGAAATAATGAACTAATTTTGGTGGTAGACGACGAGGCGACAATCTGCGAAATCACCAAAGCCTCTTTAGAAACTCATAACTATCGAGTTATCACAGCCAATGATGGCATTGAAGCGATCGCATCTTATGTGCAGCATCAAGCTGAGGTTGAGCTAGTGCTGATGAATATGCTCATGCCTGCAATGGATGGCGCCACTGCCATTAAAACATTACAGAAGATTAACCCTCAAGTAAAAATTATTGCCCTCAGCGGTCGCAATTTTACCAATCAAACTTTTGGCGATGCCGACCGCTTAGGTGCCGCAAATCGCAATCTTAATATTCAAAGCTTTTTAGCCAAACCCTATACTACCCAGGCTTTGCTTCAGGCGATTAAGGATGTGCTTAATAATTAACACCGTCTGGGTGTAATTCGTACTGCTGATGATCAGACTGAAAATTGGTAACAGGTTGATGGTGCTGCATTTGTTCAATTAATTCAGGATCGAACCGCAGTAGGTCATCTCCCAAATCTAGTTGGGGATGGTTGAAAGTTTTTATTTCTTGTTCAAAATCTTCTCTTCCAGTTTGGAAAAATCGGTCAGCTTGAGTGGGGGTAAACAACCCATTAATCACATTGTTGGGGATTGAAGGCACACTGGCGGCACTGGCATTATTTTTTCCTTTGGCAGTGGATACGGCAGCCAGAATTACGATGGCAACCGCAAGCATCAAGGAATTAAACCAGCTAAAAGCAAATCCTGAAGTGTTAGTTTTCATTCTGCCCTCCCCCAAATATGGAATGGCTACTCTGCTTTTATTATATCTATATGCTTAGTGTGAATTAGCGGTGATAAAGGAGTATATGACTATCGAGTTACCATCGCCAATGATGGCATTAAAGCGATGGTCAGTCCAAATTAATCAAGGCTTTGTTGATCAGTCTCAAGTTTGATTTGAATTGAACGGTATTACTAGAGGCTGATTCGATAGTTTTAGTTGCCAAATCTTATCTATGCCATTTATGGCAGTCAGTGATCATTCGTGAAAAAAACCAATGACAAAAGACATTTAAGATTATTATTTTTCACAACTCAGATAAGATTGCTAAATTTAATTATTGATGGCAGTTAGGGTCTTTTGGTAGTTTTCGGGTTCAGTTCTCAGATAAACGTGCAAGGTGTCGATACCTTCTTGTTCTAAAACTTCTAAAACAGCTAGGTTCAATTGTTCCTCATTGATAAAGTACAAATCTAAGTCTTCAACAAATGCTCTGATAGCTATAACACGAGCATTTTCCTCGATATGAGAAAATCGCACGAGGCACTTGATAGACATCCCTTTAATTGTGGGAATGACTTCTCTAATACTTTTGCAAATTTTGGCAGTTTTCTTGGCAGAAATACCATCAATCATCAGAGTAGTATTAAGCCCCCAAGCTAAGGGGTCTTTGCCTGTTTTTTGTGACCAGTTTTCTACTATGCCACTAATCATTTGCGAATTTGGCATTTTTTTGACCGAACCCCAACCGATTATCTTGAGAGTCGTACTTCTAAAGCCAACGTGTATCACTTGAATAAAACCGTCTATCCCGTCTACGCCAATCCAGTCACCTTCTTTATACAGTTGATCTATGTAAATAATGACGGTGCAGAACCAATCATAGACAATATCCTTAAATAACAAACCAATGGTAATACCAGCACCACCTAACAAACCTACTAATGCT
>JBCDDK010000193.1:0-8772 GCA_039180345.1 Cyanobacteria bacterium P01_G01_bin.39 | reverse complement strand
TTGCTTGCCGTTGTGAATTTTTCCGTTTTTGACAATTAAATTGGATTCACAAGATGGACAATATGGTAGTGAATCTGCTGACATAAAAACTAAATTAGCTGCATTTATTATTTTATATCCTTACATCTTTAGGACTACCAATGTCTAATCTTATTTTGTAAAACTCAGAATAAATAGTCTAGGCTGTGATAGCTAGAGAAAAATAGGTTATAAATTGCTTTTGATTATTTACGAGAAATCATAATCTACGATTACGCGACCTGTCCCAAACCATACGGGATAAATAGCCGACTGATCGCAATAGTCAAAGATCCAGCGATTAATTATTTTTTAGTTGAGTAACCAAATCATTAATATTATCTCGATTCAGTCGATAGCTAAGGGGATGAGCAATTAACCTTGCACTACTTTCATAAAGGATATCGGTTTCAATCAAACCATTTTCCTTAAGTGTTTTACCTGTGGAAACCAAATCCACGATCGCTTCTGACATGCCTGTAATGGGACCAAGTTCTACTGAACCAGACAGGGGGACAATTTCCACGGGCAGATCAATACTATCAAAATGCTCTTTGGCACAGTTGACAAACTTTGATGCGACTCTGCCGTGAGGAGGTAACTCTACAGAACGCCGATAGGGACTACTGGCGGGAACGGCAACCGATAGACGACAATAGCCAAATTTTAAATCCACCAGATTAGCAACTTCTGGCTGTTTTTCCTGCAACACATCATAGCCCACAATTCCTAATTGTGCTTGACCATATTCTACATAAACGGGGACATCTTGCGCCCTAACCAATAAGCCCTTGGCAGTGTTTGTCGGGTCGGTAATTTGTAGTTGGCGGTTAGCTTTATCTAAAAAGGCACTAAAGTCTAAGCCAAGATTGCGAAATAACTCAATACTGTCTTTTAATAATGCGCCCTTGGGCAAGGCAATAGTAATCATCTAAAATTGTTATCCAAAATATAAACAATAAAGGTTTTCGGCTGGGTCAATCTTCTTAAATTCTCGCAGGATATTTCAGGAGTAGAATTTCGGTTAAGAAAATGTTCAGGAGCAAAATAAGTAAGTGGGTGTAATTAAATATAAGATAGTTTACTTTGGGACTGGGAGACTGGGAATAGTAAAATTTCACATTCGAGTCTTATAAATTATTTCGCCTACCTACTTATTAATATGCTGCCAGGATTAAACCACCTTACTTTATCAGTTTCTTGCCTAGAAACATCCTTTAAGTTCTTACTGAAATTATCCTGAAATCAACTCAGATCGAGCGTTACGTAATGATATGTACTAGGGAGCAATATAAATGAGGGGATAAATCCTGGTATTTTCTACGGAGGTTAGTTTTTGGGTAACATGCCAAACTCGAACTAAAAGTTTTAATAAATTTAGTTAGATGGTTGATTCTCAAGCTGCTTCTCTTCAATTGGGACAGACAAACACAATTGATGTTGATAATCTACAACAGGAAGTTATTGGTCTTCTCGACAAGATTAATCTATTGATTGATGAGACTCAAAGCGATCTAGATAATTCTGAATCAGATAAATACAGTCAATTTCAGGCACAGATTGCGGCTGCGGGACATAATGTTGCCAATTTAGAATTGAGAATGGCAATTGTTGCTCCCATGAAAGCGGGAAAATCAACTATCATTAATGCGATCGCTGGTGAAGATTTATTACCTAGCTGTGCGGTGGCGATGACAACTATTCCCACTGAGATCGTCTTTGATCCACAGATTAAACAGCCTGTGTTGAAGTTGAGTCAAGATACACTGGACTTGTTTCAACAGCTTGAAGTAAAAATAAGACAGAAGGTTGATTGTTTAGGATTTGAGTCCCTCCAGCAAAAGCTAAGTCGTTATCCTCATTTACATGACTTGTTTGCCGAAGTTGCTACAGCCTCTGATTTTACTCTAGAAAAAGCGGTGACTGGTCATCGGGCAATCTCTAAAGTATTGAATCGCTTAAACCATCTAATTAGGCTGTATGGAGTTATTGAGCCAACCCAAGACCCATTATCCCGTTTACAAGATATTCCCTGTATTCAAGCCCCTAGTCTCAGTTTGGGTAATTCAGAGCAAGCAGAATGGGGCAGGTTAACTCTAGTTGATACTCCTGGACCTAATGAGGCAGAAGAGGGTTTAAAGTTAACGGCGGTTGTTGAATCGCAATTGCGTCGCAGTTCTATTGTCCTGGTAGTATTGGATTTTACTCAACTCAATAGCGAAGCTGCTGCAACTATCAAAAGTCAAATTCAGCCGATAATCGAATCGATTGGGACTGAAAATCTTTATGTCTTGGTAAATAAAGTCGATCAGCGTCGTCCTGGGGATATGACTCCTGAACAGGTTAGGGAATTTGTTGTCGCCGACCTAGGGCTAAATCAGGATCACAATCATGTGTTTGAAATTGCGGCGATCCGCGCCTTTACTGCTACCAAGTTTCTCTTAGAGGTACAAAAAAATCCCCAGATTCAGCTTTTAGAAATAAAGTCTTTAGCTACTTTGGCACAGGAAGTATTAGGTATTGACTGGGATGAAGAGTTAGACGATATTACAGTCCAAATTTTGACTAAAAAAGCTCGTAAATTATGGCGTAAGTCTGGATTTATGAACTTTCTCGATAGTGCGATCGCCATTTTGATGAAAAATGCTGCTCCTCGATGTTTAAACAATGCTTTAAATTTGAGTCGTAATAACTTATTGGCAATTAGAGATGACCTTAATCTGCGTCACCGTGCTATTTCTCAGGATACGGCTAAAATTCAATCGGAAATTGAGTCTCTAGAAAATGACTTAAGCTGTCTGCAATCCTGTCGCGATCGCTTGAGTAGTATTGCCGATGTCAAAATTAAGCTACAGCAAAATCTTCAAGCGCTTTTAGACAAACTAAAAACGGAAGCGGCAATAGATGTGGAAAGTTTCTTTGTAGAAGAGGAATATGTCCAGGGTGATGCTATTAAGAAAGCTGACATTAATGCCCGTAATTTACTACTAAGTAATCTAGGAGATTTTGAACTATTTCCTAAATGGGTATCGGAAAATCTTAAGGCAGGAATTGAATATAAAACTGCGGGCATTGTTTCTTTTAAGACTGAGTTAGAAGCAGAACATTTTGCTCATGAGTCGATTTACAAAGCAAAGCAAAGATTAGAAAAATTAATTCTGCAAGTCAGTGAAGATGTTGAGACTGAAGTTAAACAGGCAAGACAAGATCTAGAGCATTTTTTGATTGAGTCAACCCAGGGAATTATTAAACGGGCAAAAAATCGCTTACAGACTAATTTTGAAGTTGAGCTAAATTTACCATCACCAATCATTGCCAACGAACAAGTCATCGAAATTGAAGGGCAGCTGGTAAAAACCAAGAGTCGTTTAGTCGACGATGGCTACGAAGAACGTTTGGTTAAAAAGCGTGCTTGGTATTATTGGTTTGGAGTCATTCCTTTTTATAAGGAAGAAAAGCTCAAAAAACCCTATAAAAAAGAAGACTATTATGCAGTTTCAGTTCATGAAATTGTGTCACAAATTAATTCTGCAAGTGAAATATTTATTGATGCTATCCAGCTCAAAATCACAACCTACCTAGAGCAGGAATTACATCAGCAGGTTGATGATTTCTTCGTTAAACTGGATCGATATTTAAGCAACTATCTACAAAGTCTGCAACAATCTCAAGTCGATCATCAACTCTCTCTAAGTCAAAGAGAAACCTTAACTAACAGTCTTGATCGTTTAGTGCCACAAACTACAAGCTATCTTAATCAAACCGATAACTATCTAGCCAAAACTCAGCAGATATTGCCAGAGGGGACAAGCTAATTAGAAATTGTGAGCCTTTTTAAGGCACAATTAAATTTAGCTTAAAATTCCCAGTTTTTCCTTTGAATGAAAAAGATTTTTGTTGTTGATACCAATGTAATACTCCACGATCCCACTGCTATTTTGCGGTTTGAAGATAATGAAATAATATTGCCGATCGCTGTTATTGAAGAGCTTGATCGCTTTAAGAAACAACCCGAAATGACTGGGCGCAATGCCAGAGAGGTAGCGCGCACCCTAGATCATCTCCGTCAAAGTGGTCATCTAACTACGGGAGTGACATTAAGCAGTGGTGGTATTTTACGGGTGGCACTCAGCGATCGCGAAACTCTAAAACAACTGCCTTTGGAATTAAGTGGCGATGTGGCAGACAATGCTATTTTAGCTGTGGGTATGCAGTGCAAGCATCAATATCAACGTCCTGTCATTGTAGTCAGTAAGGATACTAATCTGCGGATTAAAGCTGACGCTTTAGGATTAAATGCGGAAGACTATGAAACCGACAAGGTAGATGTTGACGATCTCTATACTGGAACTAAAGAAGTATTAGTTAGTGGGGATCAAATTGCTGAATTTTTTCGGGCGGGTTCGGTTACTCTAGAACAAAAATTCCTACCAAATCAAGATATTACTCTAGTTGATAATACTAATCCCTCTCACACTGCTTTGGGTATGGTCGAGGGGCTAAGTAATAAGATTATTCCCTTAATGACTTTACCCAAAATGGGGGTATCGCGGATTCAGCCTCGTAATCGAGAACAAAGATTTGCCCTCAATTTATTGCTGCAAGATTCAATAAAATTAGTTACTTTAGTAGGAAAAGCGGGGACGGGCAAAACCTTATTGGCGATCGCCGCAGGGCTGCAAAAGGTCGCTGATGAAAAGCTTTATACTCGTTTACTGATATCTCGTCCTGTGGTGCCGATGGGCAAAGATATCGGCTTTTTACCAGGGGATATTAATGAAAAGCTTACTCCTTGGATGCAGCCATTATATGATAACTTCGATTTGATTTTTGGCACTCAAGATACCTCAGAGCAACCTGGACATTGGCGCAGAGGACATGAGGAGTTAATCGAGATGGGACTGCTGCAAATTGAACCTTTAACCTATATTCGGGGTCGCACTATCCCCCAACAGTTTTTGATTATTGACGAGGCGCAAAACTTGACTCCTCATGAAGTAAAAACGATTATTACTCGTGCAGGGGAGGGAACAAAAGTGATTCTCACGGGAGATCCCGATCAGATCGATAATCCTTATATTGATGCGGCTAGTAATGGTTTAACTTATGTTGTGGAAAGATTTAAACACGAACCTTTGGCAGGTCATATTACCTTAACTAGAGGAGAACGTTCAGGTTTAGCTGAAAGAGCAGCCGCATTGCTTTGAGATGATCTTATTGATGGATTTGGCGATGATGATTGCTATGTGAATATCAGCCTCGTAAACTCAGAGGCGAAAAATAGTTATCCATTAGCTAATCTATCACTCCAAGCACTACGTATAATAATGCAATTACCATACTAATTAGTTCAAGCTCTTCAATTCTTTGTTCTAAATCTTGATTACTACTCATAGTATTTATGTATTTTATAGATACTATTATTGTTCCCACTTGTATTTATCAAATTACAAAAACCAAGACTGTTTATTGCATAAAATGTTTTGCTGCCATTATTACGAGGTTTCTCTACAGTACAACTACTAACAGCAAAGGCGATCGCAAATTTATGCTCATCACCAGAAACACAAAAATCAGTAATGATAATATTTTTGTAATATCGGTTGTTTTGCAAGAGCTTGTGATCGCAAATAAACTAAATATCTGACATGTATTGAGTAGAATTTTTTTAGATGAAATTACGTAATTTATCAAAATAATTAAGAAATAATGCTGTGGATAAAGAAATAATTACTTTGTTTTGGTCGCAGAAATGACCAGTTAAAAAGTGCTAGAATTCCCCTGTAGCTAGGGGTGCCTCAAAAATAAGGCTGAGATATACCCTTAGAACCTGAGACTGGTTAGCACCAGCGGAGGGAAGCTGTTTATTGAGGAGCAAAAATATGAGAACGGAATGGGTTGCCAAGCGACAAGGACAAGGCAATGTGTCTCAGATGCACTATGCGCGTCAGGGCATCATTACCGAGGAGATGCACTATGTGGCAACAAGAGAACGCCTACCAGTAGATTTGATTCGCGATGAGGTAGCTAGAGGCAGAATGATTATTCCTGCCAACATCAATCATACTAACCTCGAACCGATGTGTATTGGGATTGCATCTAGCTGTAAGGTAAACGCTAACATCGGTGCGTCTCCCAATTCTTCTGATATCAAGGAAGAAGTGGCAAAGCTGGACTTAGCGGTTAAGTATGGTGCTGATACTCTGATGGATTTATCCACAGGTGGGGGTAATCTGGATCAAATTCGCACTGCCATTATTAATGCTTCACCAATTCCCATTGGCACTGTGCCCATTTATCAAGCACTGGAAAGTGTCCATGGGGATATGGACAAGTTATGTGCCGATGATTTTCTGCACATTATTGAAAAACATGCCCAGCAGGGTGTGGACTACATGACAATTCATGCAGGTATCTTAATTGAACATCTGCCTTTAGTTAAAAGCCGTTTAACAGGTATCGTCTCCCGCGGTGGTGGTATTATTGCCCGCTGGATGTTGCATCATCATAAGCAAAATCCCCTTTATACTCATTTCGACGATATTATTGAAATTTTCAAAAAATACGATGTTTCATTCAGTTTAGGAGATTCTTTGCGTCCTGGTTGCACCCATGATGCTAGTGATGAAGCTCAATTGGCTGAACTAAAAACCTTAGGACAGTTGACTCGCCGCGCTTGGGAACATGATGTTCAGGTGATGGTTGAAGGTCCTGGTCATGTACCTATGGATCAGATTGAGTTTAACGTTAAAAAGCAAATGGAAGAGTGTAGCGAAGCACCTTTCTATGTTTTAGGACCATTAGTTACCGATATTGCTCCTGGTTATGACCATATCACTAGTGCGATCGGTGCCGCAATGGCTGGTTGGTATGGTACAGCTATGCTGTGTTATGTTACACCAAAAGAACATTTAGGCTTACCCAATGCAGAGGATGTGCGTAATGGTTTAATCGCCTACAAAATTGCGGCTCATGCAGCCGATATTGCCCGTCATCGTCATGGTGCTAGAGATCGGGATGATGAGCTTTCTAAAGCACGCTATAACTTTGATTGGGAGAAGCAGTTTGAGCTATCTCTTGATCCAGATCGAGCTAAAGAATATCATGATGAAACTCTCCCCGCGGATATTTATAAAACAGCTGAGTTTTGTTCGATGTGCGGTCCTAAATTCTGTCCTATGCAAACCAAGGTTGATGCAGATGCCTTGACTGAGTTGGAAAAATTCTTAGCACAAGAAGCAGAGAAAGAAACTGTTAAGAGTTAATAGATAGCTAATCAGTATAAATAGTTAAAATAATCGTGGAGTAGGCAATAGCTTGCTCTTTTTTTTATAATAGTTGATTAAATTAAATTAATCTTAGATCAAAGTTGAATATATTTAGGAGCAAAACTGTTCAATTTCTGACAGCAACCACTTTTCTTCGGCAGTCATAAGAAACGTTTTTGGTAAATCTTTTATTCTCTGATTATAAAATATTTCTTTGTGGGATGATTTGAGCAATTTTCTAATAACTGTAACACTATTATCTTTACAAAAAATAGCTTCGGTTGTGAACAGTAATTGCTTGACAAAGTTATATTTAAAAACTATATCAAATAATAAATCAATTACAAGTAACCAAATCGAAAAGCTAGGAATAGAAAAATTATAGCCGAAGGCGATCATTAGCGAAAATATACTGATAAAGATTCCTTGAGTTAGTAAAGATGTTTTTTTGCTTTTAGTGAACAGTACATTATAAAACCAGAAGAAAATATATAGTTTACCAATCCAAATTACAGATATAAAAATTGCTATTCTATTTAAGATTGAAATAATGCTCCAGCCTAACCAATAGTAAAAAGCTAGATCAACTTTTTTTCTTTTATAAGGAGGTGGAATATTGATTATAAGTTCTGACTCTTGCTGCCTTACTGTAATTGAACTGTAACGAGGCTTAACTATAAGATTGCTACTATATTCTGCCAAAGACTTTTTATCTAACAATACTTGCAAAGCATCATTAGCTTTAGCAAAACGTTGATTAATATTTGGTTCAATTAACTTATCAATCCAGTTAGCAAAATTTCTTTCTACCTTGACTACTTTTCTAAAATTTATTTTAAGTTTCTTCTGAGGCAAATCAGCAGGAGATTGAGCAGTTAATAAAAATAAGATAGTACAGCCCAAACCATATAAATCAGTTGATAATACCGCACCACCGCGAAATTGTTCAGGTGCCATATAGCCAAAAGTACCCACTACAGTACTTCCCATAACTGTATGATGATAGGTATCCTGTACTGCGCCAAAATCAACTAAAGATAATTTACCTGTATCGGGTTGATAAATAATATTTTGCGGTTTGATATCTCGATGAATTACTGGTGGGGTTAATTGCTGTAAATAAACTAATATTTCTAATATCTGTTTTGCAATATCTTTAACTACTTTCTCATCAGGTATCCACCCTTGACTTATTAAGTGAGCTAAAGATTGACCACAAGCCAACTCTTGAACAATATAAAACTCAACTTCGCTATCAGTTTCAATTTGAAAGTAATCAATGTACTTAGGAATAGCAGGATGATCTAGTTGCTGTAATATCTTAGCTTCACGTTCAAATAACTCAGGTTCTTCAGTTATAAGTATGCCAAATAGTTAGCTATTAACTCAAAAAAACAGAAATAAACTTAAGAACATACTAGAGTCAAAGATTTGTTGAGTATGGCTTGCAATCGTAATAACTGCTCACATAAACTTGCTTTAGTCA
>JBCDDK010000192.1:0-8799 GCA_039180345.1 Cyanobacteria bacterium P01_G01_bin.39 | reverse complement strand
TTATTAGCTTCAATTTATTATTAATTCCTTCCACTGTACTATTGGTTATTCTCTCGTCAAAGTAAGCAATTATTTCTCCTATCCATCTTCGGATTGTTTTTTTATTTTTTGGATAATATCAGGGTAATCGCATCAAAATATGAGAATGCTTAGATAATAAAGGTTTTCCGTTTTTATAGTTTTATAAACCGATTGCTTAAATCCTTGTCTTGTATAGATTTTAAAAATTAGGTGCGATTACCCTGATTGTCGACCTCGGTTAAATATTTAATGCAATCTACTTATCAACGGCTAAATTGCGATCGCCTTATCCACTACATTAAAATGTCATCTTGTCAAATTTAGCCCTAGTTTTCGTTATCTTTAGATACAATCAATTTTTATTAAGAAAATCACTTTTTTGCAGTTTCGAGGAGATTTGATTCTCATTAAGAAAAATTTACTACCAAGAAATAAGGCTTTTGTCAGGTATAAATATTTTTGGCACTGTAGTCCCTAGAGACTATACAATTATAGCTCAAACTCTACTGTTATCGTTACCAAATTACGAGAACTTTTATAGATTGCGAAATGTAAACTATAGAAATTTTTAAATTAAATCAAAAGAAAATAAAACTTTTACTTATGTTAAATTAGGATTTAATATTAATAGAGAAACGCAACAATTGCGCGTAACTACTTTTGGGGTAGAAATTAATTAAAATGACCTAACTTTGATCAGTAATGCTTGAACAAGTTGCTTAGTACTATTAAATTCAAAAGAATTGACAATAAAAGAGGTGGGTGACAATCACTCACCTCATTAATGAACATTGCTTCTAATGGCTATTTAGCTAACATCTCAGCCGATAACTTTTTAAAGACTAATCTTTCGTCTTCTACGTCCACAAAGATGGTATTACCAGGATGATATTCCCCTCTCAGGATTGATTTAGCGATCGCCGTTTCTAAATATCTTGATATAGCACGTTTTAGAGGTCTGGCACCGTATACAGGGTCATAACCCAATTCAGCTAAGTAGTCTAAACCAGCATCAGAGATCTTCAGAGCTAGTTTTTGCTCCCCGAGACGTTGTTCTAATCCTCTTACCTGTAGCTGCACAATATAGCGTAACTGCTCTTTAACTAAAGCATGGAAGATAATGATTTCATCGATCCGATTGAGAAATTCGGGACGGAAGCTATCTCGCATTGCCGCCATTACCCGCGATCGCATTTCTTCATACTGAGTATCGTCTCCTGCTACATCTAAGATGTACTGGGAACCAATATTACTGGTCATGATGATAATTGTATTGGTAAAGTCCACGGTGCGACCTTGAGAATCGGTTAAGCGACCGTCATCTAGGACTTGCAGCATGATGTTAAATACATCGGGGTGAGCTTTTTCGATCTCATCAAACAGGATTACTGAATAGGGACGACGACGAATTGCTTCGGTTAGCTGTCCACCTTCGTCATAACCGACATACCCTGGAGGCGCACCAACTAATCGGGATACGGAATGTTTCTCCATATATTCCGACATATCAATCCGCACTATCGCTGCTTCAGTATCGAATAAACTTTGTGCCAAAGCTTTTGCTAATTCAGTTTTACCAACCCCTGTAGGACCGAGGAAAATAAAGCTAGCGGTAGGACGTTGAGGATCAGCTAGTCCAGCACGCGATCGCTGGATCGAATCAGCGACGGCGGTTACGGCTTCTGATTGTCCAATGACCCGTTCGTGGAGTTCTGCTTCTAGATTGAGCAGTTTTGATTTTTCCGACTCAATTAGCTTTTTCAGGGGAATGCCTGTCCACTTGGCAATAATTTCCGCGATGTCTGATTCTAAAACTTCTTCTCGCAGCAGAGAATTACCAGTGGTTTGTCTTTCCGCTAGCTTTTGCTCTATTTCCGCAATTTGCTGCTGTACTTCGGTGAGTTTACCATAACGAAGTTCTGCCGCCCGATTGAGATTGTAATCTCGTTCTGCTTGCTCAATTTCTAAATTGATGGCGTTTATTTCTTCTTTAAGGTCGCGTATTTGGTCGATAACTTCTTTTTCCGACTGCCATTGAGCATTTATTTCCGATTGCTCTTCTTTTAGATCTGCTAGTTCCTTTTCCAGCTTGGCTAACCTTTCTTGAGAAATCGGATTATCTTCTTTTTCCAAAGACAGCTTTTCCATTTCCAACTGGAGAATCTTGCGGTCAACCTCATCGAGCTGTTCCGGCTTA
The DNA here is from genome assembly GCA_039180345.1 of Cyanobacteria bacterium P01_G01_bin.39. GTDB lineage: Bacteria > Cyanobacteriota > Cyanobacteriia > Cyanobacteriales > Xenococcaceae > Waterburya. Next base: position 6,581 of record JBCDDK010000192.1, on the reverse strand, counting down.
GAAGTGATTTCCATTTTCAGTTTTGCCGCCGCCTCATCCACCAGATCGATCGCCTTATCTGGTAAAAAGCGATCGCTAATGTAACGATTAGACAGAGTAGCAGCCGCCACCAAAGCGGTATCAGTAATGGAGACACCGTGATGTCCTTCATAACGCTCTTTTAAACCACGCAAAATTGAAATGGTATCGACAACGTTGGGTTCACCTACTAATACTGATTGAAACCGTCTTTCTAGCGCCGCATCTTTTTCAATATACTTACGATATTCATCAAGAGTGGTGGCACCAATACAGCGTAGTTCTCCTCGCGCCAACATAGGCTTGAGTAAGTTACCCGCGTCCATTGAACCCTGTGCCGCACCTGCACCAACGACGGTATGGATCTCATCAACAAACAGGATAATATTACCTTCAGACTCAGTAACTTCTTTCAAGACCGCTTTGAGACGTTCTTCAAATTCTCCTCTTAGTTTTGCCCCAGCAATCAAAGCACCCATGTCCAGGGCGACGACAGTGCGATCACGCAAAGATTCGGGTACATCACGATTAATAATGCGTTGTGCCAAACCTTCAACGATGGCGGTCTTTCCTACCCCTGGTTCTCCAATCAAAACGGGGTTATTTTTAGTACGACGAGACAAAATTTGAATTGTCCGTCGAATTTCCTCGTCACGACCAATGACAGGATCTAATTTACCGTCCCTTGCTAATTGAGTTAACTCCCTGCCATATTTCTCCAAAGCATCATATTTTCCTTCAGGGTTTTGATCCGTCACTTTTTGCTTACCGCGCACCTGTTTAATAATATCCTTGAGTTTGTTTTCTGTAATACCCACATCCTGAAGTAGTTTACGACCAAAGCGATCATCTTGGGTAAAACCTAAAACTAAATGCTCGATGGAAATATAATCATCGCCAAATTCGACGCGATATTTTTCAGCGCGATCTAAGAGACTATCTAAACTACGTCCCAAGAAAACGCTACCGCCAGGATTACTAACCTTTGGTTGACTAGCGACAAATTGATCGACTTTATTACGCAGTAGTTGTACACTAACGTCAGCTTTGTTAAAAATACTGCTGGCTAAACCTTCCTCCGTGATCAAAGACTTAAACAGATGTTCTGTTTCTACCTGCTGCTGTTGGTTTTGTTTGGCAATATCTTGGACATTGGCGATCGCCTGCCAAGCTTTTTCAGTAAATTTTTGGGGGTTGTTAGGCTGCATATCTCTTCTCTACTTAACTATTCTGAGGGGGAAAATCTCAATCCGCTGCTGTGATTTTTCAGAAAAATATAAAAATATTGTTGGTTCTGGCTATATTTAAGAATGGACAAAGATGATTCCCTTAACGATTTATTTGCTTGGTTGGGTTTTATTTTAATAGCTCGTAATCGTCTGTACTGTTTAAGTGACTTGAGCTATCACTATTGGCTTTTGATTTATTAATTGGTTTTATATTAATTTTAGTGTTACCTCAGCAGCGAGGTTAGGTAGGATACCCCAACTTCTAGTTCTGGTTTTCCCGCAGCCACCTATACCATCGTAAATACAAAAACTATAGCTTTTCTCGTATTGATGAGATACACTTCGGTTTTGTTTGGTAAAAGGGAAAGGGTTAAGGGAAGAAGATTTTGTCAAGACTTAATTAATCTCGTTAATTTAAGAACCGCTATACATACAATCTTATACATTACCTATCAAGAAAATAAAATGTTTCAGATGTAGTTAATTAGATAGTATTCAAAAAAAAATTTGCAATTTAATCTTGATTATAGAAATCACTTGTGAATTTATTGCTTTAGTTATTTTTTGTTACTTAATTAGCAGACGTTAGCACTCTTCTAACAAACTGACTAATCTTACAGATATTTTGATTGACTTTAAAGTATAATATGCAAGAAAATAAAATATTGATTGAATAACTTTAAAAGGATTTTTATCATCAACAATGAACCATTTTTTCTTATGATTAAAGTAGCAGTTATAGATGACCAAAATACTGTAATTAATATTTTCAAATTATTTTTCGAAAATATTTCCGACATATTATTAGTTGGCTGTGCAAACAACGGTCGAGATGCCATCAGAATTGTCGATGAGCATCAACCAGACGTGATTTTAATCGATATTGAAATGCCTGTGATGAATGGCATTGAAGCGACCAGAATTATTACCAAACGCTGCTCCAAAACTAAAGTAATATTATTTACTAGTCACGACAATAAATTAATTCGTAGCCTAGCAATTAAAGCTGGGGCGGATGGCTATGTTTCTAAAATTACTGACTTACAAGATCTTGATCGAGCCGTATATTTAGTTAAACAAGGATTTGGGTTTTTTCAATTTCCGAGGCTTCTAAGAAATTGAGGTTAATAATCAAGTAAGAAGGTTAGCTAAAGTAAGTACCCATAGCGTCTGAGTCAACCCTAAGTGCATATATCGTTAGTAAAGAAACATATACTTGGTTCAAACGGCAGAGAGAACCCAAATTTTCCCTGAGAAGACTTTTGTAATAAGTCAATTATGCTGTTTCTGAGCTAGATTGATTTATTTAACCCAATTACTCTCACACAAAATATGATCGACAGCATTGCAAAATTTCCGAAATGGCTGACCATTGGCTTAATTTTACCTCTATTGGTGTTGAATGGCTGGCTATTGATCTTGGTAAGTAAGTATTTTGAGTCATTAATTACAATTTTTGTCACTGCTACCCTTTTATCCTTTATATTAGACTATCCTGTTCGTTTGATTGAACAGCGAAAAATTCCTAGAGCGATCGCTATTTTATTAGTTCTCCTGGTTGGTATTCTGCTTTTAGGGATAATTGGCGTGACCATTATTCCTGTTTTGCTCGACCAGCTCAATGCTCTATTAGAAAGACTCCCTAGCTATGTAGCTTCTGGAAGTGAACAGGCAAAAGTTTTTGAAGCATGGGCGGATGAACGTAATTTCCCCGTTAGTGTCAGTAGTTTGGTGGTAGAGTCTTTAAACCGTCTTTCTTATCAAATACAAGAGTTAAGTGGTCAGATTTTAGGTAGTTTCTTTTCTGTGGTTGGCAGTCTGTTAGATTTAGTACTCACTATTGTCCTAACTTTCTACATGCTGCTTCATGGCAATGAACTATGGACTGGTCTGTTTGAATTTTTTCCCAATGATTCAGGCAAAAAAATTCGTGACTCTCTAAAGAAAACTTTCAATAACTATATTATTGGGCAACTTAGTGTGGCATCAATTATGGGAATCACAATTACCATTGCCTTCTTAATCATTAAAATTCCCTTCGGATTTCTCTTTGGATTGGTAGTAGGCTTAATGGCACTGTTTCCTTTTGGCGCGGCATTAAGTATTAGCTTAGTAAGTTTTTTGATGGCACTTAAAAGTATTTGGTTAGGACTAAAGGTTTTAGCGATCGCTTTTGTGATAGAACAAATTGTGGAAAGCGTAATTGCACCACGTTTATTGGGGGAGTTTACAGGTCTGAATCCCGTACTAGTGTTAGTCTCATTATTAATTGGCGCACAGCTTGGAGGATTTTTAGGATTAATTCTAGCTGTACCAGCTGCTAGCTTTATTAAAACTTTGTTGGCTTTGTTTAACGTAACTTCGGAGCAAATTGAGATTCCCATCAACGTTTGAAATTAGGTAGGTAGGCGAAATAATTTATAAAACTCGAATCTAAAATTTTATGCCCAATCTCTAATACATGCGGCTAGAGCCTTTGTCAATCCCCAATCCCCAATCCCTAATCCCTAATCCCCAATCCCCAATCCCTAATCCCCAATCCCTAATCCCTAATCCCCAATCCCCAATCCCTAATCCCCAATCCCTAATCCCTAATCCCTAATCCCACAATAGACCATCTCAATATCTAATTACACCCACTTACTTATCCATATTTAAGAGATTACAATTATGATTGCCATTTATCCAGGTAGCTTCGATCCTGTTACCTTGGGTCACATCGATATTGTCGAAAGAGGAGCAAAACTATTTGACAAAGTTATCGTTGCGGTGCTTTCTAATCCGAGTAAAACACCTTTATTTACGGTAGAGAAAAGAATTGAACAAATTACTGCCTGTACGAAACACGTCCCTAATGTAGAAGTCGATAGTTTTATTGGTCTAACTGTAGACTACGCCAAACAGCATCATGCAGGAGTCTTATTAAGAGGCTTACGAGTGTTATCAGATTTTGAAAAAGAATTACAGATGGCTCATACTAATAAAACTCTTAGCAGTGAAATAGAAACTGTATTTCTGGCAACTGCAACAGAATATAGTTTTCTTAGTAGTAGTATGGTCAAAGAAATCGCTCAATTTGGAGGGGCAATTGATCATTTAGTTTCTCAGAATGTGGCATGGGACATGTATCAAAAGTATCAAAATGAGTAGCGTTTTATCTCGGATGGTCTACAAACTCAATTCATATTTCAAGTATTAAAAATATGGTGGCAATTATTAGTTATTTGAGTTAAAAATAGATTCAAAGAATTAAATATAATAATGTCTACAGTAAATTATATTCAAGAAAATAGTACTGAGGTAACGACCTCAAATAGCTTAGATAATAGTTATGATCTTGGCTTTAATATTGAACTTGAGCTAAATGCTCTAGCAGAATTAATTATTAATAGTACTACTGTTCCTTTAACAGAATACACAATTGTGGATCGGGTTGTATTGTTGCACCAACTACACCAGATACAAGAACATTTGCCAGTCGATTTGGCAACGGCTATGGAAATTGCTCACTGTAGACAGCAAATTATTGCCGAAGCTGAGAATTACGCCTCCTTGGTAGTTAAATCAGCCGAAGAGAAAGCCAACCAGATGTTGCAAGACTCGGCGATCTTACGTCAGGCAGAGTTAGACGGAGCTAAAATTAGACTAAAGATTGAGCGAGAATGCGAGCAATTAAAACAGAATACCCAGAGCGAAATTGAACAATTACGCCAAAATGCGATCGCCGAATGTTTATCGATCCAAATGGGTGCTGACAACTATGCGGATAATGTCTTAGATAATCTGGAACAGAGTTTACAAGAAATGCTGGCAGTTATTAAGAAAGGTCGTCAACAGCTTGAGCAAGGGTAGGTTTGTCCGTAGTAATGTGAATTACTTCGCATCTTATGCTTAGGTGATTTTAATGCGATCGCATCTTCTGTTAATAGTTTTGAAGAGAGCGATCGCAGGATCGTAAATTCAATTTGCGATCGCAATTAACTCAGTATTTTCAATCAGAGCGATCTCTAAGCTAGCCGTAGGCATCTCTATAGATTCAAAATACAATTGAAACAATTTTTTCAAAATACAAGAATTGGATTAAATGGGGAAGAAAGCTTCAGGCGATTAGCCAGACAGGACTTAGTTTTTCTTTATTGAAATTACCTGTGATCGGGGTCAAGATATAATTTTCTGGAAGATATTGTCTAAGGATCTGTAGATACATAAAAAGCTCGATATTATGGATGGAAGTTCAAAGTTACTCGGTATTATTGCTAGTTTAGTTGCAAGCCCTGTCAAAAATAAATTGGAACGCAGCGAAACAGTAATTAAACTTCTTAAAGAATATAACTTTGAACCAGATCATCCTGCCAAAGATTTTTCAGGAATCTATGCCTACACTCTGGTTGAATATGGAGTCGGCAAACCGAAACCCATTTTAAATTTATTTCGAGAGTCAGAAATCAAAGATGCTTTGCGTCAAGCTTTTGACAACAATAATTTCAGCATACTATTACAAGAAGGAGATCGCTTTCTTGACTGGAATATATTAGGAGATGAATTAAGAAAATTAGAAATCGATCCTCGTAAAGAGTTTGCTGCTTTTGCTGCGGTATTTATTGAAGTGGTTAAGCGCAGTCGCACACCAGCAGAAGTTAGAAGCGACCGCAAAATTGATAATTTACACAGACAGGTATCAGAACTATTAGATAAATTCCAGCGGTTTAAAGATCTATCAGAAGCAAAAATTGAATTAGCTTTACAGGCTAGAGATTATCCCCTACTTGATTCAGTCGAAAAAACAGAACAAGAGAAGGTTGATACCTTTATCTTAGCCGAGCAAATGAAGGCTTGGTTTGAAACTTTAAACTATGAGTTCGATTCTTATGAAAATCAAAGCGATCGCTTTTTTGAATGGATTATTCTAGAAGAAACGCGCCGAGGCTATGACAGAATCTTGGTTCGCGGTATTGAGGGTGAAGTCGGCGTTGCGGATCTTAAAAGCTTAAGTCAGATTATAGAAGAACAAAATTGTGATGAAGGTTGGTTAGTTACCAGTCGAAGAATTAGTTCTGCTGCTAAAAAAGCTTCAGATTACAAAGAAAACAAGCATCTCTTTTGCTATACCTTTGACGAACTCATAGACGAAAAAGCCGACTTTAGTAACTATTTTCGGTGGCTGGAAGCAGAAGTCAAGCATAAACAAATAGATACTCCCATCCCGCTATAAAATTACCTAAAATAGAATAGTCGAAATAAAGTGGAGAAATGAGGAGTAGAACACAACAGTTAAAGAAGCAGCAATTGAACTTAGAGGAGTGGCAAAAGCTTTATTACCAGAATCAAAGAAGT
>JBCDDK010000191.1:0-9278 GCA_039180345.1 Cyanobacteria bacterium P01_G01_bin.39 | reverse complement strand
AGAACCTCGACAATTAAATATTCAAGCAATCATAAAACATATGACAACTACTTTACAACAGCGCGAAACTCGCGGTGCTTGGGAGAACTTCTGTCAGTGGATTACAAGCACAAACAACCGCATCTATGTTGGTTGGTTCGGCGTCTTGATGATTCCTACACTCCTAGCAGCAACAACTTGTTTTCTCATCGCCTTTGTCGCAGCACCTCCTGTAGACATCGACGGAATTCGTGAGCCTGTAGCAGGTTCCTTGATTTACGGAAACAACATTGTATCAGGTGCAGTAGTACCTAGCTCCAACGCAATTGGTCTTCACTTCTACCCCATCTGGGAAGCAGCTTCCTTAGATGAGTGGTTATACAACGGTGGACCTTACCAATTGATTATTTTCCACTTCTTGATCGGTGTATTTTCATACCTAGGTCGTCAGTGGGAACTATCATTCCGTTTAGGAATGCGTCCTTGGATCTGTGTAGCATACTCTGCTCCCGTATCCGCAGCGACTGCTGTATTCTTAATCTACCCACTAGGACAAGGTTCCTTCTCTGATGGAATGCCTTTGGGTATCTCTGGGACATTCAACTTCATGTTGGTTTTCCAAGCTGAGCACAACATCTTGATGCACCCCTTCCACATGTTGGGAGTAGCAGGTGTCTTCGGTGGTTCATTGTTCTCTGCAATGCACGGTTCACTAGTAACTTCTTCCTTAGTTCGTGAAACAACTGAAACTGAATCACAAAACTACGGTTACAAATTCGGTCAAGAAGAAGAAACTTACAACATCGTAGCAGCTCACGGCTACTTCGGTCGTTTGATCTTCCAGTATGCTTCATTCAACAACAGTCGTTCCTTGCACTTCTTCTTAGGTGCATGGCCAGTAATCGGCATCTGGTTCACAGCAATGGGTATCTCCACGATGGCGTTTAACCTGAATGGATTTAACTTCAACCAGTCCGTAATGGATTCACAAGGTCGTGTAGTCAACACTTGGGCAGACATTTTAAACCGAGCTAACCTTGGTTTTGAAGTAATGCACGAGCGTAATGCACACAACTTCCCTCTTGACTTGGCAAGTGGCGAGCAAGCTCCTGTAGCTTTAATTGCTCCTTCCATCAACGGTTAAGACGAGAGATCCCGCGTCGTCGTAAGGCGCAAGGGAATGCTCGAGTTGACAGTGTAATTACTACCTTGTAATTGTTTGATTAAAAGAAACGCCCCTCAGGAATGAGGGGCGTTTTTTATTGTTTATTTTTAGGTAATGCTGTTCTCTGGTAATTAAGTGCGAACAACAGAAATGGGAACAATAATATCAATCTAATCCGTCAGATAAGAAGAATGAGAAAGTCATAAAAGTTGAGTTGCAAAATGATAAGCAGAATTATGACGCGATTAAAATTTTCTTCACAGCGTTTCGGCATATTAGTTGCTTGTAATCTTCTCAATTTAACGTTGATCAATTCAGCCATAGCGCAGCCAGAATTATTAAGAACTTTAATAGTTACGGGAAACGGCATCGAAAAGATTTCGACAACCATTGCTGAAGTTAAGCTAGGGGTAGAAATAAGAGGAAAAACAGCAGCGGAGGTACAGCAGGAAATAGCCCTACGGACTTCTGACATAGTGAATTTGCTTCGCAATAAAAATGTCGAACAGCTACAGACTACTGGAGTTAGACTTAATCCCAATTACGAATCACTTGAGCGCAACAATAATCAAAGAAATATAACTGGCTATACTGGTATAAATATTGTGAGCTTTCGCATTCCTACAGATTTAGTTGGCAATCTACTGGATGAAGCGGTTGCAGCAGGAGCAAGTCGCGTCGATGGTATAAGTTTTACGGCTACGACGGAAGCGATATCCGCAGCTAAGGAAGAAGCCTTGCGTAAGGCAAGTATTAATGCCCAAGATCAAGCCGAGGTTGTGTTGGAAACTCTAGATCTTACGGCTGATGAGATTGTAAATATCAAAGTTGATCGAGCTAATATAGACCGACCTCAAACCTTTGCGGCTGAGCAATTCGCCTTATCAGAAGCGCGAGTAAATACACCGATTATAGGTGGGGAACAAACAGTAGAAGCTACCGTCACCCTACAAATAAGCTATTAAATACAAATAAACTATTAAACTAGTTTCAAATATTATTTGTATATATCTACATCATAAAATGATCAGAACATAAAACTTGCTCGTTACTGATTATGTTGGATGCTAAAAGAATTTGAACTATTTGTTGAGGAAGCTTACAGATTGACGAATAAGTCTTTCTACAAGAATTATTTGAATATTGACGTGGGTTTTTCGCTGAATAGGGAATTAGATACTTCTCCTAATATAGAACAGCTAAAATCATACGTTCTACACTTTAGGAAGTTTCTACAGCCTAATGATCGAGTTTATGTATATAGAATTAATAATTTAGTTCGTACATACATAAAAAGATATAAAGAGAGCATTGTTGAGCATTGTTGGCGATCAACTATTTTATTCTCGGTCTGATACCGTAATGACGATAGTGCCAATAATCATGCATAATGCGGTCGTGATCGAAACAGAGATTTTGGGGTAACTCCCACTGATTAAATATTCCCAAGCTTTTAGCATCATCAGCAGCGATGGGTTTGCTTTTTGCAGTGGCAATAAATGCGATCGCCAGAGTATGTTGGCGAGGATCGCGCTGAGGATCGGAATAAACGTAAAATTGTTCGATTAGCTCTACTTTAAGGCTGACTTCTTCCTCGGCTTCGCGAATAGCTGCGGTTTCAATCGATTCTCCATAGTCAACAAATCCTCCAGGAATTGCCCAACCAAAGGGTTCATTCTTTCTTTCAATCAGCACAATAGGTCGTCCAGGGCGGTCTACTAACTCGATAATAATGTCTACTGTAGGAGCGGGGTTACGATATTGCACTTTGAGTTGTCAAAAATAAACCACAATCAAGTCTAAATTAAATACGAATTAAATGAAAATCGATTATTAACCATAATACGAGATAATTTATGATTTGAATACTCACTTAGCTTTTTTCTGCCAGAGTCTCAGCTTTTGATGCCAAAGATTAAATGGATAGTAAAAAGCAGGACTCCAGAGACTCGTAATAATTGCTGAAATCATAACGATCTGTTGGTACTTTGAAATCACTTGAGGAATATCGAGGAAATAATTTGTGGCATATTGCCAAGTAAAGATTGTTTCAGCAAAAATATTCATAAAAAAGACGATCAAAGCAATGGAAATAAAGTCTTCTCCTATGTATTTCTGCTTTTGCAAACTTGATGTCAGAATACCAGTCAATACTAAGCTCAAGACATGGGAAGGAGAACTGGCAATTATTCCATCATAAATCCAGCCTATAATTAGACCTGCGATCGCACTTTGCCAAACAGGTCGTTTAATACTCCACGCAACTAACCAAATTAATAACCAATTGGGATTAGTTTCTAATAACTCCATTCCAGGAATATTTACCAACATCAGTAGGGAACAGATCATTACGGAAGCCGTAATTACTATGATGTTGAGGATCTTTAAAATATCAAATGTTCTCTGGTTCTGGCTCGGCATTGTGGGAATTTTTCATAATTTTGGCTCAAAAGATTGCACTACAACCCATTCCAGAATCTCCATCGGTGCTGCTAATTCGACTTCCACAGCAGCATCATGATTACGATCTGTCGATTTCACTTTACCAACTGGTAAACCAGATGGATATAGCTTGCTGAGACTGGAGGTAGTAATATTGTCACCAGACTTAATATCATTCACCTGATCGAAAAAGTGCATTACTACAGTCGATGCTCCTGTTCCTTCGATATATCCCAATTGGCGATTGCGACTTAAAATCGTCCCTACTTTGCTAGTAGTATCACTAATCAACAAGACCTTACTGGTGTGAGGCGTTACGTGGGTAACACGACCAACTAAACCCCCAATTCCCATGACAATATATCCTGGTTTGATCCCATCTTGCTTACCTCTTCCAAGGGTGACTTTCGCCCACCAGCGATCGCGATTACGTCCAATTATGGGGGCAGTAATAGTTGTAGCTGATTGAACTTCTGCATAGTCTAGTAACTGTTTTAGCTGCTGATTTTGCCGCTCTAATTCACCGAGACGTTGTTCTAATTCTAGAATTCTGGCATTAGTCAGTCTGTCTTCTAAAACAAGCTGATTTTGAGATTGAAATGGACTCACCAAAAAATAGTAAATTTCAGAGAACAATGCTGCCTGAGTCTGTTTAATCCAGAAAGCGATGATTAAAGCAATCACAATCAAGATTGTACGAAAACCGTATTTATCCCACCAGCGACTCATATTACTATAGTTATTCAGTTATTCCAGTTAATTTCCTGATGTTGCTCAACATGGGTCAAAGAAGCAAAAGTATTATTGTCGAGAATATAGCTGTTTAAGTCAGTATTGAGCGATCGCTAAATACCTGATCTAAGGTTTTATCCTCCAATACTCTACCTGTTCCTAAAACAACGCACTTCAAAGGTTCGGCTGCAATATGTGTCACAATACCAGTTTCGTGACTAACTAAAGTATCCAAGCCTCGCAGCATGGCACCACCACCAGCGAGCATAATGCCGCGATCAATGATGTCCGCTGCCAAATCAGGGGGAGTTTGCTCTAGAGTGCGTCTAATGGCATCAATAATAGCTCTGACTGATTCCTGAAGACATTCTCGAATTTCCGATTCACTAACCTCAATGGTGCGGGGTAATCCCGATAGCAAATGTAATCCCCGTACTTCCATAGTGCGCTCGCTATCATCAACAGGATATGCCGAACCCAATTTAAACTTGATGTTTTCGGCAGTATTTTCCCCAATCGACAGCTTATGTTCTCTTTTAATCTGGTTGGCGATCGCTTCGGTCAATTCATCCCCTGCAATCCGAATTGATTCGCTAATTACTTTTCCTTGGGAGCTAATTACTGCTACTTCTGTAGTACCACCGCCAATATCGACAATCATGTTACCTGTAGGCTCAGTAATCGGTAATCCTGCGCCAATAGCTGCGGCAAGTGGTTCTTCAATTAAGTCAACTTCTCTCGCTCCAGCATTAGATGCCGCTTCGATCACGGCACGGCGTTCTAACTTGGTTACCCCACTAGGGATGCCGATTACCATGCGGGGATGAACTAAGGGATTACCCTCAAAAGCCCGCCTGATAAATTCATGGATCATCGCTTCAGTGGCATCAAAGTCAGCAATTACACCGTCTTTGAGTGGACGTAAAGCCTCAATATTTTCGGGAGCGCGTCCTAACATTAATTTTGCTTCCTTACCAAAGGCTCTGGGATTTTCTGTTTTACGCTCAATTGCTACCACTGAAGGCTCTTCCAGGACGATCCCTTTAGTCGATACATATACCAACGTGTTCGCAGTACCCAGATCGATACCTATGTCCCGCGAAAGATTAAAACGATTTAGAAAACCCACTGTGATTGATCGCTCCCGAGAAACTAGTAACGCTTTGTCTGAGTCGAATCTAATGTACTCTCTATATAGTAATTAGTCTAATCGAAAATATACGGAAATCTATATTAAGTCTTAGTTGTCAAAAAAAACAGCAAAAAGGTTGAACAAGAATGAGGAAAAGAGTTTCATAAAAAGAATACATACTCGTTACCTTGGATGAGCCTTGACTATACTCAAATATGAACATCTTGTCTTTAATCAACAATCGATTGCTCACTGTGATGTGGTCGAGACTATTCCTTCCGCTTTCTGGCAGACAGATTCACTAAAGATAGGATTTTAATAATATTTGTGGCGATCGCTAGCCATAAAATTTCTTTCTTAATGAGCTTCCTTAATTAAATGTATTTCTTGGAAACCTAAAATAAAACTTTTTTTACGATTAATTTAAAAGATACTTTTAACAAAATATTGTTCGTAATTTTTTCTTAATATGTTGTTTATTTATCATTTTGCTTTGATTAATAATTGTAAAAAAAAGCCTTGCAAATAAGAATTTACTGGATAAATTGGAAATTGAGATAAATTCATCTAAGTAAATTTACAGACAAAGTTCTCAGTAAATAATTATTAACACAGCAGAACATTTTGCTGCCCAAACTATAGCTCTTGCATGAATAGAAAACTATTGTTTTACTCTTAACTCTTACCCCTTACACCTCTCTATCAGATAGTTAATTATGATTTGTGCGATGGCGAAGCCGAGTCCTTTAGGGCAAGCAGTCTATTTATAGCGATCCTTAAAGAGCATATTTTTTTTGAACCCCATTACGACTGAACGTCGAACTTTGAGAATTATTTTACCTTTGAGCATCGGAACTACTCTGATAGAAGTTTTTGAGTCTTATAGATCAACAAGGAGCATATCTGATGGCAAAATCACAGGAACGGATTAACAAACCAAATTTCTCAGAACCAGAATCTTCCTCATCAAACCTAAACCGTCGCCAGTTTATTGGTTTAAGCACAACAGCAGCGGCTACATTAGTATTTCCCCAGTCAGCTCGGGCAGAGGGGGAAATGATCAGAAGTAAGGCGCAAATTGCCCTGGGTTCTCAGAGGATTGCTCCACCCTCCCTAACATCACCCTCTGATACCAATTTTTTTCAGCCGAATGTTATTACTTCGGCAGTAAATAGTAATAACAGCTACGGTACTCTGACTAGCGAGCTAAATATTTACCCAAAGCCCTACTCAGACTTAGACGTAAATGATCCCAAAACCTATGTACGCGCTTTCAAACAGGTAAAACCAACCCCACCTACTACAGTAGCACCACGCCTTGCTCCTGCACCGACTCTTTGTGTTAATCCTGGCGATCGCATCGAGCTTCAAGTAGTTAATCAGCTAGCAGCTAACACCGTGCCGCCTCCATCTTCAGGCAATATAGATTCTACCTATTGTCCAGCGCAAATGGAGAATTCCATGAATCACCCCAATTGTCTCGATACTACTAACATGCACTTTCATGGTTTGCATGTATCGCCTATATCCCTAAATTCAGACGGCAAACCTGTCTCTGCTGGTAATCCTAATTTTACTTCAGATGATATTCAATTATCGTCAGATGATGTATTGTACGAGCTAGAACCAGAACATACTCATCAATATTGCCCTTGGCTTCCTGCATTCCACGCTCCTGGAACTCATTGGTATCACTCTCACCGACATGGTTCTACGGCAATTCAAGTAGCAGGTGGTATGGTTGGGACAATCATTATCAAAGAACCTCCTGGTCAGGAGATTTGTCCTGGAGCCCCAGATGTGGTGATGATGATTCAGGAACAACCTCAGTCACTGACAAAAAATGACTATACTGACCGTCGAGGGAACCTTGACCCTGCATTTAACAAACTAACAGCTCAAGAAAAGCTTGATCGAGGCATTTACGAGCGCGTAGGTTTAAATGGTGGAGGGACTACTGGAAAATTCTTGGTTAATGGAGCGACTAACCCAACACTCAATTTGCAAAAGGGTGAGATTCAACGCTGGCGTTTGATTAATGCTAATTCTACTCCCCGAGCCTTTATGGGTCTTGAGCTTCGGGAGGGTAGTTTGATAACTGGCGCCATTCAAGCTCTATACCGAGTTGCTGTAGATGGCATCACTCTGTATGGGAAACCAATGGATCATCCGTCGGTAAAATTTGATGGTGTCAGAAAAAATCCGTCAATCCCTTTTGCCCTGGGCAACAGAGTTGATTTGTTGGTTAATCTCGAACCGGGCACCTATACTCTATGGAAAAGAAAGGATAATATTAACGCCCCAAATACTAGCGCAGACGAAGCGTTAGCTTCTATTATTGTAGATGGTACTACGACTTTCAAAGACGCAACAAAAGTTGCCGCTAGTTTTCAAAATCTCTTGGATAACGGCATTCCTGAAACAGGAATACCAGCTTACTTAGCCTCAATCACAGACACTCCGATACCGAATATAACACCTGTTGTCTTTCAAACAGGTGGACCTGTTCTCCCCACTGATCGGGTCACAAGTCCTGGTCGGGGAAAATTTCAGATCAGTAATACTCAATACAAGCCAACGGGAGGCGAAAAGAGTGCTCCTTCTGGCTTAGATAAGATTCCCCAAAGTGGTTTAATTGACTCAATGGTAGCAGATTTAGGTAGTACCCAAGAATGGATCATAGCTAATAGCAGTGGTGCAGCTCATCCATTTCATGTTCATATTAATCCATTTTTGGTAGTTGAAACAGCCGACATAAATGGTATTAAGATTCAACCGACCGATACTACTGAACAAATTTATCGAAAGCTCCAAGATGCCAATTGGACAAAAAATTCCAATACACCTGAAGGGAATGGAATTGATCCCACAATTTGGTGGGATACTTTTACCATTGCACCTCAGAAAGCGTATAAGATTCGCCATCGCTTTGATGACTTCTGGGGAACTTATGTGCTGCACTGCCATGTTTTGATTCATGAAGATCAAGGCATGATGTGGAATGTAACAGTTAATAATGTAAATAACAAAGGTGCTAATCCCTGTCAGCAGCTCTTAAAGCCTATAGAAATATAACTAGCTAAATTTGTTATTCCTCCATGCTTAGCTTTAATGGTGGAGTTAAAAACAATAGGATTTAAACGAGAGCTTTGTTGCCGATTTCTTGGTAGGGGCGTATATGAAGCATCTTTATTTTTGTTGCTCTTTTGCGTCTCGATCTATTCCTTGAATATCAAATTCTGCTAGCGAGTAGATCTCATACCCTAACCGAAAATTGATCTAGAAAATTCAGTAATAGAATGGATTCCTCATTTTTGGTTGGCAAAACTAATCAGTCATCGACAAGTATTAGAAGAGACTTGATTACCTTTAACATTGCCGATACGATTCCAGTTGACTCCACCGTTATAAAACAGATTCTCTGATTGAACCAAACCTCAGCGTTAATTTTCAGTCCCTAGAAGAGCCTTAATAACAAATTTTGACTTCTTATGAGATTAATTCTAGTTCCCATGATGCTCTGTTTCTCAAGCTTACTGATGGCCTTCGCTTGGCTGGGTCATGTAAAATTTCCCAATCAAAAGTTTCTCCTCGCTCTGATTATCAGTTGGGTAATTGTTCTCCCAGAATACATTTTAAATGTTTCGGCAATTCGTTATGGGCATGGAGTTTATACGGGTGGCGAAATGGCAGCATTCAATTTAGGGACAGGAGTACTGTCTGTTGCTTTAGTGTCTCGCTTATTTCTCAAAGAGCCTCTCAATAATTATCAAATATTCGGCTTTTGCTTAATGACATGGGCAATTATTTTAGTTGTTTATGATTAGT
>JBCDDK010000190.1:0-9646 GCA_039180345.1 Cyanobacteria bacterium P01_G01_bin.39 | reverse complement strand
TTCAATATTCAATTTTTGACACAACTAAAAATATTTTTAACAATTGTGTTTCATAATTATTACTGATAAATATATCGTATTCAGGTTCAAAAACTTTGAAATAAGACAGAGAGTTACCTCTTTAAATTATTTTAAATCAAGTAGCGTTTGTGTAGCGCAATGCAGTGATTATAAATATTACTCGCTGTTTTTTTACTCAAACCAGCAGGATAAAACACATATCGCCATCGATACACTGCGATGCGCAATTTTCTCTGTACGATTTGTTTTATGATGATGCTTTAGATTAATTTAAAAAAATGCGAGTGTAGCCAACAATTTTAACAATCAAGAGTATGCTCTAATTCCCAGTTGGAAATCTGGCTGCTATATTGCTCCCATTGTTGATATTTAAGTTTTAAATATGAATTAACTAAAGGTTCTCCCAAGGCTTCTCGAAAGACATGATTCTTTTCTAAATGACGTAAAGCATCTAACAAATTAGCAGGAAGTCGTTTAGCTTGATTTGCTGGTAATGGATCAGTATAACTATTGTTGTTACTGCGATCGCCTGGATCGATTTTATGTTTAATACCGTCTAATCCTGCGGCAACTATCGCCGCAGGAAGCAGATAGGGATTAGCCGCGCCATCGGCTAACCTGAGTTCAAAGCGATCATAGTCGGGAATCCGAATCATATGAGTGCGATTATTGCCGCTATAGCTGATGGTATTGGGAGACCAAGTTGCCCCAGAAAGAGTTACGGGAGAATTAATTCGTTTGTAAGAGTTGACGGTGGGATTGCTAAAGGCACATAATGCAGTCGCTGATGCTAGAATTCCGCCGATGAATTGATATGCCAGAGGAGAAAGTTCTAAATCTTCATCCGCTTCTTTGAATAAATTAGTCTTACTGGCGCTATCCCACAGAGAGAGATGAGTATGACAACCGTTGCCCGTTAAATTACCGAACGGCTTGGGCATAAAAGTCGCCCGCAAACCATGGTTTTCTGCAATGCTTTTGACCATATATTTGAAAAATGCCTGGCGATCTGCCGTAACTAAGGCTTCACTGTAAGCCCAATTCATCTCAAACTGTCCATTGGCATCTTCATGATCGTTTTGATAGGGTTTCCAGCCTAAAGACAACATGCCATCACAGATTTCGCTGACCACATCGTAACGTCGCATCAATGCCTGCTGATCGTAACAGGGTTTGGTAGCGCGATCGCGATTATCGGATATTTCGTGGGCATCTGGATCTAAGAGGAAGTATTCGCACTCCACTCCCGTCTTAACTAGATATCCTCGTGATTCTGCTGTTTTTAAGACTTTTTTTAACACTATCCTGGGAGTCTGTTGAACTGGTTCCCCATCAACTCCATAAAGATCCGCTGGCATCCAAGCAACTTCTTTACGCCAGGGTAACTGAAACAAGCTATTGCGATCGGGTATTGCCAAAATATCAGGATCGGCAGGAGTCAGATTTAACCAAGCAGCGAATCCCGCGAATCCTGCACCATTTTCTGCCATCTCATCAATACTTTGAGCAGGAACTAGTTTTGCCCGCTGCACCCCAAACAAATCGGTAAAAGAAATCAAAAAATAGCGAATTCCACGCTCGCGGGCTAGTTCAGATAAGAGCATATAATCGACAATATCTTGTAAGACTAACCACTACTATGAAGCGATCTCTTCGGGATATTTGTAACTATCAATACTATTTGTGGAGGTGATGTTCAGAACTTAAGCTTCAAAGCTATTGGAAACTAAGCAAAGGTCACAGCAGCCTGAGACTCTGCACAGATTAATTCTATGACTTTATAGCCCTCCTCATTTCGATGCGGTAAAGTCAAGACCTCGGGTTTTGTTGATTGCGGTGTACCTCATTAATTCGCGAAAGGCTTTATTAATTATTAATTAGCAATTTAGAACTGATTATATGGCGATCGCTAGTAACAGCTAATTTATCTCATCAGCTAATAGCTAAAATTTTCTAATGATAACCACAATAATCTACAGTTTCCTGATTAATGCTTAATGGTAATCACAGTATCTTGCTCACGACTCTGACTATAGTTTTAACCTTAAATGATAAAACTGCTATCTTTAAATAATCAATAATTTGGGCAGAACCGACATATTATCCTGCTTTTTACCTTTAAATTGTGAATTTAAGGGTAATGCTTCTGAGATTGATGTTTCTAATGCTCATAAAATGAGTATGAAATTTGCTCAAGTTAAATGACAAGATACTTTGCCAGAGTTCGGCTACTAATTAATCAAATTAACAGCTGAATACTTAATTACTAGTTTCTGCCAGAAAGTCTTAATTGAAGTAAATTTTACTGGTACTTTTACGAGAAAATTAATAAATGGACTAAAAAATTATCTATAATAAAATTAACCAGCCATACTCGTAATCTGTGACTACTAGTATAAATAGCCAAAACTAGTAACTCCTGAAAAACGCGTCTTAATTTGTCAGTAGGGATGAGAAACAGTGGAATTGATCTATCGGGGCATTAAATACCAAAATAAGAAGTCAGAATTTCATAACCTTGTTAAAAATAATCAACTCCCTCTTTTTTATTGTAAAAAGAAGATCAGGACAAAAACTAGTAATAGATTTCCCCTAAAAAAATACT
Source organism: Cyanobacteria bacterium P01_G01_bin.39 (assembly GCA_039180345.1). Taxonomy (GTDB): domain Bacteria; phylum Cyanobacteriota; class Cyanobacteriia; order Cyanobacteriales; family Xenococcaceae; genus Waterburya. Next base: position 7,020 of record JBCDDK010000190.1, on the reverse strand, counting down.
GTCAACAACTATTTTCTAGACGAAAGTCAGCAATTTTGTCTCCGTCCAAATTTTTGTATCAATATCAAATACAGCTATTAGAAAGCTGTTGGCGGATAGACATGATATTGATGCTAAATTTTTGTTGGCAAGCAACGATTATGATCGAGATGGAGCGTAGTCTTAGAGGCGATCCCCCCATCAAGCTTAAGTATCGTGGCGTAGAGTACTACAAGCAAAAAATGTAATAGGCATCAGCTTACTGCTTGGCAATGGCACAAACAGCGATAAGTCATTTATTGTTAAGATGTCTCTACAAATAAGAGTAGATTAGTCGGCGTTGCACAGTTATGGGATGATTTTTACAGTTATTATTTTTTCCTGAATTACAAAAAGCTAATGGCTAATGGCTAAGAGCTACGAACCGTAACATTAAATTAGCAACGCCGATTAGTCTAATTAAACGTCAAAATAATATCTAACTGCACCTGTTTGATCGTCATTGTCAATATGGGCTAATCCTTGCTTAATCGCCCGATTCAATAAACTTTCTACCTGCTCGATGGGCATCTCGGTAGCGAGCATAGCTTGTCCGATTGATAACACGTTATCCTGGCTAGCGGCAGCTTTCAACAAAATGAGCATAGGGTCTTCTTTCTTGGTTTCAGGTTCCTCTTTTACTAAAGTAATCTGAGGGCTATTATTGCGAGATTCTACCGTAGCTTTATACAGTAGATAAAGATTCCGTTCTTTAGTCATTCCTGGAATCAGAAATAGGTCAACAAATTGACCAACACCGAAAAAACCGAGAGTAAAAAAGTAGATCAAACCGCTAGTGATTTTACCTGAGTAAAAACGGTGAATCCCACAAAATCCCATTAACCCAAACGTCCAGAGTATATAAGCTACTCCTGGATCTACCTCTTGTTTTTGCTGATTCATATCGTAAATTAGAAGACAATACCTATGTTATTTTTATTATAGACATTTTGCATTTGGCATTACCAAAAAATTGTTCTAGATTAACTTTTTGTAAGCTTTTAGATCATAAATCTCAACTTGCTATATGGAATGTTTTTTAGTCAAGTTTCTGGAGAAACTCAACTAATTGAGAGTTATGATTTTGATTTAGCGTAGTATTTTAACTATTGTTTAATAATTGAGCGATAGCAGCAACGATAATTTCTGGTTCATCAGTCCAGACAAAGTGACTGCTGTTACTAGCGGGTATATGAGTCAAGTTTTTTGATAGTAAGCCTAAGTGATGGTGCATCTTATCTCTTAGTCGATCAATAGCTTTCAAAGGAAAGGGCAAGGTGAAAATCGAGGATTTAAAAAAGGTTTGCGATTCGATGCTAATAATAGGCAAGTCAGCAAAATTGTCGGCTACCTTTACCTGACGGCTACTTTTATTTAAGTTAATTAATTCTCGTGCCATGGTTATCCAGTGACGATGACGATAAAAAGATCTTTTAACTGCTTGTCGTTGTTCAGGGCTAAACTTTCTGATCTCGGGCTTGATCATTTCCAGTACGCCCAAAATTCCCAGAAATCTGACGATACCGAGTACCGAACCAAAGGCAGACATCATAAAACCAGAGATAAACAAGTACTTAACTGCGACAACTGCTGGAGGTAGATTGAGCATTCCCGATTCATGTAACCCATCAGTAAGCACAATTCCCTGAACTTTTTCAGGATGCTGATGAGCATAAAGACGCACATTATAGCTACCAAAGGAATCTCCCACCAAAATATAGGGCGGTTCAATTCCCGCCTTAGTCAAAAGTAGATCGAGTTCTTGAACTATATCTGCACTACAGCGAGCTTTAGGACTAGGTTCACTCCAACCATAACCAGGGCGATCATAAATACACACCCTGGTTTTAGCGGCGATTGCATCTATCAAAAAATAACCTTCAATGCCTCCCAAACTATGATCAAGTACTACGGTGGTGTCTCCTTCCCCCTTGACCAACAGATGTATTTTATAGCCACCTAAATCAATTAATTTTCCTGGAGGCGGTAATGTTTGACTCTCTCGTAAACTAAGAAGCAAATGAGCGATCGCAATCGGAATCAAGGGTAAATATCGCCAATACATAAACTGGAACTAAGAAACCATAACCAAGAATAACACCTCAAAATCTTGGTTTAGATTCAACCACACTCTAAGCTATCTTTGTAGAAGTAAAGGTTTAACTATTTTTGAATAATGTTGTAACCTGTCGCTACTCTTTGACCGTTAGGGTAAGTTGTCCAAATCCACTGAACCTCTTCGTTTTCATTTAACTCAATACTAATTACGGTAGAGGGAATATTATTTGTAGTTGAGTTTAACAATAAACTTTGTTGAGGTGCAGTAACGATTCTTTTTTTGTTCTCTTGATTGCCAAAAGTTATCATAAGTCTTGGTTTTTCTGAATAAATTAAGAGACAGTGCAGATTGCCATAAGAAAAAATACTTCAACAACGAACATAGTCTGCACGATCATTTTAACTAAGCACTAAAATATCTAGCCACGATATGATAAGTAATAATTGCTGTGGTGAATGTTTGGCTACAGTTACTCTCTTTCGTCCATGTAAGTCATAGATGCGCCTAATGTCTAATAGATCTGGTTGCTTAAACTGATCCTCGATATTTAAGTGGGATAACCAAAACTATGATTCTATCTAGATCTTGGAAAGATATAATAAATATTAATAATTAATTGACTGTTAACAGTAATAAAACTAGGCTGGTTTAGTATAAAAAAAGACTAAAATCATGCATCTTTTTCATCGGGTTTAACAATTAAAAGCTCTTTTCTTCCTAGCTTTTCGTTTAACTCCGAAACAGATTTTATGCCTAATTCCTCTGCTAACTTTTTAAGAGACTCCCAAGCTGTGTTGGTAACGCCTATATTACGCTTCTTTTTTAATTCATCGCGATCGCTACTTCTGCCCTTCCCAATATTTGCTAAAGAATTAGGGTGTATAGCCATACCAATAAAAATTATTTTTAAAATACTTTGATTCTTCATCTTATTTAGAGGTAAGATAAAGAGAAGAAATAAAGTCTGAATCAAACAATCCAGACCCTAATTAAAACTTACTTATATTATGGCACTGCTACCTCAGATTAATCAACTACTCGAACCAGAACAACTTGAAGCGGTACTTGATACTATATTTCACAATAAAAATATTGATATTCTCAAATTGATACCTGCAACTGGACGCAGCAAAGTTAGCTGGATTTATTATGAATGTATGGGATTTCGATTTGCCACTTTTGTTTCGTTTAATGATTTAATCAAATCTTTTTACAATTGGCTAGAAACCATTGAAGTAGCACTATTATACTTCTGGGAAAAGCTGGCAATTTCTAGAAGTGTTTTTAGGACAGTGAAAGTTGATAGTTTAGTGTGCCATCGCGATCGTACTGAGATGGGTGTAGTGATCAGCAAACAGATGGACGGTCGGAAAAAGCCTTTAATGGAGATAAATTGGGGTAATGAGATTACGATAGAAGACCCGTTGAATTTATTGAGTTTTTGAAGCTAGTGCGATAGTGAAAATGGAATAAAAGTATTACTTTACAGATGATCTAGATTTTTAAATTACTTTGTCTTTATTTGTAATGTAACTATTTTACGCATATTTGTGAAAAAAATAGATTAATCTTCTATAAAACAAGCAGAGTCTCTAATTTCTTATGAAGAGTATGATGATTACTTTAAATATTCTTGCTTTGATATATAATCTTCAATATTTTTTACTATTCTCTGAAGATAGTTAATAACTCTATCTTTGATCTCAAGTAATTCTTCTGTATTTGTCCCTCTTCCTACTTCTTCAAATGATTTGAACCCATGCGCCAAGTCATTTCTATTTGTTTTTATACGCAATAAATCATTTCCGTTTTGGGTTTTTTGAACATCAGTTGTACAAGAAAAACCATACAACATTGCTAGACGTTTAATTTTTTTAGCGTCAATATTTCCAGAGAACAGTTTGTCTGAGCTAAAGCTAGCAGAAATTATATCTAATGAAATATCGGTTAAGTTCTCAAGTAAATTTTTTGATGACTTATTTTTCTTTACGTTATCAATAATAATCAACTGAATTTCATATTTCAAATCGTTAAAAGAAATATCTTTATTTGTTATATCTGTAAAAATTGCTTCAATAGCATTTCGCATTGTAGCTTCAATCAAGTTATAAAGCAAAAGAAATCCTGTTGCTCTAAGAGTTTTATTCAATTCTAAATCGATATTTTCTTTATTATCAAATATTAAAAAGTAAGTATCAACTTCTTTTGAACGATCATTAAAGTCTTTCAATAACGTACTATCCATTAACTACCCAAAAGCTGATCGCGAACATACTCAATACGACGAATAACTTTCCTTCTAGAGCTACTGCCATCACCTTTAGTCAAATTTTTAAAATCTTCTGAATTTAAGAAGGATTTTGGTTGCGGTATTAGTGCTTCATTTTCTCTCAATGCAAGAGCAACTCCTACAGTAATTGATTCAAATTTTATTCTGGTTAAGGGTTCGTAGCAATCTTTTGTTTTCCGATAAACATGTAAAGCATCTGGAAAGTACTTTTGTATAAAAGTCAACATAGAATAAAATTCATTTCTCATTGCTTCTATATTTAATGAATCAGATTGATTTTCATTGCTCAAGTAATTGTCTAAGAACTTATGTATTTCTCTAGAATCAAAATTCTTATACTCATTTTTATGACTATTTAAAAATGCAAAGAAGCGCAATACAAATTCTTGTGGATCTTTTTGATCAATTTCTGTCTGAGTAAAAGAGCATAGGTCAAGAAATTGACTACTGTTCGCCAACTCTTCAACCAAATCGAGAAACTTACCAGGTCTAATTCCTCTTCTTTTTTCCATTTCATTTAATTCAACACTTCCTGTATTAAGCCTTTCAAAAATATCTCTTCTCGTTTTTTCATTCGCTTTTTCTGTCAATTGAATCATTTTAATGCTGGTTCTATTAAATCTCCTTCTACGAGATAATGGTAAATCTTCAAACTTAAAACCATTAAGATTTTCCAGCTCATCAAGACTATTTAAAGTTAATTTATTTGTTATAAACCGAGATAAAGTACGAATGCGCTGGGTTCCATCTATAATCTCCAAACGCGCTAAGTCTTCTGACTGTGAGGTGTCATCAACGATATCAGCAACAAAAATATAAGGTATTGGTAAGCCTAGAAGTATTGATTCTATAAATTTTGATTGTCTATCTTCATCCCAGGTCATCTCTCTTTGATAGTCTGGAATAAATAGTTCATTTTCATCTTCATCTTTTCCATCTAAATATTTTTGAACAAGTACTTCAATAGGATACTCTAGTGTATTGTAATCTACAGGCTCTCTTTTTTCTCGAATTTCGGCTTCTGCAATTTCTTTCTTTTCACTAGTGATTTTAAATTTGCTAACCATACTTTATAATTTCAAATATTTAATTTTAAATTAGATAAAATCATCTTGATTAAATCTGCTTCTTCATTCTAATTTGCTGTGTTTATAAAAAAAAGGCGGGAATTGCACCCACCTTAAATAAACAATTCTCTTTAATCACTAACACTTAAGTACTAAAATATCTAGCCACAGGATGATAAGTAATAATTGCCGTAGTAGATTGTTCAGGGTACAGTTGCTCACTTTCATCCATATACATATTGATCCGTTTAGTATCTAATAAATCAAGTTGCTTGTATTGATCTTCGATATTAGGACAAGCAGGATAACCAAAGCTATAACGAGAACCTCGATAGCGTTGCTGTAATATATCGCGGATATTGCTGGCTTCTTCCGCTTCAAAGCCCAACTCACTGCGAATTCTAGCATGAGTCCATTCGGCTAAGGCTTCTGCCATCTGTACCGCCATCCCGTGATAGTAGAGATATTCGGTATAGTTATCAGCTTGAAACAACTTCTGGGCATACTCAGTAGCGACTTCTCCTACAGTTACCGCCTGCATGGGGAAAACATCTATTTGACCAGATTCTTTACTGGCAAAGAAATCAGCGATACAAAGGCGTTTGCCAGAATTTTGACGAGGAAACTCAAAGGTTGTAACTAATTTTTGGGTATTTTGAGGATCATAAATATAAAGAGTGTTTCCTGCGGCGTTGCAGGGAAAATAACCGTAGATTACTGTGGGATGCAGTAAATTCTCAGCGATAATTCTTTGTTTCCACTCTTCTAGGATGGGATTAACTTTCCGCGCCAAAAACTCATCATATTCTTCGCGGGATTGATCCTTTGGTTTACGAAATTGCCACTGCCCCACAAATAGGGCTTGCAAATCTAAACAGGGAAATACCTCCTCGATGGGAATATCTGCCGATTCTAGGATCTTAGTACCCCAAAACGGAGGTTGAGGACGTTCAATATCTAAAGCTACTGCATCTGAACGTTTGGTGTCGATTACTTTGGGTTCGGCTTTCTTGCTAACCTCATCAACAAAAATTTTGTCTTGATTTTCTCCTTGGAACGGTTGCTTATTATCTTCTTCGGTAGAGGTGACTGAATCGTCATCAGCCTCATCTAAAAAACCTCGATAATCGTCCCAGTTATCTTGCTTCTTAGCGGGCATTAGTTTATCCATGAAGTGTAAATCCGCAAAAGCATCTTTACCGTAGATAACTTTACCCTTGTAGGTATTTTGACAATCTTGATTAACAAACTTAGGAGTTAAAGCTGCGCCACCCAAAATCACAGGAACCGAAATTCCCTTTTCATTAAAAGTTTCGAGATTATCTTTCATAAATGCCGTAGATTTCACCAGCAAGCCACTCATGGCAATACAATCTGGTTTGTGTTCTTCATAAGCTTGGATAATATTTTCTACAGGTTGCTTAATGCCCAGATTAACCACCTTATAGCCGTTATTGGAAAGAATAATATCCACCAAGTTTTTACCAATGTCATGAACGTCACCCTTAACTGTGGCGATGACAAACTTACCTTTCCCACTATCGTTGGCTTCTTCCTTATCCATATGGGGTTCAAGATGGGCTACC
>JBCDDK010000189.1:0-9768 GCA_039180345.1 Cyanobacteria bacterium P01_G01_bin.39 | reverse complement strand
TTGTTTGAGTTGATAAGAAATAAGAGGATAGTAGTGACCCAGCTTTAGGACGGTTTCAAACAACCAAGGATACCTCGGTCTACTACTTTCTCTAAGGTATCAAGATTTGATACCCTAATTTCAAGATACAAGGATACCGCTTCGCATACAATTCGGGAGAATAGGGAGGAAGAAATTCTACTTTAATCCCTTCGATCTCTTCTACTTTTTTACTAGATGCGGCGGTTGCGGTTGCGAAGCAAGTCGTCAGACTCAGCAAGTCCGAACAAAGGGCTTGTCCGCATGTACTCACTATGCGCCTTTCTATGCCATCCTGCATTATCTTCTACTAACAAAACTTTTAATGAACGAATTTACTATTACTCAACTTACAGATAACGATATAGACGATACCAGTGTCCAAACCTCAAATGGGAATGCTGTTTGGAGTGCTAACGATGGTAACGATACCGAAATATTCTTCTATGATGGCAATTCTAATAGTCAGATAACTGATAACGAAGTCTTCGATGACATACCCCAAATTTCTGGTACTAATTTAGTTTGGCAAAGAACAGAAAGAGGTTCACTTGCCATTTTTGATGATAGTCAAATAATTTTTTATGACGGCACTACCAGCAATTCAATTGCAAATGTTGCTGGTAGTGGAATTCCCACTTTTGCTGGGAATAACATAGTCTGGGGAGAAGATTGGACTATTGGCGGATCGATATTTCTCTCTGATGGAACAAATACATCAGAGCTGACTACTTCAGGTACATTTGTTCCAGTTAATTCTAATTCGGTCTCAGGAGATAACATTGTTTGGTCGAACTCAATAGGGCAAGAGTTTAGTGATATCTTCTTTTACGATGGCATGACTACAACTCAGATTACCGATAATAATTTAAGAAATATACTGCCTAGTGTTTCGGGAAGTAATATTGCTTGGACTGGGACAGATGGTTTTACTGAAAATGATACTGGGACAAACGCTTTTAAAGGGAATGAAACTGGAGAAGTCTTTTTTTACAATGGTACAGAAACAATCCAATTAACCGATGATGACGTAGAGGATAAAGTCATTGATATTTCAGGCAATAACGTTATCTGGTTTAGTGGCGATTCGGCTCTATTGCCAGGCTTATTGCCATCATCAGAATTATTTCTTTATGATGGCACCGATACAATCAAGTTAACCAGTGATGAAACGGAAAGCTTTGCAGGAGCCTCTATTTCAGGAAACAAGGTAGTCTGGTCAGAAAACGATGGTAACGACACAGAGATATTTCTTTATGATGGAAACACTACAACTCAAATTACTGATAATGATGTAGAGGATATTGCTCCTAATATTGATGGTAATAGTATTGTCTGGGAAAGTAATGATGGCAACGATACGGAAATATTTTTAGCTACCCTTGAGATATTGACGGGAGATGAAAACGACGCTCCCTCAACAGTATATCGTTTCTTAAATAACGATACAGGAGTTCATTTCTATACTGCTAACGAAGCGGAAAAGAATACAGTCGAAGATTTAGCTAACTTTAGTTTTGAGGGTGCTTCATACAGTGGTGCGGATCCCCTAACTGGAGCAGAAGATACGGTGCCAGTATACCGATTTCTCAATGAGAATACAGGAGTTCATCTTTATACAATCTCTGAAAACGAACGTGGTGCAGTGGCGGAATTAGAGAACTTCAGTTTTGAGGGGGAAGTTTTCTCAGCTTATGAAACAGAGATTGAAGGCTCTATTCCTATATATCGCTTTTTCAATTCCACTACAGGGGCACATTTTTATACCCCATCTGTTGCGGAAAGAGACAACATAGAAAATAACTTACCAGATTATCAATCTGAAGGAATTGCTTATTATGCTTTACCCATCAATACAGAGTTTTAAGCAGTTAATAGAGCAGAAAGTAGTCAAAGGCTACAAAAAATACTATTATCTGGCGATCGCTAAACTGTAAGAATTCTGAGCTTGAAACCTATAACCTACAAGGGTTTTGAGCTAGATTGCCTCTGGTAGCAACTTCGCTAGTTTTAGCCCAATAACCAGTCCGTTCGTTTAGAACAAGGCAGACCAGTTCTCAGGCGACCTAATATTACTTTGTGCCATCCTGATAAACAAGTCCGTTATAACCATATTGATGAGTTGTTTACAGATGTTATTGATTGGAAGCTGATTGAAACCCATCTGCCCGATATGACCTTTTAATTCACGAATCGTGGTCATACGCCTAATTGACCCTGTAATTTTAAAAAGACTTCAATAAAAAAAGACTAGATGTTTTCCAACACATAGTCTTAGATTGATCAAATTATTAATTACAGCTAAAAACTAACTGTTGGGGACAGTCTGCACGGCAGTTGCGCCATCAACACCTTGAGCCACCTGTTCGGCTTTGGATAAAACACTTTCGGCATCGGGATTGTATTTTAAAACTACAGTGCTACCAGTTTGAGCAACCCATAATCCCACATTGTCTGATACTCCAGCTTCGTCTAGGGCTTGAGCAACACGCTTTGCTAAACCACTTTCGTCGAATTGACCATCCAAACCAACTTTTTCAGGAGCAATGCCATTATCTGATGCTGCTTTGGCAACAGCTACTTTACCTGATTTTGCGGCTTTATCTTCTTCTTTTTTACCAAAAAGCTTTCCTAGAAAACCCATAGTTTTAATTCCTCTTGCTTGATTAAAATGAATGCATAATCTTGCTGCATCTGCAGGCAGTATAAAATTAGCAAGTTAAAACATAGTCAAGAACTTATAAAGACTTTAGATTTGTTAAGCTCAAAGTTACTTAGTCATAGAACCAAGGTATTGCTGTAAATAAGGGGAAAATACTTCATAAATGAGCGTCAGTGGTTGACGGTCGTGCCAAAATAAGTAATGACGACCCCAAAATGGTGCTTTATAACCGAATGCTGCTTCTAATTCAGGACAGTGACCACAATAAATACCCCTGACATCGCGATAAAGTTCAGTGTGTAAAGTAGAAAGACTCCGCCAAATAGGTAGAGAGCGATTTTGCAGATAGTCATCGACGTTACTACCATTCCACCAGGAGGCAGCGTAGGCTAATCTTTGACCTGATGCGGTACGTAACCAAACTTGTCTTCTCAAACGAGGTTCGCTAATAGCCGCAATTTCTTCTGGCGCACCATCATCTATCTTGCCAATCAGTGACATATCAATGACATCAACCTCCGTTGCTTCTCCTGTAAGCAACCTTAATAAATGGGTCGGAGAACCATCACCAAGTAAAAGCATTTGCCATGTGGGAGCAAGCTGTTCGTGAGGAAGTCCTTGCTGGATAATTTCTTTGCCTCCCGTCCAAATTGGCTTGAGAGAGTACCAGCTACCAGGTGTGGTATGAAGATTGAGTGGTTGAGTTGCAGTCACTTTTAGTTACAAAACTTTATCCTTGTTAATAAAGATGGTAACGCTCTTTGCTAAAAATTTCTGATATTTCCCTAAATTAATATTTTTCGTCTTGTTTGTGGACGAGGTCAATTCCTCTAAAAACCAAATTTTGGTCAATAATTGTGTTCTGTTTTAGATCAGGACACTGAAGATGTAGATATCTAGATAACAACTCAGCGTCTCCTCCTGTAAAAATTACATGGCTATCAGGAAATTGCTCTCGCCAATCAATTATGAAACTCTCGATACTTGCGATCGCTGTATAAATAATACCACTCTTCATCGCCTGGTCGGTATCTAATGCCCAACGGGAAGGTAAAGGGCTAGAAAGCTCTATTTGGGGTAAAGCGGCTGTTTCTTGATTCAGACTCGTCAGTTGTAGGCGTAATCCTGGTAGAATCGCTCCCCCAATTAGCTGGCATTGTTGATTGACCCCCGTAAAGGTTAAAGCTGTACCCCCATCAATGACTAAACAAGCTTGCTGATATTTTGCTACCGCCCCCCAAACTGTCAAAGCGCGATCAATACCCATCGTTGAGTAAGTGTTAGTTAATTTAATATCCTGCAAGCTGATTGTATTTAGTTGACGGTAACTGCACCATAGTTGAGTTTGTGCGGGTACTACCGAAGCCAAATAAACAGGAAGGCAGATTAAACCCTGGTCAATTAACTTACGACACAAAAACTTTTCTGGTAGCTGATTAGATTGAACATTATCGTCCAGATGAGATGTATCCCAAGTCTCAATTAAAGTACGATGTTCAAACCATGCCCAGTGGAGTCTGGAATTACCCACGGCTAATGCTAACCAATTATAATTCTGTGCCACTGATAGTCATTCTAATCTCATTCCTGGTTCCTTGTTCCTTGTTCCTCATTCCTTAATGCTTATTCTTGACTAATTGCAACTTTGTCTCCATCTTTAAGATAAACCGCACCTTTTAAGACAATGCGATCGCCTGGCTGCAAACCTTCAACAATTTCTACTCTTTGTTCCGATAAAATCTCTCCTAGAGATACTTGTTGTGCCTTTACCGTATTGTCTGGCTGCACAACGAAAGCGATTGCCCTATTTTCTGATTGAGGTAGCAGCGCTTCAATAGGAACAGCCAAACCTTGGTTAGTATCGGTATTGATAGCTGCTTGGAGAAACATACCTGGTTTTAAGTTAGCACCAGAAGGTAGGTCTACTTTTACCGTAGCTTGACGGGAATTATTATCAATCAACGGATCAATTTCTCTAACTTTGCCTGTTAGTTCTAAATTCTGATTGTTAGCAGTAATTTGTACGGTTTGTCCTGGTTGAATTGTGCCAATCAGAGTTTCAGGTACTTGTAAGCTCAACTCCAAGCGCCCATCCTGAATAATAGTAAAGAGCATTTCGGAAGTATCGGTTGTCTGTCCTACCTTAGCTTCGCGAGAGGCAATAATTCCTGCCCGAGGAGCCGTAACTGTCGTATCCTCTAGCTGTGCCTCGATTGCCTGAAGCCTTCCTTGAGCTTGAGCTAACTCCGCCTGTGCCTGAGCAATGATTTGGGGTCGAGAACCTGCTTTGAGTTGTGCTAGAGCTTGCTGTCTTTCATTCAAGTTTGCTTTTGCTGCTGCTAGTTTAGATTCAGCTACTCGCGCCTGGTTGAGAACTTCGTCAAGTTGATCTCGACTTATTGCACCTTCTGACTGGAGATTTGTATTACGCTCTACCCGTTTTTGAATCAATTCCAGCTCCGATTCCGTTTCGGCGATCGCAGATTGAGCATTAGCTACCCGTGACTCTGCTTGAGCAATTTCCTCCCCACGACTTCCAGCCTGAAGCTCGTTTAATCGTGCTTGAGCTTGATTTACTGCTGCTTGTGCCTGGACTTGTTCCGCATTTAGAACCCGATTATTAAGCCTCGCTAACACTTGCCCCTGCTTAACATAATCACCGCGTTCTACCATCACATCAACAATTTGTAATCCTGAAATCTGCGACATTACAGGAGTTCTCTCATAGGCTTGAACTGTCCCTGAAACATTGAGCCTACTATCAATATCGGTAGTCGTTACTTCGGCTATTGTGACAGTCTGTGCTACTGCATTAGACTCACTGACTAGTTTAGCTTCTGGTGGTTCCGTAGCTACCTGGGGCGTAAATATTCGAGTTGCGCCCAAAGTTAGCAGAATTCCTAACCCTACTCCTAAAAATACCGCTTTTTTGCCTCGGACAGAGGATGACTTAGATTGCGAATTATCCTTGTTCTGTAGCGATAGTGAAGTATTTGCTGTTGGCGAAGTGGATGATTGATCTAGGTTGTCCGCTGTTAAAAGAACTGGCTTTGGTTCATATCCCCTGACCAAATAATCTAATAAATAAAACTGTTCATCAATTTCAACAATGTATAGTGCCTGCTGTGGAATATGAACGGAAGTAGACCGAATATTGGCTTGCTCAGAAATATCTGATTCAACGAAAGAGTTTTCTAACGCAATCTGCTCAAAATTTTCCAGTAAACTATCAAAAATCTGGTTATTTTGGCTATGTTTAAGTTCTTCTGAATGATGATTTATACCTAATTTTGGATTCACAATTTTTAAATAAAATAAAACTAAATAAAATTAAGATAAGCAGGGATAAAAGATAACATAAAGTTAAATAACTAGATGAAAATAAACATATCCGACGAATTGTTTTAGTCTAGCTAATAAATGATAGAAAGTGAGCAAATAGAGATCTCTCAATGCAAACATTAGATTTGGCAAACTGGAAATTTTTATTAAATAAAGGGTGATTAGCAACACAGCCAAAATAGTAAGTGCTAATCTATATTAGAACTATGAAGGCTGACGTTTGTTAGCAGACTAGATTAAAGGTGTCAATATAGCTCATGGAGCTTATATTTGAGAGAACTCGACTTTGAGAGAATTAAAACTTTTAATCCTCCTCATAGTCAACATCATTGTTAAGAGGCATTCCTGCTCAAATCTTAGTCGGCTCGAATTAATAGACACGCAAAAAGTACCTACGCTGTTCAGTCATAACCCGTTCTAAATTATCTAAATTTGGAGTCTTTATTAAGTCGATAGCAAGAGTTGGAACTATGGAATCACCACTCAATTACACCAGCACTGACTTAGAGCAGGCTGCTATAGCAAAATTGCGTTCTCTAGCCCCCTTTCTACCCCAGGATAGCAAAATTTTCCGCGAACCTTGGGGTCGCTCTACAGTTTTATGTTTTGACTTTGCCAGTTGTCCCCATTTATATAGTGTAAACCAAGATCAATCTAGAGTAATATCTCAGGCAATATTTGATCTTGGTTTAGCTAATTCGATGATTTTCCGTATGGGCAGCAAAATTATCGGCTGGAAAAAAGTTAATCCCTAGGCATTACCATAGTTTAGCTTTATTTGTTTATGAACCACCTGCAAGTTTTTACTCATTGATGTCTGAGGCAAAATTAACATTCATAGTAAATCTGAGGTTAACTCCTCTATTGCGATAAATATTAATTTACCCTGGAAGCGATTGATAAGCAGCTTTGAGCATGTGGTACGTAATCAACAGTTGGGTCAAAGCTAGAGGATAGCTCTGCAAGGTTTCTCCTGTAGTTCCAATAAGCTTGCCTAGTTCTTGGTTGCCTTCTAGGCTACAAAATTGACCTAAATAAGGAACTTCAGTACACATAATTTTTTCTAATTCTCTTACCTGTTCTAGGGTTGCATGTCCATCGATTTCGAGAATGTCTACTGGTTTGCCCATATCGCGGCTTAAACCAAGCCTAATAGCCGCACCGAGGTGATTACCTTCGGCATTAAGAATCGTGCTTAATTCTGGATGGGGAATCGTAGGTCGTAAAATTAGATTGGCGTTCAACATTAAATTATCCTCACCTTGTTCCTGCTCGTTTGGGGGATAAAATGAAACAATCATATCTGCCCATTTACGCTGGGGTCGAATATAGGCTTCTGAGTCTGGTTCTCTTTTGCGTAATTGTTCTAATACTTGCGATTCGTCATAGCCTCGTTTACGAGTATCGCGTTTTATCTTCCAGTTGGCTCGCAAAGATTCTGGGGGTGCAAGGTAAGTTTTAACATCATAGCTATCTCGCATTTTGCGAGTAGAGTAACCCAGTAAGCCTTCGACAATGACATATTTACGTGGTTCAATATATTCTGGTGGATCAAAAGCCCCTGTAGTGTGATTATAAATGGGTTTGAGGATTGCTTGTCCTGCACGAAGCAAAGCCAGATGCTGTTCGATAATATCTAGGTAGTTACAGTCAGGGTGAAGTGCCGAGATTCCCTTGGCTGCTCTTTGAGCGCGATCATAACGATGGTAATCATCAGTACAGATGACAGTAACATTATCTTGACCTAAAACTTGAGCAATTCCCTTAGTTAAAGTAGTCTTTCCAGCTGCACTATCGCCTACTATGCCCAGAATAATAGTTTTCTCGTTCATCCATTTCTCCTTTGGGAATTACCGCTCAAACATAGAATAGATCGGATGTGTAACAGTTGTAAAACTTACAGCACTTTTTAACTATTCAGGATTTATTTCAGCTAGAGAAGTTAGGTTTAACGTGTACTAATGCTTTAACTCCGAGCAAAACAGCATCTTAAATCAAATTAGGATAGAGATCGACGTAGCCATCTTCTGACACAATTAAAGCTAAACAATTGATGTTGCAACTTCTTTTGCCATCAATATAGCGAATTGCTGAGTTGTAGCGCGCACCTCTAGTTGAATTACCATTTTCAGATGCAGTGCCATCGAGAATAACGCCAAAGGAGTGAATAATACCTGCTGGTGAAATTAAAATTGCGCCATCGACACTAGAGAGGTGGGAAATAATATCTTTAGACACAATCACTGGTTCGATGAGGGTACTTTGGGCAGCTAATCGTCTAGTTTCTGATTCAGCTTCAGGAGTAATAACTAACATAGTGCCATGACGTTGTTCAACTGCTGCTTCAACAGCAACAATCAAAATCTTAGCTGTTGCCTGGTTAATGTTAAACATCTTTGAGACACGATCGCCAAATAATCTTTGATCAAATCGGGTTCTGGGCAATCTTGGCTGTCGATACTTAACCCGCATCATAATATTGTCGGCATGGAGTAGTTCCCAAGTATGGTATTCCACAAATCTGATTTCAAATAGATTTTCTAAACTAGGTTGATAGGTATCTAAGGGTATTCCTAATCCCCAGACGCTCTCAACGTCACAAAGTAACGCCATTTTGGGACTAGATACTTCTAGTAGCTTTCTAATTCCTCGATAATTGTAAATTTTGATAGGAGTATGTAATCTTATTTTGGCTGTAATATCAGGATGATCGGTTGAGCAGATGATTAACCTGCCCTCGCCTGCTGCTCCCTCATAACGCTCTGCTGCGATCGCATTAGCAAAAGAGAGCAAATCAAATTTATTCCATTGGTTAATATGAACTTCTACTGATTTGAGTAAGCTGGAGGCGGCATCTTCAATTACTCGCTCAGAATTGGCAAAAGATGTGATACTCGCCGCAGTTTGCCTTTGCAATTCCAGCTCACTGGCTTCTAAAACCTGATAGATCAAGGCTTCTAAGAAACAACGCTCAATTCTGTAGCTTCGCATTGAGTTTACTTCATGAGTCTCTTTATTTAACCGATATTGACTCTCAAAATCTTGTTGATTGAGCTGAATTACCGTTATGATCCAATGATCATTTTTTTGAACAGGAACGCTACAAAAAGAAACTTGATTACGGCTATGGTCGTATTTTTGAAGAATAGAAAGAACAGCATTGCGGACTGCTTTGGGATAAAGGGACTTTTTGTGTGCTTGGTTGAGGTGGGTTGTCCCCATAAACAAAAACTGTTCAGGGTCGTGATCGAAATTGTCTTTGGCGATCGCAAATACATCTGTAAATTCAGCAGCAGTAAACCCACATTTTTCTGGTTGAAAATAAATCTGTTCAACCTTCGGTTTTTCAGCAGGAATGCCGACGATAAAAGTATTGCAAGCCATGGGTAATTCCAAAATCTGAAAAATGTTTTGTAATAGAGATGCAATTTCAACTTGAAATCGTTGTTGCCAGCGCCACATATACATCTCACTTTGCATCTTGCATTCCCCAATCAAAACTGCTGACTTTGATTTAATCATATCTGCCTCAGTTTGATCTTAATTTTGATCAAATGTCTGAGGGGTAGAAGATACTATAGAACCCATTTGGTATCTTTTTCTAGGAAAAATTAGTTATTTCAGAGTTCCTTGTTTTGATTTGTTGAACGATAAAATGAGGTTTGAGTCAGCTATTTTGAAACATCTTAGGTGACAATGTTTCCATGGGGCTTGTGGTTATAGACAGAGATCTCAAATGGGTTCTA
>JBCDDK010000188.1:0-9846 GCA_039180345.1 Cyanobacteria bacterium P01_G01_bin.39 | reverse complement strand
GCTGAACTGCCAACCCAGTCCTTGCGGTCGCTCAAAGCCTCGATTAATCCTGACACTGCCGTACTATCTCCAATCTGTCCCAGAGCTTCTGCTGCTGAGCTGCTAACCGAGTAATTGCCATCACCCAAAGCCTCGATTAGTTTTGGCACTGCCGTACTATCTCCAATCTGTCCCAGAGCTTTTGCTGCTGAGCTGCCAACCCAGTCATTGCGATCGCCCAAAGTCTGGATTAGTTTTGGCACTGCTGTGTTATCCCCAATCTGTCCCAGAGCGTATGCTGCTGAACTGCCAACCGAGTCCTTGCGATCGCTCAAAGCCTGGATTAGTTTTGGCACTGCTGTACTATCTCCAATCTGTCCCAGTGCTGATGCCGCTGAACTGCGAACCCAGTAATCGCGATCGCCCAAAGCCTGGATTAGTTTTGGCACTGCTGTACTATCTCCAATCTGTCCCAGTGCTGATGCTGCCGAACGGCGAACTGAGTCCTTGCGATCGCCCAAAGTCTGGATTAGTTTTGGCACTGCCCTACTATCACCCATTTGTCCCAGAGCTGATGCTGCCGAACTGCGAACCGAGTCATTGCGATCTCCTAAAGCCTTAATTAATTTAGGTACTGCCCTACTATCCCCAATCTGTCCCAGAGCTGATGCTGCTGAACTGCGAACCCAGTAATCGCGATCGCCCAAAGCCTTGATTAATTTAGGTACTGCCTTACTATCCCCAATCTCCCCCAATGCTGCTGCTGCTGAACTGCGAACCGAGTCTTTGCGATCGCCCAAAGCCTCGATTAATTTGGCGACTGCCCTACTATCTCCAATCTGCCCCAATGCGACTGCTGCATAGTAGCGAACCGAGTCATCCCGATCGCCCAAAGCCTCGATTAACTTGGCGACTGCTGTACTATCCCCAATCTGCCCCAATGCGACTGCTGCATAGTAGCGAACCGAGTCATCCCGACCGCCCAAAGCCTCAATTAATTTAGCGACTGCTGTACTATCCCCAATCTTGACCAAAGCTTCTTGTGCTGAGTAGCGAACCCAGTCATCGTGATCGCCCAAAGCCTCAATTAATTTAGCGACTGCTGTACTATCCCCAATCTTTCCCAATGCTACTGCTGCATAGTAGCGAACGCTTGCATCACTATCTTGTAAAGTTTTTAATATCTCTGGGAAAGAAGTATTAGCAATAATTGGCTTCAGAGCTTCTCGTACAGAATCATTGTCATTAAAATCAAAATCGCGTTCTCTGCTAATACTCAAGCTTAGTAATTGAACACTAAGATCCTGGTTCTCTAATGCTTTTGACAATATCATTTCAGAATCTTTCTCAGGTAGCTTTCCCAGATTCTTAATTACAGCCTTTCTAACTTGGATGCTAGAATCTTCTAAAGCTATTTGTAGCAGTGGAACAACTTCAGGAATAGCAACCCTGCCTAAACCTTTAATAGCAGCTTCACGAATAAGTGGATCTTGATCTTGGGTCAATGCTACTAAAGTGTCAAAGGCTGACTCTCCTTGAAAGGATAATCGTTCAATACTTTGGATTCTCTCCGTAAGTTCTGTATTCCCGCCCAGGGTTGGAACTAGTTCTCGAATGGCAAAATGGTCTCGGAGTAAACGATGTATAAACTCATACTCTGTACCAACCCTTTTGAGTAATAGTGCTGAAATTGCATAGTTTAACAACCGATTACAATTAGCTGGTATTGAGCGATTGACAGTCAAAACAGACTTTACTATAAGATTATAGAGAAGTCTGTCAGTACTATAAGGAATACTAGATCTAGTTTTTTCTATAAGTGTTTCACCAACTATCTCATCATATAAAAAAGTCAAGCCAATTATTGCTAGTGTTGCTGTCGCTCCCACAAGACTACCTATTGAATTAGCCGCGCAGCCCCCTATTAAAGCTGCTAAAGTTATGAGGAATAATATTATTGGTCTGGGGTTTTCTTCAAGAAAACCAAAAATACCGAAAAGGAGCCCCAGCAAAATAATCGTCTCGTCCCAGTTTTGTATGGCAATGATGGAAACGCTAAGTCCTCCTAATAAAGCTACTCCAGCGACCTCAAAGGGAGAGACAACAAATGCATACCATACTCCTTCATCTTCTCGCAGCCATTTCATTACTAAAAAAATCCATTGAGCTACTGCTATTGATGCAGCAATACCCAGTGAAGGAATTGATTTATTGAACAATATTGGGACGAGAGGTAGGATAATTGACACAGCGGTAGCAGAAAGATAATAACTTAGGTTAATTTCGCTATTATTGAGAGTCAAGACGACATAAATGATTACCGCTGCCACTGCCCCTAAAGCCGATGGATCAAATGTGATCGGCAAAACTGCTGCCAATGAACTAACTACCCCCCCAAAAGCACCCATAAATACTATTACAATGCTCAAACACGTAATAGTATTTATAAAGTTATGAATTACCTTCTGATTGTCAAACCTCTCTAAGAAAATACACTTTGTTACAAAGCTCAGGAATAAACTAGAAGGCAACAAAAAACCAAGCATACGAACTGCTTGCTTTATCCCCAGCGCAGTTTTAGGCATTAGCAAAATAGTGATAGCGATTATGCTCAGGGCAATGAAAACTGCATTGGTAAGCCTAACTTCTGTCCAAAACGATTGATTTTGCTGATTTTCTGGTTCTTGCGCCAAAAAACTATAGAGTCGATCATAAGGTAAAACCGTTTGCATCCGCTCACTGAGTCGCACGGCTAACCAGCCCAAATAACGATTCACCTGCTCTCTGCTATAGGGATATTTCCGCTCTGGGACATCATTATCTGGATTTAAATCAAAGGGAATACCGCGATCTCGTCTTGCTTTACGCTGCATCATGCGATCAATATAGGTATCAAAGAGATGTCGTCGTCGATCCACTAAAGATAAATCAGCAGGAATATCTTGGGGAGCCATTCCTCCATAGGCTAAGGTCATCACACTCAAAGTCAGTGGAGTTTGAGCTAATTCATATAACGTCTGATCTACAAACAACGTATCCCGTAACGCAATAGCATCCGCCTTCTCCAGATAGCTGGCAATTTGTTGCTGATTCAGGGGTCGTAACGTAACTGCCCCTACCAACTGTAAGCGGGTTTCCTTTTTATCTTTTAGTGGTTGATACTCCACAATCCGACTACAAACCACCACTGTTATGTCAGGATGTCTTCTCAGATAGGAATTGAGATAGTCAACCAACTTCAGCAATTGCCGATCATCTACCTCATCCAATCCATCCAGCAAGAGCGCAACTTTCTCCTCTCTTAACCAGTAATTCGCCACATCTTGCGAGACCCAAGGACTACTAAATTTCCTTAGCCCAAAAGGATCTGCATACTCTGTCATCATCTGTACCAACCAATCTTCAATCACTTTTGCCCCAGCTCGCTGTTCCTTTTGAGTTGATCGCTGTGAGTGAAACGTTAAAAAACTATGTCGAGCAGGTCGATTATCTTTATCTCTAAACTTAGACAGATTAAACAGCAAGGGAATTGGTGCATTAGAGTCATCCTGAGCCTGTCGAATTAGCTGTTGGGCAACATGAAGTAAAGTTGTGGTTTTTCCCGAACCTGGAGCCCCCAAAAGCAAAACACGATGCTCAAACTTTTCAAAAGCTTCCTCAAATCGGTTAAATACTTCTGGATTTTCATCCCCTTGATAGATCCAAGGCAAATAGGTCGAGTCCAGACTCTGCTTACTGTTAATATCAATAAAGCGAGCATTATGAATAGAGGTCTTTAAGCGATTCTTGACATCTTTTTCTAGAATTTCTAGATAGTCACTCCGAGCCTTATTTAATTTAGGGCTGCTAATCTTTTTTTGCTGCGATAAATTTGAGACTTCCTCTGCTGCAACTCTTAACTGTTCAAGTTCTTCCTCAATATCCTCAATTTCTATATCTAAGCGAGGATCTGCATTAATTCCTAATTTCGCTTTCTGCTCACGCAGTTTTTCCAGGCGTCGCTCCAGATTGCTGCGTTCACCATTTCGTTTCCTCTTCACTTGCCTTGACATAGGAAATATCGAGTCTTATAGAAAAAGCTATCATAATACAAAATGCTAACATCTCATCCTAAATTTGATACGTGGAAAATTAGATGCGTAATTGATATTAAGTATTTATGACAACTTATCGCTAAAATCACTTAAACAACTTCAACTAGAAACAAATTCTTTGAAGAATTTAAAATTGAAAAATTACTGGACGCTCGACGACCAACAAATAGAGCATCGATTTTCGATTTTTTAACTCGTTTTCAGTAGTATTAGAAGTTGTTGCAACACTGGCATCACCACAATAGAACGCCAAGCTGCGGCAAACTCTAATTTAAATGGCAAATTTTTAATTGGTTTACAAATAATATCGCTACTAATTGATGTTTGCAAACCTGCTGGAATAAATGTAATTCCCATTCCTGCGGCGACAAAAAAAATTCGAGTTTGATGGCTATTTACTTCTTTAACAATTTGAGGCTGAAATCCATTTTTACGGCACAGTTTGAAAAATTCGTCATAAAGAAATGGACCTTCTGAACGAGGATGTAAGAGAAAAGACTCTTGAGCTAAATCTTTCAATGACAATGATTTTGCCAGATTTAAATGATGTTGTTTGGGCAATACAACCACAAATTCTTCTGACAAAAGCGGATAAACCTCTAACCCACGTTCATCAATCGGAGGGTGTAAAAATCCTAAGTCTATTTCACCTTGATTAAGTGCAGTAACCTGTGCTTCGGTAGACAGTTCTAGCATTTCCACCTCTACTTGAGGATAGCTAGAACGAAAACGCCTGATCAGTTCTGGTAAAACTGCGTAAGTAGCCGTCGCGGTAAAACCTATGGTTAGTTTTCCTGTTTCTCCTTTAGCAGTTCTTTGGGCTGCGGCGATCGCCTGTTGAGCCTGTCGTAAAAGCTGCTGTACCTCGGTTAGAAAGACTTCTCCTGCGGGAGTTAGTTTGACTGAGCGTTTGGTGCGGAAAAATAATTTGATGCCAATGTTTGTCTCTAGCACCCGAATCTGCTTACTCAAGGCAGGTTGAGTAATATCTAATCTCTCTGCTGCTCTACCAAAATGTAGTTCTCTAGCAACAATGACAAAGTATCGTAGCTGTCGAAATTCCATCTCATAACTTTTAGTTATTAATATAGCATCAAAAATGACTTGGACAAACAAGGTTTATCTGTTTTACGCTCAACTTAAAAATAAAATTATGTAGAGCAAAATGAAGAGAAAAAAACGCCGCAGCTATAAAACAGCTCTAATGGCAGCTTTCGGCTTGATTCTGGCGATCGCTATCTACGGATTATTACAGTTAATCGAACCAGTTGCGATCGCTAAATTGCCTAAATCTACTCAGCCAATTACATTTACAGGGGATAAATTACTAATTGCTTCGGATGCGGATATGGTGGCAACTGCCTATGCAGATGCTAAGTTAGATCGAGTTGTAGGAGTTGAGGATGCTTTAACGATCATAGATCTACCGTTAAACTCCGACAATCCCCAAATCTCCTCAATTCGGGTATCCAATTCCGTTATGTCTTGGCCACAAATTATTGCTACTTCCCCCGATGGCACACGAGCTTATATAGTAGAAGTGCGGTCGCGTCCTGAAGATGGTATTCAGGAATTAAATACGATTGATGATATGCCTGAAGGGAAGTATTTAACCGTGGTCGATCTTACTGATTCCCCTCGACCCAGAATCATCGAATCTGTAGCAGTAGGGCGTAATCCAGAGCATATTAGTATTAGTCCTGATGGACAATTACTAGCGGTTAATCTAGAAGATTCAGGACGAGAATTGTTAATTATCAAACTGCAACCTGACGGAAGGTTAGGAAAGCGGTTTTATTTTCCCATGCCAACCAACGGCACACGCATAGACAATCGCACCGCCATTTGGCATCCTTCGGGAAAGTATCTGGCAATGACTCAAGACGAAAACAGTAGAGTTGGTTTTTATCGAATAATCACTGCATCTGATGGCGATATTAAAATTGAATCATACAGCGAACCTACAAAAGTAGGAAATCATCTCTCTCATCCTCGATTTACCTCTGATGGTCATTTTTTATTAGTAACCGATCTTAAATGGAGTACTAAACCTCTACGAGAACTTAATTTCTTAACGAATCCACTAGGAGAAGTGATCGCAATTCGATTTGAACCTGAAAAGGAAGAACTTCCATTAATTACATCAAGAGTAGAAGTAGGTCTTAGTCCAGAGGGGTTTGCTCTTAGTCCTGATAATTCGTTGATTGTCACGGTAAATCTGCGTCGTACCTATCTACCTGACTATGTCCCTGTTTGGCGCGGTAAGTCTTACAGTTCTTTATCTCTAGTTAAGTTCGATTTGCAATCAGGACAATTAACCAACATTGACGAATACGGTTTTGAAGGATTATTGCCAGAACAAGTTACCTTCGATAAGTCAGGAAAGTATTTAGCCGTAGTGATTTTTCATTATCGCCAACCCAGTCCTGAAAAGGGTGCAGTAGAGTTTTGGCATGTTATCCCAGGGGATCAACCTCAATTAAGCAGAACAGGATTTAAAATTGATGTGGTTCGGGGCGCACACGATATTACCTTGGTACCGTAATTCCTCTATTTCTACTCTCAATACTTGCAGATGTAGAAGAGATTGAAGTTTGACGAGATAAACACACTTCATACTAAAATTTTTAATTTCAGTATAAAAATATTCCTATAGTCATTCCTAATAAGAACCATACGAAAGTATGTACTAATTATCTCTCCCTAATCCCTAATCCCCCGAACAAATTACTGAGATGGCAGGTCAATTAATTAGAACGACTATAGTTTAAAATTTACAGGCAGTTGCCGTATGATGAAAACACTCAACTAATCTTCGCAAAACTACTAATCAGGGCGTTGGTAAATCGAGGTATGATTCTTTAACATCGCTACTATTCATTAAATCGAAAAAGCTGATAGCTAAGAGCCACGAATAAAAACACGGCGTTGCACAATCGAGAGATGATTTTTTAAATTTATCGGATATTGAACAAATTTAAAAAGCTTAGAGCTTAGAGCTTATAGCCTAAAGCTACGAACAGAAGCACTCTGTACGTCATACGTTAAATTAGCAACGCCAAAAACACTTTGAACTTCACACATTAAATTACCAACGCCCTAATCAGATTAATAGTTTTTTAACATTTGTGTGACAGGGTGAAAATATTCAAAAAACCGCGTTGCACATTTATGGGATGATTTTTACAGTTATTATTTTTTCCTTAATTACAAAAAGCTAATGGCTAATGGCTAATGGCTAAGAGCTATGAACCGTAACATTAAATATGTCATCTTTTCAATTAGCAACGCCCAAAAAACTTACTTTGATCATCTGACACTTATGTCTGCTCCTACAACCATTCTAATCGTCGAGGATAATCTGAGTCTGTGCGACACACTCAAACTATACATTGAGAAAGAGGGCTGGGATTGTCAGATTGCTAATGATGGTGAACAGGGAATAAAAACACTGCAAAATTGCCATCCCAGTTTGATTTTGCTCGATATTATGCTTCCAGATGTAGATGGATTTCAGATTTGTCAACAAGTACGAGCCTCTCAAGACTTTGTGCCAATTTTGATGCTGACAGCTAGAGGAGAAGAAAGTGATCGGGTTATGGGACTTTCTTTGGGTGCTGATGATTATCTAACTAAACCTTTTGGGGCTAAAGAATTAATTGCCCGCATTAAATCCCTACTAAGACGAGCTTATAGTGTAGGATACCGAGATGTTAGCTGGAGTAGTGGAGTTAGAGTAGATGGGCGATCGCGACAGGCATTTCTCAACGGCGAACCACTCGACTTGCGCGGTAAGGAATTTGACTTATTAGAGCAATTTGTATCTTCTCCAGGGCGTGCTTATTCCCGCGAGCAACTTTTAGAACAGGTATGGGGTTTTGACTTTGAAGGTGACACTCGTATTGTAGATGTGTATATTCGTAAGCTTAGAGAGAAGCTAGAGCTAGATTCAGCCAATCCTAATTTCATTCAGACGGTATGGGGTGTAGGATACCGTTTTCAGCCGCATTAGTGATGAAAAAGTGGCATAGCATTTCGACACGCATAATTTTGATACTACTAGGTCTAACTTTGGGCAGCATTACTGGATTATCTATTGTGTTGCATCTAGCTTTGACTAACTTCTTTATTCGTGATGCTCAAGATACTTTACTGAGGCAAGCAGAAGTACTATCAAACCACGCTCAAGCAAAGCCTAACTCAGACAATTTGAGGCGATTGGCAAGCTTAACTGCTGATCGAGAGCAATGGCAAGTAATTATCTTCAATGCTCAAGGAAAAATATGGATCGAAAGTAATGGGGTTTTAACGGATGATTTGCCTCAACCACCACTAGAATTAATTTCCCAAACTCTAACAGGTTCTCCTCTTCAAGGAAGATTTCAGACAGAAGAAGATTCTCAATATCTCTGGTGGCTTTATGGTACGGCACCTTTATATCGAGGAGCAGAAATTGTAGGGGTGGTATACATTGCCATGCCCATGGGTATACCACAACAATTTGCCCGACAGGTTGAAGGGATAATATTGGGTATGATACTGATTGTTACAACTATAACTATCTTGGCAGCTTGGCAGCTTTCCCGTAGCTTTACTCAACCGCTCAAACGTCTCAATCAACAAGCAAAACTAATAGGAGCAGGAGACTATACTGCCCGCTCTCGGATTCAGGGCAAGGGCGAACTGGCTCAACTCAGTCAAACTATTGATGAGATGGCAGCAAAGCTTTCGGTTACCTTAGACGCACTTAAAGCTCAAGAAACCTCTCGCCGTCAATTAGTAGCTAATGTATCTCACGATTTACGTACTCCTCTAGCATCATTACGAATCGAGCTTGAGGCGATTCTAGATGGGGTAGTGTCGGGGGCAGAAGCTAAACAATATTTGAAACGTGCCTGTCGTGAAACAGATTATCTAGCCCGCCTAGTAGAACAGCTCATGTTTCTTGCTCGTGCTGATGCAGGTCAGCTACAGGTAAATCCTCAAGCAGTTTCGGCTGTAGCGATCGCCCAAGAGTGTATTTCTCGGATGGAGATGACGGCTCGCAATGCTAATCTCGATTTGGAATTAATTGCTACCCCCGATTTACCTCAAGTTTGGATCGATCCCGAGTTAACTGGGCAAGTGGTTTTGAATCTAATTGATAATGCGATCAAATATGCTCCGACCTGCAAAACTATCAGTATTGAAGTATTGCCTGTGGTTATTGAAAACCGACGCAACTATGTTCCTCTACAGGTGCGAGATCGCGGTTCGGGCATGAAACCAGAAGAAGTCAAACAAGTAACAGAACGCTTTTATCGTGCTAGTTCTTCCCGTTCCCAGTACGGATTTGGCTTGGGATTAGCGATCGCCAATCAAGTTTGTCAATTGCAAGGCGGTAGCCTGCGGATCAAAAGTAACCCAGGACAAGGAACTGTGGTTCAATTACTGCTTCCTACTCAACAAAAATAAAATGTTTAATACTTTTTTAATATCTTTCTTTTATACTTACACTTTATACGGCAATAAGTAAGATGAAAATCTAATTAGTAAGTCAAAATTTGATACATTGCAAAGTATTATATGGATATAGAATTGACAGTATGGCAATAGAGTGCATCCCAATAATGCAGTAAGTAGTAATGCTCAGTGAAAAGACAGGATTGAAGAAGTATCCTGAGAGAAAAAAATAGTATAAAAAATGAGAGCAGACAAACTAGATTGGCGATCGCTAATCCCAAGCCAAATCCGTACTGGGAACGGGAAGAACTAGCACGATAAAAGCGTTCTG
>JBCDDK010000187.1:0-10150 GCA_039180345.1 Cyanobacteria bacterium P01_G01_bin.39 | reverse complement strand
TATTTAGTTAATTAAATTATGCGAAAAAAAAGGATTTTTAAAGTTATAAAATATTGGATTTTTACAATCGTTGTTGTTTGCTTATCGTACCCTTCTCACGCTACAACTGAATTTGCCAATCAAATTCCCGATTTTACCCAAACTGATATAAGAAGCAACTATTACGGAAACGGTCAGCAGTTCTGCGCTCCCGTGGCAGTTTCCAACTCAATTATGTGGCTTGCCAATTTAGAATATGGACAGGTTGAGCTAATCGAAAAACTTGCCTCATCCAACTACATGAACACTAATCTGCAAAATGGAACAGGTACGACTGGTGTTCTCAATGGCGTAGATCGAATAGCTCGCGAGCTATTCGGCTCATACGAAAGACTTGAATATCAAGGATGGAGAAAACACCCCTCACGGTTTTTATCCACCAGTAGAATTCCGCAAATAGAATGGGTTAAAAATGGGATATCTGATAATTCTGCTGTCTGGTTGAATATTGGCTGGTACAAATACGATAGTCTTCAAGACGAGTATCAAAGAGTAGGTGGACACTGGGTCACAGTTGTCGGTCATCATCAAGATACTTTGGTTATTCACGATCCATCACCACGAGCAGGAAAAACTTTTGCTAATGAATATGTACGAGTTCAGAGGCTTTCTTCAGGCACTCTAACTGGAAAGAAGGCGGGGCTACCAATTTCAGCTAGAGGATTTTACACCTTGAATGAAGGAATGCACATCAAGTCAAGTGCTGACTATGCAATCATAGATGGAGCAGTAGTTTTTGAACTGTAAACGTATTGCTGTTTGCCGATATTGGCAAGAAAATGTTCGGGTCTTAGCTGTTTTGATTACGAGAATGATTGTTCAATCTGAATATCCATAGACAAAGAACTTTCATCAAATAATTCCCCCTTATTCACTCTTTGGGGAATTATCACTGAAAGCCATATAGTTACGTTAGTCTACTCTATCGCGATTGCTTTTCATTTTTTCAAAGAGTACTTTGTTGTTGACAGCCTCTTTTGCAAGAGGATAACTGAATATCTCTCTGTAACTCAAAAATACTATTAACAAATTAAGAGACATCTTCATAAAGCTGTTATATTTTCGCAACTTGTGCATTAATGGCATAACTAAAAGCACTAAAAATACGTAAATAAAATTTCAACTTATGGATTAACTCTGTGGGGGCGATAAGCAAGCTGAAACTTAGGGAGAGAGATAAATTGAGAAAGGCAGTCTCCCAAAAGATGAGAGACGCGGAAGCGAAGCTTCCCAGTCGTCGTAAGACGACGATCTGCGCGTACGCGCTGCATCAATAATCCTTTTTGTTGAAAACAAGATGCTTCAACTCCCTGAATTATACCGTAAATACCTAGACAAACAGTTTAATTATCCTCAATATTTAGTCCTGTTAATTTTAATCAATTTACTTCAAAATCTCAAAACAGTTAGATTAGAAGAACTAGCTCGAAGATTTCCTTATCCAATTTTATTAAGAAGCAGAATTAAGAAACTACAACGATTTCTATCTCTGACTCAATTTAACATTAAAACTCTTTTTATTATCAAGGAGTTAAGGTTACTAAAACCACAGGATTCGCAGGATTCAATTTAGCTGCAAAATGGAAAAGCGCACCGCCCGCGCTGAGGTTTCCTCAGCGTATAGGACGGAGCAAGAAGAAATTATCAAAATCAAAGTAGTAAAGAAACTTGGTTTATTTTAACTAACCTTGATAGTTTAGCTGCTGCAACTACTGCTTATGCTAAGAGAATGGGAATAGAAGAAATGTTTCGTGATTTTAAACGAGGGGCATATAATCTGGAAATTACTAGAGTTGGCGAACGCCGACTTATTTCACTTATTTTATTAATCTGTTTATCTTATAGCTTATCTACTTTCATTGGAGAAAGTATTAAGTTGAAAGGAGTCGCAAAATATGTTTCTCGTCCCAGGGAAGTAAAGCGGAGATATCCAAGAGCTAGTAGTTTTTCAATTGGTTTATCTGGTCAAAACTGGTTGGACTTGATCGCCTTTTTCCAAGATCTTGTTCTACAACTACTTCAATTATCACCTCACAAAACATCTTATTATCTCAAAGGAATGAAGGCTGTATCCTTCATTCAATCTTCTTTGTAGCTTATTTGTCGCCCCCACAGGTTTCAATTAATCAGTTAGTTGCGAATAACGGTGGTTGTCAATTTGATCGAAGGTACCATTGTAAACAAAATTCCTAACCATATCGGCTTTAAAGAAATCATGAGGAAAACCAAGTTTAATTTGGCTTACATTGTCTAACTGTTCAATCTGTTCTGAGGATAACTTGACATCAACACACTTGAGATTATCCTCGACGTGGGATACCTTTCTCGCGCCGACAATGGGAATTACGCCTTTCCCTAACAACCAGCTAAGTGCCACTTGCGAAGAACTATGTCCAGTTTGTGCTGCTATGTTATCAACTTCTTGGGCAATGACTTTGTTGCGATCGCTCTTGTCGACAAAACCTGCCATCATTTCACTGTCAAGTCTCTTATCATCTCCATCATCTTTACCATTAGTGTATTTGCCTGTCAGCCAACCACTTGCTAAAGGCGACCAAGCCGTAACGCCAATATCAAAAGTATGTGCCATGGGCAATAAGTCTCTTTCTGGGTCACGCTGAATCAGGCTATATTCAATCTGCAAACCGATAAACTGCGTCCAGCCTCTTAGCTCAGCTAGAGTATTGCACTGAGCCACAACCCAAGCAGGAGCATCGGAAATACCGATATATAATACTTTGCCTGCTCTAACCAGATCGTCAAAGGCTCACATCACTTCTTCGGCTGGGGTCATAAAATCCCACGTGTGTAACCATAAAACATCAATGTAGTCAGTATTCAAACGCTTAAGACTTGCTTCTACCGACTGCACCATGCTTTTGCGTTGATTGCCACTCCCATTTGGGTTGCCATCTCCCAAACCGTTAGTATATTTGGTTGCCAAAACGATAGCATCTCTCTCTGTGGCAATAAACTCACCGAGAAATTGCTCGCTTGTACCGTTGGTATAGATATTTGTCGTGTCAATAAAGTTCCCGCCAGCCTCTCGGAAAGCTTGATAGATTTTTTGACTCTCTGCTTTGGATGAACCCCAACCCCAGTCTTCACCGAAGGTCATTGTTCCCAAACACAGTTCAGATACCCTAAGTCCGCTTTTTCCTAGAAGTCTATATTGCATGATTATTGTTCTTGATATTTCTAAATTTAAAATAGTGTCCAAAGTGTATTTGGCGAGCGCTAATTTTCCATAGTTCCCTGTTTCTTCTAAGCTGTATACCTAGCATTTGCTCCCGCAGCAATATCAATTACCGCGCCAGTAATATACTTGGCAGCAGGAGAAGCTAAATAAACAACCGTTCCCCCAATGTCTTCTGGTTCGAGTAATCCTACGGGAAGAAAATGATAATTAGCTTTGAGCCATTCAATAGACTCGCCACCTTGTTGCTCAGTTTGTGGTCCACCTAAACCAGTACGTACTGCCGTTGGTGCGATAAGCCTTCGGCATGGCTTCGCTACGCATTTACCGTAATACCAAATTCACCTAGTTCAATGACTTTTCATCCTCAAGAGAGCTTAATTTTAGCTAGTGCAGGTGCAGACTATAAAATAAAGTTTTGGAACATTAATACTGGTCAAACACTTCAAACATTTACTGGACATACAGGAATCATTCGTCATATTGCTCTCGATCCTCAAGGAAAGTATCTGGCAAGCTGCGGATTAGATAATACCGCCAGAGTGTGGCAAGTAAATACAGGCGAATGTATTGCTATTTTGAATCATCCCAGTCCAGTAAGTTCGGTGGCTTTTGGTTCTAAACAGTCGATTTTGGCAACAGGAAGCGATGACAATATTGTACGGCTATGGGATATCAATACAGCTCAGATATTAAGATCTTTTGACGAACATAGGGGATGGGTGCAATCAGTAGCGTTTAGTCCTAATAGAGAACTACTAGCTAGCGGTAGTCACGATGGCACGATCAAACTATGGCAGAGCAACCAAAAACAAGCTGGGGCAACTTTTGAGCATGGTGGATGGGTAAGAGCGATCGCCTTTAGAACTTGTCCTATTACGAGTCAGTTACAGCTAGTTAGCGGTTCCCAAAATGGAACAATCAAACTATGGGATATTAATTCAAGAAGCTGTATCAAAACCTTCAATCCGCCTAGACCATATAGTCAAATGAATATTACTGGGGTAACGGGGTTATCCGAATCTGAAAAAGCAACATTGATAGCATTGGGAGCAATCGAGACTAATGTTTTAGCTAAAGATAACGTAGTTTATCTCAGACAGTTTTTAAGCAAGAAGAGCATTTAAATTCGTTTTGCTAAAGCTTTATCCTTTATGCTGAGATTAATATAGGTAAGCAGTTGCTTAAAGCCTGGTATCCAAATTATGATAATATTCTTACTATATTTTAAGAAAATTGTTGGAAGGTATATAGATTTATGGAAGCTGCAATGATCTTGGCAGATTTGCCAGAGGCTTACGCTATGTTCAAACCTCTGGTAGACGTGCTACCAATTATTCCCGTGTTTTTTCTAGCTCTAGCTTTTGTATGGCAAGCAGCAGTGGGATTCAAATAAAAACTCAGACAAATTTTTCTAAATTAAACTTGTTTGTTAAGCATCCAGACAGCTGGGTGCTTTTTGTGTTTTAGGTAATTTAAACGAGTTGTAGGGTAGAATCTCTACTTCTTAAAATAGCTAGCTGACGATAGGATAAAACTAACAAAAGTTTTCTATCTTATGCATTTGGAGGGAAGATGCAAACTGAATCTAGTCTCGATAAAAAGAAACTACTTTCCGCTTTAGCCCATGGCTCAATCTTCATTAGCGCACTAGTTTTATCAATTGGTATACCCATCGCAATTCTCTCTGTTTCTGAAGACGACCTTATCAAAGAAAATGCCAAGGAGGCAATCAATTTTCACCTCAATATCTGGTTGATTGGCGGATTTATCGCCGTACTTTCATTCTTTTCTTTTGGTCTAGCTGGATTTATCTTAGGTCCAATTTGGTTGGCTATTCACTGGGGTTTATCAATCTGGGCAATTGTGCAATGTTTGCAAACCCCAGATCAAGTATTTCGCTATCCCTTTATTTTTCGTGTGGTTTAGTTACGCCGTAAACATAAACCAAGTAGCAACAACAAAAACAACGTAAGCGATCGCAACAATAGTATAGGCGGCAGTGTTAGTCATCATGGCTGAGTTTTGATTTTTTATGCTTTTCAGCTACAGATGCTAACACCTATTTTTAGTACTCTAAGTATAGCAATATACTATTAATTTAATATTTGCTTAATTTTCTTATTTGAGAAAAATTTTTTATCAGAATACATTTAAAGAGTCGCAAATTTGCCTTGGTTGTAATACTTGTTCTAAATCAAACAGTTTAGGAATAATTACATATCCCCTTGGTGAAAACTTTGAGTTTATTGCGGAATAATTAAACATCAAGAGTTCAAAATAATAAACGATAAACAAAATAAAAATATGCTTTTAATTTGAGAGCATTTAATTATTCATTTGCTCTTGCAAGTAAGTCTGTAACAAAGCATCAAGCTTATCATCAGGACAACATTCGATCAAAGCTTCAAATGCCTCATATAGCTTGGCTGCACTGTCTCCCAGCATCGGCGTAATCCCCCATACGTCTTCTACCCAATCTCTTGGTTTTTGATCATCAAAGATCATGCGTTCTAATAGTTGTTTCGCTTCGGTTTTGTCTAGAGCCATAGTTACAGTAAGCTAAATTAACAATCTTGTATGATCAAGCATCAACCATTGATAAGCTTAAGACAAAATATTTTTACTCTTCTTTAAGAAATGTTTGATACTCTTAGCTGGTCAAATCCTTGGGCGACCGCCTTAATAGTTAATACAGTTTTACTTAGCGTTGCTTGGGTTCTACCAAAAAAACTTTTGACACCTTTCGGTTATCTCAACGCACTTATTTTGGGCGTAATCGTCTGGGGAACATTAGGCTGGCGTGGCTACTTGATTGTCATGCTGTTTTTCTTATTAGGTTCAGCACTAACCTTTGTCGGGATGGAACAGAAAGAAGCTGAAGGGATAGCAGAATCGCGTTCTGGCATCAGAGGTGCGGGTAACGTCTGGGGTTCGGCATTAGCAGCAACTATTTGTGCGATCGCAACTTTATTTAGTCCAGCACCGTATAAATACTTGTTTGTTTTGGGTTATGTAGCTAGTTTCTGCACCAAGCTTTCTGATACAACTGCTAGTGAAGTGGGGAAGGCTTACGGCAAAACAACCTATTTAATCACTAGCCTTAAACCAGTTCCCAGGGGAACAGAAGGAGCAGTAAGTTTAGAAGGTACAGTCGCAGGAGCATTGGCTTCACTGTTGCTAGCTATCATTGCCTGGATAATTGGCTTGATAAGTCCCATGGGCATTATTTGGTGCGTAATTGCAGCGTTTATTGCCACCACCATAGAAAGTCTAATCGGTGCCACCCTAGAATCTCGCTTAACTTGGCTGACTAACGATCTAGTAAATTTTATCAATACAATAATTGGTGCGATTGTAGCTATATCGTTATCATTCTTAATAAGCATTGTTTAGCATGCAAAATTAAAATTACTCTTCAAGTTGACTTTGTGATTCTTCCTGATTTCCAAATTCTTGCATCACCTGAGCAAATTCTCTTAAACCAGAAGGATTCTGAATTCCTTGTCCGACAATCTGCGATAAGAATCCTAATCCTACTTCAGTATTTTTCGTATCTTGAATTTCTAAAATATGCTTATACAAAAGTTCCACATACTGGCGATTTTCTTGTCTTCCTTCTCGAACATCGCGCTGAATTATACTTAAAGTATCAGCCATTATATTTAATACAGAATTTACACTATTCTCTTGTTCTATATCTACATTAGAAGTTTTATCTATTCCCGTAGAGAAAGGAATCGATTTCCCTTCTAAAGCTTCTTTTGCTAATTTTGCCAACTCACTTTTAGCATTATTGACATTATCTAAGTCAAGCTTGTAAAAAACTGTCCGAATATCAAGAATATCGAATGGCAATTTAGTTCCGTGTGTTGCTAACTGTACGATTGACATATGTTTCCCGTGTCTTACGCCAACTTCATACATGACATTTGGATTCAATCCTGTAAGGTCGGCAATAACTAATTCACTATTTACCACTTTTTCAGCAATTTGATTTGTGATTCGTCCTGGAGATGAAAGTTTGTCCGCTCTTTCTACCTTGAGATCTAGTTCGTTACATACTGGTTCTATAACCCATTCAAGAAGACGATCTGAGTTTTTTCTTTCTGGGCTGTCAGAAGAGCCGATAGGAGTTACAAGAAATACGCTTTGTCTTGCCATTTTTTAAGATTATTTTCAAATTTTGCAACCTAAATCCTAACAATAGAAAATTGGAAATATCTGACTATATCTAATTCTTAAGACTTTTTTAGTATTTGAGTAC
Source organism: Cyanobacteria bacterium P01_G01_bin.39 (assembly GCA_039180345.1). Taxonomy (GTDB): domain Bacteria; phylum Cyanobacteriota; class Cyanobacteriia; order Cyanobacteriales; family Xenococcaceae; genus Waterburya. Next base: position 2,648 of record JBCDDK010000187.1, on the reverse strand, counting down.
TATGAAAAAATAGTTTTAAATATAGAAATGTCGCTCAACAGAAAGTTGAGTTTTTTGTCATTGCTTGGCTCAGCATTTTTTTATACTGTGCCGAATTAATTACATAAGACCCGAAACGTTCCAAATGAGGATTTTGCAGTTGAGCATCAAACAAGACATATTGCCTTTCCCTTAAATGTTCGACCAATTTCACCATTGCCACTTTAGAGCCCTCGGTAATGTTATAAAACATTGACTCACCAATAAATGCACCCCTAATTGCAATACCGAGTATTCCCCCCGCCAATTGATCTCCCTGCCACGTTTCAAAACTATACGCCCAACCAGCCTGGTTTAAAGCCAAATATATATCCATTAGTTCATCAGAGATCCAGGTGCTATCACGATCAGCACATCCTTCGCAAACTGATTTAAAGTCGCGGTTAATCGCCAAGTCGAAACGCTTTTGGTTGAGTACTCTTTGTAAAGATTTTGGATAGCGAAAGCGATCATCTAAGGGAATTAGGGTACGCTGGCGGCTAGAATACCAGTCCAACTGGTTATCGTCCCCCGCCATTAAAAAATAACCCTGACTATATCCTTCGATAATGGAAGGAATTTCAATCTTCATATTTTTACTATTATCTACCCTTAATATAAACAGAGATATATAGAAGATTAGCTATTCATAATGCTTATTGATAGCTATCTGACCTATCACCAATAAGACATAATAAAACTAACTGTCATGACAGATTCTGCTCAACCAATTTCTCCCATAACTTTACCTGACATCCAGCATCCTGAGAAAGAAGAAGAATGGCTCAGAACATCTTTGCATACCTGGTTAAATGAGGAATTTTTACCAGAAGCAGTTAACGCCAAGATAGCTCAAAGAGCAGCAAAAATATTTGTTAGACAACGTATGGAAGGAGAAAATGATCTGGGATCTCTTGTAATTGCCATTATTGCTGAGATGCGCGCTTTTGATTTTAGTCGTAGTTTTTACAGTGAATTTGCTGTTGCTAATGCCGTAAGCGATTTAATTTTAGATAGTCTAGGAATAGATCGTTGCTGTGGTGATTAGTATTCATAATCGGTGAGTCATGGGTAAATTCTCTTGGATAAATGATTGGAAAGATTGGACATCAGATAATGTTGATGCTGCAACCAAGTATCTACAAAAAATGGTTCCTTTTGATAGTGTTACCAAAAAGGCTAGTAACTTGTTTAGCGTTAGTGATGAGCAGGTTGCCGAGATACTAACCACTGTTAAGGAAAAATTACCTACAACTGAGGCTTTATTGATCGGTAAACCTCAAGCGGGTAAAAGCTCTATTGTTCGAGGATTAACAGGAGTATCCTCTGAAATTGTGGGTCAGGGTTTTCGTCCCCATACTCAAAACACCCAGAGATATGCTTATCCTTCGGAAGAACTTCCGTTACTCGTATTTACCGATACTGTCGGACTAGGAGACATCAACCAAAATACTCAGGATATTATTGAAGAACTAGAGTCTGAGTTAAAACAAACAACTCAAAGAGCGAGAATCTTAATTCTCACGGTTAAAATTAGCGATTTTGCTACCGATACCCTGCTTCAAATTGCCCAAAAATTACGCCAAGACTATCCAGATATACCTTGCTTGTTGGCAGTCACTTGCCTGCACGAAGTCTATCCTTCAGACGTAGCAAATCATCCCCAATATCCACCAAATTACGAAGCAGTCAGTCGCCCTTTTGCTGCCATTAAAAAAGATTTTGAACAACTTAGCGATCTGGCTGTGGCAATCGACTTTACTCTAGAAGAAGATGGTTATACTCCTACCTTTTATGGTTTAGAAGCTTTAATCGAAGCCTTAGCAGAATTACTTCCTGAAGCTGAATCGAGAACTATTTATCAACTACTAGACAACAGCGTCAATAATGAATTAGGCAATCTTTATCGAGATACTGCCCGTCGCTACTTAGTGGCATTCTCGACCATGGCTGCAACTTTAGCTGCTGTACCTTTACCTTTTGCCACGATGCCAGTTCTGACAGCTTTACAGGTATCTCTGGTCGGACTACTCGGAAAACTATATGGACAAACATTATCTCCTTCTCAAGCAGGAGGAATTGTCAGTGCGATCGCTGGTGGTTTTTTTGCTCAGGCGATCGGTAGAGAATTAGTTAAATTTATTCCAGGCTTTGGCAGCGTTATTGCTGCATCCTGGGCGGCAGCTTATACTTGGTCACTCGGGGAAGGGGCTTGTGTATATTTCGGAGATTTGATGGGAGGGAAAAAACCTGATCCTCAAAAAATCCAGTCTGTAATGCAAGAATCCTTTACTGCTGCAAAAAAACAATTTAAAAATATCCGCCAGTAATATTCAAAACTTTTTCAAATCTACACAAGCTTTAAACCAAGGCACTTTACGAGAAAAAAGAGAACTGAAACCAAAGTTTTTTCAAAATAAGGGGTTGACTTTGTTATTTATCTTCCCTATATTGGTAAATGCGCGGTTGAGAGACGCAAGTGAGTCAACAGCGGACAGAACCTAGACAATACAATAGTTTGACGGTTTTTAAAACACATAGTTTTTTGAATAGAAAACAATCAAAAACCACCCCAAATGAAAGATTTTAATGAAGAGCTAAAAACTTCATAGAATCTTCATAAAAGGAAT
>JBCDDK010000186.1:0-10396 GCA_039180345.1 Cyanobacteria bacterium P01_G01_bin.39 | reverse complement strand
GTAAGGAAAATTTATGTTCTGAAACCCTTATAAATAAAGGAGTTCAATTTTGAGAATCAAATTTACTGGCGATCGCTCATAACAAAAATAATCGTTCTTCAGCGAGTGTCCCACTTTAACCTTTTACTGGGACAGTTTTTTCCAAAACTATTGCAAAATGGTCATTACAGACGGTGTTAAATTCAATGTCCAATAATCAAAAGTGGGACAGTTGGTATCAAAAAATCCTCTACCGACCAAAATTTCTCTTCTGCTAAACAAAGGCGTGAAAGAACTTTAGCTCATGCTACTACGAAACTTAATCTTTGTTTTGTGCGACTAATGCTTAAGAGACTTGCTACTGCCTAAAAAGATCTCAAATGGGTTCTATAGAGAATTTAATAATCTCATTTATGTCATCGTTTGCTAAGAAAGTCTTAAAAATTCTCAGCGTATTTTCTTTTTTGTCTTAGTGTTTCTTTGTATGATGTTGCTCAATGGTGAGTGTTTAATTCTGCTTATCAAACTCTGATAAAGCGAAATTAATTAACTTAAGTAAAGTAATCTCTTGTAAAAAGCAGCTATTTCCAGATAAAATTACGGATAATTCATTCTAAAGTTCAATGAATCTAGATAAGGCTAAATATAAAGATAATACAGAAGAGCTTCCTGCCTGTTCATCAGTAGAAGAATGCCAAGCATTTTTGGCAAAAGCGTCTAAAGACTATTTAGCAGGCACTATAGAATACGATGACTATAAAAAAGCTAAAAGCAAGTATGGAGCTAATTATTCCAAAACCATTTTAGACTCTACTAGTATATTTGCATATTTGGGGTCAATAACTAACTCATTGAAAAACTCTATTGTAGGAATATTCAAGCCTTTACAATATAAGTCAACGGAATCCGAGTAACTATCGATTACCTAAAATGATATAGATTACTCATTTAGTTAAATCTTGTAAAAATTTAGCAACATATAAGTTATTAACTAAAGAACCGAGCTCTGTATTGACATTTTCATTAATGTTTGTGTTTGAATTAAAAATTTTTGTTAGGTTTGAGTTGAAAAAGTTTTTCTTTTCACTATAAAAACTAATAACACCGTGACATTCTCTCTTATTTTCCGAGTTATATGTCAATATTGGTACTGCAATCATTGATTTATAACCAGGGTATTTTCTATTGTTTCTTTGGGGAAATATATAAACATCTGAATCAGCTTCGTATCTAACTTTTTCAAGTTCTTTTTTTCGACTAATGCTCACGATAATATGCTCTTTTTTGTGGAATGCTTCTCCTACTGCTCCTCGTTCTTCGGGTTTATTGCTTTCTGGATAGTATTGATCCTCACTTAGGTTGCGTAAAGTGACACCGTACTTACTTACATAACCAAGAACTGTAGGATTTTCTGAAACGGGTACAAAAACTGCTGCTCCTAAAATATTAGGGTAGAAACTGACAATATCTTCTATGTAACTTTGAACTATTCTCTTAAAAGAATAATCGTTTTTACCACTACAAATATTATTAATCAAATCAAGATAGTCTTGTTTTATGTTGAATAATTCTTCTGATTTTTTAAAAGCTTGAACATAACGAAATCTAATTATCAAAGTACTTAAAATCCCACCAAAAAAAACAAAAAAAACTATTAATACTATATGAAAATAACTGATTGATGTTTTTTGAATCAATAATTTTGGAAGATTTGAAAAACTATTATTATTACTGATATTTTCTTTATAAAAATCATATGCACTATTACCAATAGTGCCACTTATAGCAAAAGTAATAATGGATAAAATAATTACTTTGATTAAAGACCAGAACTTATTTAGCCAAGATTTATCTGACATACAAACGAAATCACTTGTAATTTAACTTAATTTGGAAAGTATCATTTATAATTCATGAAAATAATATATTTAATGAAAAATATAGTTTTTCTCAAATTATCTTTGTGTTTCTTGATATATATGTTGATATCTAATCGATTATCTGGCGATCGCTCTATCAACTAGCTGGTGAAATTGACGCTCCGATTTTAGCTCTATCCCAAGTATCAAGGGGAGTAGAACAGCGACAGGACAAACGCCCCATGATGTCGGATCTCTCTCAGTCAGGAATTCTAGAAATGGTGGCAGACAACATCATCTTTGCCTACAGGGATGAGTATTACGACCCCGAAACCTACAAGCAGAATATTTTAGAGTTGATACTGGCTAAGGCTAGACATGGAGACACGGGCAAGATTGAACTGTTGTTTGATAAGTCTTGCGGGATGATTGATAGTTTGAAGGCTTATGAGTTTAATTGATTGGTTAGGGCGATCGCCCGTATCAGATAGAGCGATCTCAAAAAGTACCTGCACCACACCTTTTATAGATTGATTTAAGTATTTATTGATGTAGTTAATGATTTAATACAAAAATAATATTGTGAAAAAACCAGCAATAGTCCTTATTTATTTATCTATCTTTGGTACATTATGGCTAATAAGAATACTGATTTTAAGCTATTATTACCCAGAAATGCTGAGGCAATAAAAATTACCGATCTTAGTCCAGAGGAAATTCAATGTCTCGAAATTAATTCTAACGAAAACTCAAATATATATAGATATTCTGTGGGAATTGACTATAAATTAGAACCAAGAAAAAAAGTAAAGTCAAAATATAGCTGGAAAAGAGGAGTGGATTGTCTCTACTTTGCAACAGAACTTAGAACTGAGGGTTACCAATTTATAAGGGGTATCTTTCCAAGAAGATTAGAAACACACAGTACAGATACCCAGTTTGAATACTCCTTAGAAGTTGGAATTGAAAACTTTGCCAAAGCCAAAATTGCTGGCAAAATATTTAGAGATAATAATAGATACAATCAAATAAAATTAGCTACTAGAGATGATCGACACGCATTTTGGGTAATTGACAAAAAGTGGATAGTTAAATATGGCATTTCTTCATTTCAAGTAGTCTGTGTAATACCAACTGAAATTTCTTCTGGTAAATCTTATTGCAAAGTTTGCGCTCTCAGAAAAAATGGAGAAGATATTTTAAAAAAATCAGGAGAAGTTATTCTTGCCTAGCATTTAGCTAATTAAACAGTTAATGGTCTAATACCTTTATAGGTTTAGATGTTCCTTTAACTCTTCTACATTCTTAACTTCAGTCCAATCAACATCGAAATTTTGTAACAAATCGATCGCAACACCAATAAGATGCTGTGGGTAAACTCGCTCTGATGGTGCTACTGGTTCAGAGTTATTGTTGCGTACAGTGCTAGCGGTATCCGTGAGCCATTCCTTTTGATCTTTTCTGATTTTGATATTCACCGTGACCAGTTCCTTTGCCTGATTTTTTTTATCCACCTTAGCCTTTGATTTAGTGGTTTTGGCAGGTTTAGGGTCAGTTTTCTTGGTTTTGGTCTTGGCTTTAGATTCTGCTTTTGGTTTAGGTGCTGGTTCTGTCTCGGCTTCTACTATTGTTTCTGGTTCTGCTGGTTTACTAGGTTCGGCAGATGGTTTTTTGATGCCTGAGAAGTTACCTAACTTCATTCCTTTCATTCTGTCGCTCATTTCCACAACCTCACACATTCTTTAGCCAGTGATTGATAAGCTTTTGCCCCAGGCGATCGCGGTGCGTAGTCAATGACGGGTATTTGTTGGGCGATCGCTTCGGCGACGGAGATATTTTCGGGAATGATAGTTTTCATAAGAGTGTAGTCGGACTCTTCGGCTGCTTCGGTAAGCAATTCATCAGCCTCTCTAGTGATGACTAGTTGAGAGCGATATCTAACTCTGACAACATCGATGGGAACATCGGGGCGTTCTCCTTTGATTAGCTCAATTGCTTCGGATAATCCTTTTAAAACTGCTGGTTCACCGACGACGGGAGTTAGTACGCGATCGCTAGCTAAGATCGCCTGTACCGAAGCGATACCCAAACCAGGGGCGCAGTCCATCAGAATCAGGTCAAAGTCTTTGAGTTTATCCAGTGCAGGAGTAAACAGATCCGAGTCAGCCTGTAGCTGGTACATTCCGATGTCTCCAGGTATCAACCAGAGATTTTTAGTCTTAGTCTTCAGTGGTTGAACCTTCCCACCACCGAGCCAATCTAACGCTGTCGGTGTGTCTCCATCTAAACCCAAGCCAAAACTTAAAGTTCTCTGTCCATCCAAATCGATCAACAAAACCTTTCGTTTAGAGGTAGCCAAACATGCACCTAAATTAAGGGTTGAGGTACTTTTGCCTGTACCGCCCTTGAAATTGAAAACAGCAATCTTCAACATACTAATTTGAAAGGTCTAATACCTTACTAGGTTTATAGGTTAATCCCTTACTACGTTAATCATTTAAACCTAATAACCGATTAACGTCTAAAAGCTTAATAGTCTGTTCAGTTAATACCTTAATACCTTAATAGGCTAAAAGGTTAATCCTAATAAACCTTAAACCTATAAACGTCTAATACCTTTAAAGGTTAAAAGGTTAAACAGTTAATACTATATTGAGGCTCAACAAAAACAATGCCTGACATCTCCAGGAGAAGAAAAAATAATCCTGCAAATTTCAGTTTGAAACTTATATGTAACCTGGCTTATCCCCTCGTCTTCATAACTTCATCTCAGAACTATCTCTCACTATTACCAAAAAATCTTGCACCTACTTTCAATCCCAGAAGCTAATTAAATCAACTACATGTTGTAGCGTTTCAGAATCTTATCTGATGATTAGTCAGGGTTTCTAGGGGTCGGCAGCGAATTCTGTGATACGGGTCATAAAAATTTGTGAGAGGTTTTCATATTATGTATGTAAGAAAAAAAGTTTTTTTATCTAAAATTGCTGCTATGACCCAGAATTCTGTACCCGATAATTCTATCCGTCCCGATGAGTTGATGGCGGAACTTGATATTAAAAAAGATGCTTACTATAAAGATTTAAGTTATCTAGAAATCAAGCCTGATAAAGATTATGGAGGTAAAAGTTATCTAACAATCGAACAGGCTAATGAAATTAGAGCTTTAAGAAATCATGTTAAAGAGACTGGAAAGCGTAGCGGTTTTGTTAATAGCTCAATTGTTAAAGTTGATGATAGTAACAAATTAGTTTCTAATAATAACGAAGCCGAAAATGATATCTATGTAAATGCGGAAGAACCTACAGCTAAAATTGACTCGGATATCGTTAGAGAGGCTCAAGAATTAGCGGCGCGAGGTATGGCAATGAATGACTTGATTAAAATTCAGCTTGCCAGTCAAATGAGCTTTGATGACTTGTCACCTGACCTACAGGAGAAAGTAAACATAGCTAAGGAGGTGGCTAACCCAAAGTTTCGACCAGCAGAGATCGCCCAGCAGCTTCTAGCCCAACATCGTCAGCAAAAAGCCCAGGCTCAAGGGTAAGTTACGGAGATAGTGAAACTTTTAATCAAGTTTGTAATGCGATCGCTGCTGGAAATTCTGTTATTGTCCTCGGTGAAGCTGGTACTGGTAAGGGTGACTTTGCTAAGGCTCTCTACAATGAGATGTTGGCTGAGTTTGATTGTGCCATTGCTACTTATAAAGGTTCTCTGAAAAAGTTCTTTGTGGCGATCGCCTATCAGTTAGGCTGTGCTACAGAAGACGGCAACGACAAACCCCTAACGGTAGATGCTCTTAAAGAAGAGATTATGCTCAATGCTGGGGACGATACATTACTGATACTGCCCGAAGCCAAAAGGTTGACTACTTCTATTCGGTATTGGTTAGAAGATGCGATCGCACAAGGAGTAAAGGTAGTGTGTTTTGCTGTGGCTAATCCTGGCAAAGATATCTTTCTGGATATGTTGGAGATTGAATTGGATTTGCCAAGTGATCGCCATATTAGAGAAGTGATGGAAGCAGAGGCACAGAAACAGGGACTACAGATTAGTAAATCCCGATTGGCAGAGTTACAACCCCTGGCAGGACGTAACCCCATGTTGGCGAGGAAAATCATTAAGAATGAAGTTCTGGGACTGAAGCAGGACAAGCCCGAACACACTCAATATGTGGTGATTATGCCGATCATCATTGCTGCTTTGATGGCTTTTGGTATCGTGCGATTTATTGGTATGGGAACTGGTAATAAAGGATTGTATATTACAGGTGGTGTTTGCCTTGTTACGGGAATGGCGTTGAAGCAGTTGGGAAGTGTTAAAGGAGCGAGAAAGAGGTTAGGACAGTGAAAATAAACACGCCCAAACTTGTATTGACGAATTAAATAAAAATACAAATGAAAAACTTTGCTTTTGTTAGCGATGCAGCAGAAAGAGAATACAGAGCTTTGCCCAAAGAGGTTCAACAGGAATTTGGTACTAGCTTAAGAGCAGTACAGGATGACAAAAAACCGTTTCTGCCAATAAAGTCACTAAGTAGTATTGGTGCTGGGGTGATTGAACTGAAGATTAACGGCAGTCCTGCTTTTAGATGCGTATACATCGCTAAATTTATGAATACTGTTATTGTCCTACATTCTTTTACAAAGACAACTAACGGAGTGGATAAGCAAGCAATGAAAACCCTAAAACAAAGATACAAAGAATTACTATCTGAACTGGCAAATATGAAAAAGAAACAATAACTATACTGTTGCTAGCTCTTTTTGCTCTTTCTGAATCTTGATTGATGCTTCTTCTATGTTGCCAAAAGTAAATTTTGACCTAAAGCCTAATTTATCCAACATGGAGAAAAGTACATCTAAGGTGAATTTATCAATTTTGCCATTGACTACATCTGAGATGCGAGGTTGAGTAACCCCTAGCTTTTTGGCAGCTTCTTTTTGCGTCCAACCTTCTTTTTCGATAATGTCTCTGATCATTATTGTTAAATCTGCTTTCAAAACAGATGCGCTGGCAACTTCGGGTGTCTCTGTTGCGTGAAAGGGACTTTCGTAGAATTTGAGTGCCATGATTTTTGTATGTTGTGTTTTAGTCTATATTCTATGAATATATAAAATTTTATATATTTTGTCAATGATTACAAAACATGGCGATCGCTATTTTCTTGTCAAAAGATTGATTTTTTTTCTGATACGATTACAAGCTCTTTTACATCTTCGCCAGCCTGTAGTTTGTCCCATGTTGCTTTTAGACTATTACGTTTTCTCTTTGCCCACTTCATAATTGGCTTTTCATATTCTTTAGGCATATCACCTGCGAGTCTTTCGAGACTATCTATGGCGTATGAAGCTGAATGCTCTTGTTTATACTCAATATGGAAATGAGGTAGCTTATGATTTTTTTCCTGTTGAATTTTTAACTTAGTATAATTGTTTTTATAGACTGACAACTCTAAATGTCTTACATTTCCTTCCTCTGAGAGTAAATTGAGCAAATCTATGCTGTGGAGACGTTCATGTAATTCTTCAATGTCTTTTTGCTCAAGCATTAAATCTTTGTTTTCTTCCATTTTTGGTTGTTTGGGTAATTTGAGGTATTAATTAGTAGCATTCCCAAAACAAGTGAGCCAAATAACTGACGATCGCCCTACCAAAACTCAGACTGGTAAAGTAACCACACCCTTTACCGCCTATGATGAGCGTTACGCACTGCGCGATCGCAGCAGCAGGAACATCTTTAATCTTGGGAACTGGTCAACCTTTACCTCTAGGTCTAGCCATTCTCGGCTCGCAGCTTCCCGATATCGACACCACTACTAGCACCATTGGTAAAATCTTCTTTCCCGTTAGCTCATGGATTGAGGATCGTTTTCCCCATCGTTCAGTTACTCATTCTCTGCTGGCTACAGCGGCTATTACTGCGGTAAGTCTTGGGGTTAACTATTTCTTCCTCCATGGCAGTCTTAAAGCTGCGATCGCTCTACCTCTGGGTCATCTTCTCGCATGTTTCTCCGATACCTTCACCAAGCAAGGAGTACAATTGTTTTATCCCGAACCCGTCTGGGCAATCAGTGTTAGTAATCCGCGACGAAGACTTAAGACTGGTGGTGCTGCTGAGTTGTGGGTATTGGGAATTGCGATCGCTCTCCTGACATTAGGAATCTATCTAGCTAATGGTGGGGGTATAACTCAGAAAGTGAGTCAGAATCTAGGTTTGAGAGATGGCATTGTGCGGGTATATAACGAGAATGCTGCTACTAACAAGATTTATGCTGAGATTAAAGGCTACTGGGCAAGCGATCGCACTTCCGCCGATGGGAAATATTTGATTATCGGTAATGAGGGTAAAGAGTTTATCGTTACTGATGGCAAGGGTTTTTATAAGACTGGTGAGCAGATAATTACTAGCAAAGTGACAACTACCGTCGGGGAAGCTGCCAGAACAGAGATTAGGAATCTAACTTTTAATGATGAAGATGCCATTCCCGAACTAGAGCAACTACAACGGGCTTATCCTGGGGCTGACATCTATATAAATGGAGAACTAACGGTAGACTTCCCCGAAGATGTGAGGATTCCTATCGAACTTAATCAAATGGCTACGGCTGAGTTAGCGGGGAATAGGATTAAGTTTAGTTATTGTAGTTTGGAACGGGCGATCGCACTTTTGAATGGTCAGTATGCAGTGGGAAATGTTGAGGTTAAGCTGGTTCAGTCTAAGGTTGACGCTAATCTGCTGGTTCAAAATCCGATTTCTCCGCCCCACAGACAGGACATACCCAATCTTCTGGTAAATCCTCAAAAGCTGTCCCTGGTTCAATACCGCTATCTGGATCGCCTATTTCTGGGTCGTATTCATAGCTACAAACTGAGCAAGTATACTTCATGACGTTTCCCCTCTCAATACTTGTAATCTTAAAAGGGATAATTTCAAAAGAATATTAAATTAAATTTCTACTTTGGATTGAGTAGGGCAATCGTATTTCTTAATGCTCAATATGCCGTAGGTACGTTAGAAATTAAGGTAGTGCGTCCCGCAAAGTCTTCAAGATAGCAAGATCGGGTTGGGGTGTTACATGGATAAAAGCGAAAAAGGACAAGTAACTCAAATCGCTGCGGAGGTATACGAAGAATTCTTTGTCCCTGCACTGTTTCAGCAGTGGGCAAGTCGGGTAGCGGACGTAGCACAAATTTCATCCGCTCAGCACGTCCTTGATGTAGCTTGCGGTACAGGTATTTTAACTCGTGAAATCGCTGAACGAGTTGGGGCAAATGGCTCAGTCGTAGGACTTGACCCGAACGAAGGGATGCTCATTGTTGCTAAGCGCAAAGCACCTGAGATTGAATGGCGACAGGGACATGCTGAGGTGCTTCCTTTTGAAAGCAGCAGCTTCGATGCCGTTGTTTGCCAGTTTGGATTAATGTTTTTTGAGAATCGGCGCGCTGCACTCGAAGAAATGGTAAGAGTGTTGCGACAGGGCGGGCATTTGGCTGTAGCGGTTTGGGATTTACTGGAAAATATTCCAGGCTATGCAGCAGTCACTAAACTTCTAGAACGGTTGTTTGGTAATGAAGTTGCAAATACGATGGGAGAACCCTTTGTGCTAGGGAATACAAGAATTCTGCAATCTTTGTTCGCTGATGCTGACGTTTCCAATGTCCAAATTATGACACATGAGGGAACAGCTCGTTTCCCCTCAATTAATTCGTGGGTTTACACGGAAATAAAAGGGTGGACGCTCGCTGACATGATTGACGATGTTCAATACCAAAGACTGCTTCAGGAAGCAAAGAAGGAACTCCGACAATTCGTTACCCCAGAAGGCACAGTTACTTTCCGTTTACCCGCACACATCGTTACCGCGACCAAAGTATGATGTCAAATTTTTGGCTCACATACCAATAAAGGAGGCAAAAACTATGATTGATGCCAACGAAGTTTTTCAGGAAATGTGCGAGAAGTATGAGGCAGCAGTTAATGCCAACGATTCAGCAGCCTATCGTCAGCTATTCGCCCCAGACGCGATTCGGATTCCACCTGGCTCAGAACCAGAACACGGAGCAGACGAAATTGCCCAGAGCGAACAAAAGGACTATGACATCGCAAAATGGACTGTCCAATTGACTCCCCTTGATGCTCTAAAAATCAACGAGAGATGGATATATGGAATTGCGCGGGGCAATGTGAAGGTTGTCGTCTATGCTGATGGGGCAACTAAATCATTCAAAACCACCAAGACTTGGCTTTTCCATCAACAAGATTCAGGAGAATGGTCGATCGCCAGACAGATGTGGAATCTTAAGTAATAACAGTGTTCGACCGCCCGAACCCGAACCCAAATTACACCCAAAACCATCCCAATAGACTAAGACAGAAACAGATAACCAAAACTTGGCTAACTGCGATGAAGCGAACTTATAGAACCTATTTAAGATCTTCACAAAAAAGTATAATGGGCAGAAAATGCAATATACCAGTAGTTTGAGCGATAGAGAGTGGGAAATAATAGAGCCTCTGTTGCCAAAGAAAAAACGAACAAGACCCCCTAAGTGGAG
>JBCDDK010000185.1:0-10955 GCA_039180345.1 Cyanobacteria bacterium P01_G01_bin.39 | reverse complement strand
TTATTACTTATTTAACTGCACCCGAAAATCAAGACTTGGGAATAGTTAAATCTCCTCGTCCGAAACGCGCTCGACCTCCTCTAGACTTATCCCCGAGTCCTTCTTGATAATCGGCACATCTGCTTAACTTGTCACCAATGCCTAATCCCTATCCCAGAAGATTTATTCAGTGCGTAACACCAGTTACTTATAATCGTTAATTCTTAAAAAAATCAGTAGTTTTAGCTGGTGATTGAGGGAATTATTGGCATCCAAAACGAAAATTGTCCCCCGATGGTTGTCTGAGGTCTATATCAACGGTAACATTATGGCTACATTTGCTTAATAAAAATACTTATGTATAATGAGCGGAAATATTGATTTACTTCTCTACAGCCTTGAAGAACTTGACTTGTAAGGCTTAGAAAGTATATTCTGCGGCATAATTTATTTGACAGTTACCAGGTAATTTACAGTTTTTTTATACACAATAAAACAAGGAAAAGAGGCAAATAATAATGATTAAATCACTAGTCCGTTGGAGCATAACTTTGGGAGTTGCAGGAGCAACCTTTTTGAGCTGGGGAGCAATTGAAAACCTAATCGCGATCGCCCTACCAGAAGCAGAAGTGTTAGAGAAACTTGATCCTGTTCCTGTATTTACAATTGCTGATGAACAGGGTGCGCCTTTGGTGGCATCTGGGGAAGATGAAGCTAAAGTTGCAGGAGTGTTCATTTCGCAAGATGATGCCAACGAATTTGTTAATCAGCTAAAAACCGAAAATCCTGAACTGGCAGAAAAAGTGCGGGTGGTACCTGTATCTTTAGGGGAAGTGTACAAACTGTCGGAATCAGCTCAAAGTCAGGAAAATGCGCTGAATTTTGCTTATGTTCCCGAAGAAGAAGCCGTTAACTCCGCTAAAACTCTTGGGGAAGAGAATCAGCAGCCATATCAAGGTGGAGTGCCTTTATTTGTTGCCCGAGGTGGCGAAGGCAAAGGCTATCTTACCTTTGAAAGAGACTCTAAGCAGGTAATTCCTTTCTTCTTTGAAAAGGCACAGCTAGAGGAAATGGTGGCTAAGTTCAAAGAGCAAGAGCCAGATGTAGCTAGTAGTGTCAATATAGAGGTGCATCCTTTAGAAGGTGTCATTGAAACCTTAGAAACAAGTTCCGATGAAATTCTAGAAAAAATCGTCTTGGTTCCCTCAACTGAATCAATTCAATTCCTGCAAAACGTTTCTGCACCAGCCGCAGGAGATGGGCAAACTCTGCCTCAAGCAAATCCTGAAGCAGCGCCCGAAGCTACACCTGAAGCTACACCCGAAAACTAACATAATTGAAGTTGCATCATATTTCTGGTAAGGAATTATCTTGTTGGTATCACCAGGCAATCCAAGGGGCGATCGCCAACAATGTTCCTCCTGATGAGGTTGATTGGTTACTACAAACTGTGACTAGTTTAAGTAGCCTTGAGCTAAGACTTAAAACGTTTGCCAGTCAATCTCAGATCAAGAGCAACAAATCGCTGTCAGAGTTAGAGCAACTTTGGCAGCAACGTCTTCAAGAGCGTCTTCCAGTGCAATATTTACTGGAAACTGTCTTTTGGAGACGTTTTCAGTTGAAAGTTACCCCTGCCGTTTTAATCCCTCGTCCAGAAACAGAATTAATGATTGATATTGCTCATGAGCATCATCGAATTGATGACCCAGAGCAAAATTGGGTTGATTTAGGAACTGGTAGTGGAGCGATCGCTCTTGGTTTGGCTGATATTTTTCCCCAAGCCTTGATTCATGCTGTAGACCTTAGTGCGGATGCTTTAAATATTGCTCAAGCAAATGCTGTCAGTTATCAACTACAGAATATCCGCTTCTATCAGGGTAGTTGGTGGAGTCCTTTAGGGTCACTCAAGGGCAAGGTGACAGGTATGCTATCTAACCCCCCCTATATTCCTTCTTATCAAATCAAGGAATTACAGCCAGAGGTAGCTAATCATGAGCCTCGTATGGCTTTGGATGGTGGTGATGATGGTTTAGATGATATTAGATATTTGGTTGAAACCGCACCTCATTATTTGCTACGGGGTGGGATATGGCTGATAGAGCTAATGTTAGGTCAAGGGGCGACAGTAACTGAACTATTAAGACGGCAGGGAGAATATGATGACGTTCAGATATTTTCCGATCTTAATGGTATTGAACGTTTTGTAATGGCTTACAGGAAATAATATGAATTACCAAAAAAACGACACAAATCAGGTGACGGGGTGACACTCTGTCACAATGACCGTAAATGTCCCCAAGTCAAGCATATGTAGCAAACATGATCGTATTTCATATAAGTACAAGATTTAGAGATTACCAGTGTCTATTGTTAATTAAGAAACATTTCTCCTGAAGCAAGCTCAAAGCTTTTTACTTTGATCTAGATTTTAATATGGCTTATTTTTAACTCATTTTTGAAAGCTAATAAAATCAAAAGCTTAGGGACTTTGAGTTATTTGATTAAATCATCAAAGCCCCATAAGAGAAGAAAAAATCAGTAAAAATTTGCTTCAGGGGTACATTAAGTGACAAAATAGTTAAGCAATAAAGAAACTAGATAAAAGTTGGTCAAAAATTAGCCCAAATTAATTTGTTTAAATCTTAAGCAAACTATATTAAAGAATATCTTTTAATAAACCTAGTTTAGCTTTAGTTAACTTCGCTGGTAAAAACTCTATTTTTTAGATAATAAGCAGCAAAAGTTTTATGATCAACTAGGATGACTTATGGTTTCAACTGTATTTAAATGTACTTGATAAACTAGCAGGTCAAATATTAAATGTAGAATACTTATATAGTAGGCAGTTGGTTATGCAGAATAGTCAAACTGTGGCTTTAATATTTTTTTGGGGAACAATATATTTGGGTTCTTTAAAGGGAAATATTTGTTATGGAAAACAATAATCAGAGTATATCCCAGCAGTATCAAGCTGCTACTAGGTTTGCTCTACATGCTAGACCGATATACTATGATTTTTCCTATAAAAAACCTTTTCCTTCGTCAAAAACTATTGATGAGTTATTAAGTGAAGGCTATGTAGGCATTGATCACAAGCTAGTAAATGATAATGCCTTCGCAGCGGTGGCACATAAGTTTAGAAGTCAAATCAAATGGACAATTAGCAGTCAAGTTGAATCGGAAATTTGGTTGATGACCCCTGATAAGCGGGCGTTGCAAAAACTATCAGAATTCATGCTGAGTAAGTTTAGCTGGTCGCCGATGATTTATACAGCTAAACCAGAAAAAGCCTTTATTTTTACCCCCAAAAATAATACAGAAAGAGCAGCAATTGAAGCTACTATTTCAGGGGAATATGGCTGGCAGGGTTCTCTATATTCTCTAGAATTTTATGAACATCAAGACCATGAAGCAGGATTTATTTTTGCCACGAAGCCTCTAGGATCTCCTCAGCAAGAATGGCTATTAGTTAAATTAAATTTTATTGATTACTCTGGCTCTTGGAGTCATCATGAAGGAACATTAGAGCAGGTTTATTATATTTGGAAAGAAAAAATTCAGTTAGCCGAGCCGAACTACAATCCCACTACGGACGAAATCTTAGATGCGATCAAAGATTAATTACTTCAATCTGACTCAGTTTACTTGGTAAGCTAAGAATGACCAATTATTCAGTCGAGCGATCGCTATAAGAACATGATGATTTTACCTGGTGCTACAGTTAAAGTTACCAACTCCAATGATATTTACTACAAATTTCAGGGTTTAGTACAGCGAATAGATGATGGTAGGGTGGCGGTGTTATTTGAAGGGGGTAACTGGGACAAGCTAGTGACCTTCAATTTGTCCGAACTAGAGGCTGTAGATCTAACCAAAAAGAAAAAATGACGTTAGTATACTCAAGATAAGAGTAGTTGAGTCAAACAGGCTATTGACTTTATTTGTGATCTTCTAGAGTATGCGTCTTCCCTTACCCCAGTTTGCTATTGATGATCGCCATCCCCAGCACATCGGGGAGGTAATCGAGACTTCTACAACTCAATATTTAGCTCAATGTCTAGAACCAGAGGACTTAAAATTCCCAGTGATGCCTCCGTTTGGCAGCTGGATTAAGTCTTTTGATGAAGAATCTGGAAATAAGATTTATAGCGTGGTTACCTATGTTACCACCAGCCCCATCGACTCAGTTCATCGTGCGAGGGCATTAGGCTTGTCTTTGTCAGAATTGCGAGAACAGCAGCCACAGATTTTTGCCATGCTAAAAACTGAATTTAAGGCGGCAATAGTCGGTTTTGAAACTCCAAACAATTTGAGTAATGAAAGTCCAGGTCAGATCTATCAATATTTACCACCTCGTCCACCCCAGATTCATCAGTCAGTTTATCATTGTGATGCCAACGAAATAGTTCACTTCACCGAGAAACTAGACTTTTTACGAACTCTCTTGTCGGCAAAAGATATCCCAGTAGAATCTTTAGTTGCAGCATCAGTCAGAGAAGTTTATCAGCAGCGTCAGGCAAACCAAGATTGGCTGGTTAACGTTGGGCGCACTCTCAGTACACTTCTTAAAGACGATTATGATCGTTTACGTTACATCCTGAGTCAGATTCATTGGTAATAAAACGTCAGTTCGGGATAAGAGAGTTATTCTGTGAGGATAGCTATTAGCTCTAAGCCTTAAGCTGTAGACTTTTAGACTGTTATTCGGGCGGAATAATTAGAAAAAAAGAGTCGAACTCGCGCGTTCTGGGGTCCATGTCGCCGGGGGTCTCCCCAGGCGTTAATACTGGACGTTTGCGCCTGTCGGCGGCGCGGGGTCGCTCGTAAAAATAGCACCGCTTGAAAATAATGTCAGATATAGCTTTTTGTTTAACCCGAATTCACGTTAACAAAAATCTGAAACAAGATAGATTGAGATAAAAGAACCGATCCTAGAGGGTTGAGATCAAGCCAACAAAAATTTTGAGGAGTTTAATCTCTAATCTAATTGATTAATAAATCTTATGGCAACAACTTTTCAATCTCATCGGCATAATCTACGGCACTATCACTCCATTGCTGAAGATCATTTTGAACAGGGGGATATAATTCTTGTTGCAGGTGATCTAAAATTTTCTTAGCGGCTATCTGAGGTTGCTCAGGATCAATAGCGATAATCGCCTTACCTCCTGATTCAACACCTGCGGTATTTAGTTGACTAATAATTGCCCAACGACCCATTGATGCCGCTTCAGCAACGGGGAAACCAAAGCCCTCACGGTCAGATAGAAAAATTACTGCCGCTGCTTGGCGATACCACTGTGCTAAAGCATCGTCAGAGACGTAACCTTGATAGTGTATCCAGGGAATATCTTTGATTGATGCCAGAAAATCTTCTCCTGCCGCTTGGGTAGACTCATTCATCCCTCCTACTAAATGCAGTTCCCACTCTTTCTGATCAGCTTCTCGAATTGCCTGAGCGAGGTATACCGTTTCTTGGAGTCTTTTGGCAACGGGGTCTATTCTGCCAACATAAAGTAAAAATGGCTGATCTGGGGCGGGAATTTTTACTGGCGGCAAATTAACAAGCTGTGAATCAATCCCTTGAGGAATATATACCAACTTAGAACTATGGTGAAGTTGAGGACGGAAGTGCAACAAATCTTGCTTGGTTGTTTGGCTAATGGCAACGAGTTTTTGGGCAAAGTGAACTGAAGCATCGAGATAGATACATCCTCTTAAAGCTGTACGCCATCTACCTTTAGTAATAGCTTTCCATTCGTTTACATCGTGAATTGTGGTAAGGGTTGGCGGATGCCAGGGTAATGCCATTGGGTTAGACAACCAAACTAAGCTCTTGATCTCTTGCTGGTGACAGTATTTAACTAAGCCTGTGGCAACCCAAAAGTATCTTTTATAGGGTGAATAGTCTAGCTGGGGCAGAATAGTCACTAGCTCTTTATGAGTCTGGAGGGCAGGAGTTTGTGACCAGGCATTAGGACTGGCTAGTATTCTGACTTCGATATTTCTACTAGTTAGTTCCTTGACTAAGGGCGGTAACAATCTTTCTAAATAATGTCCAATGCCTAAACGAGGACCAAGATAATGAGCAATTAAAGCTACTGACATAATAAAAAAAATTGACTATTAATAGTAAAGATCAGTCTTCTTTGTTGAAAATAGAAATACAAATAATGATTTTATTAGTAGTTGTAATTACATAGAAAATTTGGTAGATAGAAATGGATAGTAGTTTAAATACTGCTCGGCTTGTTAATATAGCTTGTCATTTTCTTTTAGTCCATTATGATACTAAAAAGCGAAGTATGTTGTAACAATTAATTATTATTTTTATCGCCCTTAGGGGTACCATATGCTTTATCGTTTATCAAGCTTTATCCATCAGGGATTGAGTTCATATTACATAGCCCGTAATAGCGGTCAGATACATTTATGGTTGATTTCTTTGATTGCTATTTATACCCCTTTTGAAGATTTAATAGTGGCATGGCTACCATTACCTGGGGTAGTACAAACAGGAATTCGGTTTATTCCTGAATTAACTATTTATCTTATTTTGCTACAGGTTTTAGGTCAGCGAATTATTAAGGGCAGTGGCTTACAAAAAAGTATTATCGATTTCTTGCTTTTGGCATTTGTGCTAGCAACAGGGATTTCCATGATCCTTAATCAATCATCGATATTTCCCAGCTTGGCAAACCTTAGAAGTATCTGGCGTTATTTAGCACTTTACTATACTTTAATTAATCTTCCTTTAGCTAAAAACCAGGTAATACAACTACTTAAGATTATTAAGGTAGTTGGCTTGGTTCAAGCTGTAATAGCCTGTGTTCAATTCTTTTTGCCTGGAGGTCTTAAAATTGCTTTAGCAGCAGGAAATTGCGAAAAAGGAGCTATTAAAAATGCTAGCTGTGGAACTTTTCTGGATAGTGCTAATTTATCAGGATTTTTATTATTAGTAATTGGTGTCATACTTAGTATCATTTATGCCAATTGTGATTACTTAGTTCCTCCGCTTCGAGATACTTTTAGTCTGGGAATCTTTTATTTTGGCATGTTTGCTTCTAAGAAGAGAGCTGCACTAATTATGTCTTTAATTTTAATAATTTTGGTTTTTACTTTTTTCCAGCGATTTAGAAATACCAGGATCTTAGTTTGGTTAATTTCTGCTATGGCGATCGCAGTTATTTTTATCTATCCTTTATTAACTTTAGATCTGGATATTGGACAACGGGAAATAGGAGAAGAAGTTCCCAATATTACCTCTTATTTTTTATCAGTATTTTCGCCAGAATATTGGGATCATACTTTATCTGCTTCCCGAGGGTGGGTGGTAACAAAAGTTTGTCAGACGATTTGGGAATCTTCAAGCTGGTTCGGTTTTGGTCCTGATCAGGCAACTTTAATCAATAATATGGGGCAATTCTTGACTTCAGACGAGGTGAAAAAGTTAGTTCGTGATGCTGAAGTGTTTGACGATCCTTATTGGTTTGCTATGTTGGGATATTTTGGCGTGGTAGGATTAGGAATCAATTGGTTGATCTTATTTCGTCTTTATCAGATAGGACAAAATTTATTAAAGATTACTCAAGTAAAAGAGTATCAAATTCTAGCAGTCAGTTTTTGCTCAATTGTGTTCGTTGCTTTCTTTTATTCTTTTGTTGAGAGGGTATTTAGATTACGGCATTTTTCTTTTTACTTTTGGTTGTTGGCAGGACTAGTAGTAAATGTTTATCAAAGCCAAGTTAAAGAACAAATAGAATCTTATGAGTCAAATATTGATAGATGATTAAAGCTCTTTACTTTCGATTCTGTTGTTGCTTTTCGGTTCTAATTATTCTGACAGCAGCATGCGTTCCTAATCAACAAGCGACTGAATCAGATACTGAGAATAAATTTACATCAGCAACTATGCCTAAAGCTAAGTTGGGTAAATCTCGCAGTTTGCCACCTGACTTTATGTGTTATAACGTCAACTCAACTCAAGTAGCTGACTGGTCTGATCTAGATTTTATAGCTGCGGTGCAGGATTTACATGCTGCTAAATTAAGAATTCCAGGAGGAGATGTAGGTAACTATTGGGATTGGCGACGGGGAGGATTAATTGAAAACGTTGACAGTTTACCAGAAGGACTTCCTTTCTTTTTAAGATTTAAAGCCCGTCAATACACCGCTAGTAAGTTATCAGATTTTCAGCAGGGTCTAAATGCTACTAATACAGAACCAATATTTGTCCTCAATATGTTGACTTCTAACTTAGAATCGCAGTTAGAAATGTTGCGCTATGCCCAAGATTTAGGTATGGAAATCAAGCAGGTTGAATTAGGCAATGAGTTCTATTTTAATATTCCTAACTATAAAAAAACTTTTCCTAATCCTCGGGCATATGGCTTAACGGCTAAAGCCTGGACAGAAGCCATTAAGCAAGAATTTCCTGATGCTCAAGTTGCCATTGTAGGTATTGTTCCTAATCCTGATAAACCACCACGGCTACAACATTGGAATAAAGTAATGCGAGGTACAGTATTACCTATTGCTGATGCCATTACTCTACATATTTATAACGGTCATGGTTTAGATACCCCACCCCAGCAAACAGATATTTATCCTTATTTTGAAACTGAATCAGTACCAATTATTTTGGGTGAACCATTTCGTAACTGGCAAAAATTAATCGCGGACAGTAACTACCAGATTATTCCCGAAAACAAGAAGATTTGGATTACCGAATATAATTTATTTGAAGATATCTTCCCCGACGGCAACAATAGCCGACCTAGCCCTAGAGTCGCGGGCAGTTGGACACATGGTCTATATAATCTGGCTACAAGTCTACTTTTTCTTGAAGAATCAAGAATTGAATCGATTTGTAATCATAGCCTGACAGAAAGCTCCCTCTTTGGTGCAATCTTAAATACTAGCGAGAGCTTTGTCAATCCCAGTGATGAGACGATGCAGGCTACACCAATGAGTTTATCAGCTACAGGTTCGGCTTTAAGTTTATTAGGTCAAGCAACTCAAGAAATGACTAATGCTAGTCCCATTGAGTTACCGTTGTCTACACAACTAACGGGTAAAAATAACTTTGCTTATCCTGCTTTATATGGCTGGCATTTTAGTAATGCGACAAAACAAACAGCCATCGTACTCAATCTTTCTGATCAAAGAGAGTCAGTAGACTTTAGTGCCCTATTTGCTGACTCTAAGTATAAGTATCAACAAATTTCAGGCTTACCCCAAGATTTGGTTAATCACCCAGATGTGTTAATGAAAAATAGTCAAGAAGGGAATAATTTGATTACGCTTCCTGCTTATTCAGTAACTCTTATATATGAAGCAACTGAGACAGATTTTTATTAGCTGCAACTGATTAATTAATTGAGTATCTAAACTAATTAAATTCAAATCCTGAATCAAACAACTAAGTCTTAATAATTTTACTTCTAATTAATGAATAATTCTCTCAAAGATCATAAATTCCAACCAATATTTGTTGTTGGTAACTCCCGTAGTGGTACTACACTAATGGGCAGTATCTTAGGTTTAAATCCTGATGTATTTACCTTAGAAGAATTACACTTTTTTGGTACACTTTGGTCTAGTGGCGATCGCCATAAGGTTTTAACTCAAGATCAGGCACAAACTCTAGCAGAAAAACTTCTAGCCATTCAAGATGAGGATGTTATTAGTCATAAAAATCCTCAGTTATTTGCAGAGGAAGCCCAAGGTATAATTGCTTCTTTAAACAGTAAATCTATTACTGCAACCTCGGTTCTACAGGATTTTTTAGTTTACATAGCACACCAAAACCAAAAACAAATACCTTGTGAGCAAACTCCTCGTAACGTGCATTATATCGCCGAGTTACTTGAGCTTTATCCTCACTGCCATATTATTAACATGGTGCGCGATCCTAGAGATGTTTTGCTGTCCCAAAAATACAAGTGGAAAATACGCTTTCTAGGTGCCAGTAACATTCCCTATCGTGAGGCAATAAGAGCCTGGACAAATTATCATTCTATTACTATTTCTCAACTGTGGAATGCTGCCATCAATGCAGCTAAAAAGCACTCCCAAAGCGATCGCGTAATTACGATTCGTTTTGAAGATTTAATTACCCAGCCTGAGAAAAATATACGCCAGGTATGTGAGTTTTTAGAACTAGAATTTTCACCACAAATGCTTCAGGTTAATCAAGATGAAGGTGGAGTTTCTTCCCATAAGAAAATAACCTCCAGTGCCAAGGGAATTGATTCTAGTGCTACGGGCAAATGGAAACAAGGAGGTTTGACCAAGACAGAGGTTTATCTGTGTCAGCAAATTACTCAAGAGAACATGCAACTTTATAATTATACAATTGAAGCGATAGCAGCTAACTCAATTAAAATTGCTTTATCTTGGCTATTTTTACCGATAAAATTAGCCTTGGCAGTGTTATTTAATTTAAAAAGAATGAAAAATATTGTCGAAGAAATCAAAAAAAGAATTGGCTAGATTTAGATGGCAATCTTAATAAAATAAAATTCAATTAATACAAATTGGCGACGCCTTCGCCGAGAGAAAATTACAGCCTTAGCGTTGTTATTTGTACACTTGCTACTCGGATGCCTTTTAGAGGAAGAGCAAAGTTGGGATGCTGAGACTACTCACGTTGATGAGATAGTTGATTTTATCGCTTTTTCTGGTACTGGCGATTTGCTGGCTACTGCTTATGAATCTGATGGATTAGGTTAAAAACTTATTTTTGTGATGGCAATGATACCAGGGTAATCGCACGAAATATTAAACTAAAATAAGCCAGAATTGGCAAGGATTTGAAGCAGAAAACCATCATCTAATCCAGCCTGATAACGTTTCATCTTGAGACTACCTTTTGAAGTATCTTGACGAATTAGATTTTATGCATGTCGTCTCAGAATACTCATATTTCTAGCACCGTTATCTTTGCGAATTCGCGATCTGTCTTCGTGAAATAC
>JBCDDK010000184.1:0-11460 GCA_039180345.1 Cyanobacteria bacterium P01_G01_bin.39 | reverse complement strand
ATGCTTACTATATAATTCAGGTAGTTGGAACATACTGTTTTCAACAATTAAAGTTATTGATAACAGTTTCTCATGTTTGGAGAGGCTGTTTTCTCTATTCCCCTTCCTGATTCCTGTTCAACCCACTTGTCGCCCCCACAGTAGAAATACTCAGAAATCGTAGTTATTCTGAATAAAAACTCTTAAAGAGTATGATCAAGGAGATTAGAAAAAATGACATTAATAGCAGCCGAACTAAAAAAACAATGGCTAGAAATAGCACCATTGCTAACAATAAAAAATGAGTCAGATTATGATGCTGCGGTAGAGAGATTGAATGCTTTACTAGATGAAGTGGGAGATGATGAAAATAATCCGCTCTACAGTATGTTAGGTACTTTGGGAATAATCATAAAAGCTTATGACAATGAAAACTATCGAGTACCAGATTGTAGCGGTGTAGAGGCATTAATTTATTTAATGGAAGAAAATTCTCTATCCCAGTCTCAGATACCAGAAATAGGTTCTCAAGGGGTAGTATCAGAAGTATTAAATGGAAAAAGAAAACTAAACGTCAGACACATAGAGGCATTAGCAAAGAGGTTTAAAGTATCTCCAGCAACCTTCTTTGACTTAAGATCTCTCTAAAAATCTATTAATGAAGCGAATCATAATCTGTCAATAGTTTGCCACAAGATTCACTTCTGCTGTTTGTGGATGATGCAGTCGATGATCATTCATGAAAACAACTAATGGCAACAGACTAATGAAAATTACTGTATTTTACTCCACTTTAAAAAGTTAGGGTTTACCCTAAATATCTGTTCGGGCAGAAACCGCTACCAAAAAGGGTAATAAACCTCACTTACTTTTAGCATGAATCTTCAATATGATAATAATCAAAGCAAGCAATAAATAACTAATAAATATAATTATCGGAGAAGTAAACAATGACAATTATTCGTTATAGCCCTTGGTCAGAAATAGACACTTTACAACGTCAATTTGAGCGAGTTTTTAATGAAGCTTCTGCACCCACTACTAAAGTTCCTGCCGCTGAAATTATCGAAACAGATCAAGCGTTAATCCTCAGATTAGAATTACCTGGAATCAAAACTACTGATATCAATATTGAAGCAACTGCTAGGAGTATTTCAGTCTCTGGTGAACGCAAATCTGACCAAGAAGGTAGAACCAAATCTGAGTTCCATTATGGTAGCTTCCAAAGAGTTGTTCCTTTACCTGTAAGAATTCAAAATACCGAGGTTAAAGCCGACTATAAAGATGGAATTCTACACTTAACTTTGCCTAAAGCCCAATCAGAACTAAATAAAGTAGTCAAAGTTAGCTTAAATTAGGTTTAAAACTAGGATTTGTCCTATTTAAGTTCGTCAGCTAGTATATTCTTCGTTTTAAAGTTATAGCCAGTTATTTATTCAGGATAACTGGTTATTTTTTTGCATGAATTATCGAAAATTAGGCTATTTTTGTCGCAATATGGGTCAGTTACATCAACTTTAAAATATAGACATAATTGTTAAGAAATGTAACTACAAAATAAGTCTTTTTTTTGTTTGTATTGTAAACAAAATATAAATCAGCATTTTGATAGATATAAAAGATCGTCTTTTCGATAGAATGAATGTAGTTATCGAATTGCTATGATAACTACATCAAATTAAACAGATAAATAATTAAAAATTTTAGGAGCAAGATATGGGTGGTATTATAGCTTGGCTAGCATTAGGATTAATCGCAGGAGCATTAGCGAAATTAATCTATCCTGGGCATCAAGGCGGTGGTATTTTTGCCACTATTGGTCTAGGTATTTTGGGTGCTTTAGTGGGAGGATATCTCGGTCAGACGTTGCTGGGCAGTTCTGGGGCAGCAGCAGCTTCCGCAGGCGCTTTCAGCATTCCTGGCATTATTTTTGCTGTACTTGGTGCAATGTTATTAATCTTTATTTGGGGTTTGATTACTCGTCGCGCAGCATAATTAAATAAAACTAAATGTAATTTTTACATAAAACAAATGGAGACACTTGAATTAATCGATGTCTCCATTTTCATGCTTAATTAATAATACTTAAGTTAAATATTTTAAGAAAATCCTTTCTTTTTCTTTTTCTTCTTAGCTCTAGTTTTAGTTTTCTGCACCTGAGCTACTGCTGCTTCAAATAAGTTGTTAAGATGGATGGGAACACTGGCTATTGATGGTAGTTGAGGTTGAGATGGTTTATCGTGTTCGAGTAATAATTCATCCAAGTCTGCTTCCAGATTAAAATTATTTTGATTGCAGTACGCTAACAACAGTTGTTTTATAGCTTCTGGATACTCTTGTTTTAACTGTTGCCACACATAATAATTAGCCTCAGGCTGTTCAAGATACTTGCGAATTAATAAGTTACCATTTTCTTGAGTTTCGGGATTTTCACTAGCTAACAAATCAGTAAATTTCTCAAAATTGGGTAAAAACATTTGACCCCATCGAGGATGAGAAAATACAGTAACACTTTCCGCTTGTTTGATATCTGGTGGTAAATCTACTTTGGGCGTTACCATTGATAGCTTGCTTTTATTCTTAACCATGTCGGCAACTACCGCGGCATCTGCACCTAAATCTCCCGCAGTTTCAGTAAATTCCGCTTCACTTGCTCCTGATTCGGCTAGTATATCTGATAAAGACTTGTCACCATCAATACCTGCTTCGGCTAACTTTTTCTGACTCATCATTTGCTGAAGTTCGCCAATTTTCTGATTTAACTTATAGCCAGGTAAAGTGAGACGATCGCTTTGCATGAAAGCCACAAATTCCTGATGATATACCGCTACAGATTGCCAAGCTTCTTCTAATAATTCGGGAGCATCTGCATACAGAAATTCAGGATAATTATCTCTAAATTCTCCAATCGCCACCGCCAATTTTGGTTGGCTTAATCTGCCTTTTATAATGCGATCGCTAAAGAAAAACCACTTTGAATTATCTTCAAATGGAGCCAGAATTGTTAGAATAATTTCTCCTGGTTGCCATCTTTTAGTCTCCTGGTCTGGCATCTCCTCGTGGCGATAAACTTGGTAAGTTTTAGCAGTTAACCAGTTCATTAACTGATAATATTCTGCATGAATCTCTTGGATTTCAAACAAACCAATAAAATTATCTCGCCATAGCTTGATTAGTTCTATATCCTCAGAATTCAACTCATCTTTTTTTGCCAAATAAATATCTAAAGGAGTTTGATTATTTACCTCACCTTCAGTTAAAAAAAGATCTATAGTCAAATTTTGCTGCTTAATACCGTAACTATTACTTTTACCCTTATCAGCAGCATAAGTTTCCATTGCTACAGCCAGATCCCCTGAGGCATCATAAACAAAATCTACGAGATTCTTTTTCAGGTGAATAGCTTGTTCGATTATTTTTGACATAAATAGTTCTAAAAATAGGGAATTGGGATGCTAGCTAAAGTTACCGAGTTTTTCATCTGATAAAAGATATACTTTAATCAGTTGAGTTATTAATTTTTAATGTTCAACTAGTTAAATTCAGCATAATATTAAGGAAATAGCAAATTTTATTTTGACTCAAGACATTCTCTCCTGATAAAGCAGAGAACTCCTGACTAGCAAATATAGCCGATAGATCCAATTTACAGTTAGTGCATCCCTTTCCACTACAGAACTTGCGTCTTGCTGACACTGACTTAGTGAAGGTAAAAAATGAGCGTAAAACCCCAACGTCAGAGAATTCAGTCAGAAGATTCTAATGTACCCATAATTTTAGTTGTAGAAGACGAAGAAGATAATTTACTTTTTATTTCACAAGCATTGATTTTTTTGCAATACAATTTTATAACCGCAACCGAAGGAAAAGCAGCTTTTGATTTGGCAGACAAATATGAAATCGATTTAGTGCTTCTTGATTTAGTGTTACCCGATATCAGCGGTTTTGATTTAGCTAATCTCTATCGTCAAAACCAATCGACCCAAAAAATGCCAATTATTGCAATTTCTGCATTAGCTAGGGATCGAGAACGTGAGCAAGCTATTAGATCAGGATGCAATGATTATCTAGTAAAGCCCTATTTTCTTGAAGACTTAGACCGCATAATCCGTCAATACCTTCCTCAGTCTTCTTGTAGCTATAGTCCACCATGGTTGATGCAGTCGAACTAATTAAACAGTATATTTTTAACTTATATTAATCTTTAAAATTATATTACAGCCTTTTCTGAATTAGTGAGGTGTATCGTAATCAACAATCAACTATTAACAATCAACAATCAACAATCAACATACAGATATATATATTATTCCCATGACACTTAAGATAAACCTTCGTTAAGTGAGGCAATAGGTATTAAATATCTAATAAAATTTAAACTTATACTCTTTGAATTTAAAAAGTGCTGTGTTCAAAAGTCTTAATTTCTATTATTAATAACTAAAAAGCAAATAGAGGTCTGAAATATTCAAACCCCTAAAGAATACTGCTTTAGTCGATCGCTTTTTTAATATCGTCTTTAACGTTTTCTACACTGTGCTGTACTTGGGCTTCAGCTTGCTTTTCTTGTCCTTCAGCCTTATCTTGAGGATTACCAGTAACTTCTCCTACTGCCTCTTGAAATTTGCCTTCAACATTCTTAGCAGTAGCTTCAACTCTATCTTCAATACTCATCGTTAATTAACCTCTATATATTAATGTTCATGCCTAACAATGTTATTGATTAGGATGCATTTTGACATCTATCAAGTGACTGATTCTGACCATGGTTCAAATTGAACAAAAGAGCAATACTCAATACTAAAGAAGCTCAATACCAGATAAGTCAAGCAGAAATTGGCTCCTCCCATTGATAGATGTATTTAACATTATTCCCTCAATATACTTACAGCAATAAACTTAAAATTTTTTAATTATCTATATCACTGGAATGTTATAAGATGGCTAACTTAATCGAATTTCAACTATTTGCTCCTTATAATAAAGAAGCTGCTATAACTGGTTCTTTTTCTGACTGGCAACCAATAGCAATGGAGAAAGGTGATGATGGTCATTTTAGGACTAAAGTTGAGCTAGATGATGGAAAATATGAATACAAGTTTCGAGTTCGTTCACTTAGTTGGTTTTTAGATACAGATGAATGGGTTGAAGTAGTAGATCCTTATGCAGTAAATATTGACCCCCAAAGCCAAAACGGTACTTTTACCATCAAAGACGGTGAAAAGATTGTTGACACCTATGCTTGGCAACATGATGACAAACCCCTACCTGCTGATCATGAATTAGTGATCTACGAACTCCATGTTGGGGACTTTTCTGGTGGTCAAGGTGATCCTGATGGCAAAGGAAAATATAAGGATGTAGTTGATAAACTTGATTATCTAGTGGACTTAGGTATCAACGCCATCGAATTAATGCCAGTTAAAGAAAACCCTGGAGAATACAGTTGGGGTTATAGTCCACAACATTTCTTTGCTGCTGAGTCTAATTACGGATCTACCTACGAACTGAAGCACCTAATTGATGAGTGTCATGGTAAAGGTATTCGAGTCATTGTAGACGGAATCTACAACCACTCCAACACAGAGTGTCCTTTGACACAAATCGACCATGACTATTGGTTTCATCATTCTCCCACCGATCCTGACAATAGCTGGGGTCCAGAGTTTAACTATGAGAAATACGATGAAAACTTAGATCTCAAGCCTGCTTGGAAATATATTGGCGATAACGTAGACTTCTGGATCAAAGAGTATCACATTGACGGTATCCGCTACGATGCTACCAAGCAGATCAATAACTATGACTTTCTACACTGGATTGTCAATAAAGCCAAGGAAAACGCAGGTATGAAGCCTTTCGTTAACATAGCCGAAAACATTCCCGAAGATCCATCTATCACTAATATCGATGGTCCCATGGACGGCTGTTGGCACTATAGCTTCTATGCTAACATCATGGCTCATATTTGTGGCGATCGCTATGATGCTGAAGAATTAAAAAATATGATTGACTGTAAGCGTGACGGTTTTATGGGTGCAACCAACGTAGTCAACTATCTGAGTAATCACGATCACAGACGGATCATGGTAGAATTAGGCGATCGCGGTATCTTAGGAGAGGCAGCCTTTAAAAGAGTAAAATTAGGCGCCGTTTTATTGATGACTGCCGTAGGGATACCGATGATGTGGATGGGTCAAGAATTTGGCGACTATAATCCTCTCAATCAAGATGCGAGTAGAATTGAGTGGGATCTGCTAGCAGGAGATAATAATCAGCATCTATTGGCACATTACAAAGGTCTGATTAATCTCCGCAAAGAAAACCAGGCGCTATACACAGAAAATATTGAATTTTTCCATGAAGATGCAGAATCCAAGGTGATTGCTTATGTACGCTGGAATGATCAGGGTTCTCGTGTGGTAGTTGTGGCTAACTTTGGCGATCAATATTTAGCTGGCTATGTCGTACCTAACTTTCCTGCCGATGGTACTTGGCATGAATGGACAGGAAACTATGATCTTGAAGCTGGCAATGGTCAAATTTTGATTGATTTACCTGAATACGAAGCACAGGTATTTGTTCAATAGTTATTAACCAATCAATTATTTGCAGAATGAATATTCGTAATCAGATACCAGCTTGGTAGTTATTTATATTCAAATTAAATTCAAAGGGCGTTGTGGTCAACACCCTTTCATTTTGCCACAATACCTCTTGCTAATTTAAAAACACATTGCCCATGAAATTTAAAGTTGGCTGTGAACTTGATTACCAAGTTTCTAGCGATAGCACGATTATTTTTAACATTTGTGCAATAGAAAACAAAAATCAGCAAATACTGCAAGAGAATTTAGAAATCAAACCCGATAGTCATTATGAAAAATATTTAGTTCCCCATACCGAAAATAGCTACCTCCGCTTAACTGTCCCAGAAGGAAAATTAACTATCTCTTATCAAGCAACCGTAAGCTCAAAATACAGTACAGATAATCTTGAGGACATTGTAGAGATCTCACCAGCAGATATTCCTTTGGATCTTATTTATTATCTATATCCATCACGCTATTGTCAAAGCGATCGCCTGATGAAGCTGGCGTATGATGAATTTGGGGATTGTAAACCAGGCTACAGCAGAGTTCAGGCTATCTGTGACTGGATTTATAGTAAAGTTACCTACATATCTGGTAGTACCGATTCCCATACCTCAGCTTACGACACCGTAACCGAAAGAGCAGGAGTATGTCGCGATTTTGCCCATTTAGGTATTGCCTTTTGCCGCGCTTTAAACATTCCCGCCAGATTCGTCTCAGCATATGCTTGGCAACTACAGCCACCAGATTTTCATGCTTGTTTTGAAGCTTATCTAGGAAATCGCTGGTATTTGTTTGATGCTACTCGTTTGGCACCTGTTGACGGCTTAGTACGTATTGGTACAGGTCGAGATGCTGCTGATACCGCTTTTGCCACTGTTTTTGGTGGAGTTCAGTTAAATAATATGGAAGTATATATAAATCGTCTGGATCACGATTAAGTATAAAAGCTTTTTAATTAAAGTAAATTAAAAATGTGTGTTAAAAAAGCGAGATAGATTAAAATTTTGCTTTTTAATGCTAGATACTATCGATCTAATTTCTCTATTGCCAGTAATAATTTCGGTTGGCACTTTGGTGCAGTTAGCTAAAAGCTGGTCACAGTTTTGGGACGATAAAGTAATCCTTGCTGATCAGCAATTAGCTCAACAATTAGCTATTTTTGTCTTATTACCGATAGGTGTTTTACTCCATGAAATAGGTCATAGCTTGGCTACTTGGCAGGTAGGGGGGATAGTCAAAACCTTCCGCTGGTATTTCTTTTCAGGCTACATTATTCCCACAGGAGATTTTAGTTTAGCTGAATACTGGTGGATTGTTTTCGCAGGAAATCTAGTTTCAATTCTGCTAGCATTATTATCAATTTTCTTGATTACGAAAGTTCGTAAAAGAATCGTTTCAGAAGTCCTTTATTTCTTCGCTTGTATACAGTCTATTTATGCTTTGATAGCTTATCCTGCTAGCTCTCTTCTAACGGGAACTGGAGACTGGACTAAAATCTATAATCTTAACTTTCAGCCCCAGGCGCCATTTACCCTTGTTGCTCATCTAATTCTGCTCTGGAAACTGTGGCAGATTTATCATAGTCAAGAGGCTATTCAATGGCGATTAGCGCGTAATCCTCAGACTTTAATGATGTGGAAAGATTTAGAATCTGAACCAATAAAAAGACCTGGAGATTTACAGCCACTGATCGATCTGGCATATTTTCTGGGACAGCGTCGAGAAATACATGCTGCCAAAAAAATTGCGGCAAAAATAGACCATGCTTATCCTCATAGTGATCAAGTTCGGGTTTTTCGCTTGGTAATGACTTTTTATCAAAAAGCTGATCATCGAGTAATTGAACCAGCGCAGAAATTATTAAATAGAGATTTGTTGTTAGAAGACAGACTGCGTCTTTATCGAATTTTATGTATTTCTTGTTTAAACACTAATCAATCAGCACAAGCTCTAGAATACGCAAATCAGGGATTAGCGATCGCGCCGAATGATTATAAGCTCCGTTATAATAGAGCTTCCGTCTACAAAAGTTATCATCAGTATCAAAAAGCAATAGCAGATTTAGATATAGCCAAAGCGAACTGTCCTGAAGAAGAGATGCAGGAGTGGATTGTAAAATTTCAACAGCAGTGCCAGCAAAAACTCCGCTAGAAAATAAATGATTTCTCCAATTCTTGGATATAGATTATCGTTGTGATTAACCAGCAGAATTGGAGCATTTAAAAAGCAGCAAGTTAACGGTACTTACCTTCAGTGTCAGGACTTTCCATGCGGGGTAAACCCATACTGTAATTACGAACTCTAGCACCAAGATTGTAGCTAATCTCACCCTTAAGTAATAGAGAACGAATAAAATGCTCTAGATCCGAACCGATACGACGCAAATTATATTCACTCAGGTCTTCACCGTTGTTTGCTTCTACTAAGTCATCAAATTTACGATAGACTTTTTGCAGAACATCTTCACTCCAGTTAAACTCATTATCTGGGTCGATATCGAGGGTTAAAACCTTATCGCTAGGAACTAGCTCATTATCTTTAACTTCTGCACTATAAATGCGGACATGACGAGTAGTTGATTTGACAAGCATACTGATAATCTTGAGGAAATTAGTTTAGAGGAGTATTGCGGTAGGACAAACAATAAATAAAATAAAAATATCATTTGTACCTACCAGATAATGTTAATTATTTATAGGCTTTAATGCACTCCTCAACCAAGGGAGTAACGGCATCAACATCTTTCCAGCCCTGAATTTCGGTTACTTTCTTCTCCAAATTTTTATAGGTTCTAAAAAATTCGGCAATTTCTTCTAGACGGTGAGGAGCAATATCCTTGAGGGATTTAACCTCATTGTAACGAGGATCTTCAGCAGGAACACAGAGAATTTTCTCATCGCGATCGCCACCATCAATCATTAATAACATGCCAATGGGTCGAGCAGCAATGACACACCCAGGAAAAGTAGGCTCATCCATCATTACCATGCCATCTAAAGGATCGCCATCATCAGCTAAGGTATTGGGGACAAAACCATAATCGTAAGGGTATTTAACAGAGGCAAACAAAACGCGATCTAGGGCAAAGGCATTCATGTCCTTATCAAATTCATATTTGTTTTTGCTGCCGCCAGGAATTTCGATTAGAACATTAATTACGCCAGGTTCTGGCTGTGCGGGGATAAGAGATAAGTCCATTAAATTCTCCTAATACTTATGTGGTTGATCGACAGTAATATTGATGTCTTTTGGTTTGAACCCAAATGAGCTGCCATCAAGCATTCTACCTGATTAGTAAACCAAATCTAAATTGAATTATCGTCACCGATAGCACTAATGCTATCAACAAAAATTGTTCAGCACATCACTGCATAAAATTTTGGGAGGTAACGTATTCAGTTGATAAGGATGAGGCGATGGTTCTCAAAAACTTGAAACATAGTTAGCAGGCGGCATTTTGTTGCTTATACCAGAACCCTGTAAACCAATATACGATTATTCTCTTACTTTTATTTCATTCATCCTGTTGAAAATAGTAATTCTTAAAATTTGGAGACCATAAATGAAACTTACAGCACCCTTAACCTTATTATCTTTAACGACTCTCTTACCATTATTTTCCACTGTAACTCCTGTACATGCCTGTACTATTGTTGATGCCACAACTCAAGTTGCCATTAGAGGCGATCGCAACACTCCAGCACAGCAAGAGAATGAGGTCAAAGCAGAGGCAGATGATAACTGCTTTAATAATCACGTAGTTGGCACTACCACCCAAGTCGGTGTTGGTGCAGGACGGATTATTCAGTCCAATCAAGGAGATTACTTTGTTGGCGGTGGCAATATTAACACTACAGGACTAACTACCCCCACGGTGATTGTAACTCCTGATACCCAAGTAGATGTTTATAGCCCTGCTCACGATCCTAATTTCTTGAAGCACCTCCGTCCATAGTTAATCTTGTAGAGTAGATTAAAGAATCAAAATCTATTTTACAAACTATGGTTAATCTCGGTACACCCCTTCCTGTAGCTAAAGATACCCACCCCGATGATAACTTTGCCATTACCATTGCACCTCTATCATTGGCAGAAGCCTACAGTTTGGCTGATGATGCTGCTAATGGTGCGGTGGTGGTAATGAGCGGCACGGTGCGTAATCAAACAGAGGGCAAAGCTGTAGAATATCTCGAATATCAAGCTTATCAACCAATGGCGATCGCCGTTTTTAATTCCATTGCGGCACAAATCCGTAAACAGTATCCTGATACCAACCGCATCGTGATTCACCATCGAGTAGGCAAGCTAAAAATTGGTGAAATCAGCGTTCTGGTGGCTGTGGGCTGTCCTCACCGAGGAGAAGCCTTTGCTGCTTGTAAATATGCGATCGATACTTTAAAACACAATGCGCCTATTTGGAAGAAAGAATGGTTTGAAGATGGTGCTAGTACCTGGGTTTCTATCGGCGCGTGTGAACAAGGTGGCGATAATAATTGCTGACAATAAAAAAAGCACGAATGAATGCTTCATATACCAAATAGAGGGAAATCTCGTTTTAAACCTCAGATAAAATAAAGTAATAAAGTAAATATATTTTGAATTGTGCGATCGCCTTTCTATCAATTCTCCGTTTCTGACTCTTCTTCCAATTTAAAAACGCTGATATAATCTCTGACTACCCGTTCAAAAAATAGCGGTGCGGGTAATTTTGTCCATTCGTTATAGTGACCGTATCCATAGCGGAGACAGGGTAATCGCATCAAACGAATAGAGAGAAACATGGGAAGATAAAATATTTGTTCCCATGACCAAAGAATCCTTGAGAGAAGCGATAGAAGAACATTTTGGCAAGATAACAGACCAGAGAGTTACAACTAGAAGTTCT
>JBCDDK010000183.1:0-11684 GCA_039180345.1 Cyanobacteria bacterium P01_G01_bin.39 | reverse complement strand
TAGAGCCTGCATAGTCCTGCCTTCTGAAGATTTTGATATTTGAAGCATCCCCCTTTGGCGATCGCATTTCTTGTCGCGGTAGATCTACCTCAGTTTACGGATTTTTTGCCACTTTTGGAGTTCGCCAACAGTGTCTCATAACTTTGTGGACACCTCAACTAATATAGGGTTGGTGTTTACGCATAATCTGCTCCTTTGCTCAAATTACTTGATTTATGCGTAATTTGAACATTGCTAATAGTATCCTCTCCACCAACGGCTATTGGCTTGATATGATCGACTACTACCTCATCACCAATAAAAATAGGCGCACCAGTAAGAGGGTCAATATTATTTTGTTCTTCTATAAGTTTGTTTTTTTCAGTGGGATTTAATTTTAGTTTGCGATCATTCTGACCAAATTCAGCATGAAATTTATCAAATAACTTTTCAAACTGTTTTTCATCTAAATTTCCAGTGTCAGCTACTATATTTCTCAAATCTATAAAGATATTTTTTATTTTTTCTCTCATTTCGAGCCTATTTATTTCAACCATTTTTTGAGAAATAGGACTTAGTAAATACCAAAGTATATAGAAATCCTGCTTGGTACGTCTAAATATTTTTAAATCTCTTT
The DNA here is from genome assembly GCA_039180345.1 of Cyanobacteria bacterium P01_G01_bin.39. Lineage (GTDB taxonomy): Bacteria > Cyanobacteriota > Cyanobacteriia > Cyanobacteriales > Xenococcaceae > Waterburya. The sequence goes on along the minus strand of JBCDDK010000183.1, from coordinate 11,068 downwards.
GCGCCTTGAATAGTACATTTAATTCAGATGAAAAGTATAAATACTTTTCATCCTTATCTTCTATATTCTTATCCAAGAGAATAAGCTTTAGCTTAGAAATAAACTTTTCAACATTCTTTATGCCTTTTCCAAATGCTGACTTGTCTCTTTCATTTTGAGATGAAAGCTCAAGTACTTTGGTAATTTCCTTCATAGAGCTAATACGAACGTTTATTTTTTGCTTCTGCTTATACATATACAAATACTTCCAGATATCCTTTTTATCTAGCAATCGATATTCTAAATATGCAAGAGACGTATAAAGCTCTTCATTTTCCATTCGACTACCATCAGCATTTTTGTGAGCCTTAATATAGAACCAATCACTGTGTTTACTGACATTTTCTCGTATTGCTGATATTAGTTCCCTATCAACCCACGAATTCCACATTTCAAAGGAATTTTCTTTGATGGGGTATGGCTTATCGTTTAGCCGAACAAATAAATCAACAGGATTAAATTGAGGGTTCAAACGTTCTTCTATTTCCACAATTAACAAACCAAAGTCCCAAATTTTGTCTTTTAATGAAGAGGAAAGAGTTTCAAATGTTTTTTTATTGAGGTCTTTGAGGATATTTAACCCCTTTAGAGAAAACTTAGTATTCTTGCTAAATTGCCTATTACCATCCTCATTAATGTATTCTCGACCAAGAAAGCCAAGAATAGTTAGAAGTCTTTGCTGACCGTCAATTACTTCTGAAATGCCATCAGCTCTCTTAAATATGAATATGGGAGGTAAGTTTATTTCTAATAGTATGCTTTCAATAATCGCTGAAGCTTTTGACAGGTTAATGACTTCATCCCTTTGATACGCAGGTCTAATCAGAAACTTACGTCTATCCATACGACGAACTATATCATCGATAGAGTTTCGAGAAGGGTCTGGTTTAGTAATTCTGAGAGATTCAAGTTCGTTAAGTTTAGTAATAGTGTCGGTTGCTTCAATTTCTCGTAGTTTTTTTAGATCTTTTACCGCTTGAGAACTTACATCTACATAAACATCAAGATTTACGGAAAACAATTGTGAGATGATATTAGCAGTACAAGAATATCGATCCATTATATTCTTGTAGTAGTGAGATTCAATTTCAGAATATTGATGGATATTTTCAGAGACAGCACGTCCTAATATTAGGATATTGGATTCAGTAAAGTCTCTGTCAATGTCAACTTCTTCTCTTTCAAGAATGTTAATGCTCCATAGTAAACACTCATGAACAAGTCGATTCGATTTACATGAGTTTGATTCAAAAACATCTAGTATTTTTCTAATAAGCTTTATTTTATTAGTAAACCTATTGCAAATATCATCGGTATTGTCTGCATCATTAACAACTTTAATGTATAGTTTTTCCAGAATTTCAACACGATTTGTCCCTCTAGCATAGTAAGTTATTGGAAACCTATCTAAGACAATATTCTTCCTTATAAATTGAAGTATTTTACCTTCATTTGGTTCTTTATTTTTGTTAGAATCACTTAGAAAGAACAGCCGAAACATAGTACTTGAAAAAGTAGAGTCGTGTTTTAGCTTTTTCTTGAAAAATATTGATATTCCGTCTTCGACGTATACTGCATTGTCTATATCAAATCGTTTAAGAGGAGTAATACCAGAGTTATATCGTCTAAAAATCTCTTTTTTTATTTTGTCTTCTAAATGACCATCCAGCTTCGGCTCATTAACAATTTTGAATTCGATAATTCTTATCTTGGCATCTAGAAATATATCAATAATTTCTCGTGTTTCATCTTCACTTCCTAATGAATCAAAGTTACTTTTAGCAAGTTGTTTAAGAACAGATAATCCTTTTTTTGTAAGATTGAATTGAGACTCTTTAAAACGCTTAATTGTTTCAAATCGCTGACGACCATCTATAACTTCTATACCATGACCGTTGTTGAAGAAAATGAGAGGAGGTATCTCTGTCCCTAATAGAATACTCTCTATAAAATAAGATGCTTTATCCTTATCCCAGACATAATTGCGTTGATAGTAAGGCTTATAATCAATCTTATCTAGCAGTCGTCCACTAAATAGAGTTTCTATGGACTTTGGGTATGTTTCTGTTTTCAAGTGAGATTGGAATATTTGTTCAAAATGCTCTTGACTCAGAAAAATACTATCCATTTTGCCCTTTTTTGGTATGGTTTTGACTAAATTCGCCACCATCCTAACTCAAGAGACGACAGTTTTGAAATGCGTCTTTATCTTTTTCTGAAGACGGGTAATCCTTACTTTTCAAGTACCGATAATTCCGTAAAAAGGTACTAAATGCGATCGCTCTAAAACCCAAGTAACTAGCCTCTCAGTCAGGGCATTTAGCGATCGCCTTAGCGGTGGATGCGGTTTGGGTAATAGTTTGCTGAATTTGTTGCCATAGTGCCATGTAGTAGGTTCTCCTCAATTGTTGTGAAGAGAACTATTAGCAGGTACAGACCAAATAAGACGACGGCAACCATCACAATTTCCAAAGTAAGATGCTGATAATAAATGATTTAATGGCTTGCTAAGGGGTAGCCTGTACCCAACAAAGCGTAATTTCCCAGTAGAAACTCTACCCTTGCCGCCTTAGAGGAAGTCCAAAAAATAAGTATCTCAATCTATAGTGTAAACTCGATTCTTTCCTGTTTTCTTAGCCCGATATAGTTCCAAGTCCGCAGCCTTAATTAATTCTTCTAAAGAGTTCATTGCTCCAGTTAACGGTGCTAAACCGATAGAAACCGTTAAAGGTTGATGCAGCTCTTGATGATGCTTGGGAACGCATTGTTCAGCAATACGATGGCAAATGCGTTGAGCGTGGGTAAATGAATCTTCAATTGTTGAGTTCACCAAAATAACAAACTCTTCTCCCCCATATCGTGCCACCAAGTCATAGCCTCGGCTAATCTGTTTCAACTCTTGGGCAAAGCAGCGCAACGCGCCATTGCCAGCCTCATGACCAAAGCGATCGTTGTAGGCTTTGAAGTTATCCAAGTCCAACATCATGGCACATAACGGTAACTCGCGTCGTTTTGCCTCCAAAAACTTTTGCCGTCCAAATTGACTAAAAAAGGCATGGTTATAAAATCCCGTTAGACCATCCCGAAACGCATAACGACGTAATCTAGCAACCTCGACTTTTTCAGACTGTTTGAACAGTAGTAGGGAGATACTTATACAAAGAACTAACACGGTCTGGGCGATAGCTTGGCAGGTATCAACTACTGCTGAAGGAATAGACATTTCTATTACAGCCAACAGCTTGGCAATGGCAAAAATGCTCATACCCAATAACAAAAAATCTAGAGCTTTTTTCTGAAGCGGAAATTTCAAACGTCTTAGCAAAGACAGGATAAGACCAAAAATAGTAAGGGTAATAACAAGATCGCAGATTGTTAAGTAATCTATGACCGAAGAAGTGTTAAGCATGATTAGTAGCACCCTTGCTAACTGCAATGGTGATAGGCACAGATTTACAGCTTAACAAACAGTACAAGACTGTTGTTTTGGCGTAAATACGCCTTGAGAAACGATCGTATATTAGGCAAAATCTCGAAGACAGCCATACATGGCTGAAATATCGTCAATTAAACGCTTTCACTTGTTCCAAACCTACATAGGATTAATATTTTAAGAAGCGCAATTGTATCATCTCTACACGAACGATAACAAAGCGTAATACTTTGCTATATTGAGATAGATATCAGCATTCGACGAGAAAAAAGCTCATAATAAGCGTTTTCTGCATCATAAGAATGCAAACATCGCAAGTATGTTGTCAATAAGCCAACTGAAGATGCGATTTGTGTAATATAGTTTACTTATTTTGAGTAGCCCTCACAAATTTTGTTGGGATGTGATGATACTGAGCAAGGTGATTTTACAGCATATATGGCGGATTATTCACAGTATTGATAACACCGAGATTGCTAATTTAGATGATGCAGCGGTTGTCAACTATATCAAAAATAAACTGACACGAGAAACCACAGTCACGGAATTAGAAAGCTGCTATACAAATGAGTACATCCAATCGCGCCTTTCCTTGATTAGAGATTTGGCAGAAGTCCGTTCCAGCAGAGATTAAATTGTCGAAATGGCTACTTCCACCACTAAGGATTAGTTAGCCTGCTAAGTGTAGCGACTCTCCCATCATAGAAAACTACCTTAAACGAGTGAAGAACCTTGTAATCAATGATAATTCTTTGAAAAGAGCGATATCCTAAGAAAAAAGGGGTTTTGGCAGTCGAAAGATAGAGGCGATAGCATGAATGCTTCTCAAGAATCTAAGCAAGCTGATTCGGATAAATTTTTTCAGGGTATTGGTATTATTTTCGGTGCTGTACGCTTACACGAATCTCGGCAGACAACAGTAGAGATCGAAGGTGAAACGTTTAAGTTAAAACAAACCAACATCTTAAGAAGAAAACTACTACCCTATCTCAAGAAGCACCCCGATGCCTTGCTCTACCTGCGAGTTTACCCTCGATTCAACCTCAATTCTCAGAAGCTTTGGTTTAAAGCCATCGCCTTTTATCTCGATCAGCCAGAATCAACCCAGGTTAATCAATTTCTCTTAGCGGGTGTTTGGCAGTATGTCCCCCAACTTCCCAACCAACCCGTCATGTCTATCTACCGTAATCGATTAAGAGCTGGGGAAAAAGTAGAAAACATCAGGGCTAATCATATTCCCCTGAAAGGTTTTACTGAGGCAGCCTATCGTTACAGACCAAAAAGTTCTACAGACAATCCCCACAGGCGAAAATTCTATCGGCTATTGGTAAGCTTAAACCCAAATCAAGGAGCTTTTGAATACTTGATGACGTTGGATAGTACTGAAGATATTCCTCCTTACATTAAAAAGAAATACCAACCCCAAAAACCATCCCAGCCAGACTTTACCAAGAAAGTAAAACAAATGAATTTTTCCTTACTGCAAAAAACCGCGCTCGAACTTCGCAATGCTGGCTTTCTTGAAGGAAAAGTATCGGGGAAAGGCGTTACCAAAGATGCCTTATCTACCAAGGTACAGGATAGTCTGAGTAACCACCCTGAAGCGATGAAGCTTTTATAAATTCAGCATCTTGCCAGGAATATTCAGCTGTACCAGTTTTACAAAAATGGTTTTTACTGGATTGAACATAGATTCTCTGACCCTCTGTCGCTCGCGGTGGAGAGCTGACCACTTCCAGTACTTAAAATCTGGTAAAGTAATCCTGTCCTCTTTGGCTGTTTCAAACTGTTCTGGTGCGAACAGTTCCAATTGTACGACGCTGTAGCTGGGCAGGAGACTGACCAGCTTTTGTAATAGGTCTTCTAGCACAGCAATCAGTCGTTTCCGTTCAAAGAAACGCAATTCCTGTAAGAGTAGATGGATTTTTCGGATAGCTGTCTCAAACAGTTCCAAGGCTTTTTCGTCCCTAATTTTCCTACCATTCCAGATACGTTGAATATCGGCAGTGATGCCTTTCAAGCCTTCGTAGGCTGTGTAGGTACAGACAGGCTTATGCACCCGTCGATTGTCGTTGTAGAGTTTGGCTTTAAGATCTTTTAAGTCGGCGACAATTTCCTTGAAAATATCAAAATTATCGATCATCAGACTGTTAATAAAAGAGGTATTTCTCATCAGTTTTGAAGCGGGTAAACTGTTTAGTTGCTATGTTTCTATTATACCGCCAAAATACTGACAGACATACGCTTCAGCCTTAACTTTAGATCGGAATATTAGATCGTTCGATCCTGACCCATAAGCAAAACCGATCTAAGAAAATATGGGCATTTCTAACCGTCCTGGGTGGTTAAAAATAAAGCGGAAAAAACATCTAATTGGCGATGTTTTTGGTCTCTAATATTTTATTTACTGCAGCGGGTACCGACCTTGATAAGAAACATCCGTCATGGAGGAATTGGCACAAAATCTACCCTCACATCATGATAAAGAGTCAATCCCTCTACCAGTGAGCTATAGAAACACATATCACTCACAGAGTTGGTTTAGTAAGTCAAATTCAGGCAATTCTCGCTAACAGCTGATTTCTTCTCTCTCTAACAATTTGGGGCGTTGTTCTGTTTTTATCGTCCTGATCTTTAAACCCAAGCCGTTGGTAAACATCCCCACCAATACCAGGCATCACAATTCCCTCATCAGTTCGTTCATCATCTTCTGCAAAATAAAAGAATTCAAACTTCTCATAAATTGAGGGTTTAAAAGAGCTTTGAAGTCTATCTTCCGCCCCTTTATAGATGACAGGTGCGACAATCAAAATCTTCTCAGGTTCAATTTTTTGAATGAGATTTGTAAGATTTGTTCGGACAACACACGCTCCCGAAATAATTGATTTTACTATTATTAGAGAATGAACCTTATCATCTTCGATAGGCTCTTGATATTGCTTTAGAATAGGAGATATTTTGAGGTCTTTTTGTCCAAAAGGAGAAAACCGTTTGTTCCAAAAACAGGAGAAGGAAACATTACTGCTGCTCTCTTCTAGTGTTTCTACTATCCCTCTGGCTAAATAATCTGCATCTTCTACAGTGCAAGCTAGATGTACTTTAGTTTCAGAGTTTTCTAAACATCGATCGGCAATTGTTTGCCCAAACTTATTGCCAAGAGTTTTCATAACCTCTTGGTACACATCAGGAGGGGTTTTGGGGTCTGCCAGATTATCAAGCAATTGCTTAACCTGACCATCTAAATAATTTGAGTAGCTTCGGGTCATACTAATAGGTTCTCAAGATCATCAAAAATGACAGGGTTATATTTAATTACGCGCTCCTGAAAGCGGCGAAATTCCTCTGTCTCATAACTACAGGGAAATGAGCCTTTCCCATAATTTAGAAAACTCCAGTGCAAAAAACCTTTACTAAGCTTATAAGAAAACCCTGGAATATTATCCAAAATATCCTTCACTTCTGGTCGCAGTATATCCTCTTTGTCAAGTTCTAATGAGCGTATATAAGATGGGTAAGGGGTTTGGGCTTTGGTTAATAACTCCATTACTGAAATTCTAGATTTCTCGCTATGCGACCATGCCGCACACAAAACGCTAGCCACGCACTCAAGTTTGTCAGGTTCAGGGTCATCTAACGCGCATAAATATTTGATATGTTCAATAAAATCAGTCTCAAGAAGTAGAACTTTTGATAAACTTTCCGCGAACCCAAAATGCTCCACACGGCTAAAATGATGTATCTCAGAGGGCATATTGTTTTCTAGCCAGTCGCAGCAATCTTTATCTGACACCACCAAACAAACATCAGATTGATGATCTGGGAACATATCTTGGTTTAGCTGATGCTGCTTAGCGAAATCATCTTTAATGGGGTGAGGGTTTTTTTGACCAACTCATCTGCTTGCTATTTTTGAGTTGATAATTACTCATGAATTGATCGGAGCAATTATCGATCATCAGGTCGTCTACAAAGGTTTCTACTTGGCTAGAAAAAATTATTTCTTTTCCTTGCTCAATTACTTCTTTCGCGAGTTTAGCTAACTGATAAGTAGCGAAAAAATTTTCATATGCTGCCCCCTTCTCGTTGTTACGCCCTCCAGTATGTTTATTTCTCACATACTTTTCATCTTTTTTACCAAATAGCTCCTGAATGCGCTGAAGCATCTCGCCTTGATCGTTTTTCAGAGCATTAGTCATATTTTTAAGATTATTAAAAGTACGTAAGTAGGTTGACTGACAAGGATCGCTAACAGAGAATCTTCGTCAGTTTAGCGATCCTTATCTAGATCGTCAAAGCCGATTGGTAAACTCGTTAGATTGCTCACTAAGGTACACCGTCAGTTTTATGATGTACTTCATTTCAAAGTAAATTATTATGTTGATAACAGTACCCGTCACGCCTCTCAACGATGCACCTCAAGGCGGGTCTTTTACGTTTTATTCCTGCTGATAGCGATCGCTGTCAAATAAACTTAACTGCTCTGGTTCAAATACCACGTCAGCCTGTATCGGCTGTTGCTGGTTCTCTTCAACGGTAGACTCCGAATCTGCCTCTTTTGGCTGTTCTAACTGCGCTAAAAACTCTCGCATCTTCTCAACCATTTGAGTTGTTCGATCGCTTGCCCGTGCTTTTTCCAGCCAATCTTCAAACAACATCATCTGTGGGGTTTTCCGCGTCTCCCATATTTCCATTGAGAGGGTATTGCAGTGTTGTACTACTGCCTGAAGATCCATTAGGGATAGCTGTAGATAAGTCATATTAAAGCAATTACGACTCACATCAGCAGCGTGAAACTGGACGTGACTTCTGGGGTCGATTTTCTGATGGGCGACTTCATAAGCCGCCGCAATTAACATTCCTCCCGCACCACTGGCGGGATCGCTGATGGTAATAATTCCTTTGTCTTCAACTTGCTGCCTGACATCGCCGACGGTCATCTTGGCGGCTGTGGTGCTAATAGTAAACGGCGTAAAAAATTGTCCCGCATCCTCGTTGGTTAATTCTAAAGAACTGCATATATCTCCCAAAAAATCACAGGGATGGGTTTTAATCCCTTCTACGGTCAAGGCTGTTAATTTGGCAAAGCCATTTAGTTCTTCGCGATTGTAGCGTCCTGCTACTTCAAGATATTTGTTCTCAAACTCTTGATAACTATTATCTTTAGACAATTGTCCTGCATTGAAAGGAAGCTGGCGTAAAGTAATCGCTGCCATCTCCAGCCAGTCAGAAAACACTGTTCCTCGATCTTTACTGTAGCTTAGACTTTTTAAGGTAGATTCAAAGTCTTTCTGGACGACATCCTGGGTACGCTGAGGCATCAATAATTCCTTACTTGATGCCTCAGCAATAGAAGTTGACAGAATCTGACGCAAGGTATTTGATACTCTACGTCTCAATAGCAAAAGTAAGAACCATGCTCAGTCTGTGGAATCATCTCCATCCCCAAACTCCTGATGAATCTAAAGGACAAGAATCTGACTTTTGCCCTTCAGAGGATCTATGGCTGAAGATTGCGAAAGCTACACCCCAACAAACGAAGGGAACGTTGAGTTTTAGCCAAAATGTCATCGAGCATTTTCTGGAAACTGAAGATACAACTGATAATAAGTAAAAATCTCTCAATGTGCGCTATATCGCAGCACGGTCTAGTTAACTGCCTTTATACCATCCTTATTTCACCACCTATTCGTCCCAAAATAGGTCAGCAGAAAGGACAAAACAATGTCATTTTGGCAGCAAATTCAGGAAACTATCGTTAATACCGCACACTCTACCAAGGCGATCGCCGTTGATAGTGTAGAGGCTTTTCATCATCACCGAGCTTTATCTCTCAACAAAAAAGCTGAAACCATCCGTCAAACCGATACAGAAATTGATGGCAGCAAAGGTGCTGTAGAATACTTCAAGCAAAAAGCCAGTCTTGCCGCCCAAACCCGTCAAGATATTGCTACCTATCGCCTTGAGGATAATAATCGTCGTAAATTGAATAACCGACTGATTGATGTCTATGATGCTGTTACGTCAGACATCGATACTTTAAAAGAAGCGGGTGGCGTTCTCTGGGGCTATGTTAAGACTGCCGATACTCTAGCGCGAGCTACGGTTAACGATGCAAAAAAGGATCTTGTGGCATTTGCTAATTCCCCCGACGGTAAACTTTTGAAGCAGGCTACTACAGACACTATCGAAGAACTTATCGACCCTTTTCAGCAAACTTGGCAATTAGCTTCCGATACCGTCCGCAATCTCGACCTAAAGCACAAAGCCGACAGTATGCTGGAGTATTTTCAAGATTTGGGACGCGAGCGTTAATTTTTGTCTTGCTTGATAGATCTATTTTCTAGCAGTCGCCGAAAATTCTATTTTTTTTGCGCCCGATGAGGGCTGTAAAAAAATGGAATAGCCCCGTATGAAAGGAGGGGCGGTTTCTAGGCTGCCTCCCCCAGGAAGGATATAGTGAATACTTCCCCTGTAGAATTTCAGGGTAAACTTATCAAGTCCCAGAAATAGTTACACCATTGAACTACGGGCTAAAATCAGATAGTATAGCAAGCAATTCAAGAGATAGTCACCGTGCAAGAAGACCATAACATCAGGTATGAATTAACAGCAATAGTTCGAGATTTACCACCCGAACAGATTAAAGTTGCTGTTCTCAAATGGCTTGGTGAAGATGGCGATTTGACAGCTTTGGAACAAGAATTAGAACTAGAGCAAAAGAATCTTTCTGAATTGTTGAACGGTACGATTAACCGTCATAGTAACTTGACTTCTTCAAGTAAACAATCTGAACTATCACCAAAACAAAAGGCAGAAGCTTTCAGAGAATGGGCGGAAAGTCACCGTCGCGGTTTACCTCTACTCAGCGATGAAGCTATTAGTCGCGAAAGCATCTACAGCGATGAGCGATTGTAATGGGGTATTTGGTCGATACTAATATTCTGCTTCGTAGCTGCCAGCCAGATCATCCCATGTACGAGAGTGCCTCTACAGCAGTGGAAATGTTACTAGAACAAGGGGAAAGTCTTCATCTCACTCCACAAAACATCGTCGAATTTTGGAACGTTGCCACCAGACCTTTAGATAAGAATGGTCTTGGCATGACCCCAGAAGAAGCCAATACTGAGGTAATTAAGTTTGAAGCTCTTTTACCCGTAAAACTAGATATTCCTGCAATCCATCAGCAATGGCGATCTCTCGTTTTTCGCTATGGTGTTAAAGGGGTAAACGTCCATGATGCTAGATTGACCGCAGCATCAATTGTACATGGATTAACCCATGTACTCACCTTTAACATTCGCGATTTTAAGCGATATACGGAAGTTATTACCGTTCATCCTGACGATATCAGCAAAATTTAGTAATAGACAGCTAAAAAGGCAGTCTCAATTTTCAGAATCAGTCAGAGAATATCCCAGTGTATTTTCAAGACTCAGGAAACAACAGATAACTTTGCTATCCTCACTACAACTCAATTACTATCGCTGTGATACGTTTTCTTACAGTCGTTATCCAGTAGTAGCAATTAAACATGAGCCTATACGGTAATAGTACCCCCACGAACGAGATTATGCTCCAAGCCTTTTACTGGGATAC
>JBCDDK010000182.1:0-11732 GCA_039180345.1 Cyanobacteria bacterium P01_G01_bin.39 | reverse complement strand
CTACTTAATTTTAAAATGATTTTGTTTTTTGATTTTATCTTTTTTAAGATAATTTAGTTGACAATTTAATAACCTTGTACAAAATAGACATATACAGACTATATCTTGGCTGTTTAAAACCCAAGTATTGTAGTTGATAATACCTAGATTATTTGAAAGGAAAAATATTTTTTGATTTCAGTTGTAATCCTGAGTAGCTAATTACAACTCTTAAGTATTAACTATATGTAGTAAATTGAGGAGAAGTTATGTCAAGTAGCGTAAGAGTAGAATATCCAGACTTATCAACTGAGCTGGTACCCCATGAATTTTCAGTTACAGGCGATAATATTGAAATCTTTGCTCGCCAAGACCAAAGAACTCTCGCTGAAGTGGAATCAGGAGACGAACCTATTTCTTTTACTGGTAGTGATCTTAACGACACCATTGTTGGTGGTGTTGGGAATGACACTATTAATGGTGGAGAAGGTGATGATAATATTGAAGGTGGTCCTGGTATTGATGTCATTGAAGGTGGTCCTGGTGATGATATCTTAAAAATTGGTTTCGGAGATACCGTAAATGGTGGTTCTGGTACCGAGAGAATTCTTCTTGACCTATCACAAGACTCTGATTCCAGTGAGCCGCCAGTAATTGAAGATTTTAGTCCTGGGGAAGATGAAATCAGTGTCTTCGGTGTTGAGGATGGAGCTGAAGTTGCTGTTTTTGACCAAGAGACTGGTGTACTCCTCTTAGATGGGATGGAGGTAGTTCAGTTAGATGAAGGTCTAATTCTTGGTGCAGACGATATCGAACTTTCAGGCAACGACTTGCCAGTCAGTACAGTAGATACTGGAGAAACTACAGTATTTAGATTTTTTGACCCCATTGCGGGAGGTCACTTTTATACTGTTGATGAAGACGAGAAAAACTTTGTCCAAGATAATCTCGATAATTACCTGTTTGAGGGAGCAACCTATGACGCCATAAATCCCCTGGGAGAAGTTTCTGGAGGACAAGAAGTCTATCGTTTCTTCAACCCTTCAACAGGGGTTCACCTATATACCCTTAGTGAAGGCGAACGAGATTTCATCAATGATAATCTAGATAATTTTAGTTATGAAGGAGTAAAATTCTTTGCTTTTGAAACTGAGGTAACTGGTTCTATGCCTGTGTATCGTTTTTACGAACCAACACTTGGGGTTCACTTTTATACTCCTAGTGAAGTGGAAAAAGATAACGTAATTGATAACTTGGATAACTACAATTTTGAGGGTGTTGCTTATTATGCCATGCCACTTGAGAGCGATATCTTGTAAATCTAGTTATCAATAGTTTTAGGTTGAATATTGCTAAATTAGATTGCTGTTAACTTAAATTAGAATCGAAATAAAATAGTCATGAAAGTTTTGAGACAACACAATTATTCATGATTAATTATTAAACTTTCGTAAATCTAATAACGCGAATTTAGGTATTCTACTTTATCTACTTATTTTGATTATTCAAGAAGAGGCTTTACTGATAAACACCAGTAAAGCCTCTTTTAATTGCTGAGGTATTCCGTAAAAGCACTATGGTCGAAGATCAAACCCGAGAATTATTATTGTAACTATTTAAATACAATAATTTGAATTATATCTTAAACATGCCTCAGCCCACAGCATACGAACAATATTTACTCGAATTAATTAATCGCGCTCGTTTAAACCCATTGGCAGAAGCAAATTTATGGAACATAGATTTAAATGATGGATTGGCAGCAGGAACTATTTCTGAGGCTGCTAAACAACCATTAGCGTTTAATCTATTATTAATCGATTCCTCTAGATCCCATAGTCAATGGATGCTGAATACTGATACTTTTTCTCATACTGGCGCAGGAGGCAGTAGTCCTGGCGATCGCATAAGAGATGCAGGATATAAGTTTACTGGTAGCTGGACTTGGGGGGAAAACATTGGCTACACAGGAACGACAGGAACGCTCAACGTCAATAATGCTGTAGCGAGAGTCAATGAGGGATTATTCAAAAGTTCTGGTCATCGTAAAAATATTTTAAACAATAATTTTCGCGAGATTGGTTTAGCTACTCTCACAGGAGATTATAAAGGTTATAACTCTTTGATGGTGACGGAAAAGTTTGCTAGATCAGGTTCAGATGTATTTTTAACGGGGGTCGCTTTTGATGATTTGGTGCTAGATGATGATTTTTATACCGTAGGAGAAGGTTTAGACGGACTAAAAGTTAAAGCAGTTCGTCAGTCCGATAATCGCTCTTTTACGACAACAACAATGGCTTCAGGTGGCTATCAAATGGCTTTGGAGGCAGGAACATATAATATCAGTTTCTCTGATAATAATCAGACTATAGGCAATACTCGTCAGATCACTATTGCTGGAGAAAATATCAAACTAGATTTAGATACCAGTAACCTGATGGTTGAGATGACACAGCAGATGGGGGAAATCGGTCAGATTTCTAATCTAAATCAGGTTAATCAGACCATTCAACTCAATAATAGCTATGTTAATCCTGTTGTTTTTGCCCTGACTTTATCCCATAATGGCGGAGACCCAGCGATCGCGCGAATTACCGATATTCAGGACGACAGCTTTTCCCTTTATCTCCAAGAAGCTGAGTATTTGGATGGGAAGCATAAATCAGAAAGTTTGAGCTATATAGTTTTAGAAGCGGGAACTTGGGAATTAGCAGACGGAACTTTGCTCGAAGTAGGAACTTTAGATACCAATGCCATCACGACTTCATCCTGGTCTAATATCAATTTTGAAAGTGATTTCGCAACCAAACCTGCAATTTTCAGTCAGGTACAAACCCAGAATGGCGGACAGTTTGTCCGCACCCGTCAAAATTCATCCAGTGTCGATGGGTTTGCCTTGGCAATGGAAGAAGAAGAGCTTTTAAAAGCATCAGGTCATGCTAGGGAAACAGTAGGCTGGTTAGCAATCGAAACAGGAAGTGGCGAGTGGGACGGTTTAGAATATCAGGCGGGTAATACGGGTACCAGAATCGATCATACTTGGGATAAGATTAATTTTAACCAAAGCTTCGACCAGGCTCCAAACTTCTTTGCTTCCTTAGGCAGTTTTCAAGGTGGAGACTCGGCAGGATTGAGATACCGCAATCTCGGTAGTTCTAATGTCCAAATAAAGGTAGAAGAAGATCAAAGCTTAGATAGTGAACTCAATCATACTAATGAATCAGTAAACTTTTTAGCGATGGCTGGTTCAGGCAATCTAAGTGCAGTTCCCTATGATCCGATGACGAATTTCTAATATCAGCTGTCTAAGTTGCCAAAACTTAGGAGATCTTTATAATCGAATAGACTATATCAAAAAAGGTAGTTCACCATGACTTTTGCTGGTTATCAGATCAAAGTAGAACTACCTAAAATTAGTTAAATTGATTGCATGAAAGCATTTGAAAATCAGCAAAATAAACACTCATCTGAAATGCGTTTGTTTTAGATAGGTGTTTCTGAAATTAGTTTGTGGTAAATTTTGCTTTTTTGTCTTATGTACCTATATATAATGGAGTTACTAAAACTATCTGATACGGTTTGGTATGGTTATGCGGTTTTTTGACAAGTGGTTCAATACTTTAGCGGGGATACTTGTTATCCATATTTTAGGGTTACAGGGGTTACCAGTTGAAGCTGAGTCTAAGATTTACGATCCACCTGCAATCACTTCCGAAACAGAAGTATCTGATACCCTTACCGAAAATGATATTCCTACGGGAGAAGGGGGTTTTGCCCGTGATTACTTTGTGGAATTAGAGAAAGGAGACCAAGTAGCGATTGATCTTACTTCAGATAACTTCGATTCAATGGTTATGCTAATTGCTGCGGATGGGGCAACTATCGCTGAAAATGATGATGGACCCGATGGCACTACTAATTCCTTGCTGTTTTCTCGGATTACTGAAGCGGGAAAGTATATTGTGCGAGTTAGAGCTTTTGGTGATACCAGTGGTGGTAAATTCACCTTGAAGTTAACTAGACTGAAACCCACTACCAAATAGTATAGTCTGATTAGAAATAGAAATTAGGATTAAATCTTGAAACTACTTAGCTACATCAGAATTGACCACTTGATCTTTAAAATCGATTAATAACTGCATGTTGTCGATCATAATATTTCTCAAATCTTGAGTCAGAGGTAATACCCCTTGTGCGCCAAACCACTGATCAAAGAGCGTGACATACTGAGGCTGATTGTCTAAAAAGCCCTGCATAAATTCAATTAGGCTATAGTTTACCGTGTTGAGAAATTGAGAGTTATTTTCGGCTACCATACAGGCAATTCCTTCGCGAGAGTAATCTCCGACAATCTGAAAATCTTCTGGGTTAGGAATATTCCTCAACCAGCTTTCCAGTAAAATGCCATCAGAAGCAAAAGCATCAATTTCATCATTTTGCAAAGCCCGATAACCCGCAGCACGATCCTTAACCCTAACTACTTCTGCTAAAGGTTGAACTCGTTTGATAGTTTGTTCATTCGTGGTTTTAGCTAAAGCACCAATTTTTTGATTGGCTAAGGACTCAGCATCCCAGAAGTCATTACCCTTTTTGGTCAGCAGCCTTGTTCCCGTAGAACTATAGCTAAAAGAAAAGTCAATCAAGCGATCGCGTTTCCAGGTAAAGCTACTGGCATCACATACGATATCAACCTGCCCTTTAATTAGCTGAGGAATGCGCTCTCGGGGGGATAGAGCTACTAATTCTAATTCAATTTCTCGCTGATATTCCTGTTCTAGTTGACGAGTTATTAATTCTAAAATATCGATTGAATAACCGACTAATTCTCCGTGATCATTGCGGTAAGCAAAAGGTAAAGCATCTTTACTGGTGCCAGCGGTTAGTTTTCCAGTGCGGGCAATTTTCTCGGCAACCGTTTCGGCAACAGCACCTGAAGCAGCCCAGAACAAGCAGCTACAACTTAGGAAGGAAATAGCCGTTTTTTTGACCCATAAATACCGCACCATAGATCCCGCTCATCTCAAAAATTAGATTAGTTACAGTGTTAAAGCAAAAAAGCCAAATTGACCACTTTGCTCGCTGTTATTTAAGAATTATCAAAAAAATATTATTATTTGTTAATAACTAACAAAAGCAAAATTGTGACTCGAATCTTTTTAGCGATCGCTGGGGCATTGGGCGGAATTTCAGTGATTTTAGGGGCATTTGCTAGTCATGCTCTAAAAGATCGTCTAAGCGATCGCGCATTAGCCATCTGGGAAACTGGAACCAAATATCAGATGTATCATGCTTTGGCACTTATTTTAATTGCTTTATTAATATCGCGCTTTCCTAATTCAACTTTATTGAATGTCGCGGGATTTTCCTTTATCGCGGGAATTTTCATCTTTTCAGGCAGTCTTTATGCCCTTAGTCTCAGCGGAGTTAAGTTGCTAGGGGCAATTACTCCTCTAGGGGGAGTTGCATTCATTATTGGCTGGATTTCTCTGACTCTTGCTGCTTGGAGACTGGGTTAAATGAGTAGTTAATGTCACTTTAAGAAAACATTATTAGCAAATTTTGTGAACACAAGCTGTAAAATTTTATATAGTTTACTGACAAAATTATGTATTCTCTAATTTTTTAAATCTATAACTAAAACGATTTTCTATTGATCTACTATGCGTATTGCCCTATTTACAGAAACGTTTTTACCGAAGGTTGACGGCATCGTTACCCGTCTGCGCCATACCATTGAGCATTTGGAACGTAATGGTGATCGCGTTTTGGTCGTTGCTCCTGAAGGAGGCTTAACAGAGTATAAGGGTGCCACAATTTATGGCGTACCAGGAATGCCTCTACCGCTCTATCCTGAGTTAAAATTAGCCTTGCCTCCTCTAGGTACTAAAAATGCGATTGAAGAATTTCAACCAGACTTGATTCATGTGGTCAACCCCGCGTTTCTGGGAGTAGGTGGCATCTATTATGCCAAAACAATGAATATTCCCTTGGTCGCCTCCTACCATACTCACTTGCCTCAGTATCTCCATCATTATGGTTTAGGGGCTTTAGAAGGTTTGCTCTGGGAACTACTTAAAGCAGCTCATAATCAGGCGCAGTTAAATCTCTGCACTTCTAGCGCGATGGTTAAGGAGTTAATGACCCACGGTATTGAACGAGTAGATCTCTGGCAAAGAGGGGTCGACACTGAAATGTTTCAACCACATCTGGCATCGGCGCAAATGCGATCGCGACTATCTCAAGGAAATCCTGATGATCCTTTATTACTTTATGTCGGTCGAGTTTCAGCGGAAAAGCAAATTGATCAAATCAAGCCTGTGTTAGAGGCAATTCCCACTGCTCGTTTAGCAATTGTAGGCGATGGTCCTAATCGAGAGGCTTTAGAAGCTCATTTTGCTGGTACTAAAACCAATTTTGTCGGATATCTTCAGGGTTTAGAACTAGCCTCGGCATTTGCATCTGCTGATGCGTTTGTCTTTCCTTCTCGTACCGAAACTCTCGGTCTAGTGCTGTTGGAGGCGATGGCGGCTGGTTGTCCTGTGGTCGCTGCTCGTTCTGGAGGTATTCCCGACATTGTGACCGATGGTGTCAATGGCTATCTATTTGAACCAGATGATCCTAATGGTGCAATTACTGCTACCAGATCTTTACTGGAAGCGGCTCAAGCGAGAGAAGAATTACGTCATAATGCTCGTATCGAAGCTGAACAATGGGGTTGGGCGGCGGCTACACAACAGCTACAGCAATATTATCGTAGTGTCTTAGGTGCTGAGTATGGTGTTTCTGCTGCTTAGCTAGCTGGGGATGCCGAATAATTATATTTGTTATATTTTACCGTTGTCTTAATTGGCGTTTGTTACTCAAGATTATCAGTTCCATTATCGTTTAATTGGCGATCGCCGCCAACCAATAATTCTGATTCTTCATGGTTTTATGGGGAGCTGTGATGATTTCTCAGCAGTTATCGCTGGACTAGAAGGCTATTGTTGTTTAGTAGTTGATTTACCTGGTCATGGTCAGACAGAAGTTAAGCATGACGCTAATTATCAAATGTCTAATTTGGCACAGGCTCTAATTACTCTATTAGTAACGCTTGGCATTGAGCGGTGTTGGCTTTGGGGTTATTCGTTGGGAGGCAGAATCGCTCTTTATTTAACTATCTATTTTCCACAGTATTTTCAGGGGGTTATTTTAGAATCTGCTTCACCTGGGTTAAAGACTCAACCAGAACGCGATCGCCGCATTAAGCAAGATTTACAGCTAGCAAAACAGCTTGAATCAGGAGGACTGTCTCAATTTATACATCAATGGTATCAAAACCCTTTGTTTGCTTCATTTGTGCAACATCCTCACTATCAACAGGCATTAACAAATAGGTTAAATAATAATTCTTTTAAGTTAGCCAAATCATTACGTTGGCTCGGTTTAGGCATGCAGCCTTCCCTTTGGTCCTTTTTATATAATATTGAAATTCCTGTTGTGCTGATAGTTGGAGCCTTAGACATTAAGTTTATTACTATCAACCAGAAAATATATAGTCTTTGTCCTCAAGCAACTTTAAATATTGTTAAAAATAGTGGTCATAACGTTCATTTTGAGCAACCATCTACAATGATAAAATTATTGGCACAAATAATTAATTAGCTTAAAATCAGTTGCTTATTTAAATAACTTAATCAGAGCAAAATCTAAGAATACAGTAATTATTAGCTAGATATTATTAGTTCAATATCTAGCTAATAGTCAGATAATAAATTCTTAATAGCAGCTATGCGACCTAGCTACCTCTTGCTAAATTGATTTAAAAATAGCGCAGTAATCTAAATTAACAATTAACCGATTATCTCGGGAAACCAGCTTCATCATTAGGCTCTTACTAAAAATTGGCTCACTTTAAAATCATAGATCTTAATCATTTTTAGACTAGCGTTATTTAATATTTTTATTTTTAACCAGACTTTATATCTTTGAAATATCTAGTTTAAAAAACAGCTAATTATAAGCGGATTGATTTAAATTCAACTCTGGAATACGGAAGAATTTATCACCTAAATGCGTTAAAATTCTCAGTGGTTACACATAAATATAAACGTGATTAATATATCCCTAGCTGTTGACAGGATAAATTGCAGTAACAAAAATTACATCCTATAACTATTCAAATATCTTGGATTGATAGTCATACCATACTGATACTAATAATTTTTATGAATATTCAACCATCATTATCCTTATCGGATATCTCGACCAATAGTGTTTCATCTAACAGTATATTTACTGAAGTTTTTAAAAAATTGCGTGCAGTTAAAACTACTGAAAGTAGTTTGCAAGCAGGGGTAGAAATAGTCCATCAGGCACTTCGCTGCGATCGCGCCGTGGTATATAGCTTGCAGACGGATTCCTACTGTAAAATTGTCGCGGAAGCAGTTACGCCAGGATATGCTCAGACTTTAGGTACGACGATTAAAGATCCTTGTTTTGAGGCAGGATATATCGAAAAGTATCGCCGAGGTAGAGTGCGAGCTATTACTGATATTTACCAATCGGGAATTAATCCTTGTCATATTGAAAGTTTGGAAAATATTGATGTTAAATCCAATTTAGTTGTCCCGATGGTTCGTTCGGACAACTCTCTTTACGGCTTGTTGGTCATGCATCAATGTTCGGGAACCAGGAAATGGCAACAGTCTGAAGTTGAATTTGTACTAGAGGTAGCAAACTGGATGATTGAAGAGCTGTCTCAGCAAGCAGTTAACTCAGCTTGGAAAGCTCAGGTTACAGAGATGAGGCAGGCAAGAGAGCTAATCAATCAGGCAACTCTAAACATACATCGAGCTAAAACCAGTTCAGAAGTATTGCAGCAAGGAGTAGCGCAATCCCAAGCAATGCTGAAATGCGATCGTGTTGTCGTTTACTGTTTGCAGGAGCAGCAGAGGGGAAAGATTGTCGCCGAAGCCACCACACCAGCTTTAGCCTCAATTTTAGGCAGCGTGATTAAAGATCCCTGTTTTGAATATCGTTATATCGATCAATATCAACAGGGCAGAATTCGCTCAATCCCTAATATCTATGAAGCTGGCATGACAGATTGTTATGTTGAAAATCTAGCTAAAATAGGGGTCAGATCTAACTTAGTGGTGCCGATCAACTGGGATAACGGCAAGATATATGGTTTACTGGTAGCTCATCAATGTTTTAACTTTAAAGATTGGCAACCTGCCGAAATTGAATATTTACAGGATATTGCTTTGCATATCGGCTTATCCCTATCTAAAGCTCAAATTAAAGAGCAATCTCAGCAAATTGAAACAGGGTTAGAGCAACTTGGCAATGTAAAAACCTCTGTCGATCTTGCCAAGTCGAAAATTAACCAGATTAAGCAACCGATGCTTGATACCAGTCAAATTCTGGTAGAAGTAAGCAATCTGTATAAGCTTCTGGAGCGTGAAATTAATCAAATCAATCAAAGTAGTTCGGCACAAACCAAAAAAGATACTAAATTAATTCAAATCATTACCCGCAAGCTAATTCTAGTAACCTCAAAACTTAAGCAGTCATTGGGAATGGTTAATCTTAATGGCAACGAGGCAAACGAAATTTTAGCGGATGCGATCGCCTATATTGATGATACTAACGCCAAATAAGATTAATTTATAGTCTATTTTCAGAACTAAAATTATCAAAAAATTATCGAGTGATTAATTCTCAATCTATCTAGTAAGTTGATCTCGGTTCACTTGCTAAATATTTCTTATTTTAAGTCAATTAATTTTGCAGTTGAACATTTTTAGAATCTAGATTTTAAAAATGATTTTAGAAATTTGCTCTAAATCCTATTCCTGTTAAATGATCAATACTTTTTCTGATTTTTCACTCTTTTTTGCATAGTTTAAATCATAAAGATAATCTAATAATCACGATTTATAATAGCTTTTTTTTCTGTGAGCTGGATA
Source organism: Cyanobacteria bacterium P01_G01_bin.39 (assembly GCA_039180345.1). Lineage (GTDB taxonomy): Bacteria > Cyanobacteriota > Cyanobacteriia > Cyanobacteriales > Xenococcaceae > Waterburya. The sequence goes on along the minus strand of JBCDDK010000182.1, from coordinate 1,800 downwards.
AGATGAATATTATTCTCACTGAGCTGAAATGTTTAGCAGGTCAGGCATGTTCCTGTATATCCATCAAGTAAGAGTTCTGAGATGAACAATCTTCATCAACCAGACCAACTTGTAAATTAAACTGCATAGATCAAAAATTTTCTTATTACTCTAGCAATCAATCACAATTACTAAATTGTCAGAATTCTCAGCCCAGGTAGTTTGCATATTTTGGTGAGGTACATCCTATCAAAATAAAGCACTTACGTAACATGAGACAAGTTCATGAATCCAGAAGTATCGGTCATTATTCCTACTTACAACAGCGAGGAATTTATTGAGCAAGCACTTGTATCAGTCTTAAATCAAAGTTATTGCCATCTAGAAGTAATTCTAGTTGACGATGCTTCTACGGATCTCTCTGTTAAAATAGCCCGCAGTTTTCAAGACTCAAGGCTAAAAATCATCGAAAATAATCGTAACCGCGGAGTAAGCCATAGTCGCAATTGCGGTATTAGAGAAGCGAAAGGGAAATGGATTGCTCTTTTGGACTCTGATGACTGGTATGCGCCACAGCGAATAGAAAAGCTGTTAACACTAGCTGAAGCCAGAAATGCGGACTTAGTTGCCGATGACTTATTCTTAGTCAATGATGGCGAGCAACAATGTTGGAGTACTTTATTATCAGAGAGTTCATATCGTCAATCATCGCCAATCTCAATGATTGATGCTGTAAAATTCGCTATGAGCGATCGCTTGTTAGCAATCAATGCTCCGCGAAATTGGAGTTTGGGCTATATCAAGCCTTTAATTAGACGAGATTTTTTGCTCAAAAACGGCATTTTATATGATGAAACAGTTAATGTAGGAGAAGATTTTATTCTCTATTTGGAATGCTTGCGGCACCAAGCAAAGTTCTATTTATTAGCTCAACCCTACTACCATTATCGAACGAGGGTTTCATCCCTTTCTACCAGAAAACCAACTGAATATTTATTTCAGTCTTGTGAGATAACTGCCAGCTTTATTAACCGAGAAATGGGCTCACCAGCAGAATCCCCGTTACTTCAAGTATTGTCACAAAACCTCATGATTTTTCAAAAACGACTGGAATATCATCGTTTAATTGAAAAAATCAAGCAGAAGAAACTGATCGCAGCAATCAAACATCTGCTCAATCATCCATACATTTTGGCTGATTTAAGGACAAAGTCGATGATGATTTTAAAAAATCGCCTCAGGACCATAATTAGAATTCAAAGCACTGCCAAAAAAGTTTCTGCCCACTGTGAAATCAGCACCTACAGAAGTAGCGATCACACAGAAGAGAAGAATAGCTGCAAACCTTTACCAGATAAACATCACTTTGGTCTTAGCTAAAACGCTTAACTTAAGCATTTGCCCAGCTTCTTTGCTGCTTTGACCACAAATAATCATCTGTATAGCATTTTATGAGAATTGTTCTCTAATCAATTCAATTTTGCTCTACTGAGTATTAGTGTTGATTGCAATACTGGAATTAACTCTGTAATATTTTGTTGCTCACTCTTAATTCAAAGCTCTCGATGGCGATCGCCAAGCTAGCTGATTGTCCAAGCCCTAATTTGTAGCTGGTAAACTGAATTTGTAAGGATTAAGGTATCGAAAAGAGAGCAGAGGTTGTAAAAGAGAAGAAAACTGGGTAATGTAACGGTAAGATGAGCCAAAAACCTGAGTTAGATCGACAAGTACAGCTAAACCAGTTATCTTCTCTTTTACAACCTCTGCTCTCTTTTCGATACCTTAATCCTTACAAATTAAGTTTACAAGCTACAAATTTGG
>JBCDDK010000181.1:0-11769 GCA_039180345.1 Cyanobacteria bacterium P01_G01_bin.39 | reverse complement strand
ATGATAGTAAGTATCTCATTAGTGGCAGTTTAGACAACACAGTAAAGTTATGGGATGTAGAGAACACTCAAAAGCCAATTCACACCTTTAATGGTCATCAATCTGGAGTTAGATCTGTAGACTTCAGTCATGATAGTAAGTATCTCGTCAGTGGAAGTAATGATAGGACGGTGAAGTTGTGGGATGTGAAAAACAAATCTCTGATTCACACCTTTAATGGTCATCAATCTGGGGTTAGATCTGTGGGCTTCACTCATGATGGCAATTACATTGTTAGTGGCAGTCATGATAAAACGGTGAAGCTATGGGATGTGAAAAATAAATCTCTGATTCATACCTTTAACGGTCATCAATCCGAGGTTAGAACTGTAGACTTCACTCATGATGGCAATTACATTGCTAGTGGTAGCGATGACACAACGATAAAGTTATGGAGAGAAATAAATTGGCAAAGTTGGTTATCTATAGGCTGCCAAAGAATTAGATTACATCCCATGCTGGCTTCAGTGGAAAGAGAAGCAGCAGCAGCAACTTGTCTGGATTATGTTGATTTTACAGAGGAAGAGCAAGCTGAATTTTTAGTTAAACAAGGATTAGCTTTCGCAGTAGAAACAGCGGATTATAAAGAGGCGAAGGATAAGTTTAAACAAGCTCAAAAACTCAAGCCAGATATTGACCTTAATCCCAACACAGAAGTAATAGAAAATAATGCCAATACTGTGGCATCTCAATTGGCTGCGCCATCCAAAGTGCAACAGGGAGTCAACTTAGCAAAAGAAGGAAAGATTGAAGAGGCTCTTTCAGCCGTCTTTGAGGCGCAAAAGCTCTACCCAAGCCTGAAAATCGAGGCTCAATCTTGGCATAATCTTTGCTGGTTTGGCAGTATTAATCATCAGGCACAAAAAGTTCTTGTTGCCTGTGAACAAGCAGTAGAATTAGCACCCGATGCTGAAAGCAAAACAGTCTATCTTGAGGGTCGTGGGCTTGCCAGAGGGTTGACGGGCGATATTCAAGGAGCAATTAAAGACTTTCAAGTATTTATTAATTCTTCTGAATCCAATCAAGAATCTCTAAATAAAAGAAAGCAGTGGATTGAGTCTCTATCAACAGGACAAAATCCTTTTACTGATAAAGTTTTAGAGGAGTTAAAAAATGAGAAACACTCATACATTTAATTACTTGAGCTTAGATCTGATTTATCTAGATAGTTTACGGCAGAAATAAGCATAAGACTGACACACTAACCTAAGAAAGTTAATTTGCGATCGCTTTTAAGATCAAGTTTAATTCTAAATTTGATCAACTAGACTAAAATCTTTGGAAATAACGGCAGTTTATCTCAAAAGATTGCCACAAGATCAAAATTATTGATCAGGCGAATATGAGATTATTCATTGTAAACTAGTTTTTGCTCACGGTTGAGGAGGTAATTATGGAAATAGAATATCCAGAAGATTTAAAATACCTAGACAGTCATGAATACGTTCGTTTTGATGGTGAAATCGCCACCATTGGCATCAGTGCGTTTGCCCTCGATCAATTGGGGGATGTCGTTTTTCTGGAACTGCCTGAAGTTGGAGATTCAGTGGAAACAGGAGAAGTTTTAGGCACCATTGAATCAGTCAAAGCTGTGGAAGATATATATCCGCCTATTTCGGGAACAGTAATCGAGCGTAATGAGGTTGCAGTTGATGCCCCTGAAACCTTAGCTGAAGATCCCTATGGTGAAGGTTGGTTGATCAAGGTTAAAGTTGACGATCCTGATGATGAGTTAGCCGATGCTATGTCGGCAAAAGAATATCGCGCTCAAGTAGAAGGGATGGATGAGTAGTTTGTAGAAGTAGATATTAAGTAAATATATTTTAAGTATATTTACGTTGGACGTAAATTCAGATATTAGGCATATCGGTTGTTCATCCTTGGTTTACAAGGGATCAGCCGCTTCAGTCTAGCAAATTGTATGTACAATTAACTTCGCTCTAGGCAGTTTTTATCAGTAACTATATAGTGCCATGTGATTAAACTTTTTGGTTCATCTAAGTCGAGCCAGTACCCCTATTCCTGACAAATTAGCTACTTTTAAAGTAATTATGATTTGTTAATCTTTACTACAACTTGATCAAAACAGCGGTTTAAACCGAAATTAGCATAATCAATCACCTTTTTTACTTCTTACTGTAAAGCCCAATTTAAGATAATATGGTCAACCTGAATTTTGCGACCGAGTCCCAACTTACAAACAATACAACAGATACTGCTAACAATAATTCTACTCCTCAAAATAATATTAGTACTTTTGCCCAACGACACATTGGCATAGATGAGGCACAGATAAAGTCAATGCTTGGGGTACTCGGCGTTGAAAGCTTAGATAAACTCATCGAGCAAACTGTTCCCGCAGCTATTCGGTTGCATAAATCATTGAACTTACCTGCTGCCCACAGTGAGTCTGCGGCTTTGGATAAGTTGAAGCAAATTGCCTCTAAAAACCAAGTATATCGCTCTTTCATTGGTCAAGGATATTATAATTGCATTACTCCTGGAGTTATCTTACGCAATGTCTTAGAAAATCCTGGGTGGTACACTTCATATACCCCCTATCAAGCAGAAATCGCTCAAGGCAGACTAGAAGCACTGCTCAACTATCAGACGATGATTGTTGATCTGACAGGATTAGAAATTGCCAACTCTTCTCTCTTGGATGAAGCAACCGCCGCTGCTGAAGCCATGAGCATGAGCTATGGGGTTTGCAAACACAAAGCCAATGCCTTTTTTGTGGACTCAGGGTGTCATCCTCAAACTATTGAAGTTATTAAAACTCGCGCTCTACCGCTGGGAATTGAGGTAATTGTCGATAATTATGCCAATTTTGACTTCTCCAACCCAATTTTTGGTGCGCTGTTACAGTATCCAGCTACAGATGGCACAATTAACGATTATTCTAGCTTTATTGACCAGGTGCATGAAGCTAAAGCTTTAGCTACCGTTGCCGCAGATCTGCTCAGTTTGACTCTGCTAACTCCCCCTGGAGAATTTGGAGCAGACATTGCTGTAGGTAGCACCCAAAGATTTGGTGTTCCTCTGGGCTACGGAGGTCCTCACGCAGCTTATTTTGCCACTAAGGAGAAATATCAACGCCAAGTGCCAGGGCGTATTGTGGGAGTTTCTAAAGATGTTCATGGTAAACCTGCTTTACGTCTAGCATTACAAACTAGAGAGCAACATATTCGCCGTGAAAAAGCTACCAGTAATATCTGTACGGCTCAAGTTCTACTAGCTGTCATTGCCTCCATGTATGCTGTATATCATGGTGCCGCAGGAATAAAAGCGATCGCTTTATCTATCCATCACCTGACAGCGGTTTTCGCTAAAGGACTAACGCAGTTGGGTTATCAGGTAGAGAACCAGTCATTCTTTGACACGATTCAGGTGACGACAAAGAATCAAAGTGCGGCAGACATTATCAAAATTGCCGCTAATCATCAGATCAATCTTCGCTGGCTGGATGCTAACGCAGTGGGAATTTCTTTTGATGAGACGACCACCGAACAGGATGTAATCGACTTGTGGCAGATTTTTGCGGGCAATAGTGAATTGCCTTTTGATAGTCGGGAATTATTTAATACTGAGCCAACAGCTATTGCACCGCAACAGCTACGTCAAAGTTCATATTTAACTGATGAAGTATTTAACCGCTATCATTCGGAAACAGAATTACTGCGCTACCTACATACTCTAGAAACCAAGGATTTATCATTAACTACCTCCATGATTCCCTTGGGTTCTTGCACGATGAAGCTCAACTCTACTGCGGAAATGATACCCGTTACCTGGTCAGAATTTGGCAATATTCATCCCTTCGCCCCTCTAGAACAAGCCCAGGGCTATCAACAACTATTTAACGACCTTGAACAATGGTTGGCAGAAATTACAGGCTTTGCGGGAATCTCTCTACAGCCTAATGCTGGCTCCCAAGGAGAATATGCTGGGCTTCAGGTGATCCGTCAGTATCATCAGTCCCGAGGAGAAGGACATCGCAACATCTGCTTAATTCCCGAATCAGCGCACGGAACAAACCCCGCCAGCGCTGTAATGTGTGGCATGAAGGTAGTAGCCGTAAAATGCGATCGCAACGGCAATATAGATCTGCAAGATCTCCAAACTAAAGCCGAAAAACATCAGGCTAATTTAGCAGCTTTGATGGTAACTTATCCTTCAACTCACGGTGTATTTGAAGCAGAGATTAAAAGCATCTGTGCCATTGTCCATCAGTACCAAGGGCAGGTATATATGGATGGAGCAAATATGAACGCCCAGGTTGGTTTATGCCGCCCAGGGGATTTTGGTGCTGATGTCTGTCACCTCAATCTCCATAAAACTTTTTGCATCCCTCATGGTGGTGGTGGTCCAGGAGTAGGTCCCATTGGTGTCATGCCTCATTTGGTACCATTTTTACCTGTCACCCCCGCAACTAGCAAAGATGCTCAACCCATTGGGGCGATTGCCGCTGCACCCTGGGGTAGTGCTAGTATTTTAGTGATTTCCTGGATGTATATTGTCATGATGGGAGAAGCAGGTTTAACCCAGGCAACCAAAGTGGCAATTCTTAACGCTAACTACATGGCAAAGCGCCTGGAACCCTCTTATTCAGTGCTATTTAAGGGTGAGTCGGGATTTGTAGCTCATGAATGTATCATTGACTTGCGTCCCCTCAAAAAGAGCGCCCGAGTTGAAGTTGATGATGTCGCTAAAAGATTGATGGACTTCGGATTTCATGCTCCAACAGTATCTTGGCCCGTAATTGGTACGGTCATGATTGAGCCAACTGAAAGCGAATCAAAAGAGCAGTTAGACCGTTACTGTGATGCTATGCTAACCATCTATCAAGAGGCACAGGCGATCGCTGAAGGCTCAATCGATCCTGATGATAATCCCCTGAAAAACGCACCCCACACCGCTGAATCCTTAATTTGTGGTGAATGGTCACATCCTTATAGCCGAGAACAGGCTGCATATCCTGCACCCTGGACAAAAGAACACAAATTTTGGACAACTGTGGGTAGAGTTAATAATGCCTATGGCGATCGCAATCTGATCTGTTCCTGTATCGGCATGGAGGCATATAAGGAATGAGGGATGAGGGATGAGGGATGAGGAATGAGGAATAAGAAATCTCCCTCACTCTTTTTTATTCTTCTACTCTGTCTAAATGCTTGTCCAAAATTTGGTTAATAATTGTGCTAACTTCATCGGGAGCCTCGATCATGCCCAAATGACCGCAGTTATGAATCTGAAAGACATTACTCTCTGGTGAGTTAAATAAGTGGTGGAAACTAGCTAAATGATTGACGTATTTAGTTTCCATCACTTGATCTTTGTCGCCAGCAATAAAGTAAGCAGGTTGTTTGAGCCGCGAGACTAATTGAGGTAGTAAATGCACCTCATGCTCGGTAGTAGACTCTAATAAAGCTCCCAAAGCAGCCTGCTCATCAGCCTCAATGAAATCAATCACTCTTCTACGACCCCATTTTATTCTCAATGGTCGAGCTACCATCATTCGCGTAAACAACAGATCTACTAGAGGAATTAGAGATAGCCAGCGAGGACGAAACTTTACAAGCCGTTGTCCCACATTACGAAAACGTTCAAATTCTTCTTTGAGATAAATTCCTCCCCCTGCATTAAGACAAATCACTCCTTCAACTATGTCTGGATGAATATCTGCTGTCCAGAGGGCAATGCTTCCCCCCAAAGAGTGACCAACCAACCATGCTCGCTCAATGTTTAGTTTTGACAGCAAACATCTGAGATCCTTGGCATAACTATAAAGACTATAATCTGGTGAATTGTTTTCATTAACCAAGTTATCTGTCGACAGTCCAGAGAATATATCTGAATTAGCTATCTCCGAGGTTAAATCAGAGTTATTATCCCTAGAATGATCAGCAATTTGTGATTCCCCAAAACCTCTGGCATCATAAATCAAACATTGATATTTAGCTTTTAAAAGCTGTACTAAAGGATGCCAATAATGTCGGCTTAATAGCCAGCCGTGAACAAAAACCAACACAGGTAATTTAGAGTCGGCAACAGGAGCAGTTAGCTCATAAGTATGCGGTGTTTCCAGTATTTTGATGGATGGCATTTCTCTATCGTATCATCACAATCGAGAGTCACTTTAGATTTAATATTGTGGCAATTAACAGCTTGCGATCGCAAGCTTAATGTAATATGAGTTTAGTATGAATTAAAGAAAAGCAAGAATAGACAGAAGATAAAAGTTATCTATCAATAGCATAATTTTGAAAGTCTTTTGCTCATTGTTTATATATCTGCCTTCAAGGGAAGACAGCGTAATCTCTAACTACTAAAACTAAAATTCTCCAACGGTTCTCTTAGATTAGATAGATTAAATCTAGTTGAATTATAAGTTGAGTATATTTTTGTGTTGACAGTTTTTTGCTCCCAAAAATGTTTTTGCGCCTGAAAATAGACTAATATAACTAAGATATCCTATTTAAAAACCACAAATCATTAAAGCCACATCGGCATGGTCTTTTGGAAAAAGCTATTCAGCAATTCGGACACAGTACATACCAACCAAGCAACAGACTTAAGTGGAGAAGTATTGAATTTAGAGAACCAAGATTCTCAACCTCAAATCATCTTTAGTACCGACCGTAACCTTGATTATTATGAATTAGAGGAACTGTGTGATCGTGTTGGCTGGGCTCGTCGACCTCTGCGCAAAGTAAAAAAAGCGATCGAGCATAGTTTTTTGGTAGTTTCGATGTGGGAAGTTGTCGGCAAAAGACGCCGTTTGATTGGTTTTGCTCGTGCTACTTCTGACCATGCTTTTAATGCTACTATCTGGGATGTAGTTGTTGACCCCAAGTTTCAAAGTCGTGGTTTGGGAAAAGCAATGATGAAATATGCTATCAATCAACTACGTAGTGCTGATATCAGCAATATTACTCTTTTTGCCGATCCTCAAGTTGTCAAGTTTTATCAAAGATTAGGCTTTATTCTCGATCCAGAAGGAATTAAAGGCATGTTTTGGTATCCAGATTGAATCAGTCAACAGTCAACAGTCAACAGTCAACAGTAATCAAGGAACAAGAGTAAGGAAATCTGGTTTTTGTGCTTGATGCGATGACAATTAAAGTTGCGTTACAATCCTTAATAAAAGCAATAATTGGTTTGAGGATATGACAACTGCTTTAATTACAGGAGCATCATCGGGGATAGGAGAAGTTTTTGCTAGAGAATTGGCATCAAAACAAACTGATTTAGTATTAGTAGCGCGATCGCAAGATAAATTAGAACAACTGGCAACAGAATTACGCGATAAATATCAGATAAAAGCAACAACCATTATTCAAGATTTGACAGAAGCTAACTCGGGTAAGTCAATTTTTGATGTAGTTACTAAGCAGGGTTTGAGTATTGATCTGCTAATTAATAATGCGGGATTTGGTGATTATGGCACATTCAGCGATCGCCCTTTGGATAAGCAATTAGCCATGATCCAGCTTAACATTGCGGCAGTAGTTGAACTGACAGGGTTGTTCTTACCATTGATGCAGCAAAGAAGAGATGGCGCTGTTATTAACATCTCATCAATTGCAGGTTTTCAACCTATTCCCTTCATGTCCGTTTATGCGGCAACTAAGGCATTTGTCTTGAGCTTTAGTGAGGCATTGTGGTCAGAGAATAAAGATCTGGGGGTTAAAGTACTGGCAGTCTGTCCTGGTCCGACAGAATCTAAATTCTTTGATCGCGCTAACTTTCCTGATTCAGCCACAGGATTGAATGGGATGGCAATGACGGAACCAGAAAAAGTGGTTCAGGAAACCTTCAAAGCACTAGATAAAGGGCAATCTAATATAGTTACAGGAGGATTTATCAACCAAATAGTTGTTAACATCCCCCGATTAGTTCCCAGAGATTTATTAGTTGGTGTAGTGGGAAAACAATTTAAAAACATTTAATTTTTTATCCCTCATCCTTAATCTATTGTCTATCAATCTATAGATTGTCAGAGTGCTTAATTTTTTTCTAGAATTTAATCAGAGAAGTAGTTTGTTCTGCTCATTCGCTTATTACCGAACAACAATTAGGTGCAGTAATGTATTTAGTCACTGGCGCAACGGGATCATTGGGACGTAGAATTGTCAGACAATTGAGGGATAGTGATGAGTCCGTCAGAGCCTTTGTTCGGTTATCGTCGCGCTTTAGCGAATTAGAAGATCGCGGAGCAGAAATTTTTATTGGGGACATAACTGTAGATAGAGATATTGTCAAAGCTTGTAATGGCGTTAAGTATATTATCAGCAGTCATGGCGGTAGCGATGCTCAGGCGGTTGATTATCGTGCCAACATAGATTTAATCGACCAGGCTGTTGAGCAAAACGTAGAACATTTTGTCTTTATTTCTGTTCTCGGGGTGGATCGTGGTTATCAAGATTCCACTACCTTCAAAGCCAAACGAGAAGTAGAAAAATACTTAATTGCCAGCGGTCTAAACTACACTATTCTTCGCCCTTCAGGCTTTGCTAATAATTTAATACCCTTAGCAGAAAGATTTCGCGACACAGGCATTTATTTCACAATTGGCGAACAGCAAAATCGCTCTTCCATCGTTAGTACCGATGATTTAGCCAAAATTGCGATCGCTGCTACCAAAGTTGAAGCCGCCAGAAACCAAGTCTTTGCTGTAGGTGGTCCCGATATCCTTAAGCGAGAAGATATTCCCCGCATTTTTGCTCGTCTGTTTAATCGGGAGCCAATAATTATTAATCCCCCCTTGGATTTGTTTGATGGTCTGAGAATGGGAATAGGTTTAGTCAACCCCCAACTAAAAAAATCTTTGGGTACCCTGCGAACTCTTCTCGCTCATGAATTTTTCTGCACCCTAGATGAAATTTCTCGTTTAGAATCTACTTTTAATCTGAAAATGGAGTCTTTAGAAAGCTTTTTACGCCGTTATGTGGGACAGTAAATTAGTTTTAGAGGTCTAAATTAGTCTCAAATATTTTCATACTACTAGGTTTAGCTTGCAGCCGCACTTGTTTGTTGGGGCAAGCAAAATTCTCAATAATTAAATGATTTGAAATGTTTGGTTATTTAAATAAGCTCTCTTGAAAAAATAAGAGAGCTTTATTTGTGAGTTGTGAATTACAGGCTAATTTTCAGGTTGAGCGATCGCATTTATTACTCCGCAACAACAGTTTACAGATGCAAAGACTAATTTTTATTTTGTAACACGTCGCCTTATAGCACAGGCTATATAATACTAGAACTAAATTAAATACATAAGTGGATTTTCAAAGCCTGAATGTATGTTAAAGCCTAAATGCTGGCGATTTCATTAAAATTATCAGAATAGTTTTTTACAGCAATTAGTCGAGACTTGGATTTAGCAAGACTTGTTCAAATTCACACTCGGCATTTGAAACAAAATACCAACAGGAAAACATTTTTCACTCTCGCATCAAAACAATCATGAAGGCGGAAGAAGTTCTAGAAAAATACCAACAAAAAGGAATCAGAAAATTTTGGAACTCTAATCTTAGAGGTCAATCATTTGAAGGTCAAAATTTATCCCAGGCGGATTTTAGAGGATCTCAGCTTCAAGGGGCTAATTTTGAAGGTGCCATACTTCAAGGAGTTAATTTTGAGGGGACTGAGCTTCAAGGGGCTAATTTCAGCAAAGCAAAAACTGGCTTATCATTTATAGGTAAAATTTTTGAGACAGCCAACTCATTAATTTTTTCTTTATTGCTAATTTTAGTAATACCGAGATTACTTTCTTATTTTATACAAAAGCTATTAGAAAACTCATTACAAGAGAATATTTATATCTCAATACAACAATTATTATTTTTCTCCGCAGCAACTTTACTGATAGGATTTATTATTACTAATTTGGGCAAAGGCATTATCGAAGCATGGTATTTTGTTTGCTTGATAACGATCGCAATATTTTTGACCCTATTTTCTCAACCTGTTTTATTAATCACAGCTTGGCTATTGGTTTTAGCAGCCATAATAGTTGCTAACAAGAATTTATTTTTTTATCCTAATAAATCCATTTCTATTTTAATATCAATCATCCTCTCAATATTAGGATTTTACGTTTTTTTATTGTTAGACGATAATATTTACCCAATTGAAGACTTAATTAAATTTGTAGCAACTATTTATTTTGAAATATTTGCAATTACTACTACAGCAATTGTTTTTATTAAAGCCAGGATTATTTGTTTAACTAAACATCAATTTTCAAACCGAATATTTACTTTAATAATAGTTTATTTATGGTCAATACTTTATTTGAGAATCATCGACTTTGAGATCGTTAATGTTAATATTAATTACAGTCAAGATATAAATCCCTTTATAAATTCTTTATTAACTTTTTTCACTCCTCTAGTTACAATTTAACAGTTAGGATTAATTAATAATTTCCAAACAATTTCTAATATTCCTAATGACTCAGAAATAATTAATTTTTTGGGGATTCTAGAATATATTTTTGTAATTCTCTTAGGTATCTATTTTGGCTTTCGTGCCTTAAAAGATGATTCTAGATTCATTTTATTACGCAATATTGCTCTTAATTTACCTGTCTGGGGTCAAACGAATTTTGAAAGTGCAATGCTGACAGGAGCAAACTTTGAATCAGCTAATTTACAACATACAAATTTTAGTGGCGCTAATTTAACACATTGTAATTGGTATAATGCTAAACAGCTCAATCATATCAAAGTAGGAAAAAGTTATTTAAGGTATCCAGAAATACGTAGATTAGTAGTAGGCAAATCAGGAGAAAACAAAGTATTTGAATCTTTAGATCTCTCAGGTATCAATCTTACTGAATCAAGATTAAATCGTGCCAGTTTTATAAAAACTAATCTAGCTAATGCTAAGTTGCGAGGAGTAAATTTATCTGATACCACATTGTTAGAAAATAATTTTGAAGGTGCAATCTTAAGTGAAGCAACACTTACTGGAGCTTATATTGAAAATTGCTATATTTCTAGAGCCTCCCAACTCGATAATATAAAATGTGACTTTTTGTATCAGCGCCAACCTACAATCGGAGACTATAATCAAATACATCAGTTAGTAAAAACTAAAATATCATTTGAAAAATTTAAAAAGAAGTGGCTTAGAGATACTTTAGAATTAGAATTTCTGTACAATATTTTTGATCAGATATATTCAATTAATAATAAAATTGTACGTGAATATCAATTAATAACTAAAGCAAAAAAAGCTGAAAATCTAGGTATTAATTCAGAAAGCTTTCGTCAAATGTTCAATGAATATTGTAGAAAAAAAGTAGAAAAAGAATGGAATAAATCTTTTTGGAAGTCAATATTTTCAAGAATTGAAAGACGAATAGAAGATCTACACAGGCTAGTCAATGAAATGGATATATTTCCCATATTAGAAAGATTAAGCCAGTTATCTATAGTGTTTGGGATCTTTGTCTATGCTAATCAAATATATAAAGAAAATAGAGAACTTCAATACAGGTCATGGGACATAATTACTACTAATGAGGAGCTTGAAGAATTAGGTGGAAGAGTTAATGTTTTGAGAAATTGGAGAACTCATAGAGCTGATTGACTGACAAAACTTTCAAGAAACATTGTAGGAATAAGTCATAATTTTGAACTCTAACTGATACGTTCGTCTTTGATGTTGCTTGAGAGATGCCATCGCAGGATGAGGATCTTTATTACCAAAGAAAGTAACATT
>JBCDDK010000180.1:0-11770 GCA_039180345.1 Cyanobacteria bacterium P01_G01_bin.39 | reverse complement strand
TTGGTCATCATGTAATGTCTTACAAAGAATTACTTGTCGTAGCTTTAAGCCATAAGCTCTAAGCTTCAAGCTTTTCAAATCCAGGTTTACTCCTTTAGAGATAGAAAATGCTCTAGTAGCATTACGCATTTACCAACGCCTGATATTCATTTAGGATTATGGCTTGCCAACCATAAGAATATTGAAGCTTGTAAGGTGGGATGTATAGAGTGGCAGTATCTGCGCTGAAGCCAAATCTGCTGTAATATTTCGGGTCGCCATAGACAAAGAGGATATTTACTCCCATATTTAATAACCGTTGGATACCAGTATCTATCAGTTTAGAGCCAATGCCACGATTTTGATAATCGGATTTTACTCCAAGTGGTGCCAAAATATAGCCCTGCAAGTTCTCATTGTTATCGATTGCTACAGGACTAAAGGCTACATGACCAACTACAGCACCCCCAGTTTCAGCTACCAAGGAAATTGTTTGAGGAGTTGTTTCCTCAAATAGCAGATTGATAGCGAGTTTTGAGACAATCTCCCTCTCGTCTTTAGAGAATGCAGATAAATAGACCTCGGGTATATCATCACAATCCCGACTTGTTGCTATTCGGATTTGCATAACCTTTCTGATAACTATCTATTTAGCGAGAATTTTCTGAATACACACCCTGTATTGAGATCAAACATATAAACTTACGTTTACTATTTGTCTCACACATAACAATATCACTAGTCTTTCGGTGTGTTCGCGTTACCTATTACTATTGAGTTGAATTAATAAACTTTCGAGACTCAGGCGATCGCATCACATCTTATTGAAAAAAAGTAACGTCCTTGAAGTGAGCCGCTGCAAGGAGAACAGTCCTTAGACAGGGGATCTCGTCCATCGTCTCCGACAAGCGGATTAGGACTTAGCAGCTCATTTACTAGAAGAATAACTACCCTATGAAAAAGACGCAATAGCAACTCAAGACAACTAATCGCTCATCACTCCCTCGCACAATTGTCTTAATCGTCATCGTCATCGTCATCATCGTCGTCGTCATCATTGTCATCTCCAATCGAGATTAGTTCGCCATCAATGCTATTGAACTCGAAATTGCCCAGCACTTCTCGGTACGTCAGCCTGAGATCGCGCAGCATGCTGACAGCCATCCTTTCGCCCAGCAAATTGCCCCCCGTGGTAATATCCGTACCTGAAACAATCCCCCCACTACCAGATGTTGTCCCGTCCGTCCGCCAATGCATTCCCGCCCCATCGCGGAACAGTGTCACATTAGCAATCAGCTTGTTGAGTTCTCCGTGAACAGTCATGACTGGAGGATTGGGCAGGCGGACTAAATTTGAACCATCTGCATTCGGAACTTGAGGGCAGGTAATTGTCGTGTCTTGGAACAATGCTTTCGCAATCGTTGCTCCAGCAGCAATAAAGGCAGAGTGACCACCAGGGTAAGAGGGATGAGTTGGAGAACCTTCTGGGAAGCCCATTGGCAGCAGGTAAGTTCCCTCTTCAGCATCTGCGCGACGGAAGCGCCTGTTTTGCTTGCGATTGTGTTCGAGAATGCGATCAAGCACGTTAGTCGTTGACCAAACATCAGCCCCAGCGCCAAACAGTTCGCGAAAGCGATCGTCTAAGAACGTTCCCAAAACACCACGTCGGAATAGCTCAAGACGTTGAGCATAGACCTCTGGACGTAAACGACGGTGTACG
Organism: Cyanobacteria bacterium P01_G01_bin.39; assembly: GCA_039180345.1. GTDB lineage: Bacteria > Cyanobacteriota > Cyanobacteriia > Cyanobacteriales > Xenococcaceae > Waterburya. Next base: position 10,071 of record JBCDDK010000180.1, on the reverse strand, counting down.
CACCACTTCTGGAACCAAGCATGCTTGAGTCCGTAAACCGCAGCATAACCACTAGTGATGGTGATATCTGGTCCCCCGAGGCTACCAAAAGCATCGGCAGTCGTAATCAGGTCAGCAAAATTGCGAGTTTCTCTAGGGCACTGAATGTAGGGAATAGCTTCAGAAACTGCTGCCATTTTGCCCAACAGAATAATTGTGGCCCAAAGAGAAGACTGATGAGGGAAATCAATATGAACCCACTGACCCGCATCGCGCAAGGTCTTAATATAACGTGTCCCAACCAAGACATCAGATCCAGTGGGATCGATATTTCCGTTGTTGACTGCAAGCCAGGTCGGGAGATCTGTCATGTAATCGAGACCAGGTTTAGGGAAGCGTTGCCGCTGATCTATTGGTTGATTGCCAAAGTCAAAGTCTTGCAGGAGGAATTGAGAGACATGAGGCCCGACAAAGCAGCCTTCGTAAGGACCTCTGAAGATGGTTTGAGGCGTACATTCAAAGCCAAACTCTGCTGCAAAATCAAGATTATTAAGATCGTCGCAGGCATCCTGAATTAGATCGCTAATCTCGTACTGGTCGAAAGGAATGTCTCGGCATAGTGCCATCCAGTAGCGTTCCACCATATCAACCGCTGTATTGCGGCTATCGAAAGCTGGGGCGGCTGCCATGCGGGCGCCATTCGAGTCGTTGCCAATCAGCTGAAACGAATAGGAATTGAGGGGATTGGCTAGTCGGCGCGGTGCTACTTCGTCACAGTCTGTTGCGGGGGTGGCTGTGGCTCCCCCCAAGATGACACTTTCAAATGCTTCTTGAGTGCCTTCATCGAGGGCATTGAGTAGGGATTGAAACGATAAATCAACCACCAGACCGTTCGCGTCGTGCTTCAGAGCCTTGGTAAATGATGCAAACCCTGGTAAATCAAGCTCCGCAAATCGTTGTTCGTCGTTGTTCGTCTCTGGCGGATCGATGATGAAGTCATTACGTGCTAGGTTACGAGCAATGTTGCGGACTCTTCTAGCTTCTCTGCGACGGGTTCTAAAATCCATGATATTAGATGTCCTTAAGTTCTTTGTTTTACTTGCTTACTAACTATTTATTATGCTACATTGTATTTCATAGCAAGCGACATCCTAAAGAAATGTTTATTTATAATAAGTAATAAGTTGGATTCAGTTTGGCGATCTTTTCTAACACAAAGCGATGCCTACAACTATGCGACCAATTCGCATTGCATCTTATTTGACAAAAGTAACAAGAATCTTGCTCGTTCCAAATTTTGAGAATTATCAGTAATAAATGCAGTCTAATGTAATCAGAATTCGCGACGAAGTAGCAGCGATCGCAATCACATTTCCCATAAGAGATCAATTAAAAGCGATCGCCAATTCGAGATGAAATATACAATATCAAAATTTCAATAAAAGACGAGTAAAATACACCTTGCTAAATTATCTTAAATGCGAGAACTTATTTTTGCTAGATAAATGACTGTAATTGTTAAATTTTAAGAATTGATTGAGGAAATTAACATTGTAGATATCAACCTAAAACTATTCCTTCAATCTTTAAGCGATCTCTAATCATACTTTCCAGTTCTTTTCCTAGTTGGATAAGATTATCTAAAACGGAGTTTCTTTCGAGTTCAAAATCCTCATATTTGGCATTTCCTTCTTGTATCAGCTTAAAGTTATCCTCGTTTGAATCAATACTTTTCATGACATACTTTAAGTAGTTATCAATTTTTATGGTAAATTCATTTGGAAAGTAAACTTCATACTCTTCTACTACAGAAACTAGTGCTTTTACCTTTGCCAAGACATTGTCCAGATCTTCTTCATGTGTGGAGAAACCAAATCCTGTAGAGCCAGTTTCTAGATAAGCTATGTGACTAACTAGAGAATTATATATTTGCCTGACTTGGCTAGTGTCTGAAAGGCGATCAATGTTGACTAATTCTTGGCTAAAATAATAGGCTAAAGACCTGTCTAGGGACTTAATATCCTTAATAATTTCTACATAACCGCCTTGCCTTTGATTGTAAATCTCTTTTTGATAATCACCTATTAGTTCTTGTCCTCCCAATATTGAGTTAAACCAGAAAGCAAAAATTGCTGCTAGAAATGCAAAAACTAGCTTATCAAAAAAGTTAACAATAATTTCACTCAAGATTGTTTTCTTCTCTTGAGATATCCAGTGCTGAAATTTATTTTCCATATTAAAAATGACACCACTACAAATTAAGCTAAGTATGAGTGAAAAACTATTAATCTAATGCTTTTCATCAATATATAAGTGGTTTCTGTTCTCTTCTCAACAAATTAAATTATCGAACGTAAATCAACTACTAATTAGAGAATTATCTTATCTACAAGTATTGTTGAAAAATTAAAAATTTATTTACACAGTGTAAAATTTGCATGTATATAGACAGAATGTAAGAAAGTATGTTTAGGTTTGTTTGTCTTTGGCTAAGTTCAGAAAACAACTAAAAGCAAACTAAGATTAAATTTTACAATCGTATTTATGTTAATTAAAAATAGGTACAGAAAAATCGCCTCTCAAGATTACTCTAATGGATGAGACAATACACAAAGTAAACACGATTATTTTAGAAGTTACAATTGCTTAACTTCTCCTACCAACTTAGAAAACAACATAGTGGGTTTGTCTTTATAGGTTTGTCTTTATAAAAGAGTTCGTTATCTACTCCTGCAAAACCTGTTCGCATACTGCGCTTGATTACAATGGCGTGTTGGGCTTTGTCTATGTCAATAATTGGCATGCCATAAATAGGAATACGATTATTGTTACAGGCGGCGGGATTGACTACATCGTTGGCGCTGATTGCTAAAGCGACATCAACGCGAGCCAAATCAGTGTTAATATCGTTCATATCGTACAGGTGACCATTAGAAGAAGTTTGTCGACGAGTTGATTATTGCAGTACTTAAAGTTGTCTTAATGTCCATCCAAAGGCTTTGACCAAACCGATACATGATATCGACTAGTATTTGTAAATGGTTCTTTTTTCCAACCTCCCCACCGTGCTTTCAGCTTTAAATTGGCAATTCTTGCCATAAGATCGAGTTCTGATGCCCAAACATAGCGGAAAGGTATTGAAGACAGTTCCACCTGTTGATTGCGAACTCTCAGATGATGTGATTTTAGGGATTGAGATGCAACATCATAGGTATCAACTCCCCAATGATCGTCACGGAAATCAAATACATGGTTGGTTTCGCCGTGTGGTATTGACTGAAGGGCAGGAACCATTACTTCAATCACAAAACTTCCCCCAGGGTTGAGATGCAAAGCTGCGTTTTGGAAGCACTTAACCTGTTCATCCTGAGTTGTGAGGTTCATGATGGTATTGAAAACTAGGTAAACTAGTGAGAATGAGCCTTGGCATGATGTGGTAGCAAAATTACCTTGAGTTACAAAAATGCGATCGCCGCCAGTTTTCTGGGCAAGTTTGGCAAGCATAGCCTGAGAAATATCTATACCATGGACTTCAATGCCTTTCATCGATAAGGGTAAGGCTATTCGACCTGTTCCAATACCAAATTCCAACGCACTTCCCTCACCAGCAATTTCTGCCAGAAAATCTACGACAGAAGCAATCTTTTCGGGATTGAAGGAATCCTCTACGTCTTCGTCATATCTTGCAGCGACTCTTTCATTGAAATATATATCACTATGCATGGCTCAAATATGAGACGGATCAGGTGTTTATTCAAGATATATCCATGCTAACCAATAGTTTACTCATACCATCACTAATTGATTAGTAATTTTGTCAAGAGTCAAGCGATGCTCAATGCTAACTTCGTAATCGCCTTCCCAATATAGACAGATAAAAGCGATCGCACTAACTGAAAAAGTAAGCAAATAGTTATGTTGCGGTTTCACACTATGCCAACACTAAAATACTTTCCGACTCTCTCTCTTCAAACTGAATAATCGTATCAAAATTGTCTCTTAAAATTTGAACAATCTTGGATGTTGGACTGTTGCCAATACGAAGATAGATAAACTTGGGTGGATGCCCATAAAGCAAGCTGCGTTGATAAAAATCTGAATCTTTGGAAACAATTACAAAATCGTTCACTTTTGCATATTCCCAAATAATTGCATCATCAGTATTTATCAGTCCCAAAGTCTTGACATGCGCTGAATCAGGATATAAGTCAACAATTCTATAGATAATTCTATCTGACAAGTTTTCATCTAACAGCAGTTTCACAATGATACAACGAATAACTTTTTCTCACGGTCTGCTGCAAAAGCAAGACAAGCTTTAATATCTTCAGGTGTCAGTTCTGAAAAGTCTTCGAGGATTTCTGCTTCGCTCATGCCACCTGCAAGGTATTCTAGAATATCGCTTACAGTAATTCTCATACTGCGGATACATGGCTTACCACTCCGCTTTCCAGGCTCAATTGTGATTATATCTCGGTAGTCCATATCCGCTATTAGGTTAATCTGACACTTTGATTACTTTTTAATAGTACTAAAAAACAAAGGCTAAAATTATTAACCCTTGTTCACACTAATTTGTTATTTAGTTGATTATTGGAGTGAAGTGCGATCGCGCCTGAAATATATACAGATTAAAATTTACAGTCAATCTGAGTTGATAATTTGTGATAGACTATTGATGTACTCAACACAGTCTTATTAAGGTTTGATGACAGAAATATTAGTTGTTAACTACAGAATATATTGATGGCAAATAACTTTAGTAATTCGATAAGTGGCTTTTGTCTGCTTCTTACCATGAAGTGTTAGTTTTCAAGCCATTAGGAGTTTAGACAAAACTTCTTTTAAGTCCTTATATTACATTTCTCGGATTGACAAGAACTCAGCCACATCTCCTTCAACCAAAGCAAACCATTCACCATTAAGACGTTTAGACTTAAACTTAGTATGCCAATATCTTTCTGCTTCGTCTATATTATTCGTACTAATTGAATGAACAAGTGTGACCTTAAAGGGTAGTTGTAAACTTATCTGTTGGCTTCGTATAGACAAATTAGTTGTCTTGCCAATCTTAAAGTAACCGTCTCCTTGTATTAGATAATGCGATCGCCGCCAGTTTTCTGGGCAAGTTTGGCAAGCATAGCCTAAGAAATATCTATACCATCGCATTTTAGATATAGACAAATAAAAGCGATCGCCTTAACCAAAAATAGAAAAAGAGCGTAAAGTTTACGCCCTTAAAAAAAACTAATTGTTTAGTTTGGAATTACAACTGCTTGACTTCCCCTACCAACTTAGAAACTACATCTTGTGCGCTACCAAATAACATAGTGGTTTTGTCTTTATAGAATAGTTCGTTATCCACTCCTGCAAAACCTGTCCGCATACTGCGCTTAATGACAATAGCATGTTGGGCTTTATCCACATCAATAATGGGCATTCCGTAGATTGGACTGGCATTATCATTACGGGCTGCGGGATTGACTACATCGTTGGCACCGATAACTAAAGCGACATCAACGCGATCAAAATCAGTGTTTATATCGTCCATATCGTACAGGCGATCATAGGGAACGTTAGCTTCAGCAAGTAAGACGTTCATGTGTCCTGGCATTCTACCTGCAACAGGATGGATTGCATATTTGACATCCACACCCATTTTTTCGAGTTGGGAGGCTAATTCTCTTACGCCGTGTTGCGCCTGAGCTACAGCCATGCCGTAACCAGGAACAATAACTACAGAACGAGCATAACCAAGCATCATTGCTCCTTCTTCACTATCAATGGAACGGTAAGTTTTATCGATTTCCGCACCACCTGCACCGCCAGCAACAGCAGCGCTGTCTCCACCAAACGCACCAAATAGTACGTTAGTGAGGGGTCGATTCATGGCTTTACACATGATTTGGGTCAGAATTAACCCCGAAGCCCCGACTAATGCCCCAGCAACGATCAGCATATTGTTATATAAAATAAAACCTACGGCACTGGCAGCTAGTCCTGAAAATGAGTTTAATAGAGAAACTACTACGGGCATATCTCCACCACCAATCGGCAGCACGAATAACGCACCGAAAAGTAAAGATATGACTGTCAAAGCGAGAAAAATTGTCGGATTGGCTGGTTGAATTAGTAAATAAACACTGCCAGCTAAGAAACTAGCTAACAATAAAGCATTAAAAGGTTGTTGCAAAGGAAAGGTAACAGGAGAACCCGAAACTAAGCCTTGTAGTTTGGCAAAGGCTAGCAAACTACCTGTAAGGGTAACGCCACCAATTAAGACACCTAAAATAGCAATAAAAGTTGCATCTAGAGGAACAGTACCAGTATTATTAAGCAATCGCCAAAACTCACCTACAGCAACTAAAGCCGAAGCAGCACCACCAACGCCGTTGAAGATACCTACCATCTGGGGCATGTCCGTCATCGCTACTTTCTGAGCTGCGATCGCACCTATCAAAGAACCAGCAATAATGCCTATTAAAATCCATTCATAATTGAGTACGGATTGGTTTAATAAAGTTGCAACAATAGCAATTAACATTCCCCCTGCTGCCAGGGTATTACCTTTGCGGGCGGTGGCAGGAGAACCTAATTTTTTTAAGCCCAGAATAAATAGGGCAGCAGCAGTTAAATAGGCTAGTTCGATTCCCGTATTTAAATATATACTCATGATGCTTCTTTCTTCTTAAACATTTGCAGCATTCTGTCGGTAACTAAAAAACCACCGACGACGTTAACGGTAGCTAGCACCACCGCCATCAAACCTAAAATAGTAGTTATGTTCCACTCCCGTACTCCAGCAATCAGTAATGCACCTACTACCGCAATCCCCGAGATGGCATTAGCACCAGACATTAGGGGAGTATGAAGTGTCGGAGGGACTTTGTTGATTACTTCAAAACCCACGAATGATGCTAGAACGAAAACTACTAAACCTGTTAATAATCCTGCTTCCATAAAATTGACTCCTTATGTTTGTCTTTTGTCCTTTGCCTTTTGTTCTTTGTGATAATTGGCCTTCTATAACAAATGACCAACAAAGGCGACAGTTTGCCGCATGTACTAACGACTAACGACTAACAACGCTTCTTTAATCCTTTCGTTACGAATTTCGCCATCATGAGTCACGCAAGCACTGTTGGTAATGTCATCGGCAAAATCAAGCTGTAATTCGCCATCTTTGACTAAATGTTTCACCAGATTTAGAAGATTTTTGGCATACATTTGACTAGTATTAACAGGTACAGTACCAGGAAGATTGGTTAGACCAATTATGGTTACGCCATGAGAGGTAACATTCCTACCAGCCTCACTACAGATACAGTTACCACCACTTTCGGCTGCCAGATCGACAATGACCGAACCTGATTTCATTTGCGCTACTGTATCTTCAGTAATTAATAGTGGTGCTGCTTTTCCAGGAACTTGTGCTGTAGTAATTACCACATCGGCTTTAGCGATATAGGAACTCAAACTCTGACGAATAAGCTCTTGGGTATTCCCTGAAACCTGCTTGGCATAGCCTCCTTCGGCTTCGGTGGTTTCTTCGAGATTAATTTCAATAAAGTTACCACCAACGCTTTGAATTTGTTCTTTGACTGTCGGACGAATATCAAAAGCATCCACTACTGCCCCTAATCTGCGGGCTGTGGCGATCGCCTGTAACCCAGCTACCCCTGCACCTAAAACTACTACTTTGGCGGGAGGGATGGTTCCTGCTGCGGTAGTCATCATGGGAAAGATGCGTGGTAAACTAGCTGCTGCTAATAGTACTGATTTATAACCCGCAATGTTGGCTTGAGAAGACAACGCATCCATGTTTTGGGCGCGTGTAGAGCGAGGAATTAGTTCCATGCTAAAAGCAGTCACTTGTCTTTGAGCAAGCTGTTGAGTGATGCTAGGGTTGTCCAATGGATTGAGAAAACTGATTAGGGTTGCGCCAGGTTTGAGCCAATCAACTTCTAACAAACCATCTTGCTTATTTGGTGGATTAACTTTGAGTAGAATATCTGCTTCTCCCCAAAGTTGGGCAGGATCGCTAATTACTGTTGCGCCTGCTGTTGCGTAATCCGAATCCTCATAACCCGCACCTATACCAGCCCCCGCTTCTACCAACACTTCAAAACCTTGTTTGACTAAACGGGATACAGTATCAGGAACTTGGGCTACTCTAAATTCTCCTAGCTCGTTTTCTTTGGCAACGGCTATCTTCATCTAATTAATTCTCCTAAATACTTGTTTGTTATTAGTCATTAGGTTATTAGTCATTGGTCACTTATTTGGCGACGAACAACCGAAGACTAACGACAAAGGGCAAAAGATCTAGCTTGGTAAACTTATACCAGACAAACTATTTGCAGGGAATAATTTTGCACTCAGATTAAATTGGTTAAGACTGTACTTATAGGGTCCAAACCCTTGCTATAATAAGATCGACAAATTTTACTTGGGGCAATAGACAAGTATTTTTACCTAGAAGTACGGGTTTTTTGAGTTCTTTTTCACCCTAAACTTAATATGCGATTTCTCGTCCAGAAACGATTGCCTGGTGTCAAAAACTTGGTGCGGATGAAGTAGTCAACCATCGCAATAATCTTGCAGAAGAGATTAATAAAATTGGCTATCAACATGTCGATTATATCCTTTGTCTAAATGATACCGATGGTCACTGGCAAGCTATGACAAAAGCAATAAAACCCCAAGGCACGATCTGTTGCATTGTGGATAATGAACAGCCACTAGCTATGGATACTTTAAAAAGTAAGAGTGCTGGCTTGGTGTGGGAATTTATGTTTACGCGATCGATGTACCAAACGGAAGACATTGCCGAGCAAAGTAAGTTGCTAAATGATTTGAGTCAACTAATCGAAGACGGTGTAATTATGACCACTTGCAATGATGTGCTTAAACCTATTAATGCTCAAAACTTACGGGATGTTCATCAGCGTCTGGAAAAAGGTAGAACTATTGGCAAAATTGCGATCGCCGACTGGAGTTAATCAGCATAAATAATCACTTAGAAAACGATCGCAACACAAAAAAATAAAAACAACAGAATTTAAAACTTTATTAACCTTCTTCAATAGTGCCTCTGGCATCATCGCTGAAGGTCTGGGACCATAGGAGTACATCACTCGCTAAAAGCAGCCCAGAAGCTAGAACAAAAGGGAGTGAGCGCAGAGGTGATCGATCTAGTCAGTCTTGTACCTCTTGACCGTGACACAATTCGCAAAAGCGTTGCCAAAACGGGACGACTTATTGTGGTTGACGAAGATTACAAGAGCTATGGAGTAACAGGAGAAATCATCGCTAGCGTGACGGAGCATGACATTTCAGTGTTGAAAGCAGCACCGAAACGAGTTGCTTTTCCAGACATACCTATACCCTGTTCTCGCCCTCTGGAACAGTATTTTTTGCCTGATGATAATAAAATTATCAACGCATGGGATCGAATGGAAGTAGCTTAGGTTTGGCGTATCGAACACCACCTGTAGCGATCGCCCGAAAAAACCGAATAGTTCGACTCAAGACTGAGTAATTTTTGTACGCTCAAGTCTAACAGGGGAAGATTGGTGTTGACAATCTTTTTCTCAGTTTTTTAGTTCTCCATGACGCTCCCAGGGTGGAATTGGCTGAAACTGTTCGATTAGAAAGTCAATCATTACGCGAACTCTTGGAGCAACAATCCGACGACTTGGATAAAGGAGCCAAATAGAAGCTTCTGTGACGAGTGGAAATTCTGGCAGTACTTCAACAAGAAGCCCATACTTTAGACTTTCGCTAGCATTCCAAACGGACTTCATGCCAATACCCATTCCCTGTTCGAGCATTTTTCGCATTGCCTCGCCATCGTTAACGGTATTTGAGAACGAAACGCTAATGATTTGTCCGTCTTCAAATTTCCATCTTGTTTCTCCAAGTGTGACGCATCGATGCGCTGCGAGATCGTCTGGTGTAGTAGGAATACCATATTGTTCGAGATAGGCGGGAGAAGCCACAAGCAGCCGCCTGTCAGCAGCTAGTTTACGTACAATTAATCTACTATCTGCTAAGCTTGCATTTCGGATAATTAGGTCATAAGCGCCTTCG
>JBCDDK010000179.1:0-11846 GCA_039180345.1 Cyanobacteria bacterium P01_G01_bin.39 | reverse complement strand
TAGTACGGCAGTGCCAAAACTAATCGAGGCTTTGGGTGATGGCAATTACTCGGTTAGCAGCTCAGCAGCAGAAGCTCTGGGACAGATTGGAGATAGTACGGCAGTGTCAGGATTAATCGAGGCTTTGAGCGACCGCAATGACTGGGTTGGCAGCTCAGCAGCAGAAGCTCTGGGACAGATTGGAGATAGTACGGCAGTGTCAGGATTAATCGAGGCTTTGGACGCTCGCGGGGTCTTGGTTCAATGGGAAATAAAACAGGCTCTCAAGAAAATTGGAACTCCAGAAGCTCTAAACGCATTAAAACAAAACTATGATTAGAGGAAATTAGCCATGACCAACAATCCCACCGAAAAACTCATCAATATTCACCAACGCCGCCTGCAAGTTCTTCAAGAACAACAAGCAACAATGGGCAATTTAACCCCTGCTCACATCATCATGGAAATCGAAGATATTCAGCAAAAAATCAGCGATTTGCAAAATCAGTTAAATTCCCCCAGCCTAACACCAAGAAAACCTCCCGCTAACTCAGAAATCTTTATCTCCTATGCCTGGGGTGGAGAAAGCGAACAACTTGTAGATCTAATTGAGCAATCAGCTCAGAATAAAGATATTATCATTACCCGCGACAAAAATGACGCAGGCTACAAAGCTCGAATCAAAGAATTCATGCAGCGCATTGGACAAGGAAAAGCCATTATCGTCGTGATCAGCAAACGCTACCTAGAATCTGAAAATTGCATGTTCGAGCTAATTGAAATCGCCAAAAATGGTCAATTTTATGATCGCATCTTTCCAATTGTCCTCAAAGATGCCAACATTTATCAGCCAATTGAAAGATTAACATACATCAAATATTGGGAAGCTAAAATCCAAGAACTTGACGACGGCATGAAAACTGTTAGCGCTGCCAACTTACAAGGATTTCGAGAAGCGATTGATCTCTATACTGAGATTAGAAATACCATTGCTAGACTAGCAGATATAATCGCCGATATGAATGCTCTAACCTTCGATATTCATCAGAAATCAGATTTTGAGGCGCTGTTTCAAGCGATCAAATACAGAATGAAAACTTAGCTCTATTTTTTTTACTAATCATTGGTACCTATAATCTTTTCAACCGCGCTCGTAATCCTATGCGCTATCTCTCAGTGCGATCGCCTGTTATTTAGGTCACAACATATTTGATAATTTTCGTCTATTTGCCAGATTCTACTAATCTTGCAACCATCAATACTATAAATAATGACTGACTAAAAGCTTCAAATTGATATTGTTTACGATATTTTGTGATTAGGTCTGTAACCTCGTGAAGTTTGTCCGCTTTTCTAAGTAATTTTTCTGTTATCGTAAAAGGTTTTAAATTCTTAAACTTAAAAGATACCTGTAAATCTTGGGGTGTATAGTACATCAAAACGTCGAAACCCGCCTTGTGAATAGCATATTTTCGTAAGAATGCCCTCAGAATTCTAAGGAATTAAAAGAAATAAAGAATGTAGAAAAAATCACTAACCTTATAAAAGATTGTGATACTGCATGAAAAATTTTTAATAATTGTACCTTCTATAGACAATATGGGAGGTTTTTTTATTAGTTTTTTATTGGGTATCAGCAATTACTATTATCACCTTGTTCGCATGCGCCGATAGAAACCCAGGTACTAGCAACGTCTTCAAACCACTCTTTTTTCCAGATCGAAATACAATACAGTGCTATAACAATCTGTTTTTAGATTTTAAGGTGAGATAGGGCTTGGCTGATATTTATGGTAATTAATAATTGATGATTTGTACGCGGTCGTGCAATGATAAAATCATTTAGCTACAATATGGCTAAACTTAGCTAAGTCTATAAGCTAACTATGAAGATATCGAATATTCATCAGGCAAAGTCACAACTATCAAAATTAATTGAGTCGGCATTGGCAGGAGAAGAAATTGTGATTGCCAAAGCTGGAAAGCCATTAGTTAGGCTAATTCCCTACCAAGAAGATAAACAGCCCAGAAATCCTGGTGGCTGGGAAGGCAAAGTAGTCATGAATGATGATTTTGATGACGAACTTCCAGCTAATATTCTCCAGGGTTTCATGGGAGAAGATGAATAATGCAGCTATTGCTGGATACTCATGCTTTGATTTGGTGGTTAAGCAACGATTCTACTCTTTCGGTTAAAGCTAAAGAAGAGATCGCCGATCCAGATAATATCGTATTTATTTCTGCTGCATCTGCCTGGGAAATAGCAATTAAAAAATCTCTGGGTAAATTACAAGCACCAGATGATTTGACTGTACAAATAAAAGAGAAAAGATTCAGACCTTTGGCTATTAGTATTAACCATGCTCTAGCAATAGAAAAATTACCCTTACACCATCAAGATCCTTTTGATCGCATTTTAATAGCTCAAGCAATGTATGAAAACTCGATAATTGTAACTCGCGATCGCAAGTTCCAGCTTTATGAAGTTAGAACGATTAAATGCTGAATATCAGATAACCACAACCTTCAATGGACTAGTGCCTTCACAAATTTGATACTATCTCAAAATCACCTTCTTTTCTGAAATTATGAATTGCCAATAAAAAAGTGACGCAAGATTAAAGGTTAACAATTGCTATTATCATCTTGCTCGCACGCGCCGATAGAAACCCAGGTACTAGCACCATCTTCAAACCATTCTTTCTTCCAAATAGGCGCATTGTGTTTTAAAGTATTGATCGCATAACGACAAGGTAATTTTAAGAACTGAGGAATTTTAATCTTTTATCGATCTATTCACTCATCATATATCTACAATATTACAAATTTCTCTGGGACAATAAACGAGAACGAATTTGGTTCAGATCGGGTTGTATGGCTTCAAGACGCTGTTTGACAGATTCAGCTGACTCTTCTCTTTTGGCTAAATATGCTTCTACCTCATATTTGTTTTTAAGGTAAAAAGCGATCGCACCGTAAACATCAGATAAAGTCAAAGTTGGGTAGTCGGCGATAATCGTTTCAGGAGATGCACCATCTTGAAATGCATGAATTACCATCTCTAATAAAACTCTCGATTTTCCCACTCTGATTGCGCCAGTTTTATCTTCGCGTAGCGGTGGTTTTTCACTTTTTAAGACAAGGGTCATAAGCTATTCGCACGACTTACATTTCCGACATAATTTTATATTTTAACTCAACGTTTAAAAATAAGAATTATCAAGGTATATATAAGACTTTCTTGTTCCATTCTTGTTGTTCAGTATACATTACGTAAAGTAATAAATCATCAATAGATTGTCTAATAGAAATGCGATCGTTAACTACAAACAACCCTGGCATTATTTTTTCATTTGCTATACGTTCATAAGCAAAGTCAGGCATAGTTGCTCTGTCGTGAGTGACAACGATACGCTCGTTATCGCCAGCCCAGGATAAAATTGTTGGATCGTCTAATTCTTGTAAACCTACATCTTGAACCCGAACCAAATTCAAATCTGGTTGGCGCAAAAACATTCCGCGAATTATAGCCCCTTTAAAGTTTTCATCCGCTAATAGACTCAACATATTTAAAAATAAATATATTCATGTTGGGATGACCACTTGATCGCCCATTCGACCCAATTATATTTGCCAAAAATACTTTTGTCACCATATACTGTTTACATCATTTGGTGTAAAAAATGAGCTTTGATGATATTAAAGACTGGCAAGGGACGGCTGAAAATCTTTCAGAAGAATTACAGCACAAAATCGAGCAGCTAAATTTATTGGTAGAACCTCCTGCTGTAAGGACAGTTCGTTCATGGCGAGGAAAAAAACTTTTATCCCAACCGAAGGGGAAGAAGTTTGGCTTTCGTCAAGTATTAGAGGGACTGGCAATTTTGCAGTTTTTGAAGAAAGGTTGGACTTTAAAAGCGATCGCCGAGGTATTGTCTTCTTTGAATGACAAAGAATTAGAACAACAAATTTTAGCGACAAGAAGCGGAGAAAATTCAGAAAAGTCTGATAATTATCAACAGTTATCTTTGTTTCCCTCTCAGCAAAATCAAAGCAATCTTACCTTAGCTGAAGATGCTGTAATTCTTTTAGCTCAAGGAATTTTACGGCAATACTTAAATCTTCTTACAGGAAAAGAAATTGTCCGACAAGATGATAAATTGCCGAAAGAGTTGCATTCAGCAATGTGTAAGCTGGGTCGGTTGTATTTAGAAGAAGGAAAATGCGATCGCGCTGCTTGCGTTCACGATGTATTAGAACGTTCTCGCTATAGTCTTCACGGTTATGAATGGGATTTGAATACATTTCGAGAATTAGAATTTGCCAATGTTCGGTTGATTGATCGCGATTTAAAAGTGCCAACGGTAGACTGCGCCGAAATTGCCGATAAATCTGGTGGTTACGGTGAAGATAACGTAATTGAACGTCGTCTGTATACTAGGATGATAACCGCAACTAAAAGTCTAGGTACGAAGCAACGGCATCAAGCTTACACCGCAATTAGAGAGTTAATAGGAAGGCGATCGCTAATTAGAGAACGAGAACTTTTAGATTATTTAATCGAACATAATCTGACTCCTCTACAAGAAACTGTAGTAGAGTTTTTCGATCTCGTTCCAGAAGCTTGGTTAATTAATAATTTTGCACATCGTTGTTATCACTGCGGAACTTTGTTGCGACCTCATCCAAATCGAGATCGCTATCCTGATGGCTACTGTCCGATTTATCAGTGTAACAGTAAGTATCCACCAAGAGTCGGAGAAAGGTTGGAGCCAGAAGAGGGTCGATTATTAGTAGCTAAACCTCAGATACTGGCTTATTGGACTGCACCTGCAATTGATGAGTTGGCAATTTTTGACGAAGCAAAAGCCTATGGTTTAGACGCTGAATTATATCCCGAATCAGACCAGTGTGATGTGGCAATAGGCGATCACGCTATTGGTATCGATGCTAAATCCTATCGCAGTCCTGTGTTGCTAGCTCAAAAGCTCAATCGCAGTATTGGCGGACTTATTTTCTATCAAAAAAGAATAGTGGCAATTACGGATGAGCTTATTGAAGACTATTCGGGGTACTTGTCTACTTTGCGTTCTCTTCTAGATAAAAAAGGTGAAACGGCAACTTTACAGATAATGTCTGTCTCATCAGTGATTGAGAATATACAAGAGGGGAACTATGCGAATTAAACCAAATTTCTGGACGGGAAACGATCGCATTTGCTGGCTATGTGTCCTGATGAAAGAATTTATCGGCGTTGAATCTTTAGAATACACTCCCGTAATCATGTCAGGAATGACAAGTGTGTATGATGCAGCAATTTTAAAATCTGCAAAACAGGCAATTTTTAATCTGCGTCAGATGTCTTTGAGCTATGTAACTAAAAATTCTGTGGAGTATGCAGTAGCACTTTACAACGACTATCACTATCAAAGTAGAACTCAGGGGGTATATGAAATCGACCCCGAAACATTGCAGTTTAGCCAAACGGACTTTTTAGAAAATCCGTCTATTACTAAGGCGCGGGAAATATTAGCTGCACCGATGAATTATAAATTTCACGGTCGCCAAGTAGCTAATCCTCGACAGCAGATGGCTGTTGCGTTAGGAAATGAAGCAACGTCAACTCGTTTGCCAATCGATCCTATTATTGCACCATTAGCCGAACGCCAAACTCATCATATTGGTCGAATACCTAGAGGTGCTATATCAATTCCTCTAGCCGAACTACGACAGATTGCGGAGGATATGGATCGTAAAGACAGAGAACATCCCGAACGAAGATCTGGTAACTGGAGCGATCGCTTAAATAATTTTGAGGTAAAAGCACCGAGAAAAAATCGGGGTTTAGTAACGGAAAACGAAACTATTGAGCTATCAGGAATCAAGCATTTGATCGGTTTACCTGGTGCTGGTAAAACCACAATTTTAATGATAAGTGCTGTCTGGCTGGGAAGAAAGGGCTACAAAGTAATGCTGGTTTTTCCCTCCATAGAAGTATCTAGACAGTATATGGCGGAATTAAAGTTTCATGGCGTCAAAGTCGGGATGTTGGTAGGTCAAAATCCTGTTACAAGGCGTACTCATGGCGATCGCATTGCTGAAACCATCGCTGCTGCTGGGGGACAAGGAGGTTTTGCTCATACTCTTGATGGTGCGGATTCTTTTGCTTTTAACTGCTTGCTTCCAGCCTATTCACCTGCGGAAACTTCCTTATGGGGTTTTGGCAATGCACCCTGTAGCAATATTTTACAAAGTTCGTCTCCTGGGAAGACAAAAGAATACTTATGTCCTGTATGGACAATGTGCGGACGCAATAAAGCACCGCGAGATTTAATTGATGCGGATATTTGGGTAGGACACATTAGATCGATAGATACCACAGTACCCTACCAAGCCATTGACGAAGAGATTCGCTACTTTGAGTTGATGGCGCGAACTTTCGATCTAGTTATTTTTGACGAAGCTGATATGGTGCAGTCGAACTTGGATAGTTATGGTTTAGCAAAACTAAATCTTTCTGGTGCAGATGATTCTATTCACCGAACTATTCTCGAACAAGTTCATAATCCTTTATCCAGAAACAAAACGCATTTACTAAAAAACCGTATTCTCGAACTATACAGTCGCAACATGGCTGAGTTCGGTAGTCATAATACTACTCTGATTAGTTTGGTGCAAAATATTCATCCCAGATTAAAGAAACGCTTTGAAGGGCAGCTATTAACAGCATCGCGAATCATTACCGAAATATTGGAAGGTTTTGAAGAAAATAAATATTACTACAAAAGAGATAAGGCTAGCACGGCGGAAATAAAAACGGGTTTTACTAAAATCCATGCTTTAACAAACTTTTGGAGAACTGCTGCTGATAGTGCGTTTTACGACCGTACTGCTACTCAAACACCGCAGAAGGAATTTAAAAAAAACCTATGTTCTCAGGCTTTGGGTATTGAAATAGATACTCTAGTTGCTAACTGGCATAAATTAATCGAGCTTTTAAGGCAATACTTAGCTGAGAACACATTTAAAAAACGAGATAAGGTTATTGAAGATATTGCTGAGTTGTTTCTCAATCTTTGTTTTCCAGGGCAAGAACCACCTCATCTTACTCCCGATGTTATTCCGCTGCTAATAGCAATTACCTTTGTTATTTCTGGTTATCGCCGAACTGTACCTGAAACTAGAACAATGGTGGCAGAAGGTTTAATCAAAGACTCAATCTTAAATCCGCCTATTTCCGACCAATTACGCCGTTTTACGCCTGAAAATTTAATTGGATCGTCGCTTTCTGGTGTGAAATACAGTTTTTCTGATGCTCGTACCAATCGCCCTAATTCCAGTAACGTAACTCTGACTCATATTACTTTTATTGGTGCGCCTCGGATGTTAATGCACCGCTTTAATTATTTATTGGCAGCAGAGAGCAGAGAAGATGCACCTGCGGTGTTGATGACCTCTGCTACTTCTTATTTAGAAGCTAGTCCAGCCTATCATATTGATGTTTATCCCAATTATCTTCTCAAGCCAAAACCGAGAGAAGAAAAGCAAGTAATAGAACCAAGTAAATACTGCTTTCTATATTTAAAAGACAAAGAAAGAAACAATGAACCGTTGCGCTATAGCGGTGCAGGAGAACTAAGAGATCGTAACCTACTGAAAATGGTAGATCGTTTAGTAGAAGATGGCGAGTTCTCTGAAGTTAGAAAAGCGATCGAATATTTTGATGTTAGACATGACATTCATCGCAAAGCAGCTTTTGTAGTCAATGGCTATAGACAAGTAAGAGAAATTAAGCAACATCTCGATCGCAATTACCCTGACATCGGCAAAAGAACTAAAGCCGTTGTTAGCTATCTCCAAGAAGGCGAAAAACCCACCGACTATGTAACCACCTCTCAATGTGAGGCTTTGGGAGATGATGAGAATTGCGAACTAATCATTTTTCCTATGTTGGCTATTGGTCGTGGTGTAAATATTGTATTTACTAAAGGCGCGAGAGAAAGAGATGCTGCGATTGGTGCGATTTACTTTCTAACTCGTCCTCATCCCACCATAGATGATACCCAACTTTTGTATAGTTTAGCGGGTCGTGCAACCCAAAGATTTGATCGCCGTAAATTTGACCCCGAACAAGGATTAACAGAGATTTATCATGCTTGGAATGATGCTCGGTCAGATGTTTATCGTCAGGTGAAACGATTGTTACAAGAGCCATTGATGGCTAGCAAATTAGGAGAAGAATTATTTAAACCTTTTACCGCCAATTTGATGGTGGCAATCTTACAGACGATTGGACGCGGAATGAGAAATGGTTGTCCAGTATCAGTTTACTTTGTCGATGCAGCCTGGGCTCCTCAATCTGCTAGGGGTAAACCCGATTCACCCCGCGACAGTATGTTAGTGCAAATGCGCGTAATTTTAGAAGAATGCGTACAGCAGCAAGACGATCCTGCAATTCGAGAGATATACGAAGAACTCTATCTTTCTTTTCTCGAACCCTTGAGAACAATTAAAAACGTCAATTATCCTTCAAATCTATTTCAATCCTCGGATTCGATCTACGAAGATGATGGCTTTGAAGACGACGATGCTTTATACGATATGTAATCAATTATGAATAAAACCCACGAAAACGCTGCTGAAATACAAAAAATGCCAACTAATCCAGAAGATATCCAAGAATCGACAAACATTCTTATTTTTATTCTGTTAACTCAAGACAAGCTATACAAATTAGCTGTACCACCGCTTAAAAAATACATCGCATTAGGCAACGCCAAAACCACTGACACAATTCCCCTTGCCTTTACTGTCCCCGATAACTTAACATCCGTTGTAGTTGACGGATTTACTCTAGCTTGGACTAAAGAAGCATTGGCTAACTTCTCTCAAGTCCACGAAGACGTTAAACAGATTAAAAACCTGCCTTACGCATCTCTTAGAGGCTTTTTAGAAATTGGCTTATCAAATATATCTCGTATAGTGCCAGGTATGGAACTCAGCAGCTATGCAGTCAGCCAAAGAAAATCGAAACCTTTTGCTTATATTAATGGTGGAAATGAAGACGAAATCAAACAAGTTTTAAAACCGCTTCTCAACGACTGGATCGTAAAACATCTCGTACCCTATGGAGAAAGGGAAGGAATTTCAGAAGATGCGATTGAAAGATTAAGAGAACTACAAAATAGCGACAAACTTCTGTTGATACGACCGTTTGAAGCGCAAATATTTCCTTGGGGTTGGGATGAAGCTAGTGGTACAACAAGTCCACCAGATAAATATAAATCGTTTCCGCAGTTTGCTGACTACATAGCCAGATTAATCTCCGATCAAGAAATTTTCCAGAGATTAGGAAAGATGAAGCGAATAATTACCAAAGGACAAATAGGTTCGGGAATAGTAGAACTATTGACTGAGCCAATTCAATTAAAAAACAAAGATTTATTTAGCCTATGTGTCTTACTTGAGCTTGTTACCTTCCCTTCGATACATCAGCCATTATTGACAATGAACGTTACCAAACGAAGATGGCTTAGTAAGCTAAACGATAGCGGATTTAGTCCGAATGGTATCAACGGTTATATATTCTCCAAAAATCACAAAGACCGTGTTTTCAATTTCAAGCTAAATCGTTGTAAAAACAAAGTTACAGACAAATATGAATGGCAACCTGACAGTTCCTTTCCTGTCCTACAAAGAAAACTAAAGCTACCGCTTGATAAATTCACGGGCGCACAAATTGCCAGAGGAGAAGTTTCTAAAAATGGCTGTCAGGTACTTTTAACTTATAGCGATAGCGATCCTAATCAATCTCACAATATCAAAGCGGGCGTACCAGAAAAGGATAAATTAGAGGCTTTTAAAGCAATAGAGGAGATATTTAGAACCCAGAATATAATTCCTTTTGATGGATATACTTCTGTCAAAGCAAAACATCCCACCAAAGATAAAAACGATACGGATGCAGCAACTAAGCAAATCAACAAACCAACTCTATTAAATGCTGTTGTAGAGCTACTAGAAAATCCTCAACTCAAAGATTTTACTTCCAAGTATCTAAATAACAAAAGCGATTCAGAAATCAATAAGCTATTAAAAAAGCATTTTAATTTTCGTCTGAGCGAACAAGGAATTAAAGTATTTCGTTTCAACAATAAAAATAAAGACCAATCTGGAGAACTTAGAACGTTAATTAAGTTAAATAAAGAAGCGGTTAAGCGTTTGTATCCAAAGGAAAAACCATTAGTGATAATTTTTCATGAAAACAAAGATAGCTATAGTCTCAAGCTACTAACAACAATTCTCAAAATACTGTGGGGAGATACGATAGAAATTCAGCCTTCAGCTATTCCCGAAAATACTCACGGAGCAAAAACTCAGTTACCTCATAGCGATTTAAAAAATAAAGAGCGATCGCAAAAAAGAGTTGAAGAGTGGATTCATACGGCTAATCAAATTGCCAAAATTAAACGTCCGAAATTCTGTTTGGTAATGGCAAGTAAATTTTACACCGATCCTAGCAATCCAGATAAACAACTTCCTGACGATCCAGTTAACAAACCTTCAACTTGTAAAGCAATAGCTTCTATTGGTCGTAGCTGTGTTCAGTTTATTGTTCCTCCTTCTCCTTTTCCAGATACAGGCGACATCAGCATATCCAAATTTGTTTTCCCAGCTCAATCAGCTATTAAAGAATTATTATGGGCGCATTTTGGTCGGATCGATAAAGTACAAGAAAAAGTCGATCGCTACTTTGAAGATATTGAACTAGAAAATAGACCGAAAGAAGTTATTGCTATTACTATAGTTCGTAGAAATGCTGGTAGAAAGCGAGGAAGATTAGAAAATACTTTTCTACCAATAGCGATTAGAACTAATGTCGCAACTGGGTTGAATGAAATGAAGTGCTGTTATGAACACCCTAAAACTAAAAAATTTGTCATAATTCCTTGGAAACCATTTACTGAAGCACTTCACGATATATCTGATATTTCTCCTCTTTCGTTGGGAAAAGATAAAAGCAATAAATATCTTCGCCATGAGCGGTTTCAAACTTTTGTTGATAAGGTTATTTCTGATTCAGTAGAAGAAAACAAAAATCCTGTCGTTATGATAGATTCTTCAAATTGTGCTTATCTTTGGGGATGGTTAAGCGATCGCAAAATGAATTTATCGAATATAGATATTTTCAGCGAAGACAAGAAGAAAGAATGTATGCAAAATAACAGGAAAGGCGCAACGCTGGTTCGCATCAGACAAGATTTAGCCCCAGGAATTATCGAAGATAAGGTCAAGTATTTAGCAAAAACAGCTCTCGCCGATACCCGAACTAAAAAAGAACTAAAAGCAGATAAAGATAAGCAAATTAAAATTTCTGCACCATCTAGCCCCACAGGTTTATTCAAACTAAACGTAGAAAACAAAACGGGTTGTGTTCCCTATCTTTCTATTGGTAAAAAAACCTTACATACAAATCAAAGAGGTGCTAGCTGCTATCGAGAGGTCGAACAAGATAAATTCTCAACATTCAAGAAAACTGATGAAAATGACAAAACAACTTACCCGCGATCAACTAATGAAGCAGAATTAGAAATAAAAACGCTTCAAAAACAAGAGCCACATACAGACCAATGGGCAACACCAAATCCTTTAGAAATAGTAGTTGCATTGCGTCCAAAAAAAAGCAAGTCAGACAATATAGCTGCTTTTATTGAATCTCTCCGCTATCAGGGTAATCGCATCAAAATATTCAATCAAAATATGCCAGAATTAGACAAAATATGAAGCAGAAAATTGTTGTTCAAACCAGCTTGATAACGTTTCATCTTCAGACTGCCAGAAGATGTATCTTGACGCAGTAAATTAAG